>DASTYG010000076.1:0-90956 GCA_035765105.1 Glycomyces sp.
GTGCGACGCGGTGGCCAACGGCATCGTGCAGGCGCTGGCCCTGCTCGCCGAGCGCGGCGAGGCGGTCACCAAGCCGCTCGTCGTGCGACTGGACGGCAACAACGCCGAGGAGGGTCGACACATCCTCGACTCGGCGGGCAACCACCTGATCGAGCGGGTGGACACAATGGATGGCGCGGCGCGGCGCGTCGCCGAGCTTGCGGCGGCGGGGGTCTGACCATGGCTATCTGGCTCACCAAGGACTCCAAGGTCATCGTTCAGGGCATGACCGGTGCCGAGGGCTCCCGGCACACGGCCCGCATGCTGCGCGCCGGCACGAACATCGTGGGCGGCGTCAACCCGCGCAAGGCCGGCCAGAAGGTCGACTTCGACGGGCAGAGCCTGCCGGTGTTCGCCTCCGTGCAGGAGGCCATGGCCGAGACCGGCGCCGACACGTCCGTCGTGTTCGTGCCCCCGGCGTTCTGCAAGGCCGCCGTCATCGAGGCGGTCGACGCCGAGATCGGCCTGGTCGTGGTCATCACCGAGGGCATCCCGGTGCACGACTCGGTCTCGTTCTGGAACCACGCCGAGTCCAAGGGCGGCAAGACCCGCATCGTGGGCCCGAACTGCCCGGGCATCGCCAGCCCCGACAAGTCGAACGCGGGCATCACCCCGGCCGACATCACCGGTTCGGGGCCGATCGGCCTGGTCTCCAAGTCGGGCACGCTGACCTACCAGCTCATGTACGAGCTGCGCGACATCGGCTTCTCGACCTCGGTCGGCATCGGCGGCGACCCGGTCATCGGGACGACGCACATCGACTGCCTGGAGGCGTTCGAGAACGACCCCGAGACCAAGGCGATCGTCATGATCGGCGAGATCGGCGGCGACGCCGAGGAGCGCGCCGCCGAGTACATCAAGGCGAACGTGACCAAGCCGGTCGTGGCCTACATCGCCGGTTTCACCGCGCCTCCCGGCAAGACGATGGGCCACGCGGGCGCCATCATCTCCGGTTCGGCCGGGACCGCCGACGCCAAGAAGGAGGCCCTTGAGGCCGCGGGCGTCAAGGTCGGCAAGACGCCGAGCGAGACCGCGAACCTGATGCGCGAGGTCGTGCAGGGCCTGTAGCCCTCACCGACGCGAACGGGGGCCGGGCGGCGACTGCCGCCCGGCCTCCGGCGTTCCGAGGGTCGGTCCCCTCACTAAAGCGGCCGGTTCACGTCTGGCTGGTGCAGGCGTAGGCGTTCGCGCCGGTCCCGGCCATGTCGTTCAGGCACCGGCCCATGTGCTGCTGCCCGTAGAAGTTCGGGTGCATGGACTCCTGCTGCTGTCCCTGGGCGAAGCCCGAGACGATGAACCGGGCCCATTCGCTCTGGGCCTCGGGCAGCGGGTTGGTCAGCGTGTTGCCGCTGACGGACTGCTGGACGCCCCTGGCGCAGACCTCGTGGCCGTCGAAGGCGTTCCGGAAGTCGAGGAGGCCCACGTTGCCGACGTTCGCCGCCGACTGCTCGTGCGCCCTGGCGAGCGAGGGTATGAGCGTGTCGCGCGCCCAGTCCAAGTCGTCGTTGAAGAAGGGGCACCCGCCGGTGGTGAGCCGGGCGTAGGTCTCCGGGTAGCGGTTGTCCGCTCCCCTGGGGATCGGCGACGGGTAGGTCTGGAGGACCAGGCGGTAGTCCGATTCCTCGTATCCGGCATTGCCCATGGTGCCGTGGATGGCCCGCAGGACCTCTTCCACCTTGATGCTCATCGCGTCGATCCGGCCCGGCATCTGCGGCGCCAGGTGCTCGTTGCAGTGCCATCCGCCGACCGGGAGGCTGAAGCCCTTGACGCAGTCCTCGATGGCGCCGCTGAAGTCGATGTCGTTGCCGCCGATGGACAGCACGATGAGTTTGACGTCTTTGGCGGCGGCGTGCTGCGCGAGCTGCTCGATCTGCGGCCGTTCGCCTTTGAACGGGGTGTCGAGGACGTTGGCGGTCGTCGCGCCCGAGCAGGCGATGTTGATGCGGTTGCCCTCGTCGATGTCGAAGGTCTCGCCGCCGACGCGCACGGTGCTCAGGTGGTGGATCTCCGCTCCGGTGGAGCGGTTGCACCCGTTGGCGTAGGACGGTCCGTAGACCCTGGTCGCGTCGTAGGAGCAGGAGGTCTCCGCCGGGTTGCAGTCGTACGCGGCGAGGTCGGTGCCGTACCGGCTGCCCCACGAGGTGTTGCCGTTGCCCTGCCAGCGGCCGGCCTCTCCGGAGATGAAGCTGTCGCCGAGGGAGATGACGGCGGGCTCCCCGGCCTCCGCCCGGTCGGTCTCATCGGCGAGGGCCGTCGTGGGGTTGGCGAGCAGTGCGCCGAGGAACGCGGCGACCGCGCCGGTGGCCCATGCCAGTGTGGCGGGCTTGCGTGTGAATGTCCTGGTCACTTGTCCTCCTCCCGCGTCGTGTGGGCCGGGCCTCCGGCGGGGGACGTCGCGCGGAGCACCCGTGGGGCTCCGTGCGCGGTGGGACATGCGTTCGTTCTCATGGTGTTTCCTTTCGTAGGAAAGGACCTGGGGGTGCGGCCGGGGCCGTCCGCGGGCGGTGCTCCTTGGAGACCGGGCCGTCTCCTCAGGTCGGTCGGGTGTCGGGGCCGGTGCGGCGGGCACCGGAGCGCCGCGGGCTCCGCGACCGCCGGGCGGTCGCGGAGCCCGCGGGGCTCATGGAGCCGTGCTGCGCCGCCGGGGCCGGTCGTCCGGGGCGCTCTGGGCGGGCGCTGCGCTAACCGGCCGAGAAACTTCCCGTGACGGGCGTGACGTGCGTGCCGTAGCCCGGCTGCACTTGCATCTGCGGGGTCAGGCAGAGCGGGTCACCGTAGACGGTCACCATCTTGTCCGTCTGGTTGTTCAACTGGTGCGCGCCGACCGGCATCGCATGGCAGCCCTGGGGGTCCTCGTACACGCGCAGGGGAGCGAATTCATGGCTGAACACCACGACCTCGTTCACTCCCTCCGCGGCGGACGCGGGAGCCGCCGCGAGTCCGAGCACGGCGGCGGCGGCGAATGCGGCAACGATCATCTTTCGCATTGTTGTCCTTAAATATCCTGATTCCCGCTTCACTCGCGGGCGCAGACTATGGATACCGCAGACAATCGGACATCTTAAGGACTTAAAGGCATATTTCACGCCCGTCGATCGACGGTCCCGCCATCGAGTGACACAGGCGGCCGGGCCGCTCCTCGTGGCTCCGGGACCGCACTCGCGCAGGGCGTCCGCCCCCGCGGCCGGGCGCTCGCAAGTGGATCAGTCGAACCGGTCCGGTCGGCAACCGGCGAGTTCGGGCGCGGGCCGCCCGGTGAGGATCTCGTCGGCGGCGAGGCGACCGGCCGCGGCGGCCAGCGTGACCGCCGAGTGCATCACGCTGACGTACAGGCCCCGGGTGCCGGTCGGGCGGCCGATGACCGGCTCCCCGTCGCTCGGCATGGGGCGTCGGCCGATCTCGGCCGAGACGATCGTCGTGTCGCCGGCCCCGGCGAAGGCGGCGGCGAACCGGTCGCGGACGCGCCGGGCGGTCGCCGTCAGCGCGGCCCGGTCGGTCTCGCCGCCGTAGGTCATGGGGATCAGGACCATGCCGTCGTCGAGCTGCCGGACCTCCAGCGACGGGGTCGCGACGATCGTCCGGACCAGGCGCGGCGTCGCGCGCAGCCGGACGAGGACGGCGGGCGAGGACGCCACGGGCAGGCGGACGCCCATCCCGGAGCAGAGGGCGGCCGTGCCGGTTCCGGCGGCCAGGACGACGGTCGCGGCGGGGACGTCTCCGGCGGCCGTCCGCACGCCCCGCACCGCGCCCGCCCGGTGGTCGAGGGCCGTCGCCGGTGTCCCCGTGAGCACCCGCGCGCCCCGCTCGCGCGCGGCGGCGACCAGGAGGCCGGTGGTCTCGACCGGGTCGAGGGCCGCGTCCTCGGGGCGGTGGACGGCCACGGCCGGGGGGTCGAGCAGGTTCGGCTCCAGCGCGCGCACCTCGCGCGTGTGCGACGCCGGGTCCTCGACGACGCCGTCCCAGCTGACCGAGCCCGTCCAGCGGATCGCCAGTCCGGGGAGCTCCGCCTCCAGCCGCCGGTACTCGTCGAGCGCGAGATGGCGCAGCGGCGCCGAGGGCAGGTCGCTGACGAGCGGCCGTCCGATCCAGGCGAACGAGGCGCCGGTGGCGCCCGAGCCCGGCAGGCCCGCCTCGATCAGCGTGACGGGCCGGCCCCGCCCCGCCAGGTGGTACGCCAGGGACGCCCCCACGATGCCCGCGCCGACCACGGCGATGCCTCCGGTGTCCATGCCGGTGTTCTACCAGTCGCGGCACCGGCGCGAAACTCGTTTTCGGGCGGCGCGGCGTCGCGAGCGCACTGGTCGTCGCGGCGGCAGGGGCGCATGGGTCTCCAGGGTCAACGCGGCCCCGCCGGGAGCGGGGGGCGGGCCGGTCGGCGCGGGCCTTGGGAGCCATGCGGTCCCACCCGATGGGAGAGGTGAGGAACGCTCCCTGTTATCGTGCGTCGATGTCATCCGTCAAGCAGGTCCAGGTGACCTTCGACTGCGCCGACCCCGTGCGACTCGCCGCCTTCTGGTGCGAGGTGCTGGGGTACGTCCTGCCGCCGCCCCCGGAGGGCTTCGACGGCTGGGAGGAGCACCAGAACTCGCTGCCGCCCGAGGAGCGGACGGTCTACTTCGCGTGCAGCGACCCCACGGGGGCGGGCCCGCGCGTGCTGTTCCAGCGCGTGCCCGAGGGCAAGGCGGTCAAGAACCGGCTGCACCTCGACGTGCGGGCCGGTCTCGGGCTCGTGGGCGAGGAGCGCCTCGCCACGCTGGAGGCCGAATGCGAGCGACTGGTCGCGCTCGGCGCGTCGCACGTGCGGACGATGCGCGCCGACGGCGAGAACGAGTCCTGCATCGTGATGCAGGACATCGAGGGCAACGAGTTCTGTCTCGACTGAGCGCGCTGCGGGGCGGCCCCCAGCGGGCCACGGGCGATTCGGGGTCGGGCGCGGCCCTCAGTCGAAGGGCGGCCCCGAATGCGCGATGCGGTGCTTGGAAACTTCGGCCCTGTCGATGGCGACCTCGGTCGTCGGCTGGGGCGCCCTCGCGCGCCAGGCTTCCAGCGCCTCTTCGGAATCCCAGTACTCGAAGAGGTTCACCCGGTCGGCCTCCATCGAATCGGGCGAGATGGACAGGTCCAGGCAGCCCGGGGCCGTGCGCGACACTTCGACCAGGACGCGGTGGCCCTCGACGAAACGGTCCCGCTCCTCCGGATCGACGTAGACCGCCCCGGCGACGATGACTCTCATGATCGGTTCCTTCCTCAACGGCTCCGGCAGTCCCGTGAGCCACACCTGTTGAGACTGGTTCGGAGCCGGGGAATCATCGGTGCTCGGACCGGCCCGTCGGCCCTTCGTCCAGCGGCGAGCGGTCGGCGGCTGGTTCAGGGGGAGTTCGCGGCGGAAGCCGCGGGAAGGCCGGTGCGGGGTCCGGTGAGGACGCCGCTGGTGCGCTCGGTGTGAAATCCTCGGGTGGCTCAGGTGGTCGAGCGAGGAGCGTGAGGGCATGGACTTCTGGATCGCGGCATGGCGCTGGATACAGCCTTGGGCCGTGGCCGCTGCGGTGTGCGCCATGATGATGTACGGCTACTACCTTGCCGGCGACGGTGAGTCCGACGCGATCGTCAGGGGATTCTCGGGCACTGCCGTGGTCGGAGTTCCCGCGCTCGCTGTGCTCTGGATGTTCGATCGGTGCATTCGCGGCATCGAGGCTCGACGCCGAGCCCGCCGAGACCCCAGCGCCGACGAGGACACGGCGACTCGCAGCGACCTGAACCAGCGGTGACCCCCGCGGGCATGGAGGTCTTCCGCTCAGGTGCCCACCGGAAACCGGTCGAACCAGACCGGTCACTTTCAGTCATGCGACAGTGGACTGGTGTGAAACTGCCTGGTGATTTACCGTCGAGGTTGACCCCTGCCGGACGGAGCCATGCCGTGCCTGCAATCGATGACCTTGCCGCAGCGGTCACCGCTGCTCTCGACCGCCTCCAAACGATCGCTATGCGAATGCGTTGACGCCGTTCGCCGTGAAGGATGGCCCCGCAACGCTCAGGGGCGAATTTCAGCGCGAGGGTTCCTCAATGTGCCAACTTGCGGTAAAGAAACCGGTGATCCCCACCGGTGTGACGCTAACCTGGAGAAGATTCTCCCTGCTGACACCGAGTTGTACGTGTGGACCATTCACAAAGAGGGGTCGCGATCAAGGCGCCGCTACGTCGGCACCGGAGAGGCGATAGATGACTGAGGCACAAGGCCGGTGGGATCATCTGCGCGTCACCGACGATGCCGAACTCGAATGGCGACTGCGTGAACGTGTCGACGAGCTGACCAGTCGCGAACTGGCCGAGTACGCCCACGGGCTCGGTCTCTACCCTCCTGGATACACCGAACGCATGAACCCGCCGATCGCGCTGGTCTGGCCGGCCGACATGGACGATGACGACGAGGGTGTACTGGTGTGGGACGTGGGGGACGGCGATGAGGAGTGACCGTTCCTCAGCAACCGGCAATCCTGCCTGACGAAGACGACAACATGACCGTATTGGCAGTGTCGATGGCGCCGAGGATCTCGAGGACGCCGATCGCGAAGTTGCGGAAGGCGGCCATGCCGGTGACGGTGTAGACGGTCTCCCGAGTCTCGGTCTTGCCTGTTTCCTTGCGGCGGTGGACACGCGGGACGGGTGTGGCGTCGGAGCCGGGGAATCATCGGTGCTCGGACCGGCCCGGCCGTTCGCCGCGCAGACGTGGCCTGGGGACGTCCTGAAACCATCGGGTCCTTGACCGGCGGGCCGCCGGTCTCGGCCGGGGTTGAAGGTCCGTGCAATGCCTCAACGGTCCTCGATGGGTCGCCAGACGATTCCGGTCGGCCTCGCATCCTCACGGACGTAGTCGACCGCGATCCGCCGGGCGGTCGCGACGCTGGTGCAGGCGAGTGACGCCGGAATGGCCGCCAGCGCCTTGTCGGAGGACTCGCAGACCATGATGTCGCGGGCTTCGAACCCCGGTTCGACCGCGACAAGGCCCTCAGGCGTCCAGCGGACTGCGGCGGCCCCTGCCTCCGGGTCCAGGTCAACGCGCAAGGGCATGTCACGGCGCTTGAAGCCTTCAGGGCCGAACCACAAGGTCACGCTGTGAGTGTCGTGCGGGTTGACCATCGCAAGCTGCTCATCGATGAACGCGGCGGCTTCTTCGGGGGTCGCCAGGGACTCCTGGTCGACATCCCAGCGGACGCTACGGGCCATGTTCGATTCCTCTCCCGTTTCCCCGGCAATAGCGGTAGAGCGAGACGCTGTCGCCGCCTCGCAGATAGACGGTGATGCTCGATCCCGCAGGAATGATGTCGGGCAACGTCGCATCGCAGCCTTTCACCCCTTGACAGGGCTCCTCGTCGATCGCCATTGTCACGTGCTGATCGCCGGAGGCTTCACGGACCGCTGCAGCCGCCTTTGCCTCAGCATGACCGGTTCGCATAGCCAGGTTTGAGTCCGGCCTTCGCTCTCGCGTCCTTGCCGCTGCGGAACTCGGTCTCGACACCGTCCTCGTCGGAGTAGGCATACGCGCTGGTCGGCTCATCCTCGTCCCACACCGGTAGGCGGCCGGCCAGCTGTTTCACGAGCGGAGGGACCGTGGACGAGCCGCCGGTCCCGGGTCGCCTTGAGCTGCCGATACCTGGACCGACGCTCGGTGCGTCTCCTAAACCCCGAAGTGCCTCGATTTGCTGCCGTGTCTCTTCGAGCAGGCTCTTCAACTGAACGGCCATCACCGCAGCTTCAGCTTCGAGTCGCTGCGCGGTCGCATTAGTCTCACCGGCTTTGCCGTCAGCTTGCGTTTGCCGCGCGGAGCAGGCTCGTGAAGTCGTCGGCGGCGAGGTCGAAGATCGGGGACTCGTGGCCGAGTTTCGAGTCTCGGACTTGGAAGCCGGTGGAAGCGGTCCGGGCCTCCACGCAGTTCGTGTTGTCGGTGCCGCTGCTGTAGCTGCTCTTGCGCCAGGTCTGACGGCACTCGACACAGTTCGTGTTGTTCGTGCCGGTGCTGCGGGTGCTCTTACGCCAAGCGGTCGCGCTCTGCATCGCGATACTCCTTCAACGGTGCCGCACGAAGCCGATTCGGCCTGATCGACTCAAGGTACAACCGCACGCCCTTCAGCGCCTCCCCCATTTGCCGCACGACTGCTAAAAGCGTGTCTCAGTTGGCGAGGTGGTCGAGCGCGGGCCGCAGCCGGTCGGCCAATGCCTGGTCATGGAGCGCGACTTCGGCGGCGAAGCAGTCGAGCAGTGCGATCTTCGATCGGATGAGTTCCCCGCGATCGACCGAGACTGCCCGCGCATGGTGCAGGGCGCCGAGGACCTTTGCCGGTAGCCGGTCGGCTTCGCGGCCGTGGTGGTGGTCCAGTCCGAGGCGGACGCACGCGAGGGCGAGGAGTTCGTCGCGCAGGTGATCGAGCATCATATTCGCCTGCCAATGGCGTTCCCGCGCAATGGCCGATCGGGCATGCAGGGCATAGAGCCAGCTCATACCGATCATTCGGGCCGGGTCGGGCGCATTCGGTTCAGTGGGCGGGTTCGGGGTACCGAATACGGCCTTGAAACCGGGTTCGGTGGCGCGGAACTGGTCGTGGGGCCAGAAGGACACGTCGACCTGGAGGGAGGAATCGAGCAGGAACACACGGTAGAGGACGCCACCGGCCAGGATGTCGAGGTGGTGAACGGCACCATGCCTGGTGTAGAAGTCCGCGGTCCAGCGTTCGGCGACATCGCTCGGGTCGGTCCCGTCCCGGGTCTGGAGCATCAGGTCGATGTCAGACCAGGCGTCCTCGCGGCCGGTGGCGGCCGAGCCCACCAGTGCGGCTCCGATGACTTCCTCGTCATTTCGCGCCGTATCGATCAGTTCCTCGCGCAGTCGCTCGCGATCAGCGGTGGTGAACATGCCCTTGAGGGTAGGGTCTCCGCTTGAGTCCGCTCCGTGGGATCCCACGGTTGCCGATGATCCGGGCCTCGCCGAAGCGCGCGCAGGGCGGCGGCACCCCCGGCCGATGACCGGCAAGTGTTCGCGGCGGTCGCGTTCGTGCTGACCACCGGCTGTGCCTGGCGATGCCTGCCGCCGACCTTCGGCGTCTCCCACCAGGCCACGCACCGGCACTTCATCGAACGCTAAGAGATTGGGAAGCACCGAAACGGGCCCCGACCGCTCGGCGGTCGGAGCCCGTGGTGTCTATGGAGCCGTTAGCCTGCGCTTGCCGCGCGGAGCAGGCTCGTGAAGTCGTCGGCGGCCAGATCGAAGACCGGCGAATCGTGGCCGAGCTTCGAGTCACGGACCTGGAAACCAGTGGATGCGGTGCGGGCCTCGACGCAGTTCGTGCTGTCGGTGCCGCTGCTGTAGGTGCTCTTGCGCCAGGTCTGGCGGCACTCGACGCAGTTGCTGGAGTTGGTGCCGCTGCTGCGGGTGCTCTTACGCCAAGCGGTCGCGCTCTGCATTGAGATATTCCTCCAGAGGTGTCGCACGAAGCCAGTCCGGCTTGATCGCCTCATGGTACAACCCCACCCGCCCTGGCTCCTCCACACACCAGCTCCGATCGTGTGTCTCGGTGAACACGAACGCTGGGCCTGCGGTCACATTGCCGTTCGGCGTGAAGATCTCGAAGTTACCCCCGAGCAGCTGCGGTTTGTCCATGATTCGGAGCTCCCATCCTGGGCGGCTGTTGCATTTACGGAGGTGTTCGAGTTGCGCAAGGCGTCCTTCATGGGGCATCCCACGCAACCACAGGAGCGCGGCCTCCCCAATGAGAATGTTCATCTTGTATTGGTCGGTGCGCTCAAGGATGCCGCGCACTCGCCGTTCCTTGAAATCCCAGCCGAAATTGGCCACCTCATCGGTGGTGCCCTCGACCGGTTGCAAGACCTGGAAATGGAATTCCCGCGTCTGCACAACGCCAGGAAGCACCTGCGGTTCCCACTTGAAGATCTCCCGGTAATGCAGCTCCCCCTTCGCAAGCATCAGGGCGTTGAATCGAGCGTCGGCCTCCAGGACTCGCAGGTCGGCCTTCTTGTTGCGCACGACCTGCTGCATGTACAGCATCGCTTCCTCGTCGCCGTTGCCGTAATGCGCGAAGAACTCTCGTGCGTCGCCCACGGTCGGCTGGCCCGAACCCTTGCGCCAGTTCGCGATCGTCTGCGGTGAGTAGTCCAGGTGCGCGGCCACTTCCGTGTCCGATGCACCATGTGCGTCCATGCGGTCGATGAGTTCGGCCCGGACATACCAGTCCGCCAACGACTGTCGCGCCATGAGAGATACCCCGCATTCGGTGGGAAAGCTGCTGATGGACACACATGATTACATGTGACGGCAACTTGCAAAACCCCCACTTCCCTTCTATGGCAAGTGGACCCAAAGGTTTTGGCCAAATTTTTTGGCTCAAGATCTTGGGTGGCGTCACTCCCCAATGAAGTACCGCCTTACCCCCCTTGCTACCTGCGAAAACGCCGCTTAGATTGAGTTCAGCGCGAGCATCGCCATATGGCTCGACGCTGGTGGGGAAGACCCGGAAGTCGTCCTGTCGGAAAGTCGACAGGCGACTTCCGGCACCTCTCCCCCCGCGGTTTAATTGCGGACCGATCGCATCGAGGTGGGGATACGGAAATGACCAGAACATCCATACCGGACTCAATTGAACGCGGAACGTTCTCAGATGGCGCTCGCGTATTCTCGGTCCGAGCCTCCTCCGGGGACGTGCCGGACTCGTTCCAAGTCTGCGTCGCCGGAAGCGTGTCCGAAATCGTCCTGGTCGTCTCGGGACTGAACTCGGGTGCGCTGAAGGCCACGTGGGGGCCGGGCTGGATCACCGCCTCCGAGGAGTGGCGGCAGTGGTGCGAGGCCGAGGCGTTCATGGTGTTCTACAACGGCACCAAGGCCGCCGTGGGCAGGGTGCGGGTCTGCAATGGCTGAACGACCCGACACACCCGAACCAGAGCCGGCCGAACCCGAAGGGGCCTACCTCGGCGAGTTCCGCCGCGGCCCGGCCATCTTCACCCTCTTCCGCATCGGCGCCGACCCCGACCGGTACCGCATCCTGTGCTCGGACGGCAACGGCCCGAGCCCCGTATGCGCCTTCACCGACACCCCCGGTGCCGAGCCGCGTTGGCACGGTGCCTGGAACGGTGACGAGTGGTGTCCGTGGATCGAGGCGCAGGCCCGCAAGGTCATCGCTCGGTGAAACAGACCCGGGTGCGGCGGCGGGCCGACCGTTGTCGTCGTTCACGGCCCTACAGCACCTCCCGCTGCGCCGCCGCACCCGCCCTGAGTCCTCGCACGGCAACCCCAGGCCCGCAGACGAGGACCGCGGGCCGGTCGATCAAGGTGGAGACCGACCGGCCCGCACCCCCCGACAGGCGCGCCGCCGGAGTGTCCAGGGTCACTTCAGCCGCTGCTCGTTCGGCCTTGACCCTGACGCGACCGGAGGTTTCAGGATCGGGGCATGAGCGAATACACCAGCCCCGTGCCGATGCCCGGCCCCGACGCGATCGCGCCCGAGCCGTACCGCGAGATCTACCCCATGCCGATGTTCGTCAACATCCCCACCGCCGACTTCGCCGCGTCGAAGGACTTCTGGATGCGCGGGCTCGGCTTCATCGACCTGTTCTCCATCCCCGACCAGGTCACGCACCTGCGCCGCTGGGCCTTCCAGGACGTCCTCCTGGTGCCCGGCGAGCGCGCCGAAGCCGCGCCGATGAGCGTCAGCTTCTCCTGCGTCCTCAACGAGACCGAGCCCATCGCGGCCCGCTGCGAGGAACTGCTTCCCGGCTCGGTCGCCGGGCCGGCCGAGACGCCGTGGAACACCGTCGACGTCACCGTCACCACCCCGGAGGGCGCGCGGATCGTCATGACGGCCGCCCGGCCGCTCGACCGCAGCGGCGAGAAGGCCGACTCCATGCGCGAGATCGGCCTCGACTTCGTATGACGAACCGCGCGGTCCTCACCGCCGAGAGGCGCGACAATGGCCTCATGTCCGCGAACGAACCGATCGCCTCGGACCGCCCGGCGGACGGCCGCGCCCAGCGTTCAGAGGACCGTACCGACAGCCGCGCAGGCGGCCGGGCCGAAGGGCTCACCGTCGGCCGGGCCGCGGCGCTGGTCGGCGTCAGCGTGAAGACCCTGCACCACTGGGACGAGGTCGGCCTCGTCCGCCCCAGCGAACGCACCGCCGCCGGGTACCGGGTGTACTCCGGCGCGGACATCGCCCGGGTGCACCGGGTGCTGGTCTACCGCGAACTGGGGTTCGAGCTCGCCGAGATCGGCAGGCTCCTCGACGACCCGGACGTCGACGCCGTCGAGCACCTGCGGCGGCAGCGCACGCAGCTCCGCGAGCGCATCGGCCGCCTGGAGCACATGGTCGGCGCCGTCGACCGCCTCCTGGAGGCCTCGCGCCGCGGCCTCCTGCTCACGCCGCGCGAGCAGGTCGAGATCTTCGGCGACGGCTGGCGGCCCGAGTGGGGCGAGGAGGCCCGGGAGCGCTGGGGCGGGACCGCGCAGTGGCGGCAGTACGCCGAGCGGGCCGCCGCGAAGACGCCGCTGGAGTGGAAGGCGCACGCGGCCGACGCCGACGCCCTGCACGCCGAGCTCGCCGCGGCGGCGCGGGACGGTCTCGACCCCGGATGCGAGCGGGCCAGGGACCTGGCCGAGCGGCACCGGGAGCAGATCGCGACGTACTTCGACTGCACGCACTCGATGCACGTGTGCATGGGGCGCAAGTACATCGCCGAGGACGAGTTCGCCGGGTACTACGACGCGATGGCCCCGGGGCTGGCGCTGTGGCTGCGGGACGCGATCTTCGCGAACGCCGCGGCCCACGGCGTCGACCCCGAGACGGCCGTCTGGGAGTGAGGCCGCGCCGCTAGCGCGCGCAGGCCACCTTCCAGCGGAAGCCGTCCGGGTCGGTGAAGTGCCCCGAGTAGCCGCCCCACTCCTGCGCCGTCGCGGGCGAGGTGATCCGGCCCCCGGCGTTCGCCGCGCGGTCCATCAGCACGTCGACCTCGGCGCGGGAGTCGGCGGTGCGGTTGAAGACCGCGCCGGGGAAGCCCTCGCCGTCCGCGTCGACGCCGACGTCCCTGGCGAGCGCGCCGCGCTTCATCAGGCCGAGGCGGCACGAGCCCGCGAGCGGGCCGAAGTCGACGTACTGGTCGCCGTAGTCGCGGTCGACGGTCATGCCCAGGGCCTCATAGAAGACCTTGGACCGCTTCGGTTCGTCGACGCCGAGCAGCGCCGCCGTCTCGGTCGGCACCGGGGGCTCCTCCGCCGGGCCGGTGTCCTTCTTGGTCGGGGCCGAGACCTTCCACAGCGAGCCGTCCGGCGCCTCGAACGCGCCGGAGAACGCGCCGAACATCGCCTTCTTGGCGGGCTTGCGGACCGTCGCGCCGTGCTCGCCCGCGGCGGCGACCACGGCCGCGACTTCGCTGGGCTGCTTGAGGACGTACGAGACGATGAAGCCGCGGAAGCCCGACGGGGCGTCCTCGGCGACCGCCTCGGCGGCCAGGTCGGCGGCGTCGGACAGGCCGAGGTGGCCCGTCCCCTGCAAGTCGAGGTCGACCCACTGGCCGTGGTCGGCTACGGCGGGCGAGAGGACTTCGGCGTAGAAGTCGCGCGCGGCCTCCACTTCGGGCGCTCCGAGCGTGATGACGTCGAGCGAGAGCATGGTGTTCGTCTCCATGCCGCCACGTTACGGTCCTCGGAGCGGGGCCGCTTCTCGATTCCTGACCGATCCGGCCCTACCGGGTCAAGGCGTCGACCAGCGACAGCGCGGCCGAGACCAGCAGGATCGGGCCGACCAGGGCGCCGACGACCGCGCTCGGCGCGAGCCGCTTGGCGCGGGCGATGAACACCGCCGCGACCGAGGCGACGGTGACCAGCGCGCCGGTGACGTGCACGGAGGGGATCTCCAGGACGACGGCGACCGGGAACAGGTGGACGCCGACGACGAAGGCGATCCAGGCCGAGACGAGGTCGGCGCGCTTGCGCCAGGCCAGCAGGCCCGCGCCGAGACCGGCGGCGGCGAACTCGATGCCGACGATGACGCCGAAGGCGGGGCCGACCTGGTCGTCGAAGACCGTGCCGTCCGACCAGTGCCGCCACATCAGCAGGCCCCCGCCGACGCACACCAGCCCGGCGAGGATCGAGCCGGCGCGCAGCGGCCACAGCCAGCGGCGCGGCGGGGCCTCCTGCGCCCAGCCGAACCAGGCCATCGCGAAGAAGCCGAAGATCGCGGCGACGGCGGCGGCGTCACGGAGGTGCTCAGGGGTCACGGTGGCTCCCATTCGACGGGCGGGTGTCGCGGTATTCTCCCCCGCCGCGTTCTCCGGCGGTCGGGCGCTCGCCCGCGAAGAGCGCTGCGCCTCCCCGTCCGGTCAGAGGTCGCAGTGCTCTTGCTCGATCACAGATCACAGTGCTCTTGCTCGATCAGAGATCGAAGTGACACGCCACCTTGTGGCCGTCCGCGGCCTCCCGCCACTCCGGCTCCTGCTCGGCGCACACCTCCTGCGCCCACGGGCACCTGGTGCGGAAGCGGCAGCCCGAGGGCGGGTTCGCCGGGGACGGCAGGTCGCCGGTCAGGATGATCCGCTCCCGGTTCGCCTCCACCTCCGGGTCCGGCTGCGGGACCGCCGAGAGCAGCGCCTTCGTGTACGGGTGCCGCGGGTGCTCGTAGATCGCCTCCGAGTCGGCCTCCTCGACCAGCTTGCCGAGGTACATCACCCCGACCCGGTCCGACAGGTGCCGCACCACCGCGAGGTCGTGCGCGATCACCAGATAGGTCAGGCCGAACTCGTCCTGGAGCTCGTCGAGCAGGTTCATCACCTGCGCCTGGATCGACACGTCCAAGGCGCTCACCGGCTCGTCGCACACGATCAGGTCCGGGCGCAGCATCAGCGCGCGGGCGATCCCCAGCCGCTGGCGCTGCCCGCCGGAGAACTCGTGCGGGTAGCGCTCCAGCACCGAGACCGGCAGGCCCACCGCGTCCAGGGTCTCCACGGCGAGCTTGCGCCGCTCGGCCCTGCTGCCCACGCCGTGGACCTTCAGCGGCTCGGCCAGCAGCATCTCCACATTGTGCCGCGGGTTGAGCGAGCCGAGCGGGTCCTGGAAGACCATCTGCATCTTCGAGCGGAAGCGCCGCAGGCGTTCAGTCCGCAGCCCGGTCACCTCGGTGCCCCCCAGGGTCACCGTCCCGGCGGTGGGCTCCTCCAGGCGCAGCACGGCCCGCCCCAGCGTGGTCTTGCCGCAGCCGGACTCGCCGACCAGGCCGTAGGTGCGGCCCGCGTCGATCGACAGGCTCACCCCGTCGACGGCCCTGACGTGCCCCACGGTGCGCTCGACGACCACGCCCCGGCGGATCGGGAAGTGGACCTCCACGTCCCGCACGTCCAGCAGGGCCGTGCGCTCGCTCGCGGTCTCGCCGACGGTGTCGTCGGTCGCGGTGTCGGTGCTCATGCGATCTCCTCGGCCATGACGCAGCGGTGGGCGTGGGCGGCGCCGATCAGCGGCGGCTCGCCGTCCACGCACTCCTCGGTCACGCGGTCGCACCGGGGCGCGAACGCGCAGCCGTCCTTCCAGCGGATGACGTCCGCGATCGAGCCGCGGATCGGTTTGAGCGGCTCGTGGATCGGCAGGTCCAGCCGCGGGATCGAGTTCAGCAGGCCCACCGTGTACGGGTGGGTCGGGCGGGCGAACAGGTCCCGCGAGGGCGCCGACTCGACCACGCGCCCCGAGTACAGGACGTTGACCTCGTCGCACAGCCCGGCCACGACCCCCAGGTCGTGGGTGATCATGAGCAGCGCCGTGCCTTCGGCGTCGACCAGATCCTTGAGCAGTTCGAGGATCTGCGCCTGGATCGTCACGTCCAGCGCCGTGGTGGGCTCGTCGGCGATGAGGAGCCGCGGCGCGCACGCCACGGCGATCGCGATGAGGACGCGCTGGCGCATCCCGCCCGAGAGCTGGTGCGGGTACTCCCCCAGGCGGCGGCGCGGGTCGGGGATGCCGACGCGGTCGAGCAGCTGCTCGGCCTCCTTCCTGGCGGCCTCGCCGCGCAGGCCCCGGTGGCGTTCGAGCACTTCGGTGATCTGGACGCCGATCTTGACCACGGGGTTGAGGCTGGAGAGCGGGTCCTGGAAGACCATCGCCAGGTCCGAGCCGCGGCGTCGGCGCATGTCCGCGCGCGGGAGCGAGAGCAGGTCGACGCCGTCGAACCGGGCCCTGCCGGTGACGTTGACGCCGCCACGGCGACGCTTGCGAGCCGTAACTTGGCTCTGGCGGGGCAGGAGCCCCATGATCGCCAGGCTCGTCACCGACTTGCCGCAGCCCGACTCGCCGACCAGGCCCACCACCTGGCCCTCGTCGACGTGGAAGTCCACGCCGTCGACGGCCGTGGAGTCGCCGAACGCGATCCGCAGGTCCTCTACTTCGAGCAGTGCCACTAGGACTGCCTCCTCAGCCTCGGGTCGAGCGATTCCCGCATGGCCTCGCCCAGGAGGGTGAAGCCCAGCGCGGTGACGATGATGCCCACCGCCGGGTAGATCGCCAGTTGCGGTGCGCCCGAGAGGAACCGCTGCGCATCGGCGAGCATGGTGCCCCACTCGGGGGTGCCCGGGTCGGGGTTGCCCAGGCCCAGGTAGGACAGTGCCGCCGCCTCGATGATCGCGGTGGCGAGCACGAGCGTGGCCTGCACGATCACCGGGCCGAGCGAGTTGGGGAAGATGTGCGAGAGCACGATGCGGCGCTTGGGGACGCCGAGGGAGATCGCGGCCAGCACGTAGTCCGAGTGCGCCTGGGCGAGCATCGAGCCGCGCAGGAGCCTGGCGAAGATCGGGATCTGCGCGACGCCGACGGCGATCATGACCGTCGACAGGCTCGGCCCGAGCAGGGCGGCGACGCTGAGCGCCAGCAGCAGCATCGGGATCGCCAGGGCGATGTCGACGGTGCGCATGATGACCGCTTCGATCCGCTCGCCCCACCGGCCGCCGAAGGTGCCCGCGGCGGCGGCGACGCCGCCGATCACGGCCCCGGCGGCGAAGCCGATGAGGGTGGCGACGACGCCGACGAGCATGGTCTGGCGGGCGCCGACGATCATGCGGGAGAACATGTCGCGGCCCAGGTGGTCGAGGCCGAACCAGTTCTCGGCGCGGGGCCCGGGGAAGACGTTCCGGTTGAGGAAGACCTCGTCGCCCCAGGACTGCGCGGTCGCCGGGTAGGGGGCGATCCACGGCCCCAGGATCGCGATGAGCAGGAACAGGGCGACGATGATCGCGCCGCTGATGGCCATCGGGGAGCGTTTCATGCGCCGCAGCGACTGGCGCCACAGCGAACCGGACTCGGCGTGCCGCGCCTGCGCTCCGGCCTCGACGAGCCGGTCGAGGCGCTCGATCTTGGCGAGTGTCATGACCGCACCCTCACTCTCGGGTCGAGGAAGCCGTAGGACAGGTCCACGATCAGGTTGAGCACGACGTAGAACACGGCGATGATGAGGATGAAGCCCATCAGCGCCGGATAGTCGCGCTCGGTGGTGGCCTGGTAGACGAACGAGCCGACGCCGCCGAAGGCGAAGACGGACTCGGTGAGGACCGCGCCGGAGAACAGGCTGCCCAGCAGCAGGCCGATGACGGTGACCACCGGGAGCATCGCGTTCTTCATGACATGGCGGCCGCGGATCACGGCGGGCTTGAGGCCCTTGGCGTCGGCGGTGCGCACGTAGTCCTCGCCGACCACTTCGAGGACGCTGGCGCGGGTGATGCGGGTGATGACCGCCAGCGGGATCGAGGCGAGCGCGACGGCCGGGAGCACCAGGTGCAGGACGGCGTCCCAGGCGACGTCGAACTCGCCGGTGACGATCCCGTCCAGGACCCGCAGGCCGGTGACCTCGGTGTAGTCGGTGCCCGGGGAGAGGCGGAACGCGGTCGGCAGCCAGCCCAGGTTCTGGGCGAAGACGACCTTGAGCATCGCTGCCAGGAAGAACACCGGGATGCAGATGCCGATGAGCGAACCGGAGACGGCTCCCAGGTCGAGCCAGGAGCCGCGTTTGCGCGCGGCCAGGTATCCGAGGGGGATGCCGACGCCGATGGCGATCACGATGGCCGTCAGGGACAGCTCGATCGTGGCCGGGAGGCGGTCGGCGAGTTCGGTGGCGACGGGCCGTCCGCTCGACAGCGAGGAGCCGAAGTCGAAGCGGACGATGCGGGAGAGGAACTCGCCGTACTGGGTCCAGATCGGCTCGTCCAGGCCCAGGGCCCGGCGCAGCGCCTCCCGCTGCTGGTCGGTGGCGTTGTCGGGAAGCATGCGGTTCTCGGGTCCGCCCGGGAGGGCCTTGAACCACGCGAACAGCAGCAGTGTGAGTCCCAGCAACGCCACCGCCAGCTGCAGGAGGCGTTTGACCGTGTAGCGCAGCATGTTGTGCTATCTACTCGTTCTGTTTACTCGGCGGCGAAGTACACGTTGGAGAAGTCCTCCTGCGTCAGCGGGGAGACGTCCATCGGGTACACCTGCGGGGCGAACGCGATCGACGGCGGGGAGTGCGAGATCGGCAGACCTGGCAGCTCCTCCATGATCAGGTCGTTGAGCTCGGTCCAGTGCTCGGCGCGGACGGCCGGGTCCGGCTCGGCGGCGGCCTCGGCGAGGCCGTCGAAGATCGCCTCGTTGTCGAAGCCCCATTCGGTGCTCTCGGTGGCGAACCAGGTGCCGAGGAAGTTGTACGCCTCGTTGAAGTCGCCGGTCCAGCCGAGCAGGTACAGCGGGCACTCGCCGCTGCGGGTGGCCGGGATGTACTCGACCCAGCTGATCGGCGCGGCCTCGACGGTGACGCCCGCGGCCTCCAGGTCGGAGGCGATGATGTCGAAGATGTCCTTCGGCGCCGGCATGTAGGGCCGCGAGACGTCGGTCGGGTAGCAGAACTTGAGGCTCAGGTCCTCTTGTCCGGCTTCGGCGAGGAGCTCTTCGGCCTTGGCCGGGTCGTGCTCGTACTGGGCGACGTCCTCGGACCAGCCTTCGAGGCTCGGCGGCATGAACTGCGTGGCGACGGTGCCGCCCGGCGGGAGGACCGAGTCGACGATGCGCTGCCGGTCGACCGCGTAGGAGAGCGCTTCGCGGACGGTGTGGTCCTGGAGCTGCGGGTCGACCTGGTTGTAGGACATGTAGAGGATGTTGAACACGCCTCGGGTCGGCACCTGGAAGCCGGCCTCCTGCAAGGGCATGACGTCGGCGGGCGCGACCAGGTCGTAGCCGTGGATGTCGCCGGCTTCGAGGGCCTGGCGGCGGGCGGTCTCGTCGGAGATGGTGCGGAAGATCAGGGTCTTGATCTTCGCGGCCTCGCCCCAGTAGCCGTCGTAGCGCTCCAGGGTGACGGCCTGCTCGCCGTGGTCCCACTCGACGAGCTGGTACGGCCCGGTGCCGGCGAGGACGCCGGCGGTCTGGGTGTAGGCCGGGAGCGGGTCGTCGGCGGTGACGACCTCGTCGTCGGTGATCTGCTCAAGCGAGGCGGGGCTGACGATCGCGGTGGTCGCCATCGAGAAGGCGCCGGGGAAGTTCGCGGTGTACTCGTGGATCTTGACCGTGGCGGTGAGCCCGTCGGACTCGCAGCCGGCGTAGTTGGCGTCGGCCTCGATGCCCACGTTCGGGTCGTTCTCGGCGAAGCCGCCGAAGAAGTTCGAGTAGTAGTACGTGTAGTTCGGCGACTGGTAGCCGCCGGTGAAGTTGTACCAGCGGTCGAAGTTGGCGCACACGGCGGCGCCGTCGAGCGCGGTGCCGTCGTGGAAGGTCACGCCGTCGCGCAGCTGGAAGGTCCACTCGGTGCCGTCGTCGTTCTGCTCGTAGCTCTCGGCCAGGCCGGGGACGATCTCGGTGCAGTCGTGGACCAGGAGGGTGTCGAAGACCTGGCGGGTGACGCGGAAGGTCTCGCCGTCGGAGGCGAAGACCGGGTCCATGGAGGTCGGGTCGCCGGGGCTGCCGAACACGAAGGGGGTGTCCTCGTTCGCGGCCTCGTCCGGGGCGCGTTCGACGTCCTCGCGCTCGGGGCATTCGAAGTTGAAGTCCTCGGCGGTGTTGGTGCTCCCGTCGGAGTCGCCGCCGTCGCTGCCGCAGGCGGTGAACAGGCCGAGCGCTATGAGCGCGCTCGCGGAGGCGCCGAGGGCGCGCCTGGCGATCGATGGTCGAGACGTGCGCATAAGGTATTCACCCGTCATTCGTTGGGTATTCGGAGGTACCTCACAGCGTAGGTCAAGGTGAGTTGGACCACTATTGAGCGTTATGCAAACGTGATCATTTCGGCAACTATTGTTACCAATTACACGCAACCTTCACTTTGAACGGAAAGCGTTGCAGCACAAAGCATCCCGAAAAGCAGCCCGGCGGGGCGCGGGCGCCGCCGCAGCGGGGAGGGAAATCCTCAAAGGAGGAGCCGAACCCCCGCGGCGCCGCCGCCTGCCGCGTCGACCGGTGCCGCTTCGCCCCGACAGGTAACGTTCGACCCCAGACGACCGAATCCGGAAGGCGGACATCATGAGCGGCTACGGTTTCAATCTCGCGCTGGTCTTCCTGCTCGTGGTCCTGAACGCGCTCTTCGCCGGCAGCGAGATGGCGCTCGTGTCCCTGCGCGAAGGGCAGCTGCGCGCCCTGGAGCGCCAGCAGGGCTCCGGCGCGCGCACGCTCGTGAAACTCGCACGCGACCCCAACCGGTTCCTCGCCACCATCCAGATCGGCATCACCCTCGCCGGGTTCCTCGCCTCGGCCACCGCCGCCGTCTCCCTGGCCGAACCGGTCGTCCCGGCCCTGGAGTTCCTCGGCGGCGCCGCCCAGCCCGCCGCCGTCGCCCTCATCACCGTGGCGCTCACCTTCGTGACCCTCGTCTTCGGCGAGCTGGCCCCCAAACGCCTCGGCATGCAGTACTCCATGCGGTGGGCGCTGCTGGCCGCCAAGCCCCTCAACGTCATCTCGACGGTCTCGCGGCCGGTGGTGTGGCTGCTGAGCGCCTCCACCAACGTCGTCGTGCGCGTCTTCGGCGGCAAGCCCGAGGCCGACCCCGATCAGATGAGCCCCGAAGAGCTGCGCGAACTGGTCGCCGGGCAGCGCGCGCTCAACCCCGAGCAGCGCGAGATCATCGCGGGCGCGCTGGAGATCCACGCCCGCCGCCTCCGCGAAGTCCTCGTGCCCCGCCGCCTGGTGTTCACACTGGACGCGGGCATGGACGCGGCCTCGGCGCGGGCGGCCCTGGCCGCCTCGGGGCACTCGCGGGCCCCGGTGACCGGCGAAGGCGGCCTGGACGACGTCATCGGCGTGGTCCACCTGCGCGACCTGCTCGACGACGACCGGCCCCCGGCGCGGTCACTGCGCCCGGCCGTGATGTTCCCCGAGTCGCTGCGCGTTTCGGACGCCCTCCAGCGCTTCAAGACCGAGCACGAACAGCTCGCCGTCGTCGTGGACGAGCACGGCGGCATCGAGGGCATCGTGACCCTCGAAGACCTCCTGGAGGAGGTGGTCGGCGAGATCTACGACGAGACCGACCGCGACCTGATCCCGGTGCGCCGCGCCGCCGACGGATCGGTGGTCCTGCCGGGGACGTTCCCCGTCCACGACTTGGTGGACCTGGAGATCGAACCGGCCCGCATGCCCGAGGGGCACTACACCACGATCGCGGGACTCGTGCTCGCCGCGCTCGGCCGCCTCCCCAAGCGGCCCGGCGACGTCGTGCACGTCTCGGGCTGGGACTTCGAGGTGACCGCGATCAGGGGCAACGCCATCACCCGCGTCCGCATCCACCGCCCCGGCGAACAGGAAGACCAAGGCGGACAAGAAGACCAGGCACAGCGGTGAGCCCGCGCGGACGGCCCCGCCTCCGGGGCGGGCGGCCCGCTAGTCGACGTCGCGGCGGCCCGAGAACGCCCTGCCGAGGGTGACCTCGTCGGCGTACTCCAGATCGCCGCCCACCGGCAGCCCGCTCGCCAACCGCGTCACCTTGAACCCCATCGGCTTGACCAGCATCGCCAGGTACGTCGCGGTGGCCTCGCCCTCGGTGTTGGGGTCCGTGGCGAGGATGAGCTCCTTGGTCTCCCCGCTCTGGAGCCGCGTCATCAGCGAACGGATGCGCAGATCGTCCGGCCCCACGCCCTCCAGCGGATTGATCGCGCCGCCCAGGACGTGGTAGCGGCCCCGGAACTCCCCGGTCCGCTCGACGGCGACCACGTCCTTGGGCTCCTCGACCACGCAGATGAGCTCGTCGCTGCGGCGCTGGTCGCGGCAGATGCCGCACCGGTCGGACTCGGAGACGTTGCCGCACACGTCGCAGAACCGCACCTGCTCCTTGACCCGGTGCAGCGCCGAGACCAGCCGCTCGACCTCGGTCTTCTCGGCCGCCAGCAGGTGGAAGGCGAGGCGCTGCGCGCTCTTCGGGCCGATGCCCGGAAGCTGCCCCAACTCCTCGATGAGGTCGCCCAACGCGCCGTCGTACACGGTTCTCCTTCTTCCACCTGCGAAAAACTCAACCCCGCGGATGCGACCCGCGGGGAACGGGACCGGCCGGCCCCGTCACATGCCGGGCAGGCCCATGCCGCCCAGGGCGTCGCCCAGCGGGCCCATCTTCTGCGCGGCCATGCGCTTGGCGTCCTCCGTGGCCGCCTGCACCGCGGCGATCACGAGGTCTTCGAGGGTCTCGACGTCCTCGGGGTCGACGGCCTTCGGGTCGATCTTGACCGACTTGAGCTCGCCGTCGCCGGTCACCGTCGCGCTCACCAGGCCGCCGCCGGACGAGGCGGTGACCTCGGCCGAGGCCAGCTCCTGCTGCGCCTGCATGTAGTCGGCCTGCATCTGCTGGGCCTGCTGCAGCAGCTTCTGCATGTCTCCGCCACCGGGGAACATGTGCATCACTTCCTTGAACGTCGTGTCGTGGGTGGTGCGTCGAGTTTAGTGGCTCCGGATCTGCTTCGCCCCGAACGCCTGCGCGAGCAGCTTGACCGCCTGCTCCTCGCTGGTGCCGAAGGAGCCGGGGGCCACCGGGTCGTCAGGCGAGGGCTCGTCGTAGTCGTCGGGCGGCGGCTCCTCGAACGACGGCGCCTGCGGCCGCTGCCTAGGTGGCGGGGCCGCCTGGGCTTTTGGGGACGTCCTCGGCGTCTGCGACGCCTCCCCCACTTCGCAGCGGACCCGCCACGTGCCGCCGAGGACCTCGTTGAAGACCTCCACGACCGTGCCGTAGGCGGGCTCCTTCTGGAGCGCCCCGGCGTGGAAGGCGTGCTTGAAGACCAGCACCACCTCGCCGTCGGCCGCGTCGGCGACCGTGGCCTCGGAGAGGATCGCGGCGGTGGTGCGCTTGCGGTCCTTCATCGCCATCATGATCCGGTCCCACTGGCGGCGGATCGAGGCGGCGGTGACGCCCTCGCCCGCGGGCTCCGGCGCGGGCGGCGCGACCCGCGGTTCCGGTTCGGGCGCGGGGGCCGCGGCGGGAGCGGGCTCGGCGACCGCGGCCGGAGCCGGGGGCTCGGCGGGCCGCTCGGCCGGGCGCGCGGGCTCAGGCGCGGGCGCGGCCGGTCGCACCGGCGGCGCGGCCGGGACCGGGGCCGCGACGGCGTTCGCGCCGCGCATCTCCACCGCCTCCAGCCGTTGCAAGAGCCCCGCCATCGACTCGTCGGAGCCGGGCAGGATCGCCCGCACGCAGGCGAGTTCGAGCAGCAGCCGGGGCGCGGTGGCCCCCCGCATCCCCGCCAGGCCGCCGGCGACGACCTCGGCCATGCGCGTCAGCGTCGACGTGCCCATGCGGGTCGCCTGGCTGGTCATGCGCGAGAGCTGGTCGGCCGGGGCGTCGATCAGGCCGCTGGAGGCCGCGTCCTGCACCTGGTTGATGACGATGAGGTCCCGCAGCCGCTCCAGCAGGTCCCCGGCGAAGCGGCGCGGATCGTGCCCGCCCTCCACGACGCGCTCGACGACCTCCATGACCGCCGCGCCGTCGGCGGCGGCGAACGCCTCGCACATCTCGTCGAGCAGCCCGCCGTCGGTGACGCCCAGCAGCGCCGCGGCCCGCTCGTAGGTGACCCCCTCCTCGCCGGAGCCGGCGATGAGCTGGTCGAGCACCGAGAGCGTGTCGCGGGCCGAGCCGCCGCCCGCGCGCACCACGAGCGGGTAGACGTCCTCGGCGACCTTCGCGCCCTCCTCCTCGCACAGCCGCTTGCACAGCTCGCGCATGGACGGCGGCGGGATGAGCCGGAACGGGTAGTGGTGGGTGCGCGAGCGGATCGTCGGCAGCACCTTGTCCGGCTCGGTGGTGGCGAAGATGAACAGGACGTAGGACGGCGGCTCCTCGACGAGCTTGAGCAGGGCGTTGAAGCCCTGCGCCGTGACCATGTGGGCCTCGTCGATGATGTAGATCTTGTAGCGCGACTCCACCGGCGCGAAGACGGCGCGCTCGCGCAGCTCGCGGGCGTCGTCGACGCCGCCGTGGGAGGCCGCGTCGATCTCGATGACGTCGACCGAGCCGTGCCCGGCCGCCGCCAGGGCGCGGCAGGAGTTGCACTCACCGCACGGCTCGGGCGTGGGCCCGGCCGCGCAGTTGAGGGAGCGGGCCAGGATGCGCGCCGAAGAGGTCTTGCCGCAGCCCCGCGGCCCCGAGAAGAGATAGGCGTGGTTCAGGCGCCCGGCGCTGATCGCGTTGATGAGCGGCTCGGTGACGTGCTCCTGGCCGACGACTTCGGCGAAGGTCTGCGGCCGGTATTTGCGGTACAGCGCGAGTGCCACGGCTTCCTCCAGCTCTGCGCCACGGTGATGCTTGCCGGAGCCGTGTCCGCGGCTCCGTTTCTGCCTTGGAGCCACGATACGGGGCGGCTCCGACATGCCGCGGCGCGACCGGCCCGGTTGCCGCGAACGGCACACGGACGGCGTCGCCGCCCCGGGCCGGGGCCGGTCCGAGGCGGCGGGGCGGGCCCGGTCAGTTCGGCATGAGCTTGGCGACCTCGGCCTCCAGGCGCTGCCGCGTCATCCGCAGCTGCTCCTCGGCGACCTCCACCGCTTCGAGGAAGCTGCGGGCCTTGACCATCTGCCTGATGCGGTCCTCGGCCTCGCGGTCGGCGCGGCCGAGGTTCTGGTCCCGGTACTCGGCGACGGCCCGGTCGGCCTCGACCTGGGCCTTCTCCTGGGTGCGGCGCATGAGCTCGGCGGCCTGCTCGCGGGCCTGGCCGATGATCTGCCGGGAGTAGTTCTGGGCCTGGTCGACGTAGCTCTCCGCCTGCTGCTGGGCCCGCGCGACGAGCATGACCGCGTCCGAGGTGGGCGTCTTCGCCGTCTCCTGGAGCCGTTTGTCGCTCTGCTGCGACTGCCAGGACCGCAGCGCCTCGCGGAGTTTGTCGGCGTCGGCCTGGAGGGCGGCCTCGCGCTGGTCGCGGCTTGCCAGCTCGTCGGCGATCTTCTCCAGGAACCGGTGGACCTCGTCGGGCTGGTAGCCGCGGCGCGTCAGGCTCGTCATGGAGAACCTGGCCTTGTTGACCTGTCCGGCGGTCACTCTCGGGCCGGACGAGCGGTAGGTGTACATGGTCATAGGTCCTCTCACTCACCCAAGGACTCGTAGTGGATGGCGCCGGCCGGGACACCGGAGTCGGCGAGCATCTTGCGGCTCGCCTCCACCATCCCGGACGGGCCGCACAGGTAGATTTCGGCGCCGGTGCAACGCCCGTGGGCAAGGGAGAGCTCCGCGGGGGTGCCGGAGCGGGCCCCGTGGCCGAAGAGGTCCTCGTCGGCGCACGGCGTGAAGTCGAGCCAGTCGTACTTGGCGGCCAGCGCCCGCATCTCCTCCAGGTCGTACAGGGCGGTCGCGGTGCGGGCGCCCCAGTACAGGGCGACCGGGCGCGGCGACGCGGCGATCTGCTCGACGAGGGCCTTCATGGGCGCCAGCCCGGTGCCCCCGGCGAGCATGACGACCGGGCGCGGGGCGGCGTCCCGGTGCATGACCAGGCCGGTCCCGACGGCCGGCCCCACGCGGAGCCGGTCGCCGGGCTGGACGAGGGTGACCAGCGCCGTCGACACCTGGCCGCCGTCGACGGCGCGGACGTGGAGGTCGATGGTGCCGTCGGCCCGCGGCGCGTTCGCGGGCGTGTAGTAGCGCCAGACGCGCGGCCGCCAGTTCGTGCAGAGGGTGACCGACTGCCCGGGATGGTATTCGAGGCGGGGCGACGTGCCGATGGTGATGACGGCGGTGTCGAGGTCGCGGCGGTCGTGCGCGAGGACCTCGGCCTCCCACCAGGCGGGGCTGCGGTGCGCGGCCTCGTCGGCGGCGTCGGCCATGACCTGAGCGACCAGGTCGTAGGCCGCGGCCCAGTCGGCGGCGACCGCGGGGGTCCAGTGCGGGCCGCTGAAATATTCGAGCGTGGACAGCAGGGCCTGGCCGACGGCCGGGTAGTGGTCGCGGAGCGCGCCGAACTTGCGGTGGTCGCGGCCGAGCTGCTTGAGATGGGGGACGACCCGGTCGAGGGTGTCGACGTTGCTGACCACGGTTCCCAGCGCGGCCACGAGCTTGTCGCGCTGCCCGGCCATGTTCATGGGGAACATGTCGCGCACTTCGGGATGGGTGAGGAAGAGCGTGGAGTAGAAGTACAGGGGCACCTGCTCGCCGTTGGCGGCGACCAGACTCCAGTTCTTCTTCAGCCTGTCGGCGTTGATCATGTGTGCGGGGTCAGGCTTCGATGATGTCCGGGGCGACCGAGGCGAGGACCTGCTCGACCGAGTCGATGATGTCGCGGGGGACGTCGAGTTCTTCGAGGACGGTGGTGAGGTGCACGCCGACGGCCTTGTACTGGCCGGGGGTGATCTCCATGCCGCGGTGGGCTTCGGCGAGCTCGCGGCCGCCGTATGCCTTGGGGCCGTCGAGGACCTGGGAGATGAGGGCGACCTGGTGGCGCTTGAGGCGGGGGAGGTCGGTGTCGGTGAAGAAGCCCGAGAGCTCGTCGTCGGCGAGGAGGCGGCGGTAGAACCGCTCGACGGCCTCGGTGACGGCGGGGGCGCCGCCGATCCGGTCGTAGGCCGACATCGCTGGTGCATCTGCGGTATTCATGACGCCCTTTCCTTAAATGTGTCGTCTATTCCGAGGGCAGATGTTACTCACCCTGTCTATGCAAGTCCATAGTGTTCCTCATGTTTTTGTTGTTTAATACTGGATGGCGTGAACATTGTGAAAACAAGAGCACTGTGACTGTTTCATCCCGGTGACGTTTCAGCGCAAAACTCCCGAATGCGACCATATGTCCAGCATGGGGCCGGGAGCCGGGTGCGCGGAGGCGGCCGGTGGCGCCCAGAGTATCGACGCGCGAGGCCGAAATGTCGCACTGCGAGTCCGCCATCGCGAAGCCCCCTCGGTTCCCTGCGGGGGCCGCGAAGGCGGCGCGGGCACGGAAACGGTCGCGTCCAGCGGGGGCGCGGGCGAGACCGGCCGGGCGCGGCGGCATTTCGCGGGCTTGCTACGGAGCCTGCTACGGGGGCCGATTCAGGGGCGCGAACGCCGTTCCGGGGAAACAGAAAACCCCCTGCGAACAGGGGGTCTGCGGAGCCGCCTGTCGGAATCGAACCGACGACCTATTCATTACGAGTGAATCGCTCTGCCGACTGAGCTAAGGCGGCGGGGTCCCTCACGCACCCGCCAGAGCCCGCTTATCCTTGCTGCCTTCCGGCCCTGGGGAGGTTCACAAGATGACGCCGCATGAGGGACGGGCAACAGCCTACCTCACCGAAGCGGGGCATCCGAAGCGGGCGCGGGAGTCAAGTCGCGAGCGTCACCACCGCTCACCCTGTGGCCGCCGGAACGGGGCGTCGGGTAAGCTGCTCGGCGGAGGATTCGCATAGTGGCCTAGTGCGCTCGCTTGGAAAGCGGGTTGGGTTAACGCCCTCAGGGGTTCGAATCCCCTATCCTCCGCCACTACACACGTAGGTCTACCTGCGAAAACATCAGCCGATCGGTTCTTCTGAGCCGATCGGCTTTTTGCTGCTCTCGACCACTCGTGACCCTCGTTGTCCCCTGCTAGAGCTGCATGAGGGTTGCAGGATA
This sequence comes from Glycomyces sp., assembly GCA_035765105.1. Lineage (GTDB taxonomy): Bacteria > Actinomycetota > Actinomycetes > Mycobacteriales > Micromonosporaceae > Glycomyces. Next base: position 28,056 of record DASTYG010000076.1, read on the forward strand.
CTTAGGACATGACGATCTAGGTGTGGCAGCGGGCCTCCACTCACGTGGAGACCCGCCGAACGGTGCCCGTAGCTACCGATCACGACGCTGGAACAGCGCCTTCGCGACCTCAGGGATGTCGGTCTTGTCCGCTCGGCAGAGGGCGATGATTCCCAACGCCAGCCACGCTAGCGGGCGACAAGCCAGCGCTCCAGCCGCGATGACGACTGCCAGCATAGATCCAGGAAATGGCAGGGAAGCCAGGCCCTCGATCATGAGATTGACATGGTTCACTACGAAGCTCCGTTACCTCGTAGTCAACACTCCCGAGAACAAGAATCGGTCACCGTAGACCTGGCACAGCGGGAACGCTTCGCGACTACTCCATCACGAAATCCGAAGTAACGGTTCCTCCAGCGTAGCCGCTTTGGAGGCCGGGTTCATTGGCCGGGGGCGGGCGCGCGATACGCTGGACCGGCGACTGGGCGGCCCCGCAGGGATCGCCCGCTCACCGACCAGGCCGCGCGCCCGCCGGGGTCCCCGGCCAAGGGTTCCGGCCGGAACTTTCCCTCCTTCTTCAAGGCGTCCTGCCTTTCGTGTCCGCCGCCGGCGGGCGCCCGCAGCTCCGCGAGGACGCACCGCCGGCGGCGACGCGGCCCGACGGGCCGCCTTGAAGATGTATAGAAAGTTCTCACAGGCCGAGCCTCGGGCTTGGCGGCGCAGCCTGTGAACTTGGGCTACGCTCCCGGGTTCTTCTTCATCCAATCGAAGAACCCGTTGGCGAGGTTGGACCACGAGGCACCGTGCTCGAGCACCGAAACGAACAGCTTGTCGTTGGAGTCGACGTGCTTAGCTAGGGCGTCCTTGACCTCGCTCGTCGTCTTGGTTGTGTTGATGATCCAGACGGATTCGAGTGGGTGGATCCAGGTGCTGCCCTGGTCCTTGATCGCACGGTACAACTTCTCGTAGTCGCGACCTGGCGTAAGCAGGTCATAGGATATGAGCATCCTCATGGCGTTTTCCTCTCTGGGGAGAGGCATCCAGCCCAGCCAACGAATGAAAGTTCGTAGTAGAGTCTTGTGCGCGTCTCAAACGCTCGGCCCCATCCGAACCGAAGGCCTCGTCCCCGTTGTCGAGGCCCCCGGATGGGGCCTCTTGCTTTCGAAGCGACTCTAGCGCTCCATCATGTCGAGTGCCAGGGCGAACCACAAGATATTCGACCTACACCAGGAAACCACCACTACATGTTGCGTTTAAACGACCTTTGAATCGAAGACCTACAGCATGCGCAAGCAGCCACAGGCGGACCCGAAACCTTCTGAGCTGCGAGAACGTAAGTGATCCGAAGCTATGAGGCATCCCGTTTGCTACAGGCCTCTCTCAGCGTGCTTCTCGCTGCACTTGCGGCAAGCTTGGATGTGTTGTCCCTCGTACCGAGAGGCAAGCGGATGCCACTTGAGATATTTTGTCGGGTTACGTCAAGTAAGGGCTTGGGTTGTGTTCGAACCCGTGCTGAATTCGAAGACGCATACCGTCGTTCATCTGAAGATCATTGAGCTCTGATTGACTGCACCAACGAAGCTCGCTGGATTCACTGCTTGTGGTGAGCTTGCCGCCAATTACACGGGCCCGGAAACTTAGGGCGAACTGCTGGCGCACCTCACCGTCGCTGTACTCGATGAGGTGGTTGGGGTTGGTGTAGATCCCGATGAGACCGATGATCTCGATATCTAGGCCGGTCTCTTCTTTGGTCTCACGTACGGCGGTGTCCTCGATGCGTTCCCCGAGGTCGTGTCCGCCCCCTGGTAGGGCCCAGTCGCCGTTGTCGGATCGTTGGATGAGCAGTACTTGGCCTTCGCTGTTCTCGATGAAGGCGACTGCTGAGGGCACAAGGCTGTTCGGAGGGGGTGCAAGCGGATCGTTGATGTGGTCGATGCGAGTCACTTGACCCCTCCTTCGGCGTCAGCTGTTGGTCGTCCACGGTCGGGCACCATCCCACAAGAACTCCAGGTGTTCCATGTAGCGCTGGAACGGGCCGTCGTCCCCGAGCTTCTTGAGGTGAAGTGTCAGCCAGTTGTGCCCAAGCTCGTTGCCGATGCTCTCGCAGGTCAACGCCTCGCGGTCGAACTGAAACACTGAGCGCAGGGCATGAGCCTCGGCGTTTCGCTCAGAGAAGCGAACCTCAAGGTTCTTCTCCGCCTTCAACCCCTCCAGGGCTTTCAAGGTCATGTTGATGCGACTGCTCAACGCCATCGGTGCGTTCTCGACTTGCTCACGGTGGCGAGTAATCTCGCTGTCCGGGTCACCGAGTAGCACTCGTACGCGGACACCGGCTGCAAGCTTGGCCCTGATCGTCTCGTCAAACGTCGGGTGCTGGGTCCAGAAGAAGTAGTTCGTATACCCCGCCAACGTGATCGTGGTGCGTGCCGAGCCAATGAGACGTTGCCAAACACCATCAGGTACCTCGGATCGGCGCCCGTAGACGTCGATGATCTCGCGCGTCGACTTACGGCGGACACGTTGCGCAAGTTCAGTGATCAGCGCTTCGTCGGTGAGCTGAGCCGGATCGGTGTAATGCCGGAGCTCTTCCAGGTCCGCGTCACCTGGGACCCAGAATCCCAGCCGCTGGCGAACCTCTAGCAGCGGGACGTCCAGGACTTCGGCGATCTTCTTGGTGAGCTCCTCGGGGACTTCATACTGTCCCCGCTCGTACGAGGAGACTCTGACTTGTCCGATGCCCAGCAGTTGCGCGAATGCCGTACCGCTCCACCCCCGGGCCTCGCGTTCGGTCTTAAGCCAGTCTCCGGCGCTGACCAGCCTTTCCTTTCGGTCCAGTTCTTCATTAGCCATGTCTCTAGTCTCTCACTTTTGACGCTTACCCGACAGTCCCCGGTCTAGATCATCATATCTCCCAGAATGTGGGACATCAGGTTGACGTTTAAAAGCTAGACGTTTAAGGTTAGATGCATCAACTCAGAACGACTGAGTTGGAGCCCTTCGGGGCGACGCATCAATCACGAAGAGAGGCAAGCTGATGAAGCTGAAGATCGATGTCACGAACGTGGCGTTCATGGTCACCGGTGCTCCGGAGGCGAAGGAGTACGACGGCAAGCAGCAGACCGACCGGGAAACGGGTGCGCTCAAGTGGGTCACCCAGCTCCTGGCGCTGGAGCAGGGCGACAACGGCAAGGGCGAGATCATCCGCGTCGTGACCGCTGGGGAGAAGCCGAAGTTGAGCCAGACCCAGCAGGTGACCGTGGTCGACCTGGAAGCCATGCCCTGGAACCAGAACGGGAAGAACGGCGTGGCCTACCGCGCCGCCGCTATCAAGCCCGCTGCGTCCAAGTAGCCGCCGAATTCAGGTCCCGATTCCGGGCCTGACCTCTCGAAAGGATCTCTGCCATGCAGGAACTTCCCATGTACGCCACGGTCGGCGTCCATCTGCGGATGGACACCCACACCGAGGCGCGGGTGCTGTCCAGCGAGAACGTCTCCATGCGAGTCGGCTCGTGGGATCGCGACAACTTCGAAGTTGTCTTCTACGGCAGCGCTGGCATGCTCCGCCGTCTGGCGGAGGAGTTCCACCGAGCCGCTGAGGCGGTGGAGCAGAACGAGCACCGGAAACGGGCGCTCGCGAACGCTCCGCGCAGGCGGTTCAAGTTCGTCGCCGAACCGGCGACGTCCGAAGAGATGAAGATCGCCGCTTAGGCGGCAGTACGGGGAACCGGTCGACCGTCCAAAGCTGGCCGGTTCCCCGCTTCGAAACAAACCAAACCCTTTGCCTTTCGGGGCGGAAAGGATGGTCTGCCATGCCTTCTCATGGTAGCCGGTCTGCTGGTCGTGGGCGAGCTGGTGCTCGTGCCGCGCAGACGTTGATTGATCAGTTCGAGGTCGGTTCGGCGCGTCGTCGCGCCAAGATCGCCGGTGGCGTGACCGCTTTCGCGGTCGCTCTGGTCGCCTTCCCCATCGCCGTGCTGGTGATGGAGCCTGCCACGGCGCTGTTCGCGGCCGTGGTCGTCGGTGCTGGCGCTGGCCTGGTGGCGGCGGGGTTCTCCCTGGCGTGGCCGGTGCTGCGTGTCGCTTGGCATTGGGCCGGTGAACTTGTCCTGTTGGGCGTGCTCATCGCCGTCTACGCGGCCCTGGCCTCGTGGATCGGTCCGTTCGGATCGCTCGCTGTGGTGGCGCTGCTGGTCGGCGTGCCGTGGTTCATCCCGGCTTCGTCCCGGTTCCTGTCGCGGTGGGGCTGGTGCATGGTCACCCGTCACCGTTTGCGGGTCGCCTCCGATGCCTTCATCGAAGGCAAGGGCGTGCGGGGAGCGGTGCGACCGCTGATCCTGCTTGCTCGTCCGACCGAGTCGGGCGAACGGGTCTGGCTGTGGCTGCGCGGGGACCTCACCCTTGAGGATCTCCAAGGCCGCTTGACCGAGCTGTCCAGCGTGTGTTGGGCGAACTCGGCTGATGCCAGCTTGGCTGGTCAGAAGGCCGCCTATGTGGTGGTCGACCTCCACCGCCGTGACGTCCTCGCTGAGGGCGTCGACATGCCGGTCGAGCAGATGCTCAAGGGCGTCGACCCGGCCTCGTATGAGGACATGGGCGCCGATGAGGGCGTTGACGTGGCCGCCGACCCGGCGGTTCAGGCGCAGCTCGAGGAGCTGATCGGCAAAACGAAGCGGGAACGCAAACCGCGTCAGTCCAAGGCCGATAAGGCCGATGACGCCGCCACTGTGCGGCGCGACGAAGGCCCTGACGAAGGAGACGAGGGGTTCATCCCCGCGTTCGTCTAGGCCACACGTTTTCACGCCCTGCTGGGGCTGCTCGAAACGGAGGGACGGGGCGCACCGTTCCGTCCCTCCACCACACATCACTTGAAACCCATTGAGAGGTAACCGAAATGAACGTTGTTGTTGGACCGAATCTGTCGATCATGGATGACTTCTACCTTGGCAAGTACGCCACCGGCGAAGCGGTCAAGCTCAGCTTCGCCTACAAGAACCTGTTGGCCGGCGGTGAGCCCGGCTCGGGCAAGTCCGGTCTGGAACAGACCATCTTGGCGCAGGCCGCGCTGTGTGTGGACACGAAGCTCATCGGCTTCGACGGCAAGCTGGTCGAGCTGATGGCCTGGTCCGAGGTCTTCGACGTCTTCGTCGGCCCGGACATGCGCAAGGCGCTGGCAACGCTGCTGTGGCTCCAGCGGCTCATGGACGAGCGGTACGCGAAGATGTCGCGTCGCAAGCACCGCAAGCACACACCGACTCCGGCTGATCCTGCGTGGGTGGTCTCGGTCGATGAGCTGGCCTACTTCACCTCGGTCGCTGGAACCAAGGTCGAACAGGAGCTGTTCTCGGCGCTGCTGCGCGACATCGTGGCCCGTGGCCGGGCCGCCGGAATCATCGTGCTGGCGATGACACAGCGGGCCTCGTGGGACATCGTCCCGACCGCGCTGCGGGACCTGTTCGCCTACCGGTGGGTGGGCCGCTGCTCCACTCCCGGCTCGTCGGATGTCGCGCTCGGCGCCGGTTGGGTCGATCAGGGCTACAACGCGATGAACCTCGACCCGAGCAAGCCCGGTGACTCCTACCTGCTCGCCGAGGGCGGTAGGCCCCGCCGGATGCGAGTGGCGTGGATGTCCGATGCCGAGGTCGCTCAGGTCGCGGCGTTCGCCGCCCAGCTCCGAGGCCGTGCCACGGCCGTCTGAGTGAGTGCCGTCAACCCGTCCTTGACAGGTCGGCGGCACTCCGGACGAACGGTTGATCCGGGGTTCGATTCCCCGGCGTCCACGACGCAAGGAAAGCCATACCGAATGGAATCAAGGTCAGTACTGCGTCTAGCTGATGAGGCTATCGAGAGAACGGAAAAGGAATGAAACACATCAAAGTGCATTTCGTCGGCGGTCAATTCGTCGAATTCACGCTCTCCGAAGAGGGCACGGCATCGCTCTATTGGGCGCTTGAAGAAGGACGTCCGGTACACGTCGAGGAGAAGGGTCGAAAGACGAGCATCTTCCCTCAGAACATCACGATCGTTGAAGTTAAGTCGTGATTTATCGGTCATTGACCGGTTGGTAGAGCGATCGGCAACCTTCGGGGTTCGAGGCCCCGACGCTCACGACACAGGATAGCCATAGCGAACGCGCACCGGGCTAGTACTGCGTCCAATGCCGATGAGGCGGATACGAAAAGGAATTGAGGCATCGATGAAGCACATCAAATTGACCTATGCCAAGGGCGGGGAACTGGAATTCCTGACCACCAACAACAACGCCGCAGCGATGGTTGCGCAGTTCTGCAAAGGCGGCGGGCTCTTGGTCGAGCGGTTCGAGTACGAGTACGACTGCGAAGACGAGTCTGAATGGTTCTATCGGCGTGGAAGCCGCATCGTTCCTGCTACAGACGTCGATCGCATCGAGGTGGAAAGCCACGACCCGTTCGATGACGATGAGGAACTTGACATTCTCGCGGTGGATTAAAGGACCCACCTGGTAGAGCGGTCGGCAACCTTCGGGGTTCGAGGCCCCGACGCTCACGCGGTAAATGACAACAAATGCGATCGAAGGGAGAAGTGTATGTTCCGCGCCGAATACGACGACCCGGACGGCAAGCGTCATGGCTTGCCGACCTTTAATTACCGCTGCGCGCCGCGCGGACTCTACACCCGGCGGCAACTGGCCTCTATGGGTCTCACTCCAGGCCGCCAGCCGATAGCGGCACAAATCCTGTGGCGACGCGGCAAGCGAGTCGCCTACCTCTACCGAGAAGACCTGGCACGGCCGAAGCGGCCTGCCACGACGGCTCAACTACGGGCGCTCATGAAAGCGTGGGTCGCGCTCTCGACCTGCCCAACCTGCGAGGTCGAATACGACTACTACATTCCCCGTCGATACGGGCAATGTCTCGATTGTGAAACCGATCGGAGCGTCCATGTTTGAAGCCTTCCAAGCATTCGCAGCTCCGCCGTTGCACCACGTGGCCCGAATCGACGCCTGCCCGCCGTGGGAGACCGACCTGTCGAAAATCCGTTTCCTGTGCCGAATGTGCCGTAAGCACTTCACCGGAATGGAACTCGCCGACGACGACCGACATGTCTTCGTGTCCGTCCCCACTCTCGGGTGGGAACTGCGCGAATGCGTCGTATGCGGTGAAAAGACCGTGCCAACGGTCGAGCACTCGAAGAAATGCGACTACTGCAATGGATTGCAGTGGTGGAAACCTATGGAGGTTCAATAATGAAATGGGAAGACCGTATTCAGACGGTCATCATGCTGTTCATGGGTGCGGCCGCTGGCGCGGTCTCTTTCACCCACGTCCATGACGCCACCGTCGCGGCCGGTCAACCCTCTTGGGTTGGCTGGGTCAACGCGGTGACCATCGAACTGATGGCGATCGCGCTCGGTCTGGAGATCCGACGCCGCCGCCGCAACGGCGGCCACAAGGTCAAGTCCGTGACGGTGATGATGGTGTTCTTCATCGCCCTCTCACTCGGGGCTCAGGTCCTCGATGCCGAACCCACCCCGGTGGGCTGGCTCGCGGCCTCGGTCGCGGCACTCGGGTTCCTCGCTCTGGTCAAGGTCGTGCTCTCGCGGCCCGCTGAGGCCAAGCGCCCCCGGGAAACGGGACAGGTTCCGCCTCGTGGCCCGGTTTCGGCTCCTGCTCACCATGAGCCGGCCGAACCGATCGACGTCGTCTCGACCCAGGTCGAGCAGCCCGCTGTGACTGCCGAGCCTGCCCCGACTGGGCTGGCCAACGCCTTTGCCGCCTTCGGCAATGAGGGCCGGTGATCGCCGTGGTGGAGAACGACAAGTTCAACGCCTTCGCCCGGCGCATCATCCGCGCCTACGGCAAGCGCGTCGCAGGCGGAGACGTGGACGCACTCCCTGAGCTCATTGAGCTCTCCGCCTCGCTCGATGAGGCGATCACTGATGCGGTCAAGGGCCTGCGGGCCTTTGGCTACTCCTGGACCGAGATTGCCGATCGTGTCGGCATGTCCAGGCAGGCCGCCCAGCAACGCTGGGGCCGGTCCATCCCGCAGCAACGGGACACCAACACCTGACGCCGAGGGCGCGGCCAATCTTCCACAACCGCCGCGCCCCGGCAACCACCCGCCAACCATCGCGATTGAAAGGCGATCTCAGTATGCCAACCGAACAGCCCATCCTGGCTTACCACTACCGGCAGATGCTCTTGGGCGATATCACCGGGCAGGCATCCGCATGCCAGTTTCCTGAACCTGTCGATCCGCCGAAAGTCGGCGACGACCTGTACGCCCTGGTCTATCTGTGCGCCAGGTGCGGGATGGCGCTGCACGTCAACGGCGGCAACGTCAACCAGCCCGAACCCATCACGGCTGTCTACGTGATCTGCGGGCACTGCAACTACCCCGACTTCGTTCGGGACCTTGCGTTCCCTGAAGACCTCTGCCCGTGCTTCGGCTGGGTCTACCTCAACGAGGACTAACCAACGCCCTGCCCCGGCCGCTCCCAATCACACACGAGCCGCCCGGGCAGGGCCCCAACACTCACCTGGAATCGAAAGGAGAAACCCGTGACCACACCCGCCGCCATCGCTCCCGGCTTCGCCGCTGACGTCGTCCACCGCGCCAACACCACCGGTTGGGAGCCGTGGCTCGGTCATGTCGCCGGGGCTGGCGGCTGCGTCAATCCGGTCCGGCTGCACGGTGACCTCCACACCGTTGACGGTTCCACCGGCGAAATCCTCTCTGCCCGCTCCACTGCCTCGATGCCCGATGGCGTGATCTACAAAGCCTGCGGCACCCGCCGCGCCTCCCTGTGCCCGACCTGTGCCAAGACCTATCAACACGACGCGTTCCACCTCGTGCGCTCGGGCATGACCGGCGGCAAAGGCGTCCCCGAGACGATCACGGCGCACCCAGCCCTGTTCCTGACCCTCACCGCCCCGGCCTTCGGCCCCGTGCACACTCGGACCCTCACCGCTTCCGGTCGCGTTCGCCCCTGCCGCGCCCGCCGTGACGCCGAGACATGCCCTCACGGGGTCCGCCTGGCCTGCCACACCCGCCACGGCGAAGACTCCACCGCGATCGGCCAACCGCTGTGCCTGGACTGCTACGACCACAACGCCCAAGTGGTCTGGAACGTCGCCTCCGGCGAACTGTGGCGACGCACCCGCATCAACATCGACCGCGGCCTGTCCCGCGCCGCCAAAGCACGCGGCATCGCCCCGGCCTCAGTGCGGCTGCGGTATGTCAAAGTCGCCGAGTTCCAACGCCGCGGCGCTATCCACTTCCACATCCTCATCCGCCTCGACGGGCGCCTCCCCGGCGATAACGCCGTCATCCCCCCGCCCGCCGGTCTCGACGCCGAGACGATCGCCGCCCTCGTCACCGATACCGTCACCACCACTCGCTTCCGCACCGACGAGCATGCGGCGTGCCCTGAAGGCTGGCTCATCCGCTGGGGCGCTCAGGTCGACGTGCGCCAAATCGAACTCGGGGACGGAGAGCTGAGCGAGAACCACGCGGCCGGGTACCTCGCCAAGTACGCCACCAAAGCCACCGAGGAAACCGGCCACCTCTCCGGGCGTCTGACCGAGGCCACGGTGCAGGCGTACGCCGACCCTGAAGGCGACCACATCGACCGCCTCATAGCCGCTTGCTGGGCTCTCGGCGCCGAAGGTGGGGACTGGATCAGGCTGCGCCGCTGGGCGCACATGCTCGGCTTCGGCGGCCACTTCATGACCAAGGCACGCGCCTGGTCTACCACCTTCGGTGCACTCAGAGACGCTCGCGCCCAATGGATTCGCTGTCAACACGAGATTGACACCGAACCGTCTGATACCACCGTGCTGGTCAACTACCTCCGCTACGACGGCACCGGCTGGCACACCGAAGCCGACGCGCTCATGGCTTCCTCGGCCGCCGCTCGCGCCCGGGAGCAGCGGCAGACCGCCCGTGAAGCTTTGAACGAACTGCACACTATGGATTGATTGGAATCGATTGTCATGAAACCAGGAAGGTTGTACTTCAAGGAAGCCGCTGTCTATCTCGGTCGAGGCGAGCGCTTCTTGCGTCGGCTCGTGTTCGAGCGGCGCATCCGCTACTACAAGGTCGGCAAGTTCCTTGCCTTCGACATCGCCGACTTGGACGCGTTCCTCAACGCCGATGTGGTCGAACCCGTTGGGGTGGCCTGGCGAGCAGGACGGGCGGAGGTGGCCTGATGGCGAAGAAACGCCGCCGCTTCGGCAAGATCGTCAAGTTGCGTTCTGGTCGCTACCAGGCGTCTTATCCGAGTCCGAACGGCGTTCGCGAGTACGCTCCGGTCACCTTCGTCCGCAAGCGGGACGCTGAAGTCTGGCTCTCCCAAGTTGAGGCTGACATCTCGCGCGGTGCCTGGGTCGGTCAAGAAGGTGCGAACATCGTCTTTGAGGACTACGCCAAGGACTACTTGCGGCGGTCCTCGATCGGTGACAGCTGGCGCAACACGTGCTCAACCAACCTTCGACTTCACCTGATCGACCTGAAAGCGCTGGTGCTCGCCGACATCACGCCGCGCCGGGTTCGGCAGTGGTACGACAAGGTGTCAGAGAGCAAGGCTCACGGGCGAGTCTCGGTCGCACAGTCGTATCGGTTCCTGCGGGCCGTCATGAACCAGGCGGTGCGGGATGAGCTGGTGCTCAAGAATCCGTGCAACATCCCTGGTGCTGGTTCGGACAAGTCCGCTGAACGGCAGATCGCCACGCCTCAACAGGTGAACGCGCTGCTAGAGGCTATTTTGCCGCGCTACAGGGCTCCGCTGCTGATCGCCGCTTGGTGCTCGCTCCGACGCGGGGAGATCGTCAATCTCAAGTTGACTGACGTCGACCTGGAATCCGGGGAACTGCACATCACCAACGCCAAGTCACATGCTGGCATCAGAACCGTGGCGATCCCGCCGAACATCACGCCGTATCTGGAGGAGGCGTTCCAGTGGAGTGACGGGAAGTGGTTCTTCACGAGCCCTCGGGGCGGTCGGATGGTGGCGAACACCTTCTATCACGCTTTCCGGCGGGCACGGGCTGAGCTTGGCCTTGACCACTTGACCATCCATGATCTCCGACACACCGGCAACACCATGGCGGCCTCGGTCGGTGCCACAACCAAGGACCTGATGCGCAGGCTCGGGCACGCCTCGGATGCGGCCGCTCGTCGCTACCTCCACACGGTGGATGGCCGGGACAGTGAGATTGCCAAGGCTCTTGCCGACCTCGCAGAACACGGCGACGCCTCCAAACTGCCCAAGCGGCTCAGAGGGATGCAATAGGGTTGCATGACGTGCTCTTAGGGACGTTGACCAGGACAAACACAAGTGCTTGGAAAGCGGGTTGGGTTAACGCCCTCAGGGGTTCGAATCCCCTATCCTCCGCCACGGAGCAGTGAGAACGCCGAGACCGTCGCCCGACGACGTCTCGGCGTTCCGCGTTTCCCCCTAAGCCCGCGAGACCACGTCCCGCACCGCCTCCAAGGCGAGTTCGGGCGCGTCCACGTAGATGTAGTGGCCGCTGTCCTCGGCGGTCTCCAGGACGCTGTCACTGGAGACGTTCAGCCAGTCTTCCTGGCCCGCGGTCCAGTCCTCCTCCAGGCCCTGCCCGTACTCGGGCTCGGTCTGCGCGAGGTACTGCACCCCGTGCTGGATCACCCGCACGGGGATGTCGCCCGCCGAGGCCACCTCGCCGTCCGCGAAGACCAACTGCTCGGGGTTCTCGCCCGCGAAGACCGCCAGCGTCTGGGCCCGCAGCTCCCCGGCCCCGCCCTCGGCGTCCTCGGGGATGCGCCGCTCCATGTCCCCGATCGCGGTCGGCGAGGTGGCGTCCAGCAGCACCAGGCCCGCCACCCTGTCCTGGTGGTCGGGGGCGTACCGGGCGGCCAGCAGCCCGCCCATCGAGTGGCCGACGAGGACGACCGGCTCGCCGTCCGACACCGCGTCGATGACCCCGGTCAGCGTCTCCCCCACGGCCGCGTAGTCCTGCGGGCCGTCCGGCCCGTCGCTCGCCCCCGCGCCGAGCCGGTCGTAGGAGCACACCCGGCCGTCGGCGCTGATCGCCTCCTGGAAGTCGGCCATCGCGGTCACGTCGTCGCCGCCGCCGTGCATGAGGATCACCGTCGGCGCCTCCGACGCGATGCTGCCCGAGCACGACACGTTCACCGTGTGGCCCCCGATGGTGAACGTGTCGGTGCCCGTGAACAGCTCCGCCTTCACCTCGTCGATCGCCTCGTCCACCCCGGGGACGTCGCAGCCGACGAGCGCTGCGCCGGCCAGCATGCAACCGGCCACGGCGGCCACGGACGTTCCGATCCTCTTGCGGTTCATAATCGCTCCTCCGACATGCGGCTGTGTCTCACGGCCCCGGCGGTTCCGGGCGCCTGTCCTGCATACGAGGCTACGAAGCGGACGAGTCGGCATCATCCCCGCGCAGTGGACACTTCCCCGTAGCTCGCACGGGGGACGGCCGCAGCGGGAGCCCGAAAGGGAGGGAGACGGAGGCTGCTCAGCCGAGGCCGGTGGCCGCGAACACGAGCGCGCGCCGGTCGGCGGTCAGCACCGCCACCGCGTCGCCCGCGACCACGACCTGCTCGGGGACCGACGTGCCGACCTCCGCGCCCGGCGTCCACCGGTCGGCGACCAGGTCCGCCGCCACGACCTTCCAGACCAGCGAACCGGAGCCCGCGTCGGCGGACAGCACGGCGACCCGGCCGTCCCGGATCGCCGCGACGCTGTGGTACGCCCACGTCTGCGCGTTCCCGTCGAGGTCCCAGAACTCGGGGTAGCTGATGGTGTCGAAGACGTGGTCGCCGAACACGATGCCCGCGGGGGTGGTGTACCAATTGTCCTCGGTCGCCCAGTCGACCGGGTTCCACCACGTCTTCTCGCCGGTGGCGATGTCGAAGGCCGCGGTCTCGTACCCCTCGGTGGACCCCGAGTCGTTGATCTCGGCGCACACCAGCGTCGGGGCGCACGGCTTGACGTTGGCGATCGCGTACCCGGCGGCGAGCTTCGTCTCCCAGGCGAGCTCCAGATCGGACAGCGAGTAGGCGGCCAGCACGTCGCGGCCCGGGGAGGCGTCGTCGGAGAGCCTGCCGACGGCCATGTCCTCGTAGACGGTCCAGAAGTCGCCGTCGAGCGGCAGCTCGCCGCTCGTCACCACCTCGCCGCTCGCCGCGTCGAGGACGGCCCCCTCGCCCGCGTCGGGGTCGAGGTCGACGACCCGGTCGCCCGCGACGAGGCTGTCGTGCAGGTTCGGAGAGTCGTAGTGCGGGGCGGGCGTCCCGGTCGCCTCGCCGTCCTCGCCGTCGTCCCAGTACGTCGCCGCGCGAATGCGGGTCTCGTCGATGATGAACAGGCCGTCCGGTCCGCCGCGGCTCCACTGCTCCTCGCCGGTGGACAGGTCGACGCGCAGCACGGCGTTGTCGTAGATGCCGTCGCGCTGCTCGATGAGGGCGTGCGTGCCGAAATAGGCCACGTCGATCCGCTCGTCGTTCCACTGCCGCTCCCACAGCAGCTCGCCGTCCGCGAGCGCGATCGCGGCGCGCACGTCCTCGCCGCCGTCGGTGGCCGAGGCGGCGGCGTCGACCACCAGGAGGTCCTCTACGACGGTCAGCCGCAGGTCGGTCGGCTCGAACCCGTACTCGCCGGACCACACTTCGGCGCCGTCGCTCACGTTCCGCGCGGTGATCGTCGTCTGCTCCAGGCCGACCTCGGCGATGAACGCCAGCTCCGCGGTGACCGCCACGGCCGCGGCCCCGGAGCTTTCGAGGGTCTGCGCGAACCGCTCCTCCAGGCCGGTCGCCTCGGCGTCGCCGTCCGCCTCCGCGCCGCCGGGGACGGCCTCGCCGATCGGGTCGTCCAGTTCGCCGATCGTGCCGGCGGGGTCGTCGTCGCCCAGGCCGCTGAAGAGGTCGCCCCAGTTCACCGACTGGAGCGCGATGATGAGCGCGACCACGACGAAGAGGACGATCGTGCCGATCGCGACGCCCGCGCCGCGCCCCGACCGGTGCGAGGGGCCGACCGGCGGCGGGCCGGGGACGCCGCGCGCGGGCGGCGAGAACGCCGGGCGCTGCGGCGAGGACTCCGCGGCGGGCGGGGTCGGCTCCGGCGGGGTGGGCGCGGCGGCCGGAGGCGTGGACTCGGCCGCCGGAGGCGAGGATTCGGGGGGCGAGGGCTCGGCGGGCTCCGGTTCCGGCGGCGACGAGGCGGCGGCCGGTTCGGCGGGCGCGGCGGGCGGCGCCTGCTCGGGCGCGACCTGCTCGGGAGCGGGCAGCCGGACCGGGCCGAGTTCGGGCCACTCGGCCGGTTGGGGCGCGTACGGCGTCGGCCCCTCGGGGGCGGCCGCGGCGCGCTCGGCCTCGGCGATGCGGTGCACCAGAGCGCCGTACGCGACCGGCAGTTCGGGCTGCTCGGGCACCGACGGCATGACGCCGAGCCGCGAGTGCAGGCGGGTGGCGACCTGCGGCATGCGGCTGGAGCCGCCGACCAGCAGCAGCGCGGCGAGCTCGGACGGCTCGACGCCCGCCCGCTCCAGGGTCCGGCGGGTCTCGTCCACGGCGCGGGCGATGAGCGGCGCGGCCAGCGAGCCCAGCTCGTCGCGGGTCAGGTGCAGGCCCACCTCGCCCTCGCCGGGCACGGTCACCGGGGCCGTGGAGGCCCGCGAGAGCATCTCCTTGGCGGCGCGCACCTCCGTCCAGAACGCCAGCCGGTCGCGGCGGTCGGCCGCGGTCTCGGGCCGCTCGATGCGACGCCACACGTCGGAGCCGCTGTGGGCCACCAGCCGTCCCAGGTGGGCGACGAGGAGGTCGTCGATGTCCAGGCCGCCGAGGTCGTCGAGGCCGCCGACCGCGACGGGGCGCCAGTCGCCGTCGTCGGCGCCGCGCCGCAGGACCGCCACGTCGAGGGTGCCGCCGCCGAAGTCGAAAACGGCGACCGCTCCGCCCTCGGGTAGCTCGTCGTCGAGTTCCCGCGTGCAGTAGGCGGCGGCCGCGACCGGCTCGGGCAGGAGCGCGACCTCGCCCAGGCCGGCGTCGGCGGCGGCCCGCTCCACGATCGAGCGGCGCACCGGGCCCCAGTCGGCCGGGTGGGTGATGATCACGTCGGTGGGCCGCAGGCCCGACCCGGCGGCCTCGTCGGCGACGCGGCGCAGGGCGGTGGACAGCAGCCGCTCGACCGGGACCTCCCGGTCGCCGAGCAGGATGCTCCCGTCGTCGATCCGCCGCTTGGGGTGGGGCTCGTAGCGCGCCGGGTCGGCCCCGGCGAGGCGCTGGGCGTCGCGGCCGGTGTGGAGCACGCCCGCGGCGTCGAGGAAGACCCCGGAGGGCAGCAGCGGCGAGCCGTCGAACAGGAGCGGGCGCGGGCGCTGGTCGCCTCGGGCGACGATCGCGACGGTGTGGGTGGTGCCGAGGTCGACGGCCAGCCTGACGGGGGTCGCCACGGCGGCCTACCCTCGGGGCCGGTGGCCGGCCACCGGGCGCGCGGAGGGACGGGGGGCGGGGTGGGAGGCGGGCGGACGCCGTTCCGGTTCGAGCGCGGGGGGCACGTCATGAGAATACCCGCCGCGGGCACGCGACGCCGCTTCCCGAATCCGCCTCAGGCGGTCGCGGTCTCGGCGATCACCCACCCGTGATAGGCGGGGTTGGCGGCCGCCACCGGCAGGGCGATCACGCACGGCACCTCGTAGGGGTGCAGCTCCTCGACCCTGGCGATGATCGTCGGCACCAGCGAGGCGCGGGTGTGGAGGCGGACGCGCTCCTCCGGCTGGTGTTCGAGCTCGCCCTCCCACCGGTAGGTCGACTGCACCCAGTCGGAGCGCTGCCCGCAGGCGACGAGCCGCTCCGCGACGAGCGTCTCGACCATCGTCTGCATGAGGCTGGTGCGCGGGCCGGTGACCACGACCTCGCAGATCGGTTCGGGATTCGGTGCCTGCTGATCCACGGTTCCCCCTGTCGAATGCGACGGGGCAGGACCCGTTCGAGTCCTGCCCCGTCAGCGTCGGTCCGTTCCTTCGGTGCTTACGCGCCGCCCTCGCCGGCCATGCCGCCGCGCGGCCCGGCCCCCGGGCTCTTCGGCGGCATCGTGCCGGTGCCGCCCGCGCCCGGGCTCTTCGGGGCGCGCTCGCCCGCCAGCGCGGCGGGCGGCGTGTCCGGGATCCCGGCGGGCTTGTCGGCCCCGCGGAAGGTCAGGCGCGCGTTCTCGACGTCCTTGGGGTCGCCCTCGACGTCGACTATGACGATCTGCCCGGCCACGAACTCGTTGAAGAGGATCTTCTCCGAGAGCGTGTCCTCGATCTCGCGCTGGATCGTGCGGCGCAGCGGCCGGGCGCCGAGCACCGGGTCGTAGCCCTTGTGCCCGAGGTACAGCTTGGCGTTCGAAGTCAGTTCGAGCGCCATGTCGCGGTTCGCGAGCTGGTCCTCGATGCGCTTGACCATGAGGTCGACGATCTCGACGATCTCGGGCTCGGAGAGCTTCGGGAACACGATCGTGTCGTCGATGCGGTTGAGGAACTCCGGCCTGAAGTGGTTCTTCAGCTCGTCGGAGACCTTCTCCTTCATCCGCTCGTAGTCGTTCTCGGCCTCGTCGCCGGACTGGAAGCCCAGCGTGACGGCCTTGCCGACGTCCCGCGAACCGAGGTTCGTGGTCAGGATGAGCACCGTGTTCTTGAAGTCGACGATCCGGCCCTGGCCGTCGGTCAGGCGCCCGTCCTCCAGGATCTGCAGGAGCGTGTTGAACACGTCCGGGTGGGCCTTCTCGATCTCGTCGAACAGGACCACGCTGAACGGCTTCCTGCGGACCTTCTCGGTGAGCTGCCCGCCCTCGTCGTAGCCGACGTAGCCGGGAGGCGCACCGACCAGGCGCGAGACCGTGTAGCGGTCGTGGAACTCGGACATGTCGAGCTGGATCAGCGACTCCTCGGAGCCGAACAGGAACTCCGCGAGCGCCTTGGCCAGCTCGGTCTTGCCGACGCCCGAGGGCCCGGCGAAGATGAACGAGCCCGAGGGGCGCTTGGGGTCCTTCAGGCCGGCGCGGGTGCGGCGGATGGCCTGGCTGACGGCCTTGACGGCGTCGGTCTGGCCGATGATCCGCTTGTGCAGCTCGTCCTCCATGCGGAGCAGACGCGAGGTCTCCTCCTCGGTGAGCTTGTACACCGGGATGCCGGTCCAGTTCGCGAGGACCTCGGAGATCATCTCTTCGTCGACCTCGGTGACCTGGTCGAGGTCGCCGGCCTTCCACTCCTGCTCGCGCTTGGCGCGCTTCTCGTGGAGGCGCTTCTCGGTGTCGCGCAGGCGCGCGGCGGCCTCGAAGTCCTGCGCGTCGATCGCCGACTCCTTGTCGCGGCGGGTCTCGGCGATCTCCTCGTCGATCTCGCGGAGGTCCGGCGGCGCGGTCATCCGGCGGATGCGCATCCGGGCGCCGGCCTCGTCGATGAGGTCGATGGCCTTGTCCGGCAGGAAGCGGTCGGAGATGTACCGGTCCGCGAGCGTGGCGGCCTGCACCAGGGCGCCGTCGGTGATGGAGACGCGGTGGTGCGCCTCGTAGCGGTCCCGCAGGCCCTTGAGGATCTCGATGGTGTGCGAGAGGCTCGGCTCGGCGACCTGGATGGGCTGGAAGCGACGTTCGAGCGCGGCGTCCTTCTCGAGGTACTTGCGGTACTCGTCGAGCGTGGTGGCGCCGATCGTCTGGAGCTCGCCGCGGGCCAGCATGGGCTTGAGGATCGAGGCGGCGTCGATCGCGCCCTCGGCGGCGCCCGCGCCGACGAGCGTGTGGATCTCGTCGATGAACAGGATGATGTCGCCGCGGGTCTTGATCTCCTTGAGGACCTTCTTCAGGCGCTCCTCGAAGTCGCCGCGGTAGCGGGAGCCCGCCACCAGGGCGCCCAGGTCCAGCGTGTAGAGCTGCTTCTCCTTGAGCGTCTCGGGGACCTCGCCCTTGGTGATCGCCTGCGCCAGGCCCTCGACGGCGGCGGTCTTGCCGACGCCGGGCTCGCCGATGAGCACCGGGTTGTTCTTGGTGCGGCGGCTCAAGACCTGCATGACGCGCTCGATCTCGCGCTGACGGCCGATGACCGGGTCGAGCTTGCCGTCCCGGGCGGCCTGGGTCAGGTTGCGGCCGAACTGATCCAACACGAGGGAGCCGGACTGCTGCGACTCGGCGGTGGTGCCGCCGGCGGTGGCCCCGGCGGGCTCCTTGCCCTGGTAGCCGGAGAGCAGCTGCAGCACCTGCTGGCGGACCCGGTTGAGGTCGGCGCCGAGCTTGATGAGCACCTGCGCCGCCACGCCCTCGCCCTCGCGGATCAGGCCAAGCAGGATGTGTTCGGTCCCAATGTAGTTGTGGCCGAGCTGCAGCGCCTCGCGCAGGCTCAGCTCCAGCACCTTCTTCGCCCGGGGGGTGAAGGGGATGTGCCCGGAGGGGGCCTGCTGGCCCTGGCCGATGATCTCCTCGACCTGCTGACGCACGCCTTCCAGGGAGATGCCCAGGCTCTCCAGGGCCTTCGCCGCCACGCCCTCGCCCTCGTGGATGAGGCCGAGCAGGATGTGCTCCGTGCCGATGTAGTTGTGGTTGAGCATCCTGGCCTCTTCTTGGGCCAGAACGACCACGCGTCGAGCACGGTCGGTAAACCGTTCAAACATGCGCTTCTGCTCCTCGCACTGCAAAGTTACGGCTCGCCGCCCGCCTTGGCGAGCGCCGCTACTTGTCGTCAATACTGGTCGTGGCTTGCAAAACCCTGTGGATACACCTTATCTCCCGAGTCCGCGGACGGCGGGTGGCCACGTGGGTGACAACAAGCGTGCCTGGTAGTGCATTCCCGAACAGTGAACGTTCGCTGTGAGCGCAATGCCGCCTCCTGCTTCCGGGCTCCACTGCGCCAATGGTGCCTCGCGCCTGTGACGGTCGGGGAAAAGACCACCGGTTCGGCCTACCCGGAGCCGGGATGCGCGAAACGCCCGCGTCCCGGAACGGGGCGGGCGTTCGGCCGATCGGATCGCGCGCTCAGTGCGCCGCGTTGTATTCCTCGACGATGCTCTGCGGAATGCGGCCGCGGGGCGAGACCTTCTTGCCGTTGCGCTCGGCCCACTCGCGGATCGCCTTGTTCTGCTCGCGGTCGACCGCGAGGCGGCGGGTCGAAGTGCCGCGGGCCGGTCCCCGGACGACGCCGACGGTGTAGCGGCCGAGCCTGGTGCCGGCCTCCTGGAATTTCGCCAGGGATTCGCGGAGTTCATTGGCGTGCGCGGCCGAAAGGTCGATCTCGTAGGCCTGGCCGTCGATGGCGAATTTGACGGTCTCCTCAGCCTTGCCGCCGTCGATATCGTCGATCAGGATGACCTGTGTCTTCTTCGCCATGGCAAATTCCTCTCGATGAGCAGCGACTAGCGCTTACCGGCAAACCGTTGTCAATGCCAGAGCATATACGAGTCCCTTAGAGATGCGAAAGAGGGTCTCGCAGAAAGATCAGGCGGTCGCGCCTTCACGCGTGAATAAGGCCGTACCGAGAGGAAAGGGGCCGCGTCTTCCTTGGCGGAGACGCGGCCCAATTATTTGCTATTCCGGTTTCACCAGCGGGAAGAGGATGGTCTCTCGGATACCGAGTCCGGTGAGCGCCATAAGCAACCGGTCGATTCCCATGCCCATGCCGCCGGAGGGCGGCATTCCGTATTCCATCGCCCGCAGGAAGTCCTCGTCGACGCCCATGGCCTCGTCGTCGCCCTTGGCGGCCAGCCTGGCCTGCGCTTCGAGGCGTTCGCGCTGGATGACGGGGTCCACCAGCTCCGAATAGCCGGTGGCGGTCTCGACGCCGCGGATGTAGAGGTCCCATTTCTCGGTCAGTCCCGGCTCGGAGCGGTGACCGCGGGTGAGCGGCGAGGTCTCCTCGGGGTAGTCGTACACGAACGTCGGGGCGTCCAGGCCCGGGACGACGAGGTGCTCGAACAATTCCTCGGCGAGTTTCCCCGGTCCCCACAGCGGGTCCACTCCGAGCTCGACTTTCTCGGCGTAAACCCGCAGCGCCTCCAGCGGAGTGTCGACGGTCACGTTTTCTCCGAGCGCTTCGGAAAGGGAGCCGAAGAGGGTGATCTCGGCCCAATCGCCGCCCAGGTCGTAGGTCGAGCCGTCGGCGAGTTCGACGATGTGGGAGCCGAAGACCGACTCGGCGGCGTCTTGAATGAGCGATTTGGTGAGTTCGCCGATCACGTGGTAGTCGGCGTAGGCCTGATACGCCTCCAGCATCGCGAACTCCGGGGAATGCGAGGAATCGGCGCCCTCGTTGCGGAAGTTCCGGTTGATCTCGAATACGCGGTCGATGCCGCCGACCACGCACCGTTTCAAATACAACTCGGGCGCGATGCGCATGTACAGATCGATGTCGTAGGCGTTCATATGCGTGACGAAGGGCCGGGCGGTGGCGCCGCCCGCCTGGACCTGCATCATCGGCGTCTCGACTTCGACGAAGTCGCGCTCGTGCAGCCGGTCGCGAATGGAGCGCACGACCGCGGCGCGGCGGCGCGCGTTCTGGCGGGCCTCGGGGCGCATGATGAGGTCGACGTAGCGCTGGCGGACGCGCGTCTCCTCGGCGAGCGGCTTGTGGGCGACCGGCAGCGGCCGGAGCGCCTTCGCGGTGATCGTGAAGCCGTCGGCCATGACCGACAGCTCGCCGCGCTTGGAGGTGACGACCTCGCCGGTGACGCCGAAGTGGTCGCCGATGTCGACCAGGCGCTTGAAGTCGGCCAGGGCCTCGGCCCCGACCTTGCCCTGGGAGAGCATCACCTGGAACTCGGCGCCCTCGCCGTCGCGCAGGCGCGCGAAGCACAGCTTCCCGGCGGTGCGCACGAAGATGACGCGGCCGACGACGGCGACGGTGACCCCGGAGGACTCCCCGGCCCCCAGGTCCGCGAACCGCTCGCGCAGCTCCGCGAAGGTGTGCGTGCCGGGGTAGCCGAGCGCATACGGCTGCTTGCCCTCGGACAGGAGGGCGGCGCGCTTCTCGCGCCGGATCCTCATCTGCTCGGGAAGGTCCTCACCGGTCTCAATGTGTTGCTCGTGCTCGGTCACGTCTTACAGGGTAGGCGGCCCCTCCGCGGGGCGGCATGCGAGTTTCGCCGCATCGGGGCGCATCACAGGCCGGACGGGAACTCGACGGCGAAGGCCGGGTAGCCCACGACGCGGTCGGTGCGCCCGGTGGCGTCGGCGGAGGTGCCCCGCGCCAGCAGCCGGGGGCGGCGGCCGGTCGCGTCGGCCCAGGCGACGGTGCCGCGCAGGGCGAACACGCCGCACGCGTGCGAGGTGGAGATCTCGCGCGGGCGCAGGCCCCGGATGGCCTCGACGGTGGCGGCGTCGACGCGGTCGGCGGTCTCCAGGTCGTGGTGGTGGGACAGGTCGGTCGAGCACAGCAGGACCGTGCGCTCCCCGGCCTCGGCCAGGAGCGCGGTGATGACGCGCGCGGTGTCGGGGGCCTGGCTCATGCCCACGGCCACGGGCGTGACCTTGACGCCTTCGCCGAGGGCGACCTGGAGGAACGGCAGCTGCACCTCCAGGGAGTGCTCCTCGGCGTGCGGGAGCGTGGAGGAGCCGACGACGTTGGTGTCGGCGGCCTCGACGCGGCCCAGCGGCGTCTCCCAGGCGGTGTAGGGGGCGGCGGCGTGGCCGCGCAGCGGGCGGTGGTGGGAGGGGCCGACCAGGACGACCCGGTCGATGCGGTCGCGGTGGCGGGCCAGGCGGGCGTAGACCTCGGCGGCCACGCGGCCGGAGTAGCGGTGCCCGGCGTGGGGCACGATGTAGGCGGGCGCGAGCGGTTCGTCGCTGGGGACTGGGACGGCGTCGATGAGCCGGGCGGTCTCGGCGCGCAGGCGGTCGGGGTCGGCGGAGTAGAACCGTCCGGCGACGGCCGGCGGCCTGACGGTGTCTGATGTCGTCAAGGGCATGTTCTCGCGTCTCTCGGGCTGTGGTTCCCACTGCTCGCGGTGCCGGGTCGCTCGCGGGGACGGTGTCGTGCGGAATGCGTTGTTCGTGGGGCTGTGATGCCTATGTGGCGATCGCAGTGGCGCGACCGTCGTGATTGTGGCTCCGTGCCGCTTGTGCAACGGCGCTATTACTGGGACGGCGTGACGGGCCGGATCGGTTGCCGCCGCGCGCCCCAGTCTCCGGCTTTCTTCTCGCGACCACCGGGGACGTTCGTCCCACGGAACGGGCATTGTCCGCAATCGGACAGCGCATAACGGGCAATGCGCTGCCGATCGCGGGTCACGAGAGCTTCACCACAGCCGGAGCGGTGTGTCGTCCGGTCCGCGTCGTGGACGTTTCCGGTGCGGACGCGGCGCTGCCCCGGCTGCAGCGCGAGCGCACGCGCGCGCCCGAACGACTCGGGCGGCGGCGACGGCGCACCGCGCGTACTGCAATCAGGGTGGAACGCAGTGAAGTGTAGCGGTCGGTCGACGCTGGGTCGATCCACTATCGGCGCGCGCGCGGCGGCAGGCGGGCGCGCGCGGCGGTCATGGTGACGTCGGTCATATACCCAACGGTAGCGTCTGGCGCCGGGAATGCAAACGCAGAACCGCGCGGCGCCCCGGTGGGCGCCGCGCGGTCCGGAATCGAACGCGGTCGTTCGGTCAGTTCAGGCGCGAGCCCGTGGTCGCGTGGAACACGTGCTCGTGGCCCGGCTCGGGGACGACGTAGACCGTCTCGGCCAGACGCGGCACGTCCTTGGACTCGGCGCGGACGACGAAGCGCTCGCTGCCGCCGTTGTAAGCGGCGTGGCCGTAGACGTACGCCTCGGAGCCCAGCTCCTCGACGAGATCGACCTCGATCGGGATGCCGCCGGAGGACTCGGTGCCGAGCTTGCAGTGCTCGGGCCGGATGCCGATGGTGACCTCCTGGTCGGCGCCGTCGCTCGTGGCCGCGTCGCGCACCTCGCGCGAGAGCGGGAGCGTGACGTCGCCGAACAGCGCGCCGCCCTCGGTGAGCTTGACGGTCTTGATGTTCATCGCCGGCGAGCCGATGAAGCCCGCGACGAACACGTTGCCGGGGGTCTCGTAGAGCACGCGCGGGGTGTCGCACTGCTGGAGCACGCCGTCCTTCATCACCGCGATGCGGTGACCCATCGTCATGGCCTCGATCTGGTCGTGGGTGACGTAGACGGTGGTGATGCCCAGGCGCTTCTGGAGCGAGGCGATCTGCGAACGGGTCTGGACGCGCAGCTTGGCGTCGAGGTTCGACAGCGGCTCGTCCATGAGGAAGACCTGCGGCTCGCGCACGATGGCGCGGCCCATCGCCACACGCTGGCGCTGACCGCCCGAGAGGGCCTTGGGCTTGCGGTTGAGGTAGTCGGTCAGGTCGAGGAGCTTCGCGGCCTCTTCGACCCGCTGCTTGATGTCGGCCTTCGGCATGCGGCGCAGCTTGAGGGCGAACGCCATGTTGTCGAAGACGGACATGTGCGGGTAGAGCGCGTAGTTCTGGAAGACCATCGCGATGTCGCGCGACTTCGGCGGGAGGTTCGAGACGTCGGTCTCGTTGATGAACACCGAGCCCTCGTCGATCTCCTCGAGACCGGCGAGCATGCGCAGGGAGGTGGACTTGCCGCAACCGGAGGGCCCGACGAGGACGAGGAACTCGCCGTCCTGGATCTCGAGGTTGAGCCGGTCGACGGCGGGCGTGTCGGAGCCCGGGTAGATGCGCGTGGCATCCGAATAGGTCACTGTGGCCATGATGTGTGGTCCTTTCACTGGCAGGCACGTGCCAGACGATCCGTTGTAAAAGGCGTACTTGTCGCACACTGCGGAAAGGACCCCACTGGGGCGCGGTCCTGCGCCGCGGCGTGCGCGCTGCGCAGGCGTGGCCGCCGCGGAGCGTGTGGTGAGCCTAACGGCATCTGAATGCCTTTGCCAAGTGCGCGGCGTACATTTGTCCGATTCAAAGGGAAATTTATCGAACCGTTACTCGCATCACGCGCACTGCCTACCGCACGCGCAGCGCCTGCAACAGCGCCTCGTCCCCGGCGACGTCGCAGATGCCGAACGGGAGCCGCCCCCACAGCGCCAGCGCGACGTCCGAGGCCGACCCGGCCGCGCGCGCCTGGAGCCCGGCGCGCGCGTCGGGGTGGTCGAGCAGGGCCGCCCGGCCGTCGCTCAGGCGCACGAACCACGACGCGTCGGCGTCCTGGGCGAACAGCTGCGCGAGGCCGCTCGCGTGGGGGTGCGAGCCGCGCCGGATGCCCACGGGCATGAACGCCTCGAAGACCTCGGCGATCGTCTCGGTCGCCAGCGCGGTGGGGACCGGGACGGTGGCGCCGACGGCAATCTGGGCGTCCCAGCGGGCCAGGGCCGTCGCCACGGCGGCGCGGCGCCGCCAGAACCGGGCCTTCCACTCCACCGGCGCCCACGTCCACGCGGGCGCGTCGGAGGGGCGCGATTCGAGCGCGGCGACGGCGCGGTCCAACGACTCGTCGAAGGCGGGGAGGGCGTCGGCCTCGCTCAGGCGCACCGGCGGCGGCCGCGGCACGTCCTCCTCGCGGTCTCCGGCCTCCACGGCGGCGGCCGTCCAGCGGTAGAGGCGCACCAGCTCGGCCAGGAGACCGGCCACGGTCGTGTCGGGGCGCGAGGGGACGACGCGGCCGAGCGCCCCCTCGGCGGTCTCGCGCAGACCGCCGGCCTCGTGCTTGAGCTCGGCGAGGTAGTCGGTGACGCGTGGCTTCGACATAGGTGACCGCCCATCCTTGTAGCCCATGAACAGCTTAGGCTTTGCGGCGTGACAGACGCCAGCCCAAACGGAAGCGAGCACGCCCCGGCAGGTCGGAATCCGGGCGAAACGCTCGGACGGTACACGACGCTGCGGCTCGGCGGCCCGGCGCGGAGCCTGGTCGAGGCCAAGACCTCCGAGGAGGCCGTCGAGGCGCTGCGCGCCGCGGCCGGGCCGACCCTGGTGCTGGCCGGGGGCAGCAACGTCGTCATCGGCGACGGCGGCTTCGACGGGACGGTGGTGCTGCTGCGCGGCGGCGGCATCGAGCCGGTGGGCCGCGACGTGGTGCGCGTCCAGGCCGGGCAGGTGTGGGACGAGTTCGCGGCCTGGACCGTCGAGGAGGGGCGCTCGGGCGTGGAGTGCCTGAGCGGCATCCCCGGATCGACGGGGGCGACGCCGATCCAGAACGTCGGCGCCTACGGCCAGGAGGTCGCCCAGACCATCGCCTCGGTGCGGGTGTGGGACCGCCAGGCCGACGAGATCCGCGACTGGTCCCCCGCCGAATGCGGCTTCGCCTACCGGCACAGCGTCTTCAAGCACCGGAGCCGCTACTTCGTGATGAGCGTGGACTTCCGGCTCGAACACGGCGGACTCTCGCAGCCGATCGCGTACGCCGAGGCCGCCAAGCGCCTGGGCGTGGAGGTCGGCGGGCGGGTGCCGCTGGCCGAGGCCCGCGAGGTGGTCATCGGCCTGCGGCGCGGCAAGGGCATGGTGCTCGACGAGGGCGACCACGACACGTGGAGCGCGGGCTCGTTCTTCACCAACCCGGTCATCGGCGCCGCCGACTTCCATGCGCTCGTCGCCGGACTGGGCAAGGACGCCCCGCACTGGCCGGTGGGCGAGGACGTGAAGGTCTCGGCGGCGTGGCTCATCGGCGCGGCCGGGTTCGACAAGGGCTACCGGCGCGGCGGCGCGGGCCTGTCGACGAAGCACACGCTCGCGCTGACCAACCGGGGCGGGGCGACGACGGCCGAGCTGCTCGCTTTGGCGCGCGAGGTGGCCGACGGCGTGGAGGCGAAGTTCGGCATCCGGCTGCGCCCCGAGCCGGTCCTGGTCGGCGCGGCATTCGACTGAGCGACTATAGGACTTGTCCTATATAAGACACAGCCTATATGTGACATGACCTGTATGTGATACAGCCTGTACATGACATTGCCTATATGCGACACGGCCTGTGGCCCGCGCGGCGCGCGGGCCACAGGCCGTGCGCCGCTCAGTCGCTGAGGCCGATGCGGTCGTGGAGCCTGCGCAGCGGCGCGGGCGCCCACCAGTTCCACCGGCCGGTGAGCCGCATGAGGGACGGCAGGAGCACGCCGCGGATGACCGTGGCGTCGACTATCACGGCCAGGGCCATGCCGATCCCGAGCATCTGCAGCAGGACGACCTGTCCCGTGGCGTAGACGGCGAAGCTGAACGCCAGCACCAGCGCCGCGGCGGTCACCAGCGGCGCGCTCCGCTGGAGGCCGACCGCGATGGACCCGGCGTTGTCGCCGGTGCGGTCGTACTCCTCCTTGATGCGCGAGAGCATGAAGACCTCGTAGTCCATGGACAGCCCGTAGGCGACGCAGAACATGAGGATGGGGATGCTCAACTCGAACGAGCCCTGCGGGGTGAAGCCGATGAGATCCGAGAGGTTCCCGTCCTGGAAGAGCCACACCAGGGCGCCGAACATCACCGACAGCGACAATACATTGAGGACCGTTGCCTTGAGCGGCGCGATGACGCTGCCGGTCATGAGGAACAGGATCACGAAGGTGACCAGCACGATCAAGGCGAACACGAGCGGGAGCCGGTCGAGCAGGGCCTCGCGGAAGTCGGCCAGGTCGGCCGGGTAGCCGCTGACGGCGGTGTCGAACGGGGCCTCCACCGCGCGGAGCTCGTCGACCATCCTGTAGGGATCGTCGCGCATGGCCTCGCCGGTGGGCACGGCCTCCAGCCAGGTGTCGCCGTTCGCTGCGGCGGCGAAGCGCCCCTCCTCCGCCGGCGCCGCCGCCTCGCCGTCGACGAAGCGGCCCGCGGCCGAGTCGACCTGGGCGATGCCGGGCACCTCGGACAGCGCGGCGGCGTAGTCGGCCAGCGCCGCCGCTTCAGGGGCGCGGGCGAGGACGCGCATCGCGTCGGTGGCCTCGGCGGTGAAGTTCGCGGTGATCTGGTCGGTGACGACGCGGCTGTCCGCGCTCTCGGGCAGCGAGCGCTCGTCGGGCACGCCGAAGCGGACGCCCAGCAGCGGCGAGGCCAGCAGCAGCACCAGCACGAGCGCGGCGGCGCCCCAGGCGATCGGGCGGCGCATGACGGCGGCGGCGAGGCGGTACCAGCGGCCCTGTTCGAGCGGCCGGTCCTGGCGGCGCAGCTCGACCCGGTGGCCCCAGGCGGCGAGCGCGGCCGGGAGGAGGATCACGGCGCCGACGACGGCGGTGAGCGGGACGAGGAGCCCGGCGTAGGCGAAGGAGCGCAGGAACGGGAACGGCATGGCCAGCAGCACCGAGAGCCCGGCGGCGACGGTGAGGGCGCTGAACAGGACCGTGCGCCCGGCGGTGGCGACGGTCGCGGCCACGGCCTCGGCGCGCTCGGCGCCCGCGGCGGCCTGCTCGCGGTAGCGGCTGATGATGAACAGGCAGTAGTCGACGGCCAGGCCCACGCTCATGACCAGCACGAGGTTGGCCGCGAAGGTCGAGACCTCCACGAGGGCGGCCACGCCGCGCAGCAGCGCCAGGGAGGTGACCAGGGAGAACAGGGCGACGCCCATGGTCAGCAGGGCGGCGACGGGCCGCCGGTAGAGGACGATCAGGAGCAGCAGCAGGCCGGGGATGATGATGGCCTCGGCCACCAGGAAGTCCCCGCGGGCCAGTTCGGCGACCTCGCGGAAGAGCTCGTCGGAGCCGCCCACGCCGGCCTCGATCGCGCCGTGGTCGCCGGCGAAGGCGTCCTTGAGGCCGGGCAGGACGTCCTCGCGCACGTCGGTGACGTCGCCGGGGACGTAGGCGAGGATGAGCGCCTGGGAGCCGTCCTCGCTGACCAGCGTCGGGGACCGGTCGTCCCAGTAGGAGTCGACGGACGCGACGCGGTCGTGCGCGGCGAGTTCGGCGGCGAGGGCGGCCCCGGCCTCGGCGGCGGCCGGGGAGTCGACGCTGCCGTCGTCGGCGGTGACCAGCAGCAGGAAGTTGGCGTTGCCGACCGTGAAGCGCTCGTCGAGCTCCTCGGCGGTGACGATGGACTCGGAGCCGGGCACCTCGTAGCGCGACAGGACCAGCGCGCCCATGGTGCCGGAGCCGATCAGGCCGCCGACGACGAACAGGAGGACGGCGGCCGCGAGGAGCGGGCGCCTGCGGCGGACGACGGCCAGGCCGAGCCGGTGCAGCGCCGAGGGCGACGCCTCGACCGGACCGGGCTTAGTATGCGGGGCGGTGGTGGAGGTCATGCGGGGCTCCCGACCGACGTAGACTGAATACGAGTAAATGCTCGTATTAAAAATACGAGCGGATGCTCGTGTTTTCTAGAGCAAAGGACGCTTCGTGACCGAGGACACGCCGAAGACGGTTCGGAAGCGGCAGGCCAGGGGCGAGAAGCGGATCGCCGAGCTGCTGGACGCCGCCGCGGAGGTCTTCGCGGAGGAGGGCTTCAAGGGCGCGACCACGAACGCGATCGCCGCCAGGGCCGGGGCCTCCCCGGGGACGCTGTACCAGTTCTTCAAGAACAAGGAGGCGATCGCCGAGGCGCTCATGGCGCGCTACGTCGAGCACCTGCGCCGGGCCCACGGCGAGGCGTTCGACCTGTCGGTGGCGCGGCTGCCGCTCGACCGGATGCTCGACCGGATCGTCGATCCGCTGATCGCCTTCGACCGGGCGAACCCGGGCTTCTACGCGCTGCTGTCCGACCCGCACCTCTCCCCCGAGCTGGCCGGGGCGAAGAAGCCGGCGCAGAAGCTCATGTTCGAGCGGGTCGACGCGATGCTGGAGGCGCGCGCGCCCGGCCTTCAGCCGGAGGAGCGGCGCCTCACCGCCGAGGTGGCCGTCCACCTCTTCCGGGGGCTGCTGCCGATGATCATGGCCGCCGACGAGGCCGAGCTGCCGCGAGTGAGCGACGAGACCAAGCGGGCGCTGCGCGGCTACCTCGCCCCGCGCATCGGCGTCGAGCCCGCAGTGGAGTGAGGCGGCGCCGGTCCCCCGCACCTCATTCGCCACATCGGCACCCATTTCGGTCCGGCATCTTGCGCTCATAGAGTGAGGAGATTAAATTTATCTATAAGTAAGCTTTGTTAAAGATTAGAGGTGAAGCCCGTGCTTCAGCGACAACGCAAGCGGACACTGGCGATCGTCGGCGCGTTCCTCGCGGCCGCGGCCCTGGCGTTCGTGATCCCGGCATCGCAGGCCAGCGCCCAGGCCGCCTGCGCACCGGCATGGAACCCGGCCAGCGCCTACACCGGCGGGGCCGTCGTCTCCCACGGCGGCTACAACTGGACCGCCCAGTGGTGGACCCAGGGCGAGACCCCCGGCTCCACCGGCGAGTGGGGCGTGTGGCGGGACCAGGAGCCGTGCGGCGGCTCCGGCGGCGACCCGGGCGGCCCCGGAGGCGAGGGCTGCGCCTTCACCGTCTGGAGCGCGGGCACCGACTACCAGGCCGGCGACGTGGTCCTGTACACCGACGGCAACTACTACGTGGCCGTGCACGCCAACCCCGGCTACGACCCGGTCATCAGCACCTGGTTCTGGGACCCGACGAGCTGCGACGGCGACACGGGCAACCCGCCCGACCCGTCCGGGTTCCTGGTCTCCGAGAGCCAGTTCAACCAGATGTTCCCCGGCCGGAACTCGTTCTACACCTACCAAGGGCTGGTCGAGGCCACCGCGGCCTTCCCGGCCTTCACCAACACCGGCAGTGACACCGTCCAGCGGCAGGAGGCCGCCGCCTTCCTGGCGAACATCGGCCACGAGACCGGCGGGCTGGTGCACATCGTCGAGCAGAACACCGGCAACTACGGCCACTACTGCGACACCACCCAGCCGTACGGGTGCCCGGCCGGGACGGCCGCCTACTACGGCCGCGGCCCGATGCAGCTGAGCTGGAACTTCAACTACAACGGCGCGGGCGACTTCCTCGGGCTCCCGCTGCTGACCAACCCGTGGCTGGTCGAGCAGAACTCGACGGTCGCGTGGCAGACCGCCCTGTGGTACTGGAACACCCAGAGCGGGCCGGGCACCATCAGCGGCCACGCCGCCATGACCACCGGCGCGGGCTTCGGCGAGTCGATCCGCTCCATCAACGGAGCGATCGAGTGCGACGGCGGCAACCCTGCGCAGGTGCAGAGCCGTATCGACAAGTACCAGCAGTTCGCATCGCTGCTGGGAGTGTCGACCGGAGGCAACCTCACCTGTTAGCTCCGCCCTCCGAAGGCCCGCCCGGTATCACTCGGTTCCGCCGGGCGGGCCACCCTCCGTTCCCGGCTCCGGAGCGTGAAGTGCCGCAGGCCGACAGGGGACGCCCGAACAGGGACGGGGGCGCGGATCGGTGTTCGGGTGCGGGCCGGTCGGTCTCCACCTTGATCGACCGGCCCGCGGGTCCTCGTCTGCGGGCCTGGGTTGCCGGGCGAGGACTCAGGGCGGGTGCGGCGGCGCAGCGGGAGGTGCTGTAGGGCCGTGAACGACGACAACGGTCGGCCCGCCGCCGCACCCGGGTCTGTTTCACCGTTTGATGATCGTGCGGGCCTGGGCCTCGATCCACGGGCACCACTCGTCACCGTTCCAGGCCCCGTGCCAACGCGGCTCAGCACCGGGGAGGTCGGCGAAGACGCACACTTCCGAAGGACCGTTGCCGTCGTTGCAGTCGATGCGGATGCGGTCACCTCGGTCGATGGCGAAGACGGTGAAGATGGCCGGGCCGCGGCGGAACTCACCGAGGTAGGCCCCTTCGGGTTCGGCCGGCTCCGGTTCGGGTGTGTCGGGTCGTTCAGCCATTGCAGACCCGCACTCTGCCCACGGCGGCCTTGGTGCCGTTGTAGAACACCATGAACGCCTCGGCCTCGCACCACTGCCGCCACTCCTCGGAGGCGGTGATCCAGCCCGGCCCCCACGTGGCCTTCAGCGCACCCGAATTCAGTCCGGAGAGCACGAGGACTATGGCCTCCGGATTGCCGTCGGCGTAGACCTGGAAGGAATCCGGAGCGGTCTCGCTCGAACAGCGGACGTGGAAGGTGCGGACTCCATCGGTGAAATGGCCTCGATCCAGAGTGGTCGGACGGCTGCGGCGGATGCGTCTAGCATCGGTCATATCGGTTCTCCTCCCGTTGACGAGAATCACCGTATGCGCAGGTCAAGACCACAAGCGAACTTTTCTGAGAGCTTGTGCCATCGCCGGGAAGCCGCGCCGGAGCACCCTGGCTCATTTCCCTGGCTACCGTGCGCCACCGAATTGCGCCAGCAAGCAATAGTGGTTGTTGTGAGCCAACGTGCAATGTGTCACCATGACCGACATGCCATCGAACCCGAGGTTTGACTCCTGGGTCATTCGTATGACCATCAACCAGCTCTATGCGGAGCATGGATTCGAATCCACCCGCGAGGGCGCTCGGTTCCTGTTCATGAACAAGGACACCCTTGATCGGATCTTGACCGGGAAGACCAAACGGCATGATCCGACCCGCATACAGGGCATGGCGAAGCGACTCGGCGCTTCGGATGAGGTGGCAAACCAGCTCTTCGAACTCGCTGTACAGACGCACGACAACGGCGCCTCGGGGTATCAGCAGTCGGGGAAGCCGGGCAACCCGGTTGGCGAATCCCCGTTCGCGGTGGTCGAGTCTGCGGCGAACCGGCTCGACATCTACGAGGAGAGCCTGATCGCTGGCCTGCTGCAGACACCCGAGTACATGCGTGCGCTTACCGATGCCGATCCGTTCATCGAATCAGAAGCAGCCGCGAAATCAAACATCCAGTACAAGCTGGGACGGCAGCGGGCGGTACTCGGAGGAGGCGAGCCGCCAGCTATGCGAGTTGTACTCAATGAGTATGTCCTGCAACAAATCAGGCACCTGCCCTTCTATAACGCCCAGATGGATCACATTCGAGAGTTGACTGATCAGTACAACATCGGGGTATACGTCTTCCCGATCACGGCAGGTCTGAGCCCTGCATACAACGGCGCGTTCACCCTCATGGGCCTCGATAACCCTGTGGATTTTGAGGTCGCGTTCCTCGATGCTTACTCGGGTGGTACCTGGGTGGAGGATCAAGTCTCGATCGAGCACCTGCGTAAGCTGTTCAGGGTCATACTCCAAAGGTGTGTAGAGCTAGGAGCGTATCTCGATGCTGACGAGCGAATGGCGGAAGTCCAGCCGTAGCAACACCTCCAATTCTGGAAACTGCGTGGAGGCCAGGCAGGCTAGCTCTCTGGTCCAGGTCCGTGACTCGAAGCTCGGGGACGCCTCGCCGATCCTCGACGCCTCCCCCGCCGACTGGCGGAGCTTCCTCGCCGCCGTTGCGAAGTGACGACCGAACCTCAACGCTGAACTTCAGGCCGGGAGCCTTCGACTCCCGGCCTTCTGTTCAGTCCTCGGTCGTCTTGGCCGGTTCCCACGCACTCGAGTTGTCGGCGAACTCGTGATGCGCCCCATGACTGAACGCATAGCCCGGCTCTGACCAGACAAAACCGTAGTAGTCCATCATATGATCGCCACCGCGGTTCCGCCCTTCGAGACGCAGAACCGCGACCACCCAGCCCGGCTGCCCGGTGGGCGGCTGAACCCCCTGGGCCACAACGTACTCGGTCAGTTCGAGCGATGTGGCTCCCGCTTCGAAGCGTCGCAACAGCTCAGCCTCGACCTCCTTCGAAAGGTGGATCGGGTAAATGCCGAGATCAGTCTCGAAACTCACTCTTCGGCTCGGCTTCTCACCGATTCGATCCGCGAGCCGGTCGGCCTTGTCCTTCGATCCACCGAGCGCGGTGGCGACCTCGCGAGCCCGCGCAGCGTTCGCGGCTATCGCGGACGAGAGCTCTTCGACGCTCACGACAAAAGGCGGGCGGCATCGATCGCGGCGTAGGTGGCGATGATGCCCGCTCCGGCCCGCTTGATGCTCGTCAGGCTCTCCAGGATCGCCGCCTCACGGTCGATCCAGCCGCGCTCGGCCGCCGCCACGAGCTGGGCGTACTCGCCCGAGATGTGATAGGCCGCAACGGGAACCGGCGAGCATTCCGCCGCCGCCCGCACGATGTCCAAATAAGGCAGAGCGGGCTTGACCATCACGATGTCGGCGCCCTCGGCCACGTCGAGCTCGATCTCCCGCACAGCCTCGGTCGCGTTCGGCGCGTCCTGCTGGTAGGTGCGCCGGTCCCCCTGCAACTGCGACTCGACCGCGTCGCGGAACGGCCCGTAAAAAGCACTGGCGTACTTCGCCGCGTAGGCGAGCAGCCCGGTCCCGGTGTGGCCGGTCTGGTCGAGCGCACTGCGCACGTAACCGATCTGGCCGTCCATCATCCCCGAGGCGCCCAACAGGTCCGCCCCGGCCTCGGCCAGGCGCTCGCCCATCTCGGCGTAGCGCTCCAGCGTCGCGTCGTTGTCGACCGCGCCCTCATCGTTCAGCACGCCGCAGTGGCCGTGGTCGGTGAACTCGTCCAGGCACAGGTCCGGGATGAGCACGAGGTCCTCGCCGATCTCGTCGCGGATCGCCCTGGTCGTGACATTGAGGATGCCGTCCGGGTCGGTCGCGCCCGAACCCACCGCATCCCGCGTCCGAGGGACGCCGAACGGCATGAGCCCGCCGATCCCGGCCCGGTGCGCCTCCACGGCGAGTTTGCGCGCCGAGGCCACCGTGTGCTGCCACACCCCTGGCATCGAGGCGATCGGCTGCGGCTCGCTCAGCCCCTCCTTGACGAAGAAGGGCAGGACGAGGTCCGCCGGGTGCACGCGGGTCTCGGCCACCAGACGGCGCATGGCCGCAGTGCGGCGCAGCCGCCGGGGACGGATCGTCGGGAAGGCGGGTTCGTTGCGCGGCACTGCGGCCATCTCCTTACGGCTAGCGGAACCTCAGCGCGGTGGGGCCCTGCACCTTCTGGCCGCGCCGGGTCTTGATGGGACCTTCGGCGAGGCGCTTGCGCAGCTCCACGGCGTATTCGGCGAGCGATTCGATCAGGTCCGGCACCGAGGCGTTCTCGGGCTTGGCGTCCACGCGCAGCCCGAACTCGATCGCGGTGTCGGCGGTGTGCGGCCCGATGCAGGCCACGACGGTCCGCTGATGCGGCTTCCCGGCGATGCCGACGAGGTTGCGCACCGTCGAGGACGAGGTGAACAGGACCGCGTCGAAGCCGCCGGACTTGATGGCGTCGCGGATCTCGGCGGCGGGCGGCGAGGCGCGCACCGTCCGGTAGGCGGTGACGTCGTCGACCTCCCAGCCGCGCTCGGTGAGCCCGGAGACGAGGGTCTCGGTGGCGATGTCGGCCCGCGGCAGCAGGACGCGGCCGACCATGTCCAGGACCGGGTCGTGCGGCGGGAAGACCTCCAGCAGGCCCTCGGAGGTCTGCTGGCCCGAGGGCAGGAGCTCGGGCTCGATGCCGAACTCGCGCACCTTGTCCGCGGTGGCCTCGCCGATGCAGGCGATCTTGATGCCGCCGAAGGCGCGCGCGTCCAGGCCGTGCTCCTTGAACTTCTCCCAGATCGCCTTGACGGAGTTCTGCGAGGTGAACACGATCCACGCGTAGCGGCCGTCGACCAGGCCCTTGATGGACCGCTCCATCTGGGCCGGGGTGCGCGGCGGCTCGACGGCGATCGTCGGCACCTCGCACGGGATCGCGCCGTAGGAGCGCAGGCGCTCGGACATGATGCCGGCCTGCTCCTTGGTGCGCGGGATGAGGACCTTCCAGCCGTACAGCGGACGCGACTCCCACCAGGCCAGCTCGTGCCGGTCCTCGACGCCGGGCCCGATGGTGAGGACGACCTGCCCGGCGTAGCCGAGCGCGGCCTCCACGAAGGTGTCCACGGAGGAGGTGGTCGTGTACTCGGTCTCGCCGGTGGCGTCGCCGGTGACGGCGACGGCGGTCTCGCCGGAGACCCCGCCCGCGAGCAGTATGTCGCGCAGCGAGGACAGGTCGGAGACGTCGGCGGTGACGGTCAGGCTGCCGCGCCCGGCGGCGTCGGCGAGGGCCTGCGGCTCCAGGGAGGCGATGTCGTCGATGTCGATGACCGTGCGGACCTCCCCGGGGGGCATGCCCGCGTAGACGGCGACGGCCTGGGCGTGGCTCATGCCGGGGATGACCTCGAAGCGGGCCTGCTCGGCGGAGGCGGCCTTGATCTCGGCCTTGGCGAGCCGGTTCGGGTAGGCGTCGCCGACGACCAGACGGGCGATGTTCTCGCCTTCGCGCGCGGCGGCGGCCATGAGCTTGCCCTGGTCGCTCGGGGAGGACTCGATCAGCTTGATCTTGCCGTCGTCGCCGGTGATCTCCTTGGCCGCCTCGATCAGCGACTGCGGCAGGGACCGGTCGTAGTAGACGCGGTCGGCCTCGGCGATGGCGTCGAGGGCGCGCTTGGTCAGCAGTCCCGGATCGCCTGGGCCGGTTCCGACGAATCGCACGCGGCCTACCAGCTTACGGGCACCGGTCATGTTCACTCCATCAACAATCGTCTGCGCTATGAATTGGACTTCAACAGTTGCTCGGCACCGTTCGCGATCAGCTCCTCGGCCATCGCCCTCCCGACCGCCGCGGCCTCGTTCACGAGGTCGCCGTCGTTCAGTTCGGCCGTGGTCGAGAGCCGCTCGGTGACGCCCCCGTCGGCGGCGAACACCGCCCCCCGCAGATACAGGTCGACCTTGCCCGGCTCGGCGCCTTCGGCGACATCGGCGAGCGCGGCGACCGGCGCGCTGCATCCCGCTTCGAGTCGTTCGAGAATGGCCCGCTCGGCGGCGACCGCGGCATGTGAGTACCGGTCGTTGAGCATACTCGAAATCCGCGCGGATGTCTTGTCCGATTTGCGGCATTCGACCGCTAGTGCCCCTTGTGCCGGAGCGGGGAGCATCACCAGCGGGTCGAGATATTGGCTGATCTCACCCTCGCGGCCGACCCGGTGCATCCCGGCGGCGGCCAGGACGACCGCGTCCAGGTCGTCCTCGGTCCGCTTGATGCGGGTGTCGATGTTGCCGCGGATCGGCACGACCTCGAAGCCGCGGCCCAGGGCCAGCAGCTGCGCGATGCGCCGCGGCGAGCCGGTGCCGATGCGCGCGCCCGGCCCCAGCTCGTCGAGCGACTTCCCGCCGCGGGAGACGAGGACGTCGCGCGGGTCGGCGCGGGGCGGGGCGGCGATGGACAGGTGCTC
The DNA here is from genome assembly GCA_035765105.1 of Glycomyces sp. Taxonomy (GTDB): domain Bacteria; phylum Actinomycetota; class Actinomycetes; order Mycobacteriales; family Micromonosporaceae; genus Glycomyces. The sequence goes on from DASTYG010000076.1 coordinate 64,046, forward strand.
GGGCTGCGCGGTCGGCAGGTCCTTGAACGAGTGGACCGCGATGTCGATGGTCCCGCGGTCCAGCTCCTCGCGGAGCTGGTTGACGAAGACCCCCACGCCGAGGCGCGCGACCGGCACCGTCGTGCCGTCGCCGGTGGTCTTGATCCCGACGATCGCGACCTCCTCGCCGGAGACGCGGGCGATCTCCTCGGCGACGAGTCCGGTCTGCGCCATGGCGAGCGCCGACTCCCGGGTACCGATGCGGATCACTTGTCGCTTCCTTCCGGCTTGATCTTCAGTGCTTCGGCGAGGGCGGTGTCGCGGGGTTCGGCGAGAGCGCCCGGCGTGAGCGCGAACAGGTCGCGCAGCGCCTTGGCGTAGTCGGGGGCCCCCGGCTGACCGGCGAGCTCGCGCACGCGGACGGTCGGCTCGTGCAGGAGCCGCTGCACCACCCGGTGGACGGTGCGGGCCACCTCGGCGCGCTGGTCGTCGGTGAAGTCGCCGCGGCGGGCGACGCGGGCGAGCTCGGCCTCGACGATCTCGGCGGCGGTGGCGCGCAGGGCCGCGACGGTGGGCGTGACGGCGTCGGCGCGCAGGCTCTCGGTGTAGGCCGCGATCTCCTCGGCGAGGAGCCGCTCGACCGCGGCGATGGTCTCGGCCCCGGCCCCGGCGGCGTCGGAGCGCTGGATCTCGGCGATGTCGACGACGGTGACCCCGTCGAGCTTCGCGACGTCCTCGGCGACGTCGCGCGGCAGCGCGAGGTCGCAGACCACCAGCTGCGAGCGGCGGCCTGCGAGCGCGGCGGCGCGGAGGACCGGCTCGGGCGAGGAGGTGGCGCACACCAGCAGGTCGACGCCGGAGGCCAGCGAGGCGAGGTCGTGGTACTCGGCGACGACCGCGCCGTGCTCGGCGGCGAGGCGGCGGGCCTTGCCGCGGTCGCGGTTGGCGACGGCGAGGGTCGCGGTGCCGGCGCGCGCGAGCGTGGCGGTGGCGAGGCCGCCCATGGCCCCGGCGCCGACCACGGCCGCGTCGGCCTCGGCCAGGGGCTTGCCGAGCGCGGCCTCGGCGAGGCCGAGGGCGGCGGTGACGACCGAGGGCGCGGCGGCGTCGACGTCGGTCTCGGCGTGGACGCGCTTGCCGACGCGCAGGGCCTGCTGGAACAGTTCGTGCAGGTGGCGGCCCGCCTGGTCGGCCTCGCGGGCGGTCTCGTAGGCGTCGCGGAGCTGCCCGAGGATCTGGGGCTCGCCGGCGACCATGGAGTCGAGGCCGGCCGCGACGCGGAAGACGTGGGCGACGGCGTCGGCGCCGTGGCGGACGTAGCCGCAGGAGGCGAAGTCGAGGGCGGCGGTGTCGGCCTCGGATCGCTCGGCCCCGCCGTCGATGGGCACCTCGGCGAAGCCGCCCCACAGCTCGCCGAGCTCGTCCACGATGGCGGAGAGGGCGCCGTGGAAACTGGCGGCGGCGGCGTAGACCTCGATGCGGTTGCAGGTCGAGAGCACCACGGCCTCGCGGACCTCGCCGCCGCGCAGGAGCCGCTGCGCCAGACTCGTGCCCGTCGCCGTGTCCACCGCGAGCCGTTCGAGGGTCTCTACCGCGGCACTGCGATGCGAGATGCCGACTACCAGGAGGTTCACTTCACCGTTCCCGTCTCTTGGCGCCTGAGCGTCTTGTGATGTTCGTGGAATGACAGGATCTGCAACTCGACGGCCAGGTCGACTTTGCGGACCGCCACACCCTCGGGTACGGCGAGCACGCATGGCGCGAAGTTGAGAATGCTTGTGACCCCAGCATGTACGAGGAGATCGGCCACGTGTTGGGCGGCCGTTTCCGGTGTGGCGATCACCCCTATGTTGATGCCTTCGTCACGTACGGCGGCGGCCAGGTGGGCGACGTCGCGCACGGTCAGGCCATCGAGTTCCTTCCCTATGATGCCCGCATCGGCGTCGAAGAGGCCAATGATGTCGAACCCGCGCTCGGAGAACCCGGGGTAGCGGGCGAGCGCTTGTCCCAGGTGGCCAAGGCCGATGATCGCCACGCGGGAGTCTTTCGTGAGTCCGAGCACTCCGGCTATGTAGGAGGCGAGCGCGGCGACGTTGTAGCCCACGCCGCGCATGCCGCTCGCCCCGAGCTGGGACAGGTCCTTGCGGAGCATCGCGGAGTTGACGCCGGTGGCGGAGGCGAGGGTCTCGGAGGAGACGGTGTCGACCCCGGCGTCGCTGAGGGCGCTGAGGGCGCGGAGGTATTCGGGCAGTCGCCTGACGGTGGCGGCCGGGAGGTCGGCGGCCGAGGTGGGGTAGGGGTGCGCCGGAGCCTGCTGGTCGGTGCCTTCGCCGGTGGTCGTCATGAAACTCCAGGTCTCTCGCCGCCTGTGGTATTCGGGTGTGCCGTCGCGTCCGCTGCCGCGCGCCCTGGCGGTCGCAGCGGTGTCCGCCGTCACCGACGCCGGTGCGGCCGGTCGCGCCGCGGGACGGTGTGCGGCGTCGATGAGTTACTCAGCTTAGGGCGTCGGCCGGGGGCGGGCTCGCATAGGCGGTGCTAACCGACGGGGCTGCTCACAGGGGACGGCGGCGGGATCGAGCGGGGCCGGCGGCGGGCGGGGCGGACGGCGCGTTGGCGGCTACTTGCCGGGCGCCGATCCGGTACACCCCCGTATCACTGAGCGGTGCTCAGCTGTACCGAACTGTCGATGACGCCCGGCGAAGTAGCCGTCGACCCATTTTGCCCCGAAACCGACCGGATGCCCGCTAACCGGTGTTCTTCGGCGCGTCACGCCGGGATTCGGTGGCGGAGGCGTGGGGCGCAGGCGCGGCGGCGCGGGGCGCTGAGCAGGGGCGACGGTTCGGGCCGCGCCGCGTCAGGCCGCGCCCAGGTCCCGCTTGAGCCGCGGGACGTCGACCTCCCAGTAGCCGTGCTCCCTGCCGTCGAGGAGCACGACCGGGAGCCGGTCGCCGTACTCGCGGGCGAGCTCGGCGTCGTCGGCCACGTCGACCTCGGTCCACCCCGCGCCCGTCTCGCGCGCCACCGCGTCGAGGTCGGCCCTCGCACGGCCGCACAGATGGCAATCCTTTGTGGTCAAAAGGGTCAGTCTGCTCACCCTGTTCCTCCCGTGGTCCGCGGGGCGCCCGAGAGATCGCACAACTTGTGCGACACCCTCCGTCATTTCTCCATCACCATTGGTGCGGCAAGGGTCCGGGACACCGGACCGCCGAATACCTGGGGAGGTAGAGGTGGGATTCCGCCCCCGCGAAGAAGGGTACGCCGCGTGCGGCTTCGAGGACCGACATCGGCGTACGACCGGCCGTCACTCATTGCGACACGCCGACTCCAAATCCCTCTGGAGCGTCATTGCGATTCCTAGACTCGAACGGGTCAGTCCCTGCGGGACCCGATCGCATGACTCGGCCCGACCCCTCACACGAGGAGGCCAATAGTGCCCGGTATTGCACCAGCCATGGCAACGCTCGCGAACCGTCGATTCGCGACGCGCGCAACAGACATCGTCCCCCTTTCCCCCGGCGAGGCGATCGCCGAGGCCCTGTCGCTCACCGTGACGCCGAGCCTGGAGCGCCTCCGGCAGGCCGTCTGGGCCGTCCTGAGCCTGGACACCGGCACCGCCGAGCAGAACTCCGTCCGCGTCGGACCGGCCACTTCGGACAGCACCGCGGCGACGCGGGCGCAGGGCGGCAGGCACCGCCGGGACCAGGAGGAGCAGGTCGACGGCGAGGAGGTGGCCTCGCTGGTCGCCAGAGCCCAGTCGGGCGACTCCTCGGCGTTCGGCGAGATCTACGACCGCTACAACGAGACGGTCTACCGGTACATCTACTTCCGCGTCAACAACGCCCAGCTCGCCGAAGACCTCGCCTCCGAGACCTTCCTGCGCGCGCTGCGGCGGATCTCCAGCTTCAGCTGGCAGGGCCGGGCCTTCGGGGCCTGGCTCGTGACGATCGCGCGGAACCTGGTGGTCGACCACTTCAAGTCGGGTCGCTACCGCCTGGAGATCGCCAAGCCCGACGTGCTGGGCACCGACTCCCCCGAAACCGACCCCACCACCTCCCCGGAGACCGCCGCGCTGGAGAAGCTCACCAACGCCACGCTGCTCACCGCGGTCAAGAAGCTCAACCCCGACCAGCAGGAGTGCATCGTCCTGCGGTTCCTCCAGGGATTCACCGTCGCCGAGACCGCCCGCACCATGGGCAAGAACGAAGGTGCGGTCAAGGCGCTCCAGTACCGGGCCGTGCGCACGCTGGCGCGGCTCCTGCCGGAGGGGTTCCGCGGCTGAACCGGCCCGGAGCCCGACCGGCCCCGCTGTCGGCGGTGCCACCGTGGGCACCGCCACAACTGTCAGAAACCCGACACCGAACTGTTCGCCAGGGCATGCGCCCGCTATCACCAGAGGCATCGGCCGGCCAGGTCCGGTGCCGGGGCGCGCATGCATCGTCATGAACCGAACCGCGGCGTGGACGACGGGCACCGCCGCGCCCCGAGCCGGACGACGGCTCGCGGGCGCCGCCGTGGCCGGAGCCGCGCGCGGCTCACAGGCCCGCCGCGGACCAGGCCGTAACCTCAGGGGCTATTCGTGCGTTGTTCTAAGTACAGGAGCAGAATCCACGCAATGAGAGGGGGTGTGCCCGGTGATCTACAACCCTTTGGACCGTCGGCGGGCGGAGGAATTCGCACGTCTGCTTGAGTCCGACGGCCCTACCCTCCCCCATGCGCGCGATCGCGCCCAAGCATCGGGTGTGTCAACGGAAACCTTCGGCGAGCTCGTCGGCGTCGCCGAACGCCTGCACGACCTCGGCGAGCAGATGAACGCCGCCGCCACGCCGTCCGCGGACTGGCGGGACGCCACGCGGCGCCGGCTCATGGCCGTCGCCGCCGACGAGGGCATCGGCGCCACCGCCCGCCACCGGGCCAGCGCGAGCGTGCCCGACACCGAGAAGCCGCCGGTCCTCGACGAGATCTTCCCGCGCCGCCCGCGCGGGGGCAGGCGCCTCGCCATCGTCGCCGCGCTGCTCACCGGCACCGTGGCCGTCTCGGGCGTCTCCGCCGCCTCGGGCAACGCGCTGCCGGGCGACACGCTCTACAACGTCAAGCGCTCCACCGAGCGCGCGCAGCTCGCCCTCGCGGGCAACGACCTCGGGCGGGCGCAGCTCCACCTCGAATTCGCGGGCACCCGCATCGAGGAGGCCGCCGCACTCGACGACGAGAGCGACACCGCGAACGCCCTGAACGACGCCGCGAGCGAGCTGCGCTCGGGCGCGGCGCTCCTGGGCGAACTGGCCGTCGAGAGCGGCGAGGCCGCCCCGCTCGACTACATCGACCTGTTCACCAACGAGCACCGCTGGACGCTCGAGGAACTCGTCTCGGGGCTGGACGGCGAAGCCCTCGGCGCCGGGGAGGACCTGCTCGTCCTGGTCGAGAACGCGGCACTGCGGTCAGTGGAGCTGCGCAGCGCGCTCGACTGCACCGAGTCCGGCGGTCCGACCGACGAACTCGGGCCGATCCCCGCCGGGTGCGAGGCCGCCGACGGCCCCGCCGAGAGCGCCGAGCCCTCGGAGCAGGAGCCCGACGACGCCAGCACCGGCGGCAGCGGCACCACCGAGTCCGAGACCGCCGACTCGCCCGAGACGCCGAGCACGGCGCCCTCGTCGCCGGGGCCGGGCAGCGCCTCGCCCGGCGTCGTCGGCGACGTGACCGACCCGCTCACCGACGCGGCGAGCGAACTGGCCCCCGGCGAGGACTCCGGCGACGAGCCGCGGCAGGAGACCGAGGGCGGGGTGCTCGACGAGCTCTCCGGGATCGTCAAGGACCTGTTCGGCTGACCCGCGTGCGGGCCCGGGACAAGCGCCCCAAAGGTGCGTAACTGGGCCCACACTGGAAATTCATCAAGCGCGCGTCCTGGCGTTACAGGGCGTCTGTTTTCGACCGGTAGGCTTTTAGGGTGTCTGAAACCGAGGCTTCCACCAGCGCCTCCCGCGTGCCCCAACCTGCGGCCATGCGGGCCGGCGGTGACGAGCGACCGCGACACCGCTCCGTCGTCGTGCAGTCCGACGCGCCCGGCGACGACGAGCTGGCCCGCCTGCCCACGGCCGCGTTCTTCGACGTCGACAACACCCTCATGCACGGCGCCTCCATCTACTGGCTGGCGCGCGGCCTCGCCCGCCACGGCGTCCTCTCCGCGCGCGACATCGCCGGGGCCGCCTGGAAGCAGGCCAGGTTCAAGTTCCGCGGCACCGAGCACCACGGCCACATCCAGTCGATCAGGGCCTCCGCGCTCGAACTGGTCGCCGGGTACCCCGTCGCCGAGATGCGGCAGCTGTGCGAGGAGGTCGTCGACCGCGACATCTCCCCGCGCATCCTCGCGCCCGTGCGGCGCCTGGCCGAACGCCACATCGAGGCCGACCAGGAGGTCTGGCTCGTGACCGCCAGCCCGATCGAGCTGGCGGGCGTGATCGCCACCCGGCTCGGGCTCACCGGCGCGCTCGGCACCATCGCCGAGGTCGCCGACGGCTGCTACACCGGCCGCCTCGTGGGCGACCTCATGCACGGCCCGGCCAAGGCCGACGGGATCGCCGAGCTGGCCGCCGAGCGCGGACTCGACCTCGACCAGTGCACCGCCTACTCCGACTCGGCGAACGACCTGCCTATGCTGCGCAAGGTCGGCAAGGCCATCGCGGTCAACCCCGACTCCCGGCTGGCCCGCCAGGCCCGCCAGCACGGCTGGCCGGTGCTGGACTACCGGCGCGGCAGGCGCGCCGCGAAGCTGGCGCTGCCCTCGGCCGCCGCCGCGGGCGTGGCCGCCGGGCTGTTCTACCTCCTGCGGGGACGCGACCGCGAATAATGGCCCCAGCCCAGCGAACGACGCTGGCGGGCGCGCTCGCGCTCGCCGTCGTCTGGCTGGCCTGGCCCGCCTCCGAAGGCGGTGAATCCGTCACCGCTCCGAGCACCGACGACACGCCGACCGTTTGGGACACATGGGATCTGGAGCCCGCCGACTGGCCGGGCGCGATCGAGGGGCGGGCGTGGGAGCCGGTGGCCTTCCTGGACGACACGGCGGCGCTGGGCACCGATGAGGCCGGGCGGCTGCTGTACGTCGAGCACGGCGCCGCACCGGCCGCGACCGTGGTCGCCGACCCCGGGGCCGTGCCGGGCGTGGTCGCCGCCGCCGCGAACGGGGAGCACCTCGCCTGGATCGAGTCCACACCGGACGATACGGGGCGGGTCGTCTCCGAGGTGTGGATCGCCGACCGCGGCCCCGACGGGCGCCCCGGCCCGTCCCGGCTGCTCAGCGGCGACACCGGTGACGTCATCCTCGCGGGCAGCGCCTACGACCTCCAGTTCGCCGACGGGGCACTCCACTGGCTCGCAACGGCCCGCAGCGCCGAGCGCGCCACCGAGCACCGCTCGGCGCCCCTCGGCGGCGGCGAGGTCGCGGTGACCGAGCACCCCGGCGCGTGGCGGGCCGCCGCGTGGCCGTGGCTCGCCAGCGCCGGTTCGGACTCGCTGGGCGGGGCCGAGCTGGTGCGCGCCGACGACGGCGAAGCGGTGCCCGTGGAGGCCGGGGCCGACGAGCTGGCGCTGTGCTCGGCGACGTGGTGCCGCCTCATCGTGACCGCCGCCGACGGGTCCCGCCTCGACCTCGTCCGTCCAGACGGGACCGACCGGGTGACCGTCGCCGAAGGGTTCACCTCGGCCGTGGCCGCCGACGTCGGCCTCATCGACCGCTTTGAGCCCCTTGAGGAGTCGACCGGGGAGATCGGCGACTCGCAGCGGGTGACGCTGTTCGACCTGGCAGGTTCCGCGACGTACCTGGTGGCCCCGGCCGCGGGCGAGACCGGCGCCGACGCACGGCATCTGTGGTGGTCGACCGGGTCGGACGAGCTGCGCGAGTGGCACGTGCTGGACCTCACGGACCTCGCTTAATCCGAGTCGGCGGGGCGGGGAGCACGGGTACCGTCAAGATCGTGACTACGCCACACGACACGGACCCGGTCCGTCCGAAGATCATGGGAATCCTCAACGTCACCCCGGATTCCTTCTCCGACGGCGGTCGCTACCTCGACTTCGAGGACGCGGTGGGCCACGGCGAGCAGATGGCCGCCGAAGGGGCCGACCTGATCGACGTGGGCGGCGAGTCGACCCGGCCCGGCGCCGAGCGCGTCGACGCGGCGACCGAGACCGCGCGGGTGGTGGACGTGGTGGCGGCGCTGACCGATCGGGGCCTGGCGGTGTCGATCGACACCACGCGCGCGGCGGTGGCCGCGGCGGCGATCGAGGCGGGCGCGAGCGTGGTCAACGACGTCTCGGGGGGCCTGGCCGACCCGGACATGGCGCGCGTGGTGGCCGATTCGGGGGTGCGGTGGGTGCTCATGCACTGGCGCGGGCACTCGACCGACATGCAGCGGCTGGCGCACTACGACAATGTCGTGGCGGACGTGAAGGCCGAGCTGGAGGACCGCGCGGAGGCGGCCCTGGAGTCGGGTGTGGACGCGAGCCGGCTCGTCCTGGACCCGGGGCTCGGCTTCGCCAAGACCGCCGAGCACAACTGGCGGCTGTCGGCGCGCATGGACGAGTTCGTGGCGCTGGGGTACCCGGTGCTGTTCGGCTCCTCGCGGAAGTCGTACCTGGGGTCGCTGCTGGCCGACGAGGGCGGCAAGCCGCGCCCGGTGGGGCAGCGGGAGGCGGCGACGCTGGCGACGTCGGTGCTGGCGTTCGAGGCGGGGGCCTGGGGCGTGCGCGTCCACGACGTGGCGGGCACGGCCGACGCCAGGGCCGTGTGGATGGCGACGAAGCAGGCCCGCTGAAGCGGGCGCCCGCTCCGGTTCCGCGAGGCGGCGGCCCTTTCAGTTCCACAAGGTGGAACTGCGGTTGCGGGGCCGCTCGACCCGGCCGTAGCATTCGGCTCGTACTTCATCCAGAGCAGCTGAGGGGTCCGGCCCGACGAAGCTGCGGCAACCACCGACAGCGATGCGGCAGGTGCCAATTCCGGCCCGCTCGGCGGGAAAGATGAGGGAGGAGCCTTCTCGCATGTCTTCAGCAAACGCCCACTCCGCGGACCAGGGCAGCCTGTTCAGTGACGAGAGCCCCGCGAAGGGGCTCATCTGCCGCAACTGCGGCACCACCTACGACCTGATCGCCCAGCACGCCTGCTGGCAGTGTTTCGGCCCGCTCGAAGTCGACTACGACCAGACCGCGCTCGCCAAGGTCACCCGCGAGCAGATCGAGGCCGGTCCGCAGAGCATCTGGCGCTACGCCCCCCTGCTGCCCATCGGCACCGACCCGGCCGACCGGGTGAGCCTCGACCCCGGCATGACCCCCCTGATCGACGCGAAGCACCTCGCCGCGGCCCTGGGCATGCGCAAGCTCTGGGTCAAGGACGACAGCGCCAACCCCACCCACTCGTTCAAGGACCGCGTGGTCTCCACCGCCGTCTCCGCGGCCGTCAAGCTCGGCTTCGACCGCTTCGCGTGCGCCTCGACCGGCAACCTCGCCAACTCCGTCGCCGCCCACGCCGCGCGCGCCGGGATTCCCTCCACCGTGTTCGTCCCCCACGACCTCGAACCGGGCAAGATCGTCCAGACCGCCGTCTACGGCGGGCAGCTGGTGGCCGTCGAAGGCTCCTACGACGACGTGAACCGGCTGTGCTCGGAGCTGACCGAGACCGACGAGTTCGAGTCGACGGCGTTCGTGAACGTCAACATCCGCCCCTACTACGCCGAGGGCTCCAAGACGCTCGGCTACGAGGTCGCCGAGCAGCTCGGCTGGCGGCTGCCCGCGCAGGTCGTCGTCCCGATGGCGTCGGGCGAGCTGCTCACCAAGATCCACAAGGCGTTCGAGGAGGCCGCCGAGATCGGCCTGACCGACCCGGGCGAGGTCCGCGTCTTCGGCGCCCAGTCGGCCGGGTGCAGCCCGATCGCCGACGCCTTCGACGCGGGCACCGACGTCATCACGCCGGTCAAGCCCACCGGGATCGCCAAGAGCCTCAACATCGGCGACCCGGCTGCCGGTCCCTATGCGATCGAGGCGTGCCGGTCGACCGGCGGCGGGATGGCGAAGGTCGACGACGACGAGATCCGGGAGGGCATCCGGCTCCTGGCCTCGACCACCGGCGTATTCGCTGAAACGGCCGGCGGCGTGGTCGTCGCTACGCTCCGTAAGCTCCTGGAATCCGGCCGGCTGGACCCGGAGGCGGAGACGGTCATCTACAACACCGGCGACGGGCTGAAGACGCTCGATGCCGTGTCGTCGCTGGTGGGGCCCACTCACACGGTGAAGCCCTCGCTGAAGTCGACGCGCGAGGCGGGGCTGCTGGGGGGCTGAGCGAGGGGCTTGTAAAACGCTTGCCGAACCACCAAAATTATCACTCTGTGTGACCGTTGTGAAGGCAAGTGTCGGGTACCCGACAAAAAGAAGCGAAGTTCGGCCCTTGACCGTATTCACTGAATGCGCAAGAATTCTTCTTGCGGGAGGCCGCAGCTGTCCTGTCGCCACTCACCCGGTTGACTGCGAGTCCTGGGGCTAGAACGTGTCGAGCAGCGCCAGCCGGTGTCAGGGACTGCGGTCTCCCGACCAATCTCTTCTCCCAGTGTCCCCCATCGGCACCGGGTTCGCAGCGAAACCACACCATCGGGCGAGGACCTTCCGTGTCGAGCGGTCGGCGCCGCGGCCCCCGCTCCGCACGAAGCTCGCGGGCGATCGTCCGCTCGGGCGCGACGGACCCCCGGAATCGTCGGAGGGGTCGGCCACACTCGTCGGATGAGCGATTTCGCGATCACCCGCCTCTCCCCCGCCGACCACGAGCTGGTTCAGTCCAGGATCGACACCGCCCGCCGCATCTGGTCCCACGACCGCGTCCCGCTGCCGCCGCCCACCCCCACCGACGTCATGCTCGGCCTGGTCCAGCACCGCCGGGACCGCGCCGACGAGGAGTGGGCCGCCGTCGCCGACGGCCGCGTGATCGGCTTCGCCCCGATGCACATGCCGACCCTGGACAACACCCACAACCTCCAGTTCGACCTCCGCGTCCACCCCGAGCACCGCGGCGAGGGCGTCGGATCGGCGCTGCTCGCCCACGTGGAGGCCCGCGCCGCCGAACTCGGCCGCACCAACCTCACCTCCTTCGTCCGCAGCCCCGTCCCCGAGGGCCCGGCGTTCCTCGACCTCGGCTCCGGCTTCCTCGAACGGCGCGGCTACGCGAGCGCGCTGGCGATGGGCCTGCGCGTCGTCGACCTCGACCGGGTCGACGACGCCGAGCTGGAGCGGCTGTGGAACGAGGCGTGGGAACGCGCCGAGGGCTTCGAGCTCGTCCTCTTCGAAGGCGAGCCCGACGAGCAGTTCCTCGAAGGCATCGGCTACCTCCACAGCCGCGTCTACGCCGACTCCCCCACCGGCGACTGGGACGTCCGCGAGTTCGTCTACGACGCCGAGCGCGTCCGCGACGGCGCGCGCCTCCAGCGCGAGGCCGGGAACCTCCACCTCCAGGCCGCGGTGGTCCACACCGCCTCGGGCGCGCTCGCGGGCTACAGCGAGATCACCGTCTCGGCGGGCGTGGAGGACGCCGCGAACCAGGGCGACACGATCGTCGACCCGCGCTTCCGCGGGCGCCGGCTGGGCACGATCCTCAAGATCGCCAACCAGCGGCGCATCCGCGACTGGCGACCGAGAATCCGGCTGGTCTGGACCGGCAACGCCGAGGACAACCGCCACATGATCGCCGTCAACGAGGCGGTCGGCTACCGGCGGGGCGCCCTCGGGTCGCTGTTCCAGAAGGACCTCGTCTGAGACAAATCGTTTGCCCGCCGCGCGGGAGCGGGGAAGACTCACCACATGCATGATTTCGACATCGTCCCGGTCAACGCCACCGACCACGAGTCGGTGCAGTCGCTGCTCGCCATCGGCGAGGCCGTCGAACGGCACGACTGGCTCGACACCATGGGCTGGCAGCCCACCTACCGCCTGATGGGCCTGATCCAGCGCTCGTCGGACTCGGACGTCGAGCGCTGGGCGGCCGTCGCCGACGGGCGGGTCCTCGGCTGGATCTCGGCCGACATGCCGGTGCGCGACAACACGCACCTGGTCGAGTTCGAACTCGAAGTCCACCCCGAGCACCGCCGCAAGGGCGTCGGCTCGGCGCTGCTGGCGCACGTCGAGCGGCGCGCGGCCGAGCTCGGCCGCGACACCGTCACGACCTGGGCGCCCGTCCCGCTCCCCGGCGGGGCGCCCGTCGGGGAGGCCACGGTCGGCTTCTCCGAGGCCGCCGGGTACCGCAACACGCTCGAGAACGTGGTGCGGATCTGCGATCTCGACGGGGTCGACGACGCCGAGCTGGAGCGGCTGTGGAGCGAGGCGCGGGAACGCTCCGCGGGCTTCGAGGCCGTCGTGTTCGAGGGCACGCCCCCGGAGGAGCTGCTCGACGGCATGGCATACATGAACGCCCGCATGTACACCGACATGCCGCTGGGCGAATGGGACCTCCAGGAGGCCGACTTCGACGCCGGGCGCGTCCTGGAGCACGCGCGGCTGCGGCGCGAGCGCGGCGAGCTGCACCTCCAGGTCGTCGTGCGCCACATCGAGTCCGGCGAGGTCGCCGGGTTCACCGAGATCGTCGTCGAGGCCGGCCGGGAGCACCACTGCTACCAGGGCGACACCATCGTGGACCCCCGCTTCCGCGGGCACCGGCTGGGCACGGTCCTCAAGATCGCCAACCAGCGGCGCATCCGCGACTGGCGACCGAAGATGCGGTACGTGTGGACGGGCAACGCCGAGTCGAACGAGCACATGATCGCCATCAACGAGGCGGTGGGCTACCGCAAGTTCTGCAAGGAGCACGTCTACCAGAAGAAGCTGGGCTGAGCGCGGCGGCCGGTCACGTCGAGGCCATGAGCCGGCTGATCTTCGGCGAGAACGCGGCGAGCAGGGCCGCGCAGGCGATGGCGGTGCCCGCGAGGACGAGGAAGAAGCCGACCTCGCCCATGCGGGGCACCAGGAGGGCGTAGACCTGCCCGCCGAGCGGCGTGCCCACGGCCGGGGCCAGGAACCACACGCCCATCATCTGTCCTTTGAGGTGCGGCGGTGCCAGTTGCACGGTCACGCTGAGGCCGACCGGCGAGAGCGACAGCTCGCCGAAGGTCATCAGCAGGTAGACCAGGGCCATCCAGCCCAGGGCGACGAGCACGCCCTCGTCGGCGCGGCCCTGGAGCCAGCCGAGGAGGAGGTAGGCGACGCCGACCAGGCCCACGCCGAGGGCGAACTTGCGGGGCGCGTCGAAGCGGTCGCCGACCTTGAGCCAGAGGTAGCCGAAGAGCGGCGAGAAGACGATGATGAAGATCGAGTTGAAGTTCTGGACGCCGCCGGCGGGCACGTGGAGGCCGAACAGGTCCAGGTCGACCGAGTCCCCCGCGAACTCGGTGAGGACGCTGCCCATCTGGAGGAACAGCATGAAGAACACGACCGCGGCGGCGAACAGCCCCACGTAGGCGCGCAGCCCGGCCGACTCGGCGGGGGTGATGTCGCCCGCCGCGCCGAAGATGTAGACGAAGTACCAGACCGCGGCGGCGATCGCCAGGACCGTCAGGACGGTCGGGACCGTCTGGAGGGTGAGCGTCCCGGTGGCGGCCCAGGCGGCGACGGCGAAGGCCGCGGCGATGACCACGCGGACGACGATCCTGGTGACCTTGCGCTTCTCGTCGTCGTCGAGCGGCCGGGTCGGACCCACGCCGGTGCCCTTGAGGCGGGGCCAGCCGCGGATGTACCACAGCAGGCCGATGGCCATGCCGACGGCGGCGGCGCCGAAGCCGAGGTGCCAGCGGTCCTCACCGGCGAGGTAGGGGGTGATGAGGATGCCGAGGAACGCGCCGAGGTTGATGCCCATGTAGAACACGGAGAACCCGGCGTCGCGGCGGGCCTCGCCCTCGCCGTCGTAGAGCCTGCCGACCATGACCGAGATGTTGGGCTTGAGCAGGCCCGAGCCGGTGATGACGAGGAAGAGGCCGAAGAAGACGGTGGCGGGCCCCTCGACGGGCAGGGCCATGCTGATGTGGCCGCACATGATGATGACGCCGCCGACGAGGACCGCGCGGCGGGCGCCCAGGACACGGTCGGCCAGCCAGCCGCCGGGCAGGGAGGTCAGGTAGACCATGCCGGTGTAGATCGAGGCGATGGGGACGGCGGTGGTGGCCTCCAGGTCGAGTCCGTTGTCGGCCGGGGAGGCCATGAGGAACAGGACGAGGATGGCCTGGAGCCCGTAGAAGCTGAACCGTTCCCACATCTCGGTGCCGAAGAGGACGGCCAGCCCGCGCGGGTGCCCGAAGAAGGTCCGCTGGCCGCCTGCGGCGGCGGGCTCTCGTTGGGACATCGCTGCTCCCGGCGTCGCACAGAGGAGGCATCGGCGTGATGCCGCACCCCCGAAGGTAACGGCTGGGGTGCCCTCCCGGAGGGATATCCGGCCCGCCCGGCGAGGAAAATCGGACAAGAATACGAGTTTTGTCTTTTATAAGTGTTTACCGCTTTAAGATCCGCCTATGAGCGACGATCCCTACTGGAGTGCCGAGTCCCCCGGCGGACCGTCGGGGCGCTTCGGCGGCGGCGACGCGCTGGTGACCGACACGTTCGCCTCGTGGTGGAACGCCGCGCTCGGCGTCGTCGCCCGCTCGTGGCGGACGATGGGGCTCATCCTGCTCATCGGCGCGGTCCTGCCGCGCTGGCTCCTGGGCGCCTACTGGCTGCTCGCCTCGCCCGACGGGGACGCCTCCGAGGCCGCCTTCACGGACGGCGACTGGGGTGCGGCCGTGGACGAGTCGCTGCCCGGCCTGCCCGCCGCGATCGTCGGCGCGCTGCTGGGCCTGGCGCTGCTGTACCTCGGCGCGGTCGCGGCCATGGCCGCGACGCGGACGGCGGCGGCCGAGGCCGCGGGCGGCTTCCTCAGTCTCGGCGAGGCGTTCGGGTTCGGCTTCGGGCGCGGCTGGCGGCTGTGGCTGTGGCTGCTCCCGGCGTGGGCCACCATCGCCGTCGGCATGCTGCTGTGCGTCCTGCCCGGCCTGTGGGCGGCGTTCGCGCTGAGCCTCATGGTGCCCGCCGCGACCTTCGAGCACCGGCGCAGCCCCTACGCGCGCTCGGTGCAGCTCACGCACTCCGCGTTCTGGGCGGCGCTGGGCCGCCTCATCATCGTCGTGATGGTCGTCTTCGCGGTCAACATCGTCATCGGACTGCTCGGCGCGGTGCTGGCGGGCGTGTGGAGCGCGGTCTTCAGCGGCTGGCTCGCCTCGGTCCTCACCGTCGCCACCGAGGCGGTCATGGCCCTGCTGCTGCTGGTGCCGATGATCTGGGTCCTGGCCGCGGCGCTGTGCACGTACGCGTGGCTGCGCGGGCGGCGCGAGCCGGTCTCGGCCACGTCCCTGTCCGCGGAGGCCGCCGACCGGGCCGACGCCTGAGGGGCGGGCGGGGGCCGGGGCCGCCACCACTTGTTCCGCGCCCCGGATTGGCACTCTCGGCCCGAGAGTGCTATACCTGACTTGGCACTCTCAGACTGTGAGTGCTAATGCGTGTTGAGGTGGTCGGGCCTGCCCCGCGCCCGCGGCGAAGCTTGCGAGCCGCGGACGGGCGCGGTCCCACCGTCGCGGGTGCCGCCTCACCGTCGACAACGAACGTTATCCGAAAGGGAGCCATCTGCAATGGCGAAGATGATCGCATTCGACGAGGAGGCTCGCCGCGGGCTCGAGCGGGGCATGAACATCCTCGCGGAGGCCGTCAAGGTGACCCTCGGCCCCAAGGGCCGCAACGTCGTCCTGGACAAGAAGTGGGGCGCCCCCACGATCACCAACGACGGTGTCTCCGTCGCCAAGGAGATCGAGCTGGAGGACCCCTACGAGAAGATCGGCGCCGAGCTGGTCAAGGAGGTCGCCAAGAAGACCGACGACGTCGCCGGCGACGGGACCACCACGGCCACCGTCCTCGCCCAGGCGCTCGTCAAGGAGGGCCTGCGCGCCGTCGCCGCGGGCGCCAACCCGATCGCCATCAAGAAGGGCATCGAGAAGGCCGTCGCCGCCGTGGTCGAGGAGCTCCAGGCCGCCGCCTCCGAGGTCGACACCGAAGAGCAGATCGCGAACACCGCTTCGGTTTCCGCCGGTGACACCACCGTCGGCGCCATCATCGCCGAGGCGATGGAGAAGGTCGGCAAGGAAGGCGTCATCACCGTCGAGGAGTCGAACACCTTCGGCCTCGACCTCGAACTCACCGAGGGCATGCGCTTCGACAAGGGCTACCTGTCCGGTTACTTCGTGACCGACCAGGACCGCATGGAGGCCGTCCTCGAGGACCCGTACATCCTCATCGCCAACCAGAAGATCTCGGCGGTCAAGGACCTCCTGCCGACCCTGGAGAAGGTCACCCAGACCGGCAAGCCGCTCCTGATCATCTCCGAGGACGTCGACGCCGAGGCCCTGGCGACCCTCGTGGTCAACAAGGTCCGCGGCATCTTCAAGTCCGTCGCCGTCAAGGCCCCGGGCTTCGGCGACCGCCGCAAGGCCATGCTCGGCGACATCGCCATCCTCACCGGCGGCCAGGTCATCTCCGAGGAGATCGGCCTCAAGCTGGAGTCCGCCACGCTCGACATGCTGGGCACCGCCCGCAAGGTCGTCATCACCAAGGACGAGACCACCATCGTCGACGGCGGCGGCGAAGAGGACCAGATCCAGGGCCGGGTCGGCCAGATCCGCGCCGAGATCGAGAACTCCGACTCCGACTACGACCGCGAGAAGCTCCAGGAGCGCCTCGCGCGCCTGGCCGGCGGCGTCGCGATCATCAAGGTCGGCGCGGCCACCGAGGTCGAGCTCAAGGAGCGCAAGCACCGCATCGAAGACGCCGTGCGCAACGCGAAGGCCGCGGTCGAGGAGGGCATCCTCCCCGGCGGCGGGACCGCGCTCGTGCAGGCCGGCGCCACCGCCTTCGACAAGGTCGAGGCCGAGGGCGACGAGGCCACCGGCGTGGAGATCGTCCAGCGCTCGCTGGGCGCCCCGCTGCGCGCCATCGCCGAGAACGCCGGCCTCGAAGGCGGCGTCGTGGTCGAGAAGGTCAAGGGCCTGCCCAAGGGCGAGGGCCTGAACGCCGCCACCGGCGAGTACGGCGACATGCTGGCCGCCGGCATCCCGGACCCGGCCAAGGTGACCCGCTCGGCGCTGCAGAACGCGGCGAGCATCGCGGCGCTGTTCCTCACCACCGAGGCCGTCGTGGCCGACGCCCCCGAGAAGGAGGGCGCCGCCGCCGGCGGTGCGCCCGACATGGGCGGCATGGGCATGATGTAACTCGGTACCCCCTCGCGGCGGAGCCTTTCGGCCGCGATTCGGTCCCGCGGCGACGTTCGCGAGCCGCGGACCGGTACTGAGTAGTGCACGGGAGAGCCATTCACGGTACAGTGAATGGCTCTCCCTTTCTCTGTACTGGTCTGCCAGTGCAGGCAGGTGAAGCGCCTACTGCGCTCGCGGCAGGCCGTTCTCCCAGAACGGCCTGCCGCACTGGCGTTCGCACCCGTGTACAGCGCGTGCGGTGAGGGATATCCTGATCCCATGTCCCCCAATGCCCGCAATGCCCTGCTGCCGGTGGCGATCGGCGCGCTCGCGGGCGCCGTCACGGGGGTCCTCGCACTCGCCCCGCCCGCCGCGGCCGCCGAGGCCCCCGACTACCGCGAGGACGGGCCCGTGCTGCTGGTGTGCACCGAGGACGCCCAGGACTTCGCCGAACGCAACGACGCGGTGGCCTACAACCAGCGCATCGTCAACGAGCGGCTGTACGAGGACTGCCTCGAAGCGGGCCACCGGGACCTCGCCGGCGCGCTCGACGCCGTCGAAGCGCCCGGCACGCGGATACAGATCCTCCCCGGGCGCTACGACGCCGCGGCGACCGTCCTCGTCGACGGGGAGGCGGACCTCCAGATCGAAGGGCTGGGCGACAGCCCCGACGACGTCCACCTCTCGGCCGGGTACACGGCCGACGCCGTGATCGAGGCGCGGGAGGCGACCGGCCTGTACCTCAAGGGCTTCACCGTCGGCCAGGGCCGCGAGACCGGGCTGCTCCTCCGCGGCGCCGCAGGGGCCGTCCTGGACGGCGTGCGGGCCGTCCACAACGGCGGCCCCGGCCTGCACGTCGCCGACTCGACCGCCGTGCGCCTGACCGGCTGCCGCGCCGAGGGCAACGACGGCGCGGGCATCGACTTGGAGGACTCGGACGCCGAGGCCGCCGAATGCGAGTCCACGGGGAACCTCATCGGCCTGCGCGAGCGCGGCGGCGACGTCGTCCTCGAATCGAACCGCCTCCACGGCAACACCACCGGCCTCATCGTCTCCGGCACCGGCGAGGGGCACCGCCTGGAGGCGAGCGGGAACCTCGTCTTCGACAACAACGCCGACCACTACACCGGCCGCGACGACGGCCGCTGCGACGCCGAACCGGCGCAGCGCGACTGGACCAACGGCCGCCGCTGCCCCGCCGAGAGCGCCCCCGTCGGCGTCGGCGTCCTCATCGACGGCGGCAACGACGCCGCCCTCACCGGCAACCACGTCTGGGGCCAGGACGCCGCCGCGGTCATGGTGTGGGGCGCGCCCGGCGCCGACGACGCCGGCTCCCACCGCAACCGCTTCGAGGACAACACCTTCGGCTACCGCGACGACGGCCAGCGCTCACGCAACCGGCTCGACGTGTGGTGGGACGGCAAAGGCGAGGGCAACTGCTTCACCGAGCCCACCGCCGGGCACACCACCCCCGCGGTCCTGCCCGCGTGCGGGCGGCCGGGACCCGAACGGGTGCTGGCCGAACCGGTGAAGGCGTTCAAGGTCTGGCACTGCGGCACCGGGAGCGCGGAGGACGGCGCCCTCCCGGCCGGATGCGACTGGTTCGGCGCCCGGTTCACCGACCGGCTCGAAGTGCAGGCCGCCGTCGCCTTCGCCGCCGCCCTGCTGTTCCTCACCGGCGCCGGATGGTTCGGCGCGGTGCGGGCGCCCCTGCCGCCCCCGCCGATGTCCATGACGTTCTCCGCCATCGCGACCGGCGCGGGCGCGCTGCTGCTGGTGCTCGCCTCGTGGACGGGCCGCAGCGACTACGAGGCGCTGGCGATCGGCCTGTGGGGCTTCGGGTGGGCCCTCGCCGGGCGCTCCTGGTTCACCGCCGGGCTCGGCGCCTTCGGGAGCTTCACGGCGCTCATCGGCGGACTGGCGGTCCTCGACGCCGTCGACCGCGGCCTGTGGACCGTCCCGGTCGTCCCCGTCGCCCCCGCCTGGATGTGGGTCGTCCTGCTGCCGGTGTGGGTGCTGCTCGCGATCGGCGCGGTCTTCCGCCCCCGGGTGCGCGAGCGCCCCCGGCCGCCGGTGCAGCGCACCCCGGCCACCGTCCCCGCCCGCGACCGCTTCGACTGGTAGCCCGATCGCATTGCGGGCAAACGACAGAAGGCGGCGGACGTGTCCGTCCGCCTACGGTACGGTTACGGCATGACTTGGACCTGGCAGATCGAAGACGCCGACGGCGGCAACCTCGAAGTCCCCGAGAGCGACCTGGGCAGCCAGGGCGACGCCGAATCGTGGCTGGGCGAGCGGTGGCGCGACCTCGTCGCCGAGGGCGCGGCGACCGCCGTCCTGCTGGAGGACGGCAAGACGGTCTACCGCATGGACCTGGCCGCGGTCGACGAGTAGCGCCCGCGGAGCGTGGATGCCGCGGGCCCGCCCGTAATAGGCTGGGCCGTGTGACCGAATCTGGCTCTCTCACGCTCACCGCGGCCCGCGCGCACGCCGCCCTGGACGCCCGCCGCGGCATCGTCCGGCTCCACGCCGAGGTGCTGACCGCGCTCGGACTCCAGGCGGGCGACGCGGTCAACCTGTCCGGCCGGCGCGCCACGACGGCGATCGCGCTCGCGGCCGACCGGTACGCGTCGCGGCGCTCCCTGTACGCCGACGACCTGACCCTGGGCAACATCGGCGCCAGGGACGGCGACCCGGTGCGCCTCGCCCCGGCGCGGTTGACGGCGGCCGACCGGATCACGGTCGCGGGCCCCGCCTCGGTGGTGGCCGTCGTCGACCCCGACACGCTGCGCCTGGCGCTGCTGAGCAAGGTCGTCAGCGAAGGCGACGACGTCTCGCTCCTGCCGATCGAGATCGGCGACGGACGGCGGGAGATCGTCTCGGCGACGCGGCGGACGCTGAACAACACCCTCGGCATGGGCTGGACGACGATGGTGCTCAACGTCGTCGAGGCCGAACCGGCGCAGGCGGCGATGATCACCACGGACACCGTCGTGCGCTGGGAGCAGGACGCCCCCGCCTCCATCGACGTGCCGCTGCCGGGCCTGGGGCGCGTGGCGAACCTGGAGCGGCCCAAGGCCGCCGCCGGAGGCGCGACCGCCGCGAACGCCGGGGGCGGCGCGGTCGCGCGCCGCGAGCCGGTCCCGGCGCGCGCCGAGTCGCCGGTGCGCGAGGCCGAGCCGCGCGAGGCCGAGCGCATCCCCTACGAGGAGCTGGCGGGCGCGCGCATCCCCGCCGAAGAGCTGCGCGAACTGCTCGACCTGGGCTTCAACCACCGCGAAGTGCTCACGGTGGTGGGCACGGACATGACGATGGGCGTCCTCGTCTCGGGGCCGTCCGGGGCGGGCAAGGCGACCGTGGTGCGCTCGGTGGCCGCCGAGGTCGGCGCGGGCCTCAGCGAGGTCGCCGGACCGGACCTGGCCGCGGTGGAGGCGAACACGGCCGCCGAGCGCCTCAGGCGCGCCGTGGCGGCCCTGCCGACGCCGGGCGTGCTGCTGGTGACCGGCGCGGACGCGATCGCCCCCGCCGAGCGCACGACGCCGCTGGGCACGATGTTCAAGAAGCTCGTCGAAGAGGTCCTCGACGAGGGGCACGCCGTGGTGTGCACGACCTCGCGGCTCGACGACCTCGACGCCGAGCTGCGCGGGCGCCTGGAGCACGAGGTGGTGGTGCCGATGCCCGACGCCGACGCCAGGCGCGAGCTGCTGCTGTACTTCACGCGCGGGATGAAGATCGCCGAGGACGTGGGCCTGGAGTCGGTGGCGCACCGCTCGCCGGGCTACGTGGCGGCCGACCTGGCGACGATGGTGCGCGAGGCCGGAGTGCGGGCGGCCATGCGCGCCAAGGACGGCGGGGCGACGGCGTTGCAGAACTCGGACTTCGACGCGGCCCTGGAGTCGGTGCGCCCCTCCAGCATGGCCGGCGACTCGGTGGAGCTCGGCGGGCTCACGCTCGACGACGTCGGCGGCATGGAGGACCTCAAGCAGACCCTGACCGAGACGGTGCTGTGGCCGCTGACCTACCCCGACGCGTTCACGCGCTTGGGGATCGAGGCGCCGCGCGGCATCCTCCTGTACGGCCCGCCCGGGTGCGGCAAGACCTACATCGTCCGGGCCGTGGCCGGTGAGGGCCACGCGAACGTGTTGAGCGTCAAGGGCTCCGAGCTGCTGAACAAGTGGGTGGGCGAGTCGGAGAAGAACGTGCGGGAGCTGTTCCGCCGGGCGCGGCAGGCGAGCCCGACGCTGATGTTCTTCGACGAGCTGGACGCCCTGGCGCCGGTGCGCGGCGGCGGCACGGACGGCGGGACGGCCGACCGGGTCGTCGCGGCGCTGCTGACCGAATTGGACGGCGCCGAGGCGCTGCGGGACGTCGTGGTGGTGGGGGCGACGAACCGGCCGGACATGATCGACCCGGCGCTGCTGCGGCCGGGGCGACTGGAGCGGCTGGTGTACGTGCCGCCGCCGGACGCGAGCGGCCGGGCCGACATCCTGCGCGCCAACGCGAAGAACGTGCCCTTCGCCGACGATGTGGACCTCGACGGGATCGCCGACGAGCTGTGGCTGTACTCGGCGGCGGACTGCGCGGCCCTGGTGCGCGAGGCGGCGCTGACGGCGATGCGCGAGTCGCTGGAGGCCACCGTGGTGACCGCGGCGCACGTGGAGCAGGCCGTGGAGCGGGTGCGCCCGAGCCTGGACCCGAAGCAGCTGGAGTACTTGGAGAACTACGCGAACGAGCGCGAGGCGTCCTGAGGCGAGGCGGCGGGACCGGTGCGATGCGCCGGTCCCGCCGCCCGTTCCGGACAGTTCAGTTCAGTGCGCTCAGCCCAGCGGGTTCCATCCGTCGGAGCCGCTGAGGTAGTCGGACGGCTCGTAGTTGGCCGCCTGGGAGCCGCTCATCTGCGGCCGGTCGCCGTTCACGCCCGATCCGGGGCCGTGGTTGGCGTACTCGCTCAGGCGCGCGTCGCGCCGGTCGAGGCCGGACATGTCGGTCCACGGGTCGTCGCGGAGGTTCGAGTCGCGCACCAGGACTTGGCCGCGGGCGGTCTCGGAGCCGCCCGCGTCCGGCGCGGCCCGCTGTATGCGATGCCATATGTGCTCCTTGATGCAAGGACGTCTTGAGGCGCGCGGAGTTCACGCGTCCCATCGCGGCGGAGCCCGTGAAGTGCCGGGACGGACCGGGGCGGTCCGCTCACAGGCGCCGATAAATAGGTGTGTATCTATTTCATTTGCAGCATAGGGCAATGTGAACGAGAACACAAGGCCATCCTCATTCCCGGCCCGGGCCGCCGGGCCGCACCCGCCCGAGCGGCGTCACTCCTCCCGGCCGAGCCAGTCCCCCGCCTGCGCCACGAGCCGCCGCATCGGGCTCTGCCGCGGCAGCGAGGTGCGGGCCGGACCGGCGTGCGGGACCTTGAAACCCGGCTCGATCAGGCGCGGATGCAGCCGCTCGACGGGCTTGATCCACGAATCGGCCTCGCCGCCTTCGGGATCGGCCACCCACTCCCGGGCCGAGCGGTCGAGCCCGATCGGGTAGACCGTGGCCCCGTCGGGGCCGATCCTGATCCGCAGGAAGCACTTCTGATCCTTGATGGACAGACCGGCGAACAGCTCGTTCGCGTTGACGCCGAAGCGATTCGCCACCACCAGGTACAGGCCCACCAGCCAGGTGGAGACGAGCCCGGCCACCGGGAAGCAGGCCGCGAACGCCCAGAAGTCGTCCCACGGCAGCGCCTCCACCGCCCGCGCGCCGCCCCAGGCCAGACCCACTTGCGCCGCACCGTGACCGAGGCCGAGCAGGTAGTGCCGCACGCCCCTGGCGCCCTCCCCGGGGTGCGCGAAGCCGACCCCGGCCGCCAGCAGCACCGCCGCCACCGCCACGAACGGACCGGTGCCCTCCAGGATGGACACGGTGCCGATGAGCATGATGATGCTCATCAGGAGCACGAAGCCCTTGTTCAGCAGCGGCAGGCGGCCGAAGATCCCGAAGGCGTAGCCCAGGGACCTCGCCTGACTCGGATAGGTCTGCGTGAGCTGGTAGTCCCGCTGCACCGCATCGGGTTCGCTGACCGACTTGCGCGGGGCGGTGAGCCGGTCGGGCAGGTTGTGCGTCGGCGAGAGGTACGCCCCGCCGCCCCCGGCGGTCACCAGGTGCCGCGAGCCGTCGATCTCGGCGTAATGCGCGTAGTGGTGGCGGTCGCCGGTCAGGATGAGCGGCACGTCGGCCTGCCGGTCGGCGATCACGTCGCGGATGAAGTGGTCGATGCGGTCGTAGGAGCGCGGATTGTCCTCGGTCCACACCCACGAGGGCTGCGGGACGCACAGGATGACGTGGTCCCCCGGCCCCAGGTCCTGCGCGACGTGCTTGAAGTACTCGAGCTGCGGCCGGTCGAGGTGCGCGTCGAACTGGGCGTCCACGGCGAACAGCCACCAGTTGTGCGGCAGGCTCAGCGCGAAGTAGGAGCGCGCCTGCGCCGTCCGGTAGCCGCCGATGCTGCGGCCCTCGACGAACTGGCGCCCGAAGGCCGTGAGGCCGTCGAACCAGTCGTGGTTGCCCGGGATCGCGTACAGCGACACCGGCGTGGCGGGGTTCGCCGCCTCGTACGGGCCCTTCATGCGGTGCTCGTACTCGTGCCAGTTCGCCGCCGGGTAGACCTCGTCGCCGCCCATGACGAGGACCGAGCCGCGCGGCAGCCGCTCGCCTTCGACCCCGAGCTCCTTCTGCGCCATGAGGTAGGCGATCGAGTAAGTGGCGTCGAAGCCGTCGCCGATGTCGGCGACGTAGTCGAGCCAGAGTTCGTCACCGGCGTCGTGGGCGAACGCCTCCTGCGGCCGGGAGCCGAAGATCTCGCGTTGATCGAGGTAGCCGCCGAGGAGCCTGGCGAGCCCGAACCGGGCCGCGGTCTCGGCGAGCGTCCGCGGAGACATCCACCGCACCGGGCGCTGCCGGATGAAGCGGAGCTCTTCGGGACTCAGGTTCTGTGGTCGATGGGCCATATGAAGATAATTGCATGATTTGCCCAGAAAAGGAACCCTTGGCACTCCTTGTCCGTACTGAGCGGAGGCCGGGACCGGACGACGCCGATGCTCCACAGTACCCTCCGCGACGCCGGTGTCACCGCGCTCCCGCTGCGACCGAGCGGAAGCGGCCTGGACGCCCGTGCGGCGCGCCATGACAGGAGCGGGCCGATCCGCTACCGTGAGAGGAGTCGTCGCGGGTTTCGGCCGGACACCAAGGCCGCCAGCGGTTCCCCTGATGAGAACGGAGCCATCCCATCATGGCCAACATCGATGAGCTGTCGAGCGCGATCGGCGCGAACAAAGAGTCGATCGAGCAGGCGAACGCGAGCGTCGCCGCGTCGATGAGCAGCGCGGACGAGCTGTCGGGACAGTTCCAGTCCCTCGGCAGCGAGGACAAGGTCGGCGAGATCGAGCAGATCAAGCAGGGCCTCGAACAGCTCCAGCAGACCCTGACGGGGCTCGTCTCCACCGTCGAATCCATCCACGCGCAGGCCGAAGCGCTCCGCGGGTGACCGAACCGGAGGACGCACGGTCGCCGGCCGAACCCGCGACCGTGCGCGCCCCCGACCCCGCGCCGCAGCACCCCGTACGTGATCGCCGCCGCGCCGCCCCCGCGCAGGACGGATCGCACTCCGACACCTCACGAAACACCCCCGACAGAACGCGCACTCGACGCGTCCAGTGAATCACTAAGGGCCACAAGGCAATCGCCCCTATCGCGCCGATCCTCCCCGTTTCATGATCAATCTTCCGACTCGGGTCTCGCCGTACCCCACTTTCCGTGATGACTTGGTAACCTGGAAATTGTCTGTTTTAGACCAGCTCAGGCATCTCAGGAGGACCGTTCCGTGGCCCAGCGGATTCTTGACCCCGACTACCTGACCTCGTACCGAGAAGAGCTCCAGAACCGGCTCGACTTCGTCACCGAACTGGCCGACCGGATGCGCACCGGCGATGAACTGGGCGTCGAACCGGGATTCGGCCTGCTCGACTCCTCCGCCCAGGCCCGCCGGGACTACACCGACGCGCACGAGCGGACCTGGGAGAACCTCCAGAAGCTCCGAGCCGACCTGCACGGCGCGATCGTGACCGTCAACGAGTCGCTCGGACTGCACACCGAGGCAGAGGAAACGAACGTCACCGAGACCTCCGCCAACGAGAACGACCTCGACGGCTAGGAGGCCGCACCCCTATGAGACACGCATGCTTCAAAGCCTTCGCCGCCACCGGCGCCGCCGCGCTGCTCCTGACCGCCTGCAACTCCGGCGGCGACACCGACGACGGCTCCGGCGACACCGCCTCGCAGAACCCGGTCTACGCCGAGATGAGCACCTGGGACGCCTGCGAAGTGCTCGACGACCTCCAGCCCATCACCGAATACATGGGCATCGAAGGGTGGGGTTCGACCACCGCTCAAGGCGGTGAGCCCGGTAATTCGGAAATCGGCAACACCTTCGATCCCGAGGCCATCGGCTGTGGCAGCAGCATCGTCAATTTCGGCGAGAACGTCGTCGGAAACGCAGGAGGTGAGTTGCTGGTCAAGATCATCCCTGCCGAGGACGAGGAACAGGCGGCAGCCGTTTATGAGGAGCGGGCAGCAGCTGCCGAGGCTGAATCAGCCGAATGGACCGAAGCCGCAAACCAAGAATTCGACGCTCCGTGGGAACAAGGGAACGTCATCTCTTGGGTCGGCGACGCTGACCAGCCGTTCATGAGAGTGATCGCCCACGACGGGCAGTGGGTGTTCCAGATCCAGCTCTACCACACGCAAGATTTCGGGATTCGCAACGGAGGCGAGCCCTCTTTGGACTTCACTGACGACGAACTTCGTCAGTGGCTCATTGAAACCTATCTTCCCGAGGCGAACCACGCCGTCAACGACCGGATCGCGGAGGTGCAGTGATCATGGGCGACAGCATCGAGTTCCAGACCGACACCTATGGGGGCATGGAAGGCTCGGAGGCGATCAGCCAGCAAGAGTTCAACGCCGATCTCACGCTCCTCTCAGGTGCGGCGTGCTCCAACGGCGACTGCACCAACACCTCGAACCCCGCGGAAGAAGCATGGGTCAAGCTCGTCTCTGCCATTCCCGTCGCCGGGCAAGTCAGCAGCTTCAAGTGCGTCGCCGCCGGCACCGCGGCACCGTCCCCTGAAGAAGTCCAATCGCTGGTCTCACAGATCAGGCCGGCGGACGGCGACAAGTACGCGCTCCGAGTGCTCTCCGAAAAGTGGATGGTGTTCCAGAACGACTTCTCGGAGAACCCTGAGACCGCCATCGAGCCAATCCTCCGATCCAAGTTGCAAGAGCTCGCGAACGGCTGGCAGGGCGATGACTTCGACGGCTTCGCCGGGCAGATGGAGACCGTCTTCGCCAACTGTGAACAGATCAAGTCCGATATCGGTGACCCGAGTTCCGGCATGGCAGGGCTGCTGGAGCAAAAAGCCTCTGAGATCTTCGCTCTGCAAGGCGGCCCGTCCTACGAACTCCCCTATCCCGCGCCGCAGTACTGGGTCGAGGACAAGGGCGGGCTGTTCTCCAATCCGAAGGTGCATGTGCGGCCGCCGTTCACCGATGGGGACTGCGAGGTCGCCGAGGGCTGCATGTTCGGCGACGGCGACGCCGAGCAGGCCATGGAG
>DASTYG010000077.1:0-44432 GCA_035765105.1 Glycomyces sp.
ACCCACGTGTTACTCACCCGTTCGCCACTCGAGCACTCCCGAAGGAGCCTTTCCGTTCGACTTGCATGTGTGAAGCACGCCGCCAGCGTTCGTCCTGAGCCAGGATCAAACTCTCCAACAAAAACCTAAACACCAACCCCACAAAAATGCAGAGCCAGCGCAACAAGCATGTGCCGAAGCATGTCCTGACCGATCATCCGAGACACACCAGTTCAGCAACCAATGCGCCTCAAGGAAAAGACAGTCAAAAACAAAACCAACCAGCAAACCCAGCCCAAAGACTGCAAGTCCACCAGCCAGCCCACACGCTGACCATCCAAACACCCTGTTGAGTTCTCAAACAACACGCCACAACCAAGCGATACTGAATTGTTTTCAGATCAGCCTCGGTCGAAGCAACTTGACTACATTAGCAGTCGCATACTGCACTGTCCATCGCGGGTATGATGACCCCGCACACAGGCAGTCGAGCCTCTTTATCGAGTCTCAGGTGATCCCCGCGCTTCGATCCACGGACCGCGCCAGTGCTCTCCCGAGCTTGTCGCGTGCCTCCGTGATCTCCGGACCGGCCTTGCTCGGCTGTTCCGTTCCCCCGCGGGCAGAGACAAATATACACACCCCTGAGAGGGGTGCGAACGGGGGGTCCCCGTGCGGTTCCACGATACCCCTGAACAGGGAAGACGTCAATCCCCTCGCCCGCGCGGCGCCGGCGGGACCCGCGCCGCCCCTCGGCGCGGACGCTCCTGCGGTCCCAGCCCCGGCTGTTAGCCTGCGAGCACCAACTACTCCGCACGTATAGGAGAAGGCATGTCAGTGACTCGCAACGCAAGCACCCGCTGGACCGGGGGGCTCCAGGACGGCGCCGGCGTCACCAGCTTCGTCTCGTCCGGTCTGCCGGACACGCCGGTGACCTGGGCGGCCCGCGCCAACGACCCCGAGGGGAAGACGAGCCCCGAGGAGCTCATCGCGGCGGCCCACGCCTCCTGCTACTCCATGGCGCTCTCGGCCGGGCTGGGCAAGGCCGGCCACGCGCCGGAGGAGATCGTCACCGAGGCCAGCGTCGACTTCAAGCCGGGCACCGGCATCACGGGCATCAAGCTCAGCGTCCGCGCCACCGTTCCGGGCATCGGGGCCGACGAGTTCGCCGAGATCGCCGACGCCACCAAGGACGGCTGCCCGGTGAGCCAGGCGCTCAAGTCGGTCCCGATCTCCCTGGAGGCGACCCTGAGTTAGGGTCGAATCAGGCGTTAAAAATCTTCATATCGAAACGCACACGGTGCGCGAAAGCATCAGGTACACCAGCCGTGGTCGCAGCATCACGGAGTCGATCCCCGGTCGGGGGTTCAACCGGGGATCGACGCGGTGAACGTTGGTTTCGCGCACATATTCGTCAGTGTGCCTTTATGCCCAGTTCAAAAACTCACACGTAGAGGAGGTCGAGTGCGTCATGACCACTCCCGAGAGCACCGGTCGGCGATTTCGCGCTTACACCATCCGTCACCTTGACGATCTCTTGCAGCGAGCGCCGCTGACGGACGAACAGAGGCTCCGGACCCGAGCGGTGGCCTCAGTGCTGCCGTTCCGCACCAACGCCTACGTCGTCGATGAGCTCATCGACTGGGACAACGCGTTCGACGACCCCATGTTCCGGCTGGTCTTCCCTCAGGAGGACATGCTGCCGGCGGAGGACGTCGACCACATCGCGTCGCTGTTGAAGAACGACGCCTCCAAACAGGAGGTCACCGCCGCGGCCAACGAAGTCCGCTTCAAGCTCAACCCGCATCCGGCCGGGCAGATCCAGCTGAACATCCCCAAGGCCGGGGAGGAGACGGTCCAAGGGCTCCAGCACAAGTACAAGGAGACCGTGCTGTTCTTCCCCCAGCAGGGGCAGACGTGCCACGCCTACTGCACCTACTGCTTCCGGTGGGCGCAGTTCGTGGGGATCGACGATCTGAAGATCGCGAACAACGACGTCGAGCAGTTGACCGGCTACGTGCGCCGCCACCCGGAGGTCACCAGCGTGCTGATGACCGGCGGCGACCCGATGATCATGGGCGAGCCGGTCCTGCGCCGGTACATCGAGCCGCTGTTGGGCATGGACCACGTCGAGTCGGTCCGGATCGGTTCGAAGGCGCTGGCCTACTGGCCGCAGCGGTTCGTCACCGACCCCGACGCGGACGCGACGCTGCGCCTGTTCGAGGAGGTCGTGAAGTCGGGCCGGAACCTGGCGTTCATGGCGCACTTCTCGCACCACAAGGAGCTGGAGTCGGATCTGGTGCGGGAGGCGGTCCGCCGCATCCAGAGCACCGGGGCGGTCATCCGCACGCAGGCGCCGCTGATCCGCACGATCAACGACGACGCGGAGCAGTGGGCGCGCATGTGGCGGACCCAGCACCGGATGGGGATGATCCCGTACTACATGTTCATCGAGCGCGACACCGGCCCGCAGGAGTACTTCTCGGTGCCGCTGGTGCGCGCGTGGGAGATCTTCCGGGACGCGTTCAGCCAGGTGTCGGGGCTGTGCCGCACGGTGCGCGGGCCGTCGATGTCGGCGACGCCCGGCAAGGTCGCCGTGGACGGGGTCACGGAGATCAACGGCGAGAAGGTGCTCGCGCTGCGGATGCTGCAGGCGCGGGACCCGCAGATCGTGGGTCGTCCGTTCTTCGCCAAGTACGACGAGAACGCGGTCTGGGTCGATGATCTGAAGCCGGCGTTCGCCGACAAGTTCCCGTTCCAGATCTGAGCGGGGCGCCCCGGGCGCCCGTCCCCCCTTGAAGTCATCGCCCTGGCAGGAAGGCTTCCGCGGCCGGAGCGGCACGACGCCGCTCCGGCTTTCGCGTGCTCAGGCGATGTGGAGGCCGAATCCGGCGGCGCCGGGGCGTTCGCGGCCGGGCTTGAGGCGGCGACGCTCGTCGTAGTCGCCACCGTCCTGGGTCCGGTAGGCGATGGGCTCGGTCTCGTTCAGGGTCGCCAGGCGGGCGCGCAGGCGCGTCACGGCCTCGTCGTAGCCGTCCTGGTCGAGGCGCGCGGCGCCGTCGATCACGACGGGTGGCAGGACCTCCATGCCGGTGTAGAAGAGGATGCCGTGGTTGATGGGGAAGAGGAGGTCGTCGATGTCGCCGTTGATGCCGCGGTCGGACAGGTGGGGCGCGCCCGCGCCGGCGGTGACGACGATCATCGCGCGCCTGCCGGCGAGGAGGCCGTCGCCGTAGCGTTTCCAGGTGCGGGTGGAGCCGTAGCCGAAGCCGTTGGTGAAGACCCGGTCGACCCAGCCTTTCATGATGGCGGGCATGGTGAACCACCACAGGGGGAATTGGAGGATGAGGGTGTCGGCGGCCAGGAGGCGCTCTTGTTCGGCGGTGATGTCGGCGGACTGCGCGCCGGCGGCGTAGGCCTCCCCCGCGGCGGCCATGAAGTTGTCGTTCGCGGTGGGGCCGAAGTCGTCGTAGTCGGCGGCGGCCTTCCATTTCATCGCGTACAGGTCGCTGACGGTGGTGGTGTGGCCGAGGGCGTCGAGGGTCCGGATCGTCTCGTCGCGCAGTGCGGCGTTGAGGGAGGCGGCGGACGGGTGGGCGTAGACCAGGTGGATGTTCATGGGGACCATGCTGCGGCGGTTTCGGGGCGGCTGCCAGACGTCTGTTCGACCGGGGTCGTTCGACCCTAGGACTGACGGTCCTGGGCATTCGGCCGCTGTTGCGGTGATACTTGCGGTCGGAGGTGATCCGCATGGATTCGGACGCGGTTGAGATTCACCGGCTCGAGGATGTGGCCGACTTGGGAAAGTTCCTGCAGGCGAGGCGGGCTCGCGTGCACCCGTCCGATGTGGGGCTGGCGGAGGATTCGCGCCGCCGCGTGCCGGGTCTGCGCCGGGAGGAGCTGGCGCTGCTGGCGGGGGTGAGCGTGGACTACTACACGCGCCTGGAGCAGGGGCGGGCGAAGCGGCCGTCCGATCAGGTGTTGGATTCGGTGGCGCGGGCGCTGCGGCTCGACAAGACGACGCGGGCGCATCTGCATCGGCTGGCGGGCTATACGCGGCTCGAGCCGGGGCATCCGTGCGCCGAGATCCGGCCGGGGCTGCGGACGATGCTCCAGTCGATCGACGATTTCCCGGCGATGCTCCAGAACCACCGGATGGACGTGCTGGTGCCGAACGCGATGGCGCGGGCGCTGTACGAGCCGCTGGGCTGGGAGGTGGACCGGTATCCGAACATGGCGCGGATGCTGTTCGAGGAGGATTCGCGTCCGTTCTTCCCGGCGTGGGAGGCGTGCGCAGCGGACACGGTGGGGTCGCTGCGGAAGGTGGCGGCGCTGTTCTCGGAGGACGAGGCGCTGGCCTCGCTGATCGGGGAGCTGTCGATGCGGTATCGGGATTTCGCCGAGCTGTGGGCGCGGGCCGAGGTGCGGGACTGCAATGTGGGGACGGTCCTGTTCGATCATCCGATCGTGGGTCGGCTGGCGTTGCACAAGGAGCAGTTCCGGGTGGCGGACGGGAGCGGACAGATGCTGGTGACGCTGTCGGCCTCGCCGGGGACCGACGACCATGACCGGCTGCGGCTGCTGAGGTCAGGCCCCTCGGCCTGACCTCAGCGGCGTCACCGGATGGTGAGCAGTTCGATGATGCGCGGCCAGTCGTCGGCGCCGCGGCCGGTGGCGGCGAGTTCGTCCAGGAGTTTCCCCTGCGGTTCGAGCAGGTCGGCTCTGACGCCCTGCTCGCGGCTGGCGGTGATCAGGGAGGCGGTTCCGGCCCGCGTGAAGTCGACGCTCTGGCCGCCGGTCCGGTAGTCCCCGCCGTCGATGATCGAGGCGAGTCCGCGCAGGTGCGGCAGCATGGCGCCGAGCCACGCGGTGGTCTCCTCGGCGGTGTCGGCCGCGTTCACTCCCACCGTTCGCATCATGGCCGTGGCCTGGATCAGTCCGGCGAACATGAGGTCCATGGCCGAGAGCAGGGCCATGTCCTTGAGTGAGGCGAGTCCGGCGTCGGTGCCTTCGAAGTCGGCGGTGCCGAGGGTTTCGAGGGCGGGTCTGGCGATGGCGTAGGCGTTCTCGTCGCCGGAGTAGAGGAGGCGCGAGCCCGGTCCGCCGATCATCTCGGGGACGGCCATGATCGCGCCGTCGAGGTAGGCGATGCCGTGTTCGGCGGCCCAGGCGGCGGTGGCGCGGGCCTCGTTCGGTGTGGTGGTGGTGAGGTTGACCAAGAGCTTGCCTTCGAGGCCGGCGGCGACCGGTTCGAGGCGTTCGCGGACGCTGGCGTGGTCGAGCAGGACGGCGAGGACGATCTCGCCTGCGGTGACGGCGTCGGCGACGGTGGCGGCGGCCTGTGATCCGGCTGCGACGTGCGGTCCGGTCTTGGCGGCGGTGCGGTTCCAGACGGTGGTGGTGTAGCCGGCCTCGCGGAGGCGCTCGGCGATGGCCGAGCCCATGGCGCCGAGGCCGAGGACGGTGATGTTGCCTTTGGTCATGGGTGTCTCGCTATTCGGCGTGGTCGCGGATGATCTGGTAGACCGGGACGGGTTTCCCGGCGGCTTCGCTGGCGTCGAGGGCGCGCCTGTAGTAGTCCTGGACGGTCGCGGTGAGGGCGGTGTCGATGCCGGCCTCCGCTCCGGCGTCGATGACGTGCTGGGCTCCGGCGTGCATCATCTTGAGGGTCGCCAGGTCGTCCCAGCCGCCGTGCTTGGCGGCTTCGGCGAAGTGGAGGGTGAAGTCGCGCTGGCTCTGGGGGTCGTCCTCGGTGAGCCGGAGGTAGGTGTCGATGTCGCCGCCGGAGCGTTCGATCATCGCGAACGCCTGCTGCAGCGCGATGAGGTAGGCGTGGAACTGCGCGAGGCCGGCCTGGTAGTACAGCTGGGCGACCCCGTAGTCGGCTCCGAGGTGGTCGTTGGGGCAGAGCAGTTCGAGCAGGGGCCGGAGTTCGTCGTGGAGCGCCTGGGGGCCGCTGACGTAGAGGCGTGAGGCGGGGTGGCGGATGTCGTCGCTCTGGGTCATGTAGGCGCCGGTGAGGAATCGGCCGCCGCGGTCGAGGACCCATCGGGCCCCGGCGGCGGTGTTGGCCGGGGAGTCCGAGGAGAGGTTGACGACGGTCTTGCCGGTCAGGTCGGCCGGGCCCTGTTCGAGGACGCCGTACATGGCGTCGTAGTGGATCAGGGAGATCAGGATCGTGTCGGCGGCACCGACGGCGTCGGCGACGGTGGCGGCGGGTCGGGCGCCGAGTTCGGCGAGGGCTTCGGCCTTGCCGGGGGTGCGGTTCCAGACGGTGACGTCGACCCCTGATTCGAGGAGGATGCGGGCGGTGGCCCGGCCCATGGGGCCGAGACCGATGACGGTGACGGATTGCTTGGCGGACATGGTGCTTCCCTTGGGTTGCGGCCGTTTCGGACGGGGTCCATGGTCGGTCGGCCCGGGTAGGCTTCGCAAGACCGCACTTCCTGGTGGGGTTACTTACGTCGAGGTTCGAGATATGGCCGGGAGGGGTCCGATGCAGGCCGGTAGTGACGCAGATCAAACGTGCGGGATGGTCGTCGCGATCGACGTGGTGGGCGGCAAGTGGAAGATGCACCTGATGTGGGTGCTGGCCGAGGGGCCGGTGCGGTTCGGGCAGATCAGGCGCAAGCTCGACGGGGTGAGCGAGAAGGTGCTGGCCGAGAATCTGCGGCAGTTGGAGGCGAGCGGCGTGGTGCACCGGGAGCTGTACGCGGAGGTGCCGCCGCGGGTGGAGTATTCGCTGACGCCGCTGGGCGAGGAGTTGAACGCGGCGCTGGCGCCGCTGGAGGCGTGGGGTGAGAAGCACCGCGACACCGTGGAGGCGCGGGCAGGGGCACGGGGCGCCGCGGCGTAGCCCGGCGGGCGCCGGGGTCTTCGCGGCGGCCGTGCGTTCGCCGGGGTCCGCTCACCGGGACGGCGATCGCGGGCCGGGGCGTTATCGGTTCGTTCAGGCGCCGAGGCCGCGGAGGTAGGCGAGGTCGACGCCGTCGAGGGTCTGGAGGGTGCGGACTTCGAGCGAGGGCGGGAGCGGGACTTCGCTGGGGATCGCGAGGGTGACCGCGCCGGCGGCCAGTCCGGAGGTGACGCCGGCGAAGGAGTCCTCCAGGACGATGGTGCGGGTGATGTCGACGCCGAGCTTCTCGGCGGTGGTGCGGTAGGGCTCGGGGTGGGGTTTCTTGTGCTCGACCTCGTCGCCGCAGACGACCAGGTCGAAGTTCTCGGGTCCGACGTGCAGCAGCAGGAGGTCGGCCAGTTCGCGGGGGGTGGAGGTGACCAGCGCGGTGGGCATGCCGGCGGCGCGCGCTTCGAGGAGGAGTTCGCGGGCGCCGGGTTTGGCGGGGGCGCCTTCGACGAACAGTTCCCGCATGCGGGTGCGCAGCCACGCCTGGTGCTTGGGGGCCTGGTCGAGGGGCACGCCGAGGCTTTCGAGGAGGATGACGACCGAGGCTCCCTCGTTGGTGCCGACCATGCGTGCGCGGGCGTCGGCTTCGAGCGTGCCGCCGAGCAGGATGGCGAGCTCTTCCAGGGCCACGTCCCAGAGGGGCTCGGAGTCGAGGAGGGTGCCGTCCATGTCGAAGAACAGGGCTTGCGGGAAGTCATTCACGCCTTAGACGGTACGGGGGTGACGTATGTGACCGGCTGGTTCGGCTCGCGGGCGCGAGCGGGCTCACAGGCGCGGGTCTCAGGCGAGTCCGGAGCGGTGGTGGCGTCGGCACAGGACGGTGTAGGAGTCCATGTCGCCGACTTCGACGAGGTCGCCGGAGAAGACCATGACGCCCTCGCGGACGCGGGCGTTGTGGGTGCCGCGTTCGCCGCACCAGCAGTTGACGCGGACGGGGAGTTCTTCGACGCGGTCGGCGAGTTCGATGAGGCGCTGGGAGGCGGGGAAGAGCCGTCCGAGGAAGTCGGTCTTGAGGCCGAAGGCGTAGACGTCGACGCCGAGGCCGTCGACGGCATCGGCGAGGTGGTTGATCTGTTTGGGGGCGGTGAGGAACTGGACTTCGTCGACGACGACGTAGGAGGGCCGGGTCGCGGCGAGGTCGTCGTAGAGGTCGAGGTCGGGGGTGATCTCTTTGGCTTTGTGCTCCAGGCCGATGCGGCTGGAGATGACGCCTTCGCCGCTGCGGTCCATCGTGGTGTAGAGGACGCCGTCCCCGCCCAGGGAGTGGTGGTACTGGAGGGCGAGGGTGGACTTTCCGGCGTCCATGACGCCGAGGAAGGCGACGAGTTCGTGCGACATGGGAACCATGGTGCAGGGTGGCCGGATCGGGCGGGAAGGCGGCTCGGGGCCCGGTGCCCGGCGCCTCGGCGGCGCCGGGCCCGCGCGGGCGGTCACTTCGCGTTGAAGTAGCTCGCTTCGGGGTGGTGGAGGATGATCGCGTCGGTGGACTGCTCGGGGTGGAGCTGGTCGCCTTCGGAGAGCTCCACGCCGATGCGGTCGGCGCCGAGGAGGTCGACGAGCGTGGCGCGGTCGGACAGCTCGGGGCAGGCCGGGTAGCCGAAGGAGTAGCGGCAGCCGCGGAAGTCGACGTCGAACATGCCCTTGAGGTCGCCGGGGTCGGCGTCGGCGACGGTGCCGCCGCCGGGGAGGGTCCATTCGCGGCGGACGCGGCGGTGCCAGTACTCGGCGAGCGCTTCGGTGAGCTGGACGGTGAGTCCGTGGACTTCGAGGTAGTCGCGGTAGGCGTTGGCCTGGAACAGTTCGTTGGTGTATTCGGAGACCTTGGCGCCCAAGGTGACCAGTTGCATGCCGAGGACGTCGAGGCGTTGGCCGTCCTTGGCGCGGAAGAAGTCGGCCAGGCACAGTCGGCGGCCTTGGCGCTGGCGGGGGAAGGTGAAGCGGGCGCGTTCGGCGTGGCCGTTCTCGTCGAGGACGACCAGGGTGTTGCCTTCGGAGTAGGCGGGCAGGTAGCCGTAGACGACCTTGGCTTCGAGGACGTTGTCGGTGGCGAGGCGGTCGAGCCAGTAGCGCAGGCGCGGTCGGCCCTCGGTCTCGACGAGCTCCTCGTAGGAGGGCCCGTCGCCGCGGGTCGGTTTGAGTCCCCATTGGCCGAGGAAGGTGGCGCGCTCGTCGAGCATCGCGGCGTATTCGGCCAGGGCGATGCCCTTGACCACGCGTGAGCCGTGGAAGGGCGGGACGGGCACTTCGACGTCGGTGGCGACGTCGCTGCGCACGGAGGTGTCGTCGAGATCGGGGAGGTTCTCGGCCACGAGGGTGGCCTGCTTCGCCCGGCGTTCGCGGCGTTTGGCGATCTTCTCGGCCTGGGCGGGGTCGATGACCGGTCCGCCCTCGCCGCGGCGGGCGGCCATGACGCGGTCCATGAGCGAGAGGCCCTCGAAGGCGTCGCGGGCGTAGTGGACCTGGCCGTCGGTGAACATCTCGCGCAGGTCGTCCTCGACGTAGGCGCGGGTGAGGGCGGCGCCGCCGAGGAGGACGGGCCAGCGGCCGTGGAGGCCGCGGGCCATCATCTCGGCGAGGTTGTCCTTCATGATGACGGTGGACTTGACGAGCAGGCCGCTCATGCCGATGACGTCGGCCCGGTGCGCTTCGGCGGCGTCGAGGATGGCGTTGATGGGCTGCTTGATGCCGAGGTTGACGACGGTGTAGCCGTTGTTGGACAGGATGATGTCGACGAGGTTCTTGCCGATGTCGTGGACGTCGCCGCGGACGGTGGCCAGGACGATGGTGCCCTTGTCGGTCGAGTCGGCCTTGTCCATGTGGGGTTCGAGGTGGGCGACGGCGAACTTCATGGCCTCGGCGGACTGGAGGACGAACGGCAGCTGCATCTGCCCGGAGCCGAAGCGGTCGCCGACGACCTTCATGCCGTCGAGGAGGTGCTCGTTGATGATGTCGAGGGGGCGCTTGCCCTCGGCGAGGGCCGTGTCGAGGTCGGTGTCGAGGCCGTTCTTGTCGCCGTCGATGATGCGCTGGGCGAGGCGTTCGCCGAGCGGGAGGGCCGCCAGGGCCTCGGCGCGGGCCTCCTTGGAGCCGGCGAGGCTGACGCCGTCGAAGATCTCGATGAGCTTCTGGAGCGGGTCGTAGCCCTCGCTGCGGCGGTCGTAGACCATGTCGAGGGCGACCTGCTTCTGCTCCTCGGGGATGGAGGCCATGGGCAGGATCTTGGAGGCGTGGACGATGGCGCTGGTCAGGCCCGCTTGGACGCATTCGTGGAGGAACACGGAGTTGAGGACCTGGCGGGCGGCGGGGTTGAGGCCGAAGGAGATGTTGGAGACGCCGAGGGTGAAGTTGACGCCGGGGTGGCGGCGGGCGATCTCGCGGATGGCCTCGATGGTCTCCAGGCCGTCGCGGCGGGTCTCCTCCTGGCCGGTGGAGATGGGGAAGGTGAGGGCGTCGACGAAGATGTCCTCGATCTTCACGCCCCAGTTGCCGGTGAGGTCCTCGATGAGGCGTTCGGCGACGCGGACCTTCCAGTCGCGGTCGCGGGCCTGGCCCTCCTCGTCGATGCACAGGGCGACCACGCCCGCGCCGTGCTCGGCGACGAGCGGCATGATGCGCCGGTAGCGGGAGGCGGGGCCGTCGCCATCCTCGAAGTTGACGGAGTTGACCACGCATTTGCCGCCGAGGGACTCCAGGCCGGCCTGGACCACGTCCGGCTCGGTGGAGTCGAGCATGATCGGCAGGGTGGAGGCGGTGGCGAAGCGGGAGGCGAGGACGCGCATGTCCTCGGCGCCGTCGCGGCCGACGTAGTCGACGCACAGGTCGAGCAGGTGGGAGCCGCCGCGGGTCTGCTCGCGGGCGATCTCGACGCAGCGGTCGTGGTCCCCGGCGAGCATGGCCTCGCGGAACGCCTTGGAGCCGTTGGCGTTGGTGCGTTCGCCGACGTTGAGGATCGAGGCGTCCTGCCGGAAGGGGACGTGGTGGTAGGAGGAGGAGACGCCGGGTTCGAGGACGGGGGCGCGCTCGGCGGGCGCGCGGCCGTCGAGGCGGTCGCGGACGGCGCGGATGTGCTCGGGGGTGGTGCCGCAGCAGCCGCCGACGAGGCTCACCCCGTAATCGGCGACGAAGTCCTCGTGGGCGTCGGCGAGCTCTTCGGGGGTGAGGGGGTAGACCGCACCGTCGGGGCCGAGGACGGGAAGTCCGGCGTTGGGCATGACCGAGATGGGGATCGGCGAGTGGCGCGAGAGGTAGCGGAGGTGCTCGCTCATCTCGGCCGGGCCGGTGGCGCAGTTGAGGCCGATGAGGTCGACGCCGAGGGCGGTGAGGCTGGTCAGGGCCGCGCCGATCTCGCCGCCGACGAGCATGGTGCCGGTGGTCTCGACGGTGACCTGGGCGATGATCGGGACGTTCGCGCCGAGGTCGGCGTTGGCGCGTTTGGCGCCGACGATCGCGGCCTTGGCCTGGAGGAGGTCCTGGGCGGTCTCGACCAGGAGCGCGTCGGCGCCGCCTTCGATGAGGCCCGCGGAGCACTCCTGGTAGTGGTCGCGCAGGAGCGCGTAGGGGGCGTGGCCGAGGGTGGGCAGGCGGGTGCCGCCGCCCATGGAGCCGAGGACGAAGCGGGGCTGCTCGGGGGTGGCGTACTCGTCGGCCTTC
The DNA here is from genome assembly GCA_035765105.1 of Glycomyces sp. Classification (GTDB taxonomy): domain Bacteria; phylum Actinomycetota; class Actinomycetes; order Mycobacteriales; family Micromonosporaceae; genus Glycomyces. The sequence continues at coordinate 11,531 of DASTYG010000077.1, forward strand.
CGGCGGGCGAGGCCGGCGGCGGCGCGGGCGATCTCGCGGGCGCGCTCGGGGATGCCGTATTCGACCAGGCCGCCGTAGTTGGCGTTGAAGCTGTTGGTCTCGACGCAGTCGGCGCCGGCCGCGAGGTAGGCGTCGTGGATGCCGAGCACGATGTCGGGCCGGGTGAGGCACAGGATGTCCGAGAGGCCCTCGTGGCCGTCGAAGTCCTCCAGGGTGGGGTCGAAGGTCTGCAGCATGGTGCCCATGCCTCCGTCGGCGATCACGACGCGGCGGCTGAGGGTCTCCATGAAGGCATTTGAAGCAGACACGTCCCCAAGGGTAATGGGGCAGGTCGGAAAGTGGGAATCGGGTTTCATCACGTGGACATGACGCTGCTCTCGAGCCCGTCGAGGAGGGCGGTCAGGGCGAACTCGAACAGCGCCTCGAAGTCGACCACGGCCGCCTCTGGGCCGAAGTGGGCGGCCAGGTGGGGGTAGGCGCCGCTGTCGAGCAGGCCGGAGAGTTCGTCGATGCGGCGGCGCCACCAGTCTTCGATGGGCTCGTCCGCGCGGGCGCGGGCGGCCGCTTCGGCGGCGGGGAGGAGGGCGATGCCCTGGACGAGCCCGGAGACGGCGAGGTAGACCGACAGGAGGCGGCGGGGGTCGAGGCCGGGGCGGGCGAGGCCGGTGAGGATGCGCTCGGTGTCGGCGAGGAGGCCGCGGCCCATGGGCGGGCGGCTGGTGGCGACGGCGGGGAGGACCCAGGGGTGGCGCTGGTAGAGGCGCCATTCCTCGCGGGCCTCGTGTTCGAGGCGGGGCCGCCAGCCGTCGAGGTCGGGTCCGGGCGGTTCGATCCGGTCGAGGACGGCGTCGGTCATCGCCACGATCAGGGCCTCGCGGGAGGGGACGTGGCGGTAGAGGTTCGTGGTGGGGACGCCCAGTTCGGTGGCGAGGCGGCGCATGGTGAGCGCTTCGAGGCCGGTGCGGTCGGCCAGTTCGACCGCGGCGGCGGTGAGGCGGTCGGGGGTGAGCGCGGCGGGGCGGGGCAGGCGCGCGGGGGCGGCGCGTTTGCGGGCGCGGTAGGCGCGGGCCTGGCAGGCGCGGGTGCAGTAGCGGCGGGGGCGGCCCTTGCCAGCGGGGGCGAGGGCGGTCCCGCATTGGGCGCATCGGTCCATGCCGGTCTCTTTTCGTCACGTTCCGGATGTGTGACGAAATCATAGCGTCGGTGCTCGTGCGCGGTTAGTTTCGAGAGGGTCAGTACGGCGTATATGGAGAGGGGAATGCGATGGGCGTCGAGGTGCGGAGGGCGACGGCGGGCGAGGCGGGGCCGGTGACGGCGGCGTATGCGGCGGCGAGCGCCGACGAGGCGGTGAACGCGTGGGTGCTGGCCGGGGGCGGGCTGCCGTCGGCGCTGTACGAGCGGCACCTGGAGGAGTTCACGGCCGCCGCGATCGAGCGGGGCGAGGTGTGGGCCGCGTTCGCGGGCGGCGAGGTCTGGGGCGTGTCGGTGTGGCTCGCGGTGGACTCGGCCGAGCGCTTCGAGGCCGAGGCCGAGCAGCTGGCCGCCGCGGCGGCCGAGCACGGGTCGCCGGCGCTGGCGCGGGCGGCGCTGGTGGCGCGGATGATGGCGGACGCGCATCCGCGGGAGTTCCCGCACCTGTACCTGCATTCGATCGCGACGGTGCCCGAGCACCGGGGCAAGGGGGCGGGGGCGGCGCTCCTGGCCGACCGGGCGGGGGCGGCGGAGGCGCCGGTGTATCTGGAGGCGAGCACGGAGCGGTCGGCGCGGCTGTACGAGCGGCTGGGGTTCGCGCGGGAGGGCGAGCCGCTGGCGCTGCCCGAGGGCGGGCCGGTGCTCGTTCCCATGTGGCGGCGCTGAGGGGGCCGCGCGGCGGGAACAGGGAGGCGGATGGGGTTACGCGGGCGTAATATCGGAGCGGAACGCCCCGTGGTCGCGAAGGGAATCATATGGACGCCAACGATACTCGCCTGTGGACTGAAGTCGTCGATCCGGAGCAGCTCCGCGCGATCGTCGGGGAGGTCAACCCCCAGGCGGCCAAGAAGGAGCGCGCCGAGCTCCACCGGCGCGACCGCGAGTGGCTCGCCGCCTCGCCGTACTGCGTGATCGCGACCTCGGACGCCGAGGGCAACTGCGACGCCTCCCCCAAGGGCGACCCGGGCGGGATCGTCCACGTGCTGGACGCGACCACGGTCGCCGTGCCGGAGCGGAAGGGCAACAAGCGCGTCGACGGCTACCGCAACGTGCTGTCCAATCCGCACGTCGGGCTGCTCTCGCTGCTGCCGGGGCGCCGCGAGACCCTGCGGATCAACGGCCGCGCCCGCGTGGTGTCGGACGCGCCGTTCTTCGAGGACATGGTCGTCAAGGGCCACAAGCCGATCCTCGCGCTCGTCATCGAGATCGAGACGATCTTCTTCCACTGCGGCAAGGCGTCCATGCGCTCGGGGATCTGGAAGCCCGAGACATGGACGCCCGACGCGCTGCCCTCGCACGCGCAGATGGTCAAGGAGACGCAGACGGTCGAGAAGACCCTGGAGGAGCTCACCGAGTACTACGGCCCGCAGTACGAGAAACAGCTGTACTGAACCGCCGAGGCGGACCGAATACGATCGGGCGTATGGATGGTTTCTTCGCCCTGTTCCTGTATGCCATCGGCATCTACATTCTCTACTGGACCATCCGCTACGCGGTGCGGCACGCGCTCAAGGACGCCGACGAGCGGCGCGAGGAGGCCGCTAGGGAGCCTCGGCCTTGAGCCGTTCGATCGACTCGTCGTCGCAGGTGGTCCAGAACTCCCCCACCACGTCCTCCAGCTGGTCCATGGACGCGGCCTCGAAGAGCTTGTCCTGGTAGTGGGTGATGTCGTAGTCGATCGTGCCCATGGTGACCAGGTCGAGCGGCAGGATCGTCATGTCGCGGAACTCGTCGATCTCGCCGTAGGAGGAGAGGATGCCCGCCCCGTACGCCTTGAGGCCGTCGCTCTCGCGCAGGACCCCGAATTCGAGCGTGAACCAGAAGACGCGGGAGACGAACTCGAGGGCGTCCTCGGAGTGGACGCGCCTGGCGGCCTCCCCGGCGGCCCGGTAGAGCGCGGCGAACCGGGGTGAGGCGAGCGCGTTGGCGTGCCCGATGACCTCGTGGATGACGTCCGGTTCGGGCGTGTACAGCGGGACCGAGTGGTGCCGGATGTACTGGGTGGCGTGGAACTTCCCGTCGGAGAGCACGCCGTAGAACTCGCGCAGCGGCACGAGCCCGGCGGCGGGCAGGTAGCTGAACCCGGTGAGCGGTTCGAGGGCCGCCGAGACCTCGGCGAGCTGCGGTATGCGGTCGGCCGGGAGTCCCAGGCGCTCGGCGCCCTCCAGGTATTCGTGCGCGGCCAGGGACCGGTGTTTGGTGGCGAGTTCGGCGCTGGCCAGCCGCCAGATCTCGTGTTCGGTGTCGGTGTAGGAGATCTCGGGCATGGGTCGCCCCGGCTCCCATTCCATTGCCAGGCCCGCGATGGCGTTGCGCCGTTCGCGGTACTCGGCGTCGGCGAAGCCCGGGTGGTTCTCACCCAGCTCGACGACGACCGTGCCGTCTGCGTCGGTGTTGACCGGCGCGAAGTACTGTCCTTCTTCGAACATAGAGCCAGTTCACCAGGTCTGGGACGGCCTGTCAACGCGTTCGCGGCAGCCGCCCGGGGCGGCTGCCGCGTCCTCAGCGGAACCGGAGTTTCGCGGGCGTCTCGGTGGGAGCGGTCTTGCGCAGGAACGCGTGCCGCTTGGCCTCGAAGCCGTGGCGGTCGTCGAAGAGGTCGCGGGCCATCTCGGCCAGCTCGATGGTGCGGTAGTACGACAGCGGCCGGGACTCGGCGCGGCGCCGCTCCTTGAAGGCGAACATGCGTCCGCGGGTGACCGGCTCGTCGTAGCCGCGGGCGACGGCCGAGAGCCAGTGCCGGAACTCGTCCCAGTCGCGGGGGCCGACGGCCTGGATCAGGCCCGTGCGGGCGGCCTCGGCGGCCGATACGGGGAGCTTGTCGCCCAGGAGCGCGGCGGCCCGTTCGGAGCCCACGCGTCCGGCGACCGTCCAGGTGTGCAGTTCGGAGCCGAAGATGCCCATGTCGTAGTACGGGTTGAGGACGACGCCGTCGCGGGCGACGGCGACGTCGGCGCACAGCCCGGCCATGACCCCGCCCGCGCCCGCGTTGGCGCTGAAGGCGGCCATGGTGATCTGCTCGGCCGAGGCGATGGCGGTGCACAGGTCGTCGATGGCGTCGATGTTCGCCCACGCCTCGGCGGCGGGGTCGGGGGCGGCGTCGATGACGCCGAGGTGGATGCCGTTGGAGAAGGCGTGTTCGGTGCCGGTGATGACCAGGAGCCGGGTGTCCTCGGTGAGGGCCTTCTCGACGGCGGCGGTCAGGCGGCGGCACTGCTCGGTGTGCATCGCGCCGTTGTAGGAGCGGATGGTGAGGTGGCCGATGTCGCCCTCGCGCCGGTAGGCCGACTCGGCGAGGGCGGCGGGGGCGGGCAGGAAGGGGGCGTGCGCGGCGTCGACGACCATCGCGGCGGGGAGTTTGGGGCCCCGCTTGGCGAGCTTGCGAGCCATAGATTGGTCCTGCTTGGCGAGCTTGCGAGCCGTAGATTGGTCCTGCTTGGCGTCGAGGACGGCCGCGTAGCCGACCCACAGGGTGCCGCGCCCGCAGGCGACGGCGATCGATTCGCCGTCGCGGCCGACGACGGTGCCCGGGGCGGCCCCGTACTCATGGGCGACGGCCGCCGCGTCGAAGAGGCAGTAGCGCCGGCCGGCGAGGTCGGCCGGGGCGCCGGGCGCGCCGTCGGCGGCGGCGACGCGGCGGGCGATCGCCTCGGCGGGGGCCCGCCAGTCGATCGCGAAGGCCGCGCGGCGCAGCAGCGGCAGCTCGGTCGTGTCGGGGACCTCGCGGGGCGCCTCGTCGGCGGGGACGGGCCGCTCCCCGGCGGCGAACCTGCGGACGGTCTGGGCGACGCATTCCATGGCCGCGTCGGCGACGCGGCCGTTGTAGAGGGCGCTCTTGGTGGTCGCGGGCGGCAGGTCGAACACGGACGTGGCCCAGATCGGGCCGGCGTCCATCTCCTCGACGGCCGAGAGCGCGGTGACGCCCCAGCGGGGGCGCCGGTCGAGAACGGCGTGGTCGAGCGAGGACGGCCCGCGGTCGCCCACGGGCCCGGGGTGGACGATGACGGTGGTCCACCGCCGCCACACCTCCTCGGGGACCCGGTGCTTCAGGAAGGGGCACAGGATCAGGTCGGGGTCGATCCGCTCGACTTCGCGGGTCAGCGCTTCCGGCGCCTCGTACGCGGGAGCGAGTTCGACTCCGACATCGTGCCCCTGTTCACGCAGGGAACACCAAACACGCTGGGTCAGGCCGTTGAAGGCTGAAACCAGCAGCAGGATCTTCAATTGCGACTCCTCTGGCGGCGTGGGAGTCGGCGACACTCTGGTCGTAGAGCGTACCGGTACTCGACATTTCGCACAATAAGCGTGAGCAGTCTATTCCGAGCAATCCTTCGATCGTGTCGCGGGCCAGAGCGGGCGCGGAGGGGTCGTCGCCACCAGCGGAAAGCGTCTCGGCGGCCCACTGGTCGACGGCGGCGAGCGCGCCGGGGGTGTCGAGGTCGTCGGCCAGGCGGCCGCGGACGGCCGTGAGCATGGCCCCGGCGGGGACGCCGAGTTCGCGCGAGCACGCCTCCCTCCAGCGGCCGAGGCGCAGTTCGGCCTCGGCCAGGGCGGCGCGGCTCCACTGGCGGTCGGAGCGGTAGTGCCCGGCCAGGAGCGCCAGGCGGACGGCGGCCGGGTCGACCCCTTCGGCGCGGAGCTTGGAGACGAACACGAGGTTGCCCAGGGATTTGGACATCTTCTCGCCGTCGAGGCCGATCATGCCGGTGTGGACGTAGGAGCGGGCGAAGGGCGGCTCGCCGGTGAGGGATTCGGCGTGCGCGGCCGACATCTCGTGGTGGGGGTAGATGAGGTCGCTGCCGCCGCCCTGGAGGTCGATGGCGGCCCCGAGGTACTCCAGGGCGATGCAGGCGCACTCGATGTGCCAGCCGGGCCTGCCGGGGCCCACCGGGGAGTCCCATGCCGGCTCGCCCTCGCGGGGGGCGTTCCACAGTTTCGGGTCGAGGGGGTCGCGCTTGCCGGGGCGGTCGGGGTCGCCGCCCCGCTCGCGGGCGTAGCCGAGCATGGTCTCGCGGGAGTAGCCCGAGACCGAGGCGGCCTCGGGGAACCGCTCGCCGTGCTCGGCGACGGAGTAGTAGACGTCGCCCGAGTCGTGGCGGTAGGCGGCGCCGGATTCGAGGAGTTCGGCCACGGCCTTGCCGACCAGGGGGATCGTCTCGATCGCGCCGATGTAGTGGCGCGGGGGGAGGATCTTGAGGGACTCCATGTCCTCGCGGTAGAGGGCGGTCTCGCGCAGGCCCAGGACCCGCCAGTCGGTGCCGTCGCGTTCGGCGCGCTCGAACAGCGGCTCGTCGACGTCGGTGACGTTCTGGGCGTAGTCGACCTCGATCCCCTGGTCGCGCCAGTAGCGGTGCACCAGGTCGAAGGTGATCATCGTCGCGGCGTGGCCGAGGTGCGTCGCGTCGTAAGGGGTGATGCCGCACACGTACATGGAGGCGTGCTCCGCGCCGGCCGGCGCCGCCGCCCGCGCTTCGCCGGAGGCGGTGTCGTGCAGGTGCAGTGCGGGGCCGTGGCCGGGCAGGGACGGTACGTCGGGTGCGGTCCAAGATTCCATAGCGGCGATCGTAGTTCGCCGGGAACGGCGTCGGCCAGTGCGCGCCCTCAGGCGCTGATCAGGCCCGTGCTGACGATGAGGATGATGATCGCTCCGAAGGCGAATCGGTACCAGACGAACAGCATGAAGCTGTGGGTGGCGACGAACTTCATCAGCCAGGCGACGGCGATGTAGGCGACGACGGCGGAGACGACGATGCCGGTGATCAGCGAGGCCATCGGGACCGAGCCGCCGGAGAGCTCGTCCATCTCGAGGATGCCCGCGCCGGTGAGGGCGGGGATGCCGAGGAAGAACGAGAAGCGGGTGGCGCTCTCACGGTCGAAGTCGCGCAGGAGGCCGGCGGTCATCGTCGCCCCCGAGCGGGAGACGCCGGGGAACAGCGAGATGACCTGGACCAGGCCGACGAAGACCGCGTCGCGCGCGTTGGCGTGGCTCTCGCCGCGCTGCTGGGTGGCGACGCGCTCGGCGAACCACATGACGAACGTCCAGCCGATCGCGCCGATGGCGACGACCCAGAGGTTGAAGATCCTGTCGACGACGTTGGACAGCAGCAGGCCGGCGATGAGGATGGGGATGGTGCCGATGATGACGTACCAGCCGAAGCGGTAGTCCACGCCGCGCTTGTCGCGGTTGAACAGGCCGATGGCGAACCCCTTGACGATCCGCACGATGTCCTTGGTGAAGTACGCCAGGATCGCCAGGATCGCCCCGCCCTGGATGACGGCGTTGAACGCGATGACGGACCGGTCGGAGGCGTCGAGGCCCAGCAGCTCGGATACGACGACCAGGTGGCCGGTGGAGGAGATCGGGAGGAACTCGGTGATGCCCTCCACGATGCCCAGGACGACGGCGTGCCAGATTTCCAAGTCGGGTTCCCTTCAGATTTCAACGTCCGACAGCGTAGCCGCCCGGGGCTCGCGGGGCGCATCTGCCGCCGGTGTTCGTGCGGCGCATCGGAGGGCCATCCGGGGGCCGGGCGGCGCGGCTCCGGGCGGGGCCGGACCGCCCGCCGGAGGGCCGCGCGGGGCGGGGCCGACCGGCTCGTGGGAAAGCGCGTGACTATCCGAGACTTGCTCGATGTACCTTGTGTGGTCATGGAACGCCGACCACTTGGACGCAGCGGCATCGAGGTCTCCTCCCTCGGCCTGGGAACGATGACGTGGACGACCGACGAGGTCGGTCTGGAGGACGCCGCCGCGCAGCTCCAGACGTTCGTCGAGGCCGGGGGGACGCTCGTCGACACCGCCGACGTCTTCGGGCAGGGCGCGGCCGAGGCCGCGATCGGGCAGTTCATCGGGAAGATCGTCGCGCGCTCGGAGATCCACATCGCCACGAAGGCGGGCGTGCGCACCGACGGCTCGGACCGCAAGCGGGACACCTCGCGCGGGTGGCTCATGCGCTGCCTGGAGCACTCGCTGCGGCGGCTCGGCACCGACTACATCGACCTGTGGCTGCTGCACGTCTACGACCCGGACACGCCGACGGAGGAGACGATGGCGGCGCTGGACATGGCCGTCAGCAGCGGCAAGGTCCGCTACGTGGGGGTGTCCAATCACACCGGCTGGCAGACGGCGCGGGCCTCGGCGCACCAGTCGGCCTGGCCCGGGCGCACGCCGATCGTGGCCTCGGAGGTCGAGTACTCGCTGCTCCAGCGCGGCGTCGAGCGCGAGGTGCTGCCCGCGTGCCTGGCGATGGAGCTGGGGCTCCTGGCGTGGTCGCCGCTGGGCAGGGGGGTGCTGACCGGCAAGTACCGGTTCGGGCGGCCCTCGGACTCGCGGGCGGTCTCGCCGCAGTGGTCGCGGTTCGCCACGACCTATCTGGACGAGCGGTCGGCGGGGATCGTGGAGGCGGTCGCCACCGCCGCCGAGGGGCTGGGGGTCAGCCCCCTGGAGGTGGCGCTGGCGTGGGTGCGGGACCAGCCGGGCGTGGCCTCGGCGATCGTGGGCGCCCGCAACGCTACGCAGTTGCGGGCGTCCCTGGCCGCGGAGCAGTTGTTCCTGCCCCCGGAGATCCGGCTGGCCCTCGACGACGTCTCGGCGCCGACGGTGGGCTATCCGGAGAGCTACTGAGCCTCGCCCGAGCCCATGGAGGCGATCCACTCGTCGACGCGGCGGCGGCCCTCCTCGCGGGAGACGTCCTCGACGCGGGTCATGATCGACCAGCGGCGGCCGAACGGGTCGTTGACCGAGGCGTAGCGGTCGCCGGTGAGGAACACGGCGGGCTCCTCGCGGACGCTCGCCCCGGCTTCGACGGCCTTGGCGTAGACGGCGTCGCAGTCCTCGACGTACACCATGAGCGAGGCGGTGACCTGCTCGGGGTCGGGGGCGGCGAGGCCGTACTCCGGCTGCGGGTCGGCGAGCTGGAGGATCGAGTCGCCGATCTGGAGCTCGCAGTGCATGACCAGGCCGCCCGGCCCGTCGTTGCGCGTCACGACCTCCGCGTCGAAGACCCGCTGGTAGAACTCGATGGCCTCGGACGCGTCGTTGACGACGATGAACGGCGTGATCGAGTGGTATCCCTCGGGGATCGGATTGACATCGGTTGCATTCATGCCCCCAGTCTCGCCGCGGGGCCCGCCGCGCGCTTGTAAAAAAGCGTCACACCCGCCGCATAGCATCCCTGTGGTGAACGGACCGACCGCCAGTGACAAGGGCATGCTGCGGCCGCAGGAGGCCGCCGAGCACATCGACCTGCGGCGCCACCCGGCCGAGGGGGCACTCGCAGCGTACGTGGAGCGGTACTGGACGGTGCGCTGGGACCTGCCCGCGGGCGCCTCGTACGAGTCGGTGACCATCCCCCATCCGTGCGTGAACCTCAGTTTCATGCCGGTGCTCGGCGCGGAGGTGCACGGGCCGGGCACGGCGATCTCGCGGCATCCGCTCGCCGGGACAGGGCGGGTCTTCGGGGTGAAGTTCCGGCCCGGCGGGTTCGCGGCCTTCGTCGGCGAGGAGCGGGCCGCGCTCGCCGACTGGACGGTCACGGCCGCCGCCGTGTTCGGGCCGGCGGTCGACGAGCTGGGCGCGGCCGTCATGGGCGGGGACGACGCGGCGGGGCGGGCGGCCGTCGCCGGTTTCCTGACCGAGCGGCTGCCCGAGCGGCCCGACCCGCGCTACGAGCGGCTGCTGCGGATCGTCGCGGCGATCCTGGAGGACCGCTCGATCACGCGGGTGGACCAGGCCGCCGAGCGGTTCGCCATGTCCACCAAGAGCCTCCAGCGGCTCTTCCAGGCCTATGTGGGGCTGGGGCCGAAGTGGCTGATCCGGCGCTACCGGATGCACGACGCGGCCGACCGGCTCGCGGCCGAGCCCGGCGCGGACCTGGCCGCGCTCGCGTTCGAGCTGGGCTGGTCCGACCAGGCCCATTTCACGAACGACTTCAAGGACCTGATCGGCTCACCCCCGGCCGAGTACGCCGCGCAGTGCGCCTCGGCCGGGCGGAACCTGGTCGCGGCGCTCAGGTGAGGACGCCCGCGTCCATCGCCAGGCGGCGCCCCGTGAAGGACTCGCGCAGGCGCCGGTCGTGGCTGACCAGGATCACCGTGCCGGTGTAGGAGGCCAGGGCCTCCTGCAGCTGCTCGGCGAGCACCGGCGAGAGGTGGTTGGTCGGCTCGTCGAGCAGCAGCACGTCCACCGGCGCGGTGACCAGGCGGGCCAGTTCGAGGCGGCGGCGCTGGCCGACCGAGAGGTCGGCGACGGGCCGCCCGAACCGCTCGGGCGCGAACAGGCCGAGCCGCAGCAGCGCCTCGGCGTGCGCTTCGAGCGTGCCGACGCGGCCGTCCGCGAAGGCGCGCAGCACCGAGCGGCGGTCGGCCCCGGCCGCGGCGTGCTGCCGCAGGTGGCCCGCGGCCCCGGTGCGGGCGACGGTGCCCTCGTCGGGTTCGAGCTCGCCGGCGATGAGGCGCAGGAGCGTGGTCTTGCCCGCGCCGTTGGGGCCGGTGACCAGGACCCGTTCGCCGTGCGCGACGGTCAGTTCGGGCAGGTGGAGCCGGTCGCCGACGCGGACGCCGGACAGCGCGACGGCGGGCCGCGCGGCGTCGGCGCCGGTCGTGGCGATCTCGGTGGTGAAGCGCATCGGCTCGGGCGGGGGCGGCACGGGGCGCTCCCGCAGCCGTTCGAGCTGCTGCTTGGCGACCTTGATGCGGCTGCTCGCCCCGTGGGTGCGCCCGCGGGTGCGGAACGCCCCGGTGCTCATGTTCGCCAGGGGGAGCTTGCGCGGGATCGCGGCCATGCCGGCGACGTTGTCGTCCACGATGCGCTGCTGGCGTTCGACTTCGGCGCTCCACCGCTCGTACGCCTCGACGGCCTGCTCGCGCTCGACCTGCTTGGCGGTGAGGTAGCCGGTGTAGCCGTTGCCGTATCGGCGGGCCCGGCCGTCGGCGACCTCGATCATCACGGTGGTGACGGCGTCGAGGAAGGCCCGGTCGTGCGTGACGGCCACGACGGTGCCCGGGTAGTCGCGCAGCTGGTCTTCGAGCCAGGTCACGGCCGCGGTGTCGAGGTCGTTGGAGGGCTCGTCGAGCAGGAGCAGCGCCGGGCGGGACGCGAGCGTCGCGGCCAGTGTCAGGCGCGAGCGCTCGCCGCCTGAGAGCGTCCCGATCGGGCGGTCCCGGTCGAGTCCGGGCACTCCGAGGGCCGCGCAGGCGCGTTCGACGCGCAGGTCGGCCTCCCAGCCGTCGCGGGCCTCGAAGCGGGCGAGGAGCTCGGCGTAGGCGTCGGCGGCGTCCTCTCCGGCGGCGAGGGCGCGTTCGCGTTCGCGCATGGCCGACTCCAGGGCCCGCAGGTCGGCCAGGGCGAGGTCGATCGCGTCGGCGACGGTCCGGTCCTCGGGCAGGTCGAGGCGCTGCGGCAGGTGGCCGACGCCGCCCGGGGAGCGGACGGTGATCTCGCCGTTGTCGGGCTCCTCGATGCGGGCGAGGAGCCGCAGCAGCGTGGACTTGCCCGAGCCGTTGTCGCCGACCACGCCGATCTTCTCCCCCGGTTTGACGGTGAAGGAGACGCGGTCGAGGACGAGGTTGTCGCCGTAGCGCTTGGTGATTTCCACAAGGGAGAGTTGAGTGTGGCGGTACCGGTGCATGGGGCCTCCAGGCGGCTGCCGATCGCGGGCGGGAAGAAGGCGGGCGGCGGCGCGCACGCGGGAACGCGGTGAGGCGTCGGCGGGAAGCGGTGGCGTGCGCGCCAGGGCCGTCGCGGAGCGGTGCTCGACGCGGGGCCCTGTCGGCTGCTAGAGGAAGTAAAGCCACATGCCTACGACCATAAGGGGCGATGCGGGGCCGTGTCCAGGGGTCGGCGGCGGCCGGTGCGGTGAGGCCCCTCACCGCGCCGGCCGGCCCGCTCGCGTCAGCTCTTGGAGAGGAAGTGGTGCATGGCGGTGACGCCGAACTGGAGCCCTTCGATCGGGACGCGCTCGTCGATGCCGTGGAAGAGCGCGGTGAAGTCGAGGTCGGCGGGGAGCTTCAGGGGCGCGAACCCGAAGCAGCGGATGCCGAGGGTCGCGAACGCCTTCGCGTCGGTGCCGCCCGAGAGCATGTACGGGACGGTCCGGGCGCCCGGGTCGGACAGGCGGATCGACTCGGCCATCGCGTCGACCAGCGGCCCGTCGAAGGAGGTCTCGATGCCCGGCTGGCGGATCTCGTAGTCGAACTCGATGCCCTCGCCGGCCAGCTCGCGCAGCTTCTCCTCCAGCTCGTCGTTGCGGCCGGGCAGGGACCGGCAGTCGAGGACGGCCTCGGCCGAGGAGGGGATGACGTTGGTCTTGTACCCGGCGTCCAGGCGGGTCGGGTTGGCGGTGTTGCGCAGCGTCGCGCCGACCAGGCGCGCGATGGGGCCGAGCTTGGCGACCGTCGCGTCGGGGTCGTCGGGGTCGAACTCGATGCCGGTCATCTCGGAGACCGATTCGAGGAACTGGCGCACGGTGGGCGTCATCTCGATCGGGAACTCGTGCTGCCCGATGTTGGCGACGGCCCGGCTCAGGCGCGTCACGGCGTTGTCGTCGTGGAGCATCGAGCCGTGGCCGGGGCGTCCGGCGGCGCGCAGGCGCAGCCAGTCGAGGCCCTTCTCGGCGGTCTGGACGACGTAGACGCGCAGGTCGTTCTCGAGGGTCATGGAGAAGCCGCCGACCTCGCCGACCGCCTCGGTGACCCCTTCGAAGACCTCGGGGTGCTCTTCGACCATGAAGCGGGCGCCGTAGTCGGAGCCGGCCTCCTCGTCGGCGGTGAACAGCAGGACCAGGTCGCGCGGGGGGACCTTGCCCGCGCGCCGCCAGGCGCGGACGACGGCCAGGAGCATCGCGTCGAAGTCCTTCATGTCGACCGCGCCGCGGCCCCACAGGTAGCCGTCCATGATCTCCCCGCCGAAGGGGTCGACGCTCCACTCGTCGGCCTCGGCGGGGACGACGTCGAGGTGGCCGTGCAGCAGCAGGGCCCCGCGGGCCGGGTCGGCGCCCGGGAAGCGGGCGGCGACGGAGGCGCGGCCCGGGAGGGACTCGTAGATCTTCGGTTCGAGTCCGACTTCGGCCAGCTTCTCGGCCACGTACTCGGCGGCGGCGCGCTCCCCCTTCGCGGTGGCGGGGTCGCCGGTGTTGGTGGTGTCGATGCGGATGAGGTCGCGGGCGATCTCGACGACCTCATCCGCGGGACGGGGCGGATTCTCGGTTGCTGCCATCGTTGATTTGTATCAAGTCCGCCCCTGCGCGGTCACGCCGCACGGCCCGCGTCTGCGGCGGCCTTCACTTTCCGGGCGCGGACGCGGTGGCGGCGCTTCGCCGCGATCGGGTCCGCCAGGCGCGGCGCCATGGGGCCGATCGCGGCCATGATGAGCACGTAGGCCGCGGCCAGGGAGCCCAGTTGCGAGTCCAGGCCCGCGGCGACGCCGAGGCCCGCGATGACGATGGAGAACTCGCCGCGCGGCAGCACCACCGTGCCGGCGCGCAATCGCCCGGAGAAGCCCGAGCCGGCCTGGGCGGCGGCCCACCAGCCGGTGGCGAACTTCGTCGCTATGGTCACGACCGCCAGGATCGCGGCGATCACGAGCACGGGCGGGAGGTCCTGCGGGTTCGTCTGGAGCCCGAAGTTGACGAAGAAGACCGCCGAGAAAAGGTGCTTGAGCGGTTCGAGGACGCGTTCGGCCTGGTGCGAGACCTCGCCCGCCAGCGCCATGCCGACGAAGAAGGCGCCGACCGCGGCCGAGACGTGGACCTGCTCGGCCAGTCCGGCGACGACGAGCACGAGGCCGAGGACCTTGAGCATCAGGATCTCGTCGCTCGGGGAGGACAGGAAGCGCGAGAGCAGGCTGCCGCCGCGCGAGGCGATGAAGAACGCCGCGCCCACCGCGAGCAGGGCCATCGCGAGGCCCCAGGCGGCCTGGGCGAAGGCGAGCCCGGCCAGGATCGTGGTGACGATCGGCAGGTAGATGGCCATGACGAGGTCTTCGGCCACCAGGAGGGAGAGCACGGTGGGCGTCTCGCGGTTGCCGAGCCAGCCGAGGTCGGACAGGACCTTGGCGATGATCCCCGAGGAGGAGACGTAGGTGACGCCGCCGAAGACGACGGCGGCGAGCGGGCCCCAGCCCAGCAGCAGCGCGCAGGCCGCGCCGGGGGTGAAGTTCAGGACCAGGTCGACGACCGCGGCCTTCCAGGAGGTGCGCAGCGTGCCGGTGAGCTCTCTGGGGGTGTATTCGAGTCCGAGGGTGAACAGCAGCAGGACGATGCCGATCTCGGCGCCGATCTCGAGGAACTCGGTGACCTCCTTGAGGTCGTGGAGTCCGCCGTCGCCGAACGCCAGTCCCGCGAGGAGGTAGAGCGGGATCGCGGAGACGCCGAACCTGCCGGCGACGGCCCCGAGTATGCCCAGGGCGCCGATGACCAGGCCCAGTTCGAGGAATATCTCGACGAGATGATGCATGCGCTACTCGAGTCCCCGCAGGATGCGCTCGACCTTCTCGACGGACTCCACGGTGCCAATGGTGACCAGCCGGTCGCCGACGTGCAGCTTCTCCGAGGGGGAGGGGCCGGTCTTGATCCGGGTGTCGCGGACGATGGCGACGATCGAGGCCCCGGTGCGGGACCGGGTGCGGGTGTCGCCGAGGGGCCGCTCGGCGTAGGGGCTGGTGGCGTCGACGAGGATCTGCCGGGAGACGAGGTTCTCGATGTCGTGGTGCAGCTTGTTGAGCTTCTCGACGATGCGGGCGCCACCGAGCAGTTCGCCGACCGCGGCCGACTCGTCGGCGTCGAGCGCGATCGATTCGAGGGCGGTGTCGGGGTCGTCGGGGTCGTAGAGGATGAAGTCCCTGCGGCCCTCGCGGTGGGCGACGACGCCGAGGTGCACGCCCTGCTTCGTCTCGAACTCGAACCGGACGCCGATGCCGGGCAACTCGGTGCGTTCCACGTCCACGATCGGTCTCTCCTTCATAGTCGTGTACGGAGGAAGACGGTATATCACGGCTGCGCGTCCGCTTCATCCGACGGCGCGCGGTGTGGAGGGCTCGCGGTCGTGCCGGCCGGCGGGCGGCGCGCCGTTCAGCGGTCGAGGCCGGAGCGGAGCAGCCGTTCGGCGGCGCGGCGGTGGCCGCCCGCGGCCAGGAGCCCGGCCGGGGCGAGGACGTAGGCGGCGTCGACGGCGACCTTCGCGGCCGCGGGCGGGCGGAAGCCCCCGGCGGTGCGGGCGCAGACCGCCTCGTGGAGCCACCGCGGGGAGGCGGGGTCGCGGCGCAGGACGCCGCCGGAGCCGATGAGGAGGGTGACGGCGGCGAGGTCCTTGCCGCCGCGCAGCGGCTCGGTGGGGCCGCCGATGCGCTCGCCTCGGGCGTGGCGGCCGACCGCGACGGCCGCGGCGAGCGCGCTGAGGGCGGCGTCGTCGGCCCGTTCGGCGTCCGTGGCCGCGCGGAACCCGGGGTGGTCGGCGCGGTGCCGGGCGGCGTCGCGGAGCGCGGCGGGGACGTCGAGGCCGTCGGCCGCGGCGGCCTCGACGATGCCGGTCGCGGTGTGGCGGACGCCGAGGTCGCCTTCGACGGTCCGCGAGCGCCAGGCGGTCCCGGCGACCTCGGCGCGCGGGCCGCTCAGTTCGGCGTCGGGGGTGAGGACGGAGTACACGTCGGTGGTCGCGCCGCCGACGTCGACGGCGAGGAGGTCCTCGCCGGTGAGGTCGGCGAGGAGTTCGATGCCGGTCAGGACGGCGTCGGGGGTGGCGGCCCTGACCATGGCGGTGAAGTCGGCGCTGGCCGAGAGGTGCTTGCCGGCGATGACGTGGCGGAGGAAGACCTCGCGCAGCGCGGTCCGGGCGGGGAAGGGATCGAGGGCGCCGATGCGCGGCAGGACGTTGCCCACCAGGGTCGTGTCGATCCCGGCGTCGGTGAGGAGGGCGCCCGCCTCCGGGGCGGCGTCGGCGTTCCCGGCGAGCACGACCGGGGCGCGGACCGGTGAGGCCGCGAGCGTCGCGGCGTGGGCCAGGAGGGCGGTCGCGTCGCCGCCGTCGGTGCCGCCCGCCAGGAGCAGGACGTCGGGTCGGGCGCGGGCGAGCCGTTCCATGTCGGGCGCGCCGAGGTCGCCGGCGCAGACCGCCACCACCCGGGCCCCGGCCGAGAGCCCGGCCCGGTAGGCGGCCCTGGCGGTCACCAGCGGCTCGTTGCCGATGACGCCGAGCCGCAGGCCGCCGCCGGCCGAGGAGCACACGAGGGTGTCGGCGACGGCCGCGCCGGGCGGGACGGCGGCCGCGACGGCGGCGGTCAGGCCGTCCATGACGTCGGTGCCGAGCGTGGTCGGGCGGGCGGCGCCGCCGAGGAGGGCGCCGGTGTCGGCGTCGACGGCGGCGGCCTTGGTGTAGGTGGAGCCGACGTCGACGCAGACGAGGAGGCCGGTCATGGCACCACGACGGTGCCGGTGGCGGTGGCGGCGACGATCGGCTCGTCGAGGGCGGCGGCGGCCGAGGCGCCCCGTCCGGGCTCGGCGCGGCAGACGACGGTGAGCGCGAACTCGATGGTGCGGCTGCGGCTGCCGGTGCGGGTGACCGTCCCGGTCGCCTCCACCACGTCGCCGGCGCGGATCGCGGCCGTGAACTGCACGTCCGAGTAGGAGGCGAAGAGCCCTTCGTCGCCGTCGGCGCGGATGCAGATCTCGGTGGCGACGTCGCCGAACATGCCGAGCGCGTAGGCGCCGTCGACGAGGTCGCCGCCGTAGTGGGCGTGGCTGTGGGGGATGTAGCGGCGGTGGGCGACGGTGAGTCCGTCGTGGCTGGTCATGCGATCGGCTCCCTCTGCGTGGCGGTCAGGCGGTGGACGAGGTAGGAGGCGACGTCGCCGGGCGTGGTGCCGCGGGAGAAGACGCGGTCGACGCCGAGTTCGGCGGCGGCGCGCTCGTCGAAGCGCGGGCCGCCGACGACGAGCAGCGGGCGCTTGCCGGGCGGGAGGGCCTCGCGGAAGGCCGCGGCCATCTCGCGGGTGTTGTGGAGGTGGGCGTCCCGCTGGGTGACGACCTGGCTGACCAGGACGGCGTCGGCGGTCTCGTCGACGGCGCGGTTGACGAGGTCGGGGACGGCGACCTGCGCGCCGAGGTTGACCACGCGCAGTTCCCGGTAGTACTCCAGGCCCTTCTCCCCCGCCACGCCCTTGATGTTGAGGATGGCGTCGATGCCGACGGTGTGGGCGTCGGTGCCGATGCAGGCGCCGACGACGCAGAGTTTGCGGCCGAGGCGCTCCTTGACCAGGTCGTTGACCTCTTTGGGGCTCAGCAGCGGGTAGTCGCGCTCGACGACCTCGACCTCGTCGAGGTTCACCAGGTGCCGGGCGGCGCCGTAGACGACGAAGAAGGTGTGGCCCGCACCGATCGGCTTGGCGTGGACGACCATCGCGTTGTCGATCCCCATCTTGGCGGCGAGCTGGGCGGCGGCGCCGTCGGCGCGCTTGTCGTGGGGCACGGGCAGGGTGAAGGAGACCTGCACCATGCCGTCGCCGGTGGTGTCGCCGTAGGGGCGGACGATCCGGGTCATCGGGCGGCCTCCTCATCGGATTCGAGGGCTTCGCTCGCGGGGTTGAAGTAGTCCTCGGCGCGTTCGGCGACGCCATCGAGGCCGCGGCCGCCGTCGGCGGGGCGCCTCATGATGCCGAAGGTGCCGTCGGCGATGGCGTCGAGCAGTCCGTCGTCCCTGATGCGTCCGAGGAGGTCGACGGCTTCGCCGAGGACCCGGTTCGCGCGGGCGGCGATGAAGCCGTCGGGGGGCGGGCGGAAGTCCTCGGCGAGGCCGGAGGCCGCTCCGAGGACGTAGCGGACGTTCTGGAGGGCGATGTCGCGGTCCGAGAGCCAGGGGGTGACGACCGCTTCGGTCATCATGCCCACCAGGAGGATCGACTGGCCGGTCATGACGCCGGCGAGGTTGAAGAACCCGTCGAGGAGGTTGCCGCGGAAGACGTCGCCGGTCATGTGCTTGGTGGGCGGCATCCATTTCAGCGGCGCGTCGGGGAAGAGCTGGCGCGCCAGGAGCGCGTGGGCGAGTTCGAGCCGGAACGACTCGGGCAGGTCGGGGTCGATCTCGAAGGCGTGCCCGAGGCCGAGGAGGTCGTCGCTCAGGCCGGCCTCGTGCGCGAAGTACTCGTTGAGCAGTTGGGAGACGGTGACGGTGTGGGCGGCGTCGACGGCGTCGGCGGTGGTGAGGTAGTTGTCCTCGCCGGTGTTGATGATGATCCCGGCGCGGGCGTGGATCTGGCGGCTGAAGCGCTGGTCGACGAAGGTGCGGATCGGGTTGATGTCGCGGAAGAGGATGCCGTACATGCAGTCGTTGAGCATCATGTCGAGGCGGTTCATCCCGGCGAGCGCGGCGATCTCGGGCATGCACAGCCCCGAGGCGTAGTTGCACAGCCGCACGTACCGGCCGGTCTCGCGGGAGGTCTCGTCGAGGGCTTCGCGCATGAGCCGGAAGTTCTCGCCGGTGGCGTAGGTGCCCGCGAAGCCTTCGCGGGTGGCGCCTTCGGGGACGTAGTCGAGCAGGGACTGGCCGGTGGAGCGGATGACGGCGATGATGTCGGCTCCGGCCCTGGCGGCGGCCTGGGCCTGGGGCATGTCCTCGTAGATGTCGCCGGTGGCGACGATGAGGTAGATCCAGGGCCGCTGGGGCGGGTCGCCGATCGCTTCGACCAGGGCGGCGCGGTCGCGGCGCTGGGCGTCGATGCGGGCGAGGCCGGCGCCGACGGCGGTGCGGGCGAGGTCGCGGGCGGTGTCGGCGGCGGCGCCGCGGGGCAGTTCGAAGGCGACGCCTCCGGCCGCGGCGGCGTGGGCGAGGCGGGTGAGGTCGGGGTGGTCGCCCCGGGCGAGGGCGTGGAAGACGGGCAGGGCCGCGCCGTGTTCGATGCCGGTCTGCTCGGCGACGGCGTCGACGAGGCGGTTGACCCACGGGATGCCGTCGGGGTCGGCTCCGGCGAGTCCGGCGAGGCGGAGGGTGGCGCGTTCGACCGAGACGGTGGTGCGGCCGCGGGCCATGTCGACGACGGGCCGTCCGGCCTGGGCGGCGAGGCGGCGGGCGCGGGCGACGAGGTCGGGGTCGAGCGGCAGGAGCGGTGCGGCGGTCATGTCAGCGTCCCTCCGCCGCCGGGGCGGCGGGCCCGGCCGGTGCGATGCGGTCTTCGAGCAGGCCGCGCAGGGCCGGGTCGGCGGTGAGGAGGCCGAGCGCGTAGTCGGCGTGGCCGGGGACGTAGCCGTTGCCGATGAGCATCTCGACGTCGGCGGCGAGCCCTTCGGCGCCGAGGGCGGCGGCGGGGAACGAGGTGGCCATGGAGAAGAAGACGACGGTGCCGCCGGCGGCGGTGGCGAGGACGGCGCCGTGCTCGCAGCCGGGGACGTCGACGCAGACGACGGTGACGTCGGCGCCGCGCCCGTCGAGGGCCTCGGTGACGGTCTCGGCGAGGGCGAGCGGGTCGGCGGCGTCGGCGACGACGACGCGGTCGGCCAGGCCGGTGGGGCCGAGGCGGGCGGCTTCGGCCTCGTCGCGGACGACGCCGAGGACGGTGGCGGCGCGGGCGTCGCGGGCGGCGGCCAGGGACAGCGAGCCGGATTTGCCCGCGGCGCCGAGGACGGCGACGGTGGCGCGGGCGTGGGCGCGGCGGGCGACGACGCGGCGGACGAGGGCGGGCGCGCCGCAGACGTCGAGGACGGCGAGGGCGAGCGGTTCGGGGAGGTGTTCGGGGAGGGCCGCGGCGATGGAGCGGGCGAAGAGGACGGCGTGCCCGGAGGCGGGCACCTGTTCGCTCAGGCCGTCCCAGCGGGCGAGGCCGTCGTCGATGCTCAGCGGGGTGAGGGTGAGCGAGACGAGGGTGGCGATCTTCTGGCCGGGTTTGAGGCCGAGGGGGGAGCGTTCGCCGACGGCCTCGACGGTGCCGATGAGCATGCCGCCGGAGCCGGTCTCGGGGTTGTGCATCTTGCCGCGCCGCTCGACGATGTCGAGCACGGCGGCCCGGATGGCGGCGCCGTCGCCGCGGTGGGCGGTGCGGAGCTGCCGGTAGGAGGCGGCGTCGAGGTTGAGGCGCTCGACGCGGACTCTGACTTCGGTCTCGGCTATGTCGGGAGTGGTGTCCAGTCGGTCCGCCGCTTGTGGCAGCACCCCGGCGGGGCTGACGACTCGGTGCGATCCGACTGGTGAGCCTGTCGACATCATTGCCGCCCTTCCAATGATGAGGAATTTTTATAGTCTCAATATGCGAGACCTGGCGCTCAACTGTAACGGAAGGTTATCCTCGTCACAAGACGGCCATCCCCCGTCTTGCAGGTTCACCGGGCCAACATCCCGGACATGGAGGTGCGATAGTGACCGAACGAGCGCACGGAGCGGCGCCGCCGACCGCGGTGGAGCAGCCCTACCTGTACCGTCGCCGCGAACTGGTCGAGCCCGACTGGACGCGGTTCCCCGGCTGGGCCGGCACGACCGCCGAGGACTGGGCCTCGGCGCAGTGGCAGCGGGTCAACTGCGTCAAGAACGTGAAGCAGCTGCGCGCCGTGGTCGGCGACCGGCTGCACGAGTCGTTCTACGAGGACCTGGAGCGCGACATGGCCGGGTCGGCCACGATGTCGATGCTGCTGCCCCCGCAGATGCTCAACACGATGGCCGCGGAGGCCGACGACGCCGCGCCGGGCTCGTGGACGGACGCGTTCTACGCCGACCCGATCCGCCGCTACATGCTGCCGGTGGCCTCGGACCGGCGCACCGACTGGCCCTCGCACCCGTTCGCCGCCCGCGACTCGCTCCACGAGCACGACATGTGGGCCGTCGAGGGCCTCACCCACCGCTACCCCACGAAGGTGCTCGCCGAGCTCCTGTCGACCTGCCCGCAGTACTGCGGCCACTGCACCCGCATGGACCTGGTCGGCAACTCCACCCCCGCCGTCGACAAGCGGCGGCTGGCCCTCAAACCGGTCGACCGGCAGGACGCGATACTCGACTACCTGCGCGCCCACCCCGGGGTGCGCGACGTCGTCGTCTCCGGCGGCGACGTGGCGAACCTGCCGTGGCGCCAGCTCGAACGCTTCCTCGACCGGCTGCTGGAGATCGAGACGATCCGCGACATCCGCCTGGCCACCAAGGCGCTCATGGGCCTGCCGCAGCACTGGCTCCAGGACGAGATCGTCGAGGGCATGGGCCGGGTCGCCAAGCGCGCCGCGGGCCAGGGCGTGAACCTGGCGATCCACACCCACATCAACCACGCGAACTCGGTGACGCCGGCCGTCGCGGCCGCCGCGGCGGCGATGCTGGACGCGGGCGTGCGGGACGTGCGCAACCAGGGCGTGCTCATGCGCGGCGTCAACGACACGCCGGGCGACCTGCTCGACCTGTGCTTCGCGATGCAGGGCGAGGCGAACATCCTGCCGTACTACTTCTACATGTGCGACATGATCCCCGGCGCCGAGCACTGGCGGACCTCCGTGGCGCAGGCGCAGGACCTCCAGACGGCGATCATGGGCTACCTGCCGGGGTACGCGACGCCGCGGATCATCTGCGACGTGCCGATGGTCGGCAAGCGCTGGGTCCACCAGCTCTCCGAGTACGACCGGGAGCTGGGCATCTCGTACTGGACGAAGAACTACCGGACCTCGATCGAGGCCGACGACCCCGACGCGCTGACGCGCCGGTACCCGTTCTACGACCCGATCGACACGCTGCCGAAGGCCGGACAGGAGTGGTGGCGGCACATGAGCTCGCCCGAGCGGGCCAGGGAGGCCGGGGACGCGGCCGCGGCCCGCTCGCGCGCCGCGAGCGAGCGGCAGGCCCAGCCGGCCCGTTCGGAGGTCTGAGGTGGACGCCACCCTCATCACCGTGGCGCCCACCGGGGCCGAGGTCGACAAGCGGGAGGTCCCCGAGCTGCCGGTCACGCTCGACGAGCTGACGGCGACGGCCGCGGCGTGCGAGCGCGCGGGCGCCTCGGTGATCCACGTGCACCTGCGCGACGACCGGGCGCGGCCGACGCTCGACCCGGGGCGGCTGCGCGAGGCCGTCGCGGCGCTGCGGGAGTCGACCGGCCTGGTCGTGCAGCTGTCGACCGGCGGCGCGGTCACCGACGCCGAGGAGGACCGCCTGCGCGTGCTCGACGCGGCGCCGGACATGGCCTCGTGCACGATGGGCACGGTCAACTTCGGCGACGACGTGTTCATGAACCGGTGGTCGTTCGTCACCCGCCTGCACGAGCGGATGCAGGACAAGGCGGTCGTGCCCGAGTACGAGCTGTTCGACCTGGGGCACCTGGCGGCGCTGGAGCGGCTGCTGGACCTGCACGGGCTGCCGTACGGCGGCCACGTCCACGTGGACTTCGTGCTGGGCGTGCCGGGCGGGGCCGCCGGGGACGCCTCGACGGTGACGGCCTTCGCCGAGGCGGTCCGCCGCCACCTGCCCGAGGGGAGCACCTTCTCGGCCACCGGCATCGGGCGCACGACCCTGCCGGTGATGTTCGCGTCCCTGGCGCACGGCGGCCACCTGCGGGTGGGCATGGAGGACACGGTGTCGTTCGCGAGGCGGCAGCCGGTCACCGGCAATGAGCAGCTGGTCGCCCGGGCGGCGGAGGCGGCGGCGCTGGCGCAGCGACCGGCGATGTCGGCCGCGGCGGCGCGCGGGCTCCTGGGCGTCCGCGAGGCCCCCTGAGCGAGCGGGGCGGCCCGGCCGTCTGCGGCCGGGCCGCCCCGTCACAGGGGCCTGCGGAGGGCCCGCTCGATGTTGGCGGCCATGACCGACAGGACCCGGAGGGTCTCGGCGTACTGCTCGGCGCTGAGCCCGGTCAGGATCGTCTCGCGGGTCTCGTCGACGCGCGCCGCGATCTTCTGGTAGGCGTCGTACCCGTCGTAGCTGAGCCCCACCACCAGGTCCGAGCGGCGGATCCAGCCGCGGGGGCTCAGGCCGCCCTCGCCGTGCAGCACCGCCTCCATGCCCGGCCCCTCGTCGCCCCAGAACGGCGCCAGCGCCGCTTCGAGCTCCGCGGGTGACCGCGCGCCGCCGTAGAGGACGTTCAGGACCTGCCAGTGGCGGCGGTTGAGCCCGAAGTCCTCGAGCGCGGCCTGGAACTGCCGTTCCATGAGGTTGTCGAGGTGCTTGAGCCAGTATCCGATCGGCTTGGGGGTGTCCATGAGTCCTACTTCCGTACCGGTCGCCAGGGGGGCGTTCGGGATGCGGTGTCCGGTCCGCTCGGCGAAGCGCCGCGGCGGCGCTGCCGGAGACCATCACGGTAGCCGAGGCGGCGGGGGCCGGCGGCGGCGACCGGCCGCGCACCGGGCCCGCCGCGGGGGGCCTGCGGCGGCGTCGAGCCGCCGGGGATACGGGGGATGTCCAGCGGTATCGTTCCGTCATGAACACTGCTCCTGTCTCCGCGGCGGACGTCGACCTCGCCGTCGACCTGGCCGTGTACCTGCTGCGCCGGGCCGAGACCGACGCCTGGAGCTACCGGGCCGGGACCTTGAAGTGGACCTGCTGGGAGACCGTCGAGCACATCGCGGACGACCTGTTCGCCTACGCCGTCCAGATGGGGCCGCGTCATCCGCCGATCAACGGCCACGTGCCGTTCGTGTGCGAGCCGCGGCGCAGCGGCGGGCCCGCGAGCACGGTCTTCGCCGACCGGGAGGCCGGTCCCGAGGGGCTGCTCCAGGTGCTGGAGGCGTCCGCGGCGCTGCTGAGCGCCATGGTCCGCACCGCGCCGCCCGAGACGCGCGCCCACCACGTCTTCGGGCTCGCCGACCCCGAGGGCTTCGCCGCGATGGGCGTGGTCGAGATCCTGGTGCACACGCACGACCTGGCCGAAGGGCTCGGGCTCGAGTGGCGTCCGCCCGCCGACCTGTGCGGGCGGGTGCTCGCGCGGCTGTTCCCCGACGCGCCGACCGACGCCGAGCCGTGGCCGGCCCTGCTGTGGGCCACGGGGCGGGCGCCGCTGCCGGGGCGGGCGCGGTTGCGCGAGTGGCGCTGGCAGGCGGCCCCCGAGGACGAGCGTTAAGCGTTCGAGGAATCCGGGCCGGGGCGGCGCCGTCCGGGCATGTCACGGATTCCGGTCACCGGCGGCGACGTCGAGCGGGCCGTGCGCCCGACCGCCGCGCCGCCGGCAGCACGTCCACGCCGGGGATGAGAGAGCAGGCCAGGCACAGCAGCGCCAGTCCGGCGGGCACGGCGTGCGCGGCCAGGGCGTCGCGGTAGCCCGCGATGCGGGCCTCGGCGGTGGTGTAGCCGGGGCGGCGGCCGAGGAACAGGATGCGCCGGTGGCCGCGTCCAGAACCGCCGCGGCCCCCAGGTAGGAGGGCGGCACGTCGGTCATCGCGCCGTCCCGGGCGGGGTGGGGCCCGCGTCGCCGGTGTCCCGCTCTGGCTCGTCGATCCAGCCGCCGATCAGGATCAGGCCCGAGGGCCGGTGCCTGGCGGCGTAAGCGAAGGGCCGGTCGAAGGCGATCCTCGCCCGCCGGTGCGTGTGCTTCGGCTTCGGGGCGGCCCCGGCCATGCGCAGCATCGCCACGGTGGTGATCGCCGCGGCCTTGAAACCGGTGGCGCTGAACTCGGCGACGCAGGTCTGCCGGGCCTGGCTGACGTAGGTCGGGCGGTGGGCGAGCCGGTCGAACTCGGCCCGCTCGTCGTCGGCGGCGCGCACCAGGCCGAGCGCGGCGGCGTCCTCGGTGAGGTCGAGTTCGGAGGCGACGGCGAACCGGACGGTCTGGACGTCCACTTCGGGGGCGGTCTGGGGGGCGGGCGCGCGGTACTCGGTGACCGTGACGCCCGGGGCCCGCTCCCCCGCGGCCATGTCCGCCGAGGACCGGCCCCAGGCGGGGTCGTTCGCGGCGTCGACGAGGGCCGAGAAGACCTGTTCGGGCGTGCGGTCCTCCCGGCCGAGCGCGAGGAGGACGTCGATGTCGTCGTCGCCGGGCACGGTGAGGACGGCGGTCGCCTCGCTCACGCGCAGCACGTCGTCGCGGATCGTGTTCGTCAGGACGCGGCAGGGGCCGAGGCCGGACCACGGCCCGTCCCGGAACGGGAGCGAGGCGTCGCCGAACCCGGTGACCCAGGTCGTGCGCACCATGAGGGCGCTGGCGAGGAGCAGGTCGATCTCCTGTTCGAGGTCGACCGGCATCCGCTCGATCAGGCCCTCGGTGCGCTCGGAGGCCCACGCGTCCAGCGCGGCCCGGTCCCGGTCCGCCCGGCCGGTCAGCGCGCCGACGGCGTCGGCGGGGAGCTTGCCGACCCATTCGGGGTCGAGCACGAGGGCCGAGCCGGACCAGACGCCGAGCGCGAGGCGGACCCCCGGGGCCGACCGCGAGGCCGCGAGGAGGTCCCGGGCGATCGCGTCGACGCGGTCGGCGTCGACTCCGGCGGCGTCGAGCAGCTCCTCGAACGTGGAGCCGACCGCGCCGGTCGCCAGCACCGCCAGCAGCGGCCACGCGCCCAGGCCCGAGAGCGCCGCGGGCGGGCGGGCGCGCGAGGCGAACCATCGGCGCGTCAACTCGTTGGCCGCCTTGACTTCCGCGGGCGCGAGCGCCCGTTCAATCCCAGTGCCGGGTCCGCCGATGTCCATGATCGGAAGCCTATAGCCACCGTGCGACACGGAAAACCGCTTGCGCCGGCGCGAGCGGGGGTTCTAGCCTCGGGCCGAACGTCCACTCGAATCGCAAGGGAGAACGGCATGCGCCGATCTGCGGAGCACTCCACGTCAGACCGGCCGACCGCTACTCCGAGGACCTCCTTTGCACTATCTGAACCTGGGCATACTCGCGCATGTCGACGCGGGTAAAACCAGTCTTACCGAACGCCTCCTGTTCGACGCCGGGATCATCGACCGGGCCGGGAGCGTGGACGAGGGCAGCACGCAGACCGACTCGATGGAGCTGGAGCGGCGCCGCGGGATCACGATCCAGTCGGCGGTGGTCGCGTTCGCCATCGGCGACCTCACCGTCAACCTCATCGACACGCCCGGGCACACCGACTTCATCGCCGAGGTCGAGCGCGCGCTCCGCGTACTGGACGGCGCGGTCCTGGTGGTCTCGGCCGTCGAGGGCGTCCAGTCGCAGACGCGGGTGCTCATGCGCACCTTGAAGCGGCTCGGGGTGCCCACGATCCTGTTCGTCAACAAGGTCGACCGGGTCGGCGCGCGCCAGGACGAGCTGCTGCGCGAGATCGCCGAGACGCTGACGCCGCGGATCGTGCCGATGGGCGCCGTCCGCGGCATCGGCACCGCGGGGGCCGAGGTCGTACCGCACGAGTTCGCGGCGGCGGAGCACTTCGAGCGGGCCGCCGAGGTGCTGGCGGCCGGCAGCGACCGGTTCCTCGCCGCCTACCTGGACGAACCGGACCCGCGGACAGCGCTCGACTGCGAGGCCGAACTCGCCGCGCAGTCGCGGCGGGGCGCGGCGCACCCGGTGTACTTCGGCTCGGCGGCGACCGGCGCGGGCGTCGCGGCGCTGACCGAGGGCATCCGGCGGTACCTGCCCGCCCCCGTCCCCGAGCCCTCGGGCCGGGCGCGCGGCACGGTGTTCAAGGTGGAGCACGGCGAGCGCGGGCGGCGGCTGGCGTACCTGCGGGTGCGCGGCGGCACGCTCCGGCCGCGCGACCGGGTGACGACCTACCGCCGCAGCGCCGAGGGCGAGCTCGAGACCGGCAGGGGCAAGGTCACCGGCGTCGAGGTGTTCACCGGCGGCACGGCGACCGCGAACGGCGCCGCGCCTCCCGGCGGCATCGCGAAGGTGACCGGCTTGCGCGACATACGCGTCGGCGACGCGATCGGCTCGCCGGACGAACTCCCCGAGGGCGGCCTGTTCACACCGCCGACGCTGGAGACGGTCATCCGGCCCATCGACCCGTCCGAGCGGATCCGGCTCCGCAAGGCCCTCGTGAGCCTGGCCGAACGCGACCCGCTGGTGGACCCGCACCTGGACGACCTGGCGGGCCACATGGCGGTTCGGCTCTACGGGGAGGTCCAGAAGGAGGTGGTGGCCTCGCTCCTGGCCGAGGAGTTCGGGCTGGCCGTCGAGTTCGAGCGGTCCCGGGCGATCCACATCGAACGGGTGGTCCGGCCGGTCGAGGCGCTGCACGAGTTGGGCCCCTGGGCGCCGACCTCGCGCCCGGTCACGGTCGGGCTGCGTCTGGAGCCGGGCGAGCCGGGCTCGGGGCTGCGGTACGAACTGGAGGTCGAGCGAGGTTCGCTGACTCGGGCACTGCACAACGGGGTCGAGGAGACCGTCCACGAGATGTTCCGGCGGGGGCCGTACGGCTGGGCCGTGACGGACTGCCGCGTGGCGCTGAGGGCCGCCGGGTACCTGGGGGTGGCGAGCGCGGCCGATTTCCGGGAGGTCACGAAGCTGCTCCTCGCGCAGATGCTGCGGGACGCGGGGACGTGGGTGTTCGAGCCGGTCCACCGCTTCGACCTGGAGTTCCCGGCCGGATCGTCGAGCGTGGTCCTCCAGTTGCTGCGCGACGCCGGCGCGGACATCGCCGGGCAGTTCGGCACGGCCACCACCGGGTACCTGTCGGGGACAATGGCGACCGAGGCGGTCGTCGGCTTCGAGACGCGGCTGCCGTCGGTCACTCGGGGCCGGGCGGTGTTCACCGCCCAGCACGACCACTACCGGCCGGTGCGGGGGACGCCGCCGCGGCGGCGCTGAGCGGACGGGGCGACGCGCACTTCGAGCGCAGACCGCCGGACAGCGCGCCGTCACCGCCGGTTTCCCCCGGTCCGGGACCCGGCCGGCCGCTCCTGTGCCAGGCTGGTCGGGTGAGCGGGAGCGAGTCAGCCGATGTGGTGGTGGTCGGCGCGGGGATCGTCGGCGCCGCGTGCGCCGAGGCGCTCAGTGCCGCGGGTCTGCGGGTCCTGGTCCTCGACCGCGACGCGCCCGCCGGGGCCGCCACCGCCGCGGGCGGGGGCGGGGTGCTCGTCTCCGACAAGGACCCGGGCCCGGAGCTGGAACTCGCCCGGGCCTCGCGGCGGCGCTGGCCCGAGCTGCTCGACGAGGTGCGGGAGCTGATCGGGACGCTGCCGGCCGAGGTCGGGTGGGAGGCGGAGGGCGGCTTGGCGGTCGCCGTGAGCGCGGGGGCGATCGGGCCGCTCGCGGCGCTGACCGCGGCGCAGCGCGCGGCCGGCGTGGAGGTCGAGGATCTCGACTCGGCGAGCGCCCGCGATTTCGAGCCGCGGTTGACCGAGGCGACCACCGCGGTCGCGTACTTCCCCGAGGACGCCGCGCTCCGGCCGGTGGCGGTGACGGCCGCGCTGCTGGCGGCCCTGCGCGCCCGCGGGGGCGAGGTCCGCGGCGGCGTCGCGGTGACCGGGACGGCCGTCGACCGCTCGGGCGCGGTCGTGGGCGTGCGCACCGGGGCCGAGGCGATCCCCTGCCGTGCGGTGGTGAACGCCTGCGGGCCCTGGGCCGGACATTTCAGCGAGACGATCGGCGCGGCCGTCGACGTGGTCCCCCGCCGCGGCGTGTCCTTGGTGACCGCGCCGCTCCCCCGCTTCGTCGGCCGCGGGGTCCGCGACGCGGAGTATCTCGACGCGTCCGGGGCGCGGGCCTCGGCCGCGGTCGGGCCGACCGCTTCGGGTGCGGTGCTCATCGGATCGCACGGCGGGCCCGGCGCGGTCGACGACGACCGCGGTGTGGCGGTGCTGCGGCGCTTGGCGCGCGGGGCGGTCCGGCTGTTCCCGGACCTGGCGGAGGCGCCGGTGCGGCGGGCGTACGGCGGCTGCCGTCCGTCCACGCCGGACCGGCTGCCGGTGATCGGCGAGGACCCGCGCGTGCCCGGGCTCTGGCACGCCGCCGGGCACGGGGGCTCCGGCGTGGGTCTGGCGGCGGGCACCGGGCGTCTGCTGGCGGATCTGTTCACCGGCCGCGTGCCGGTGGTCGACCCCGAACCGTTCCGGGTCGACCGGCCCGAGCTGGCATTGGAGGCGGGCGCATGAGGATGCGGGCGGGCGGGGCGGGGGCGCCGTCGTGAAGCGGGTCGTGGTGGTGGGCGGCGGCCCGGCGGGCACGGCCGCGGCGGAGGCGGCCGCGGCCCGCGGGGCGGCGGTGGTCCTGGTCGACGACGCGCCGCGGCTCGGCGGCCGGTGGCGGGGCCGGTCCACGCCGCCGCGCGGGGTCGAGCACCTCGCCGAGTCGGAGGTGTGGGCGGTCGAGCCGGTGCCCGGCGGGCACCGGGTGCATGTGCGCACCGGGCCCGCCGACGGTCCGGATCGGACGGGGCGGGCGATCGAGGCGCGGGCGCTGGTCCTGGCCACCGGCGCGCACGAGCGGACGCTGCCGTTCCCCGGCTGGGACCTGCCGGGCGTCCTCGCCGCCGCGGAGGCGAGGGATCTGGGTGCCGCGGTCGGTGGGCGGGTGATCGTGGCCGGGACCGGCCCGTTCCTGCTGTCGGCGGCGGCGTCGCTGGTCGAGGCGGGGGTGCGGGTGCGGGCGGTCCTGGAGGCGGGCGACCCGGTCGCCGAGTTCCTGGCGCGTCCGGCGGGGATGGCGGCGGGCTGGAGGGGGGCCGGCGCGCTGGCGCGGCACCTGGCTTCGCTGGCGCGGCACGACGTCCCGATATGCCGCCGCAGCGCGGTCCTGGCCGCCCGCGGCGGGGACCGCGTCCGGGCGGTGCTCGCCGCGCGGCTCGACGAGGACTGGAATCCAGTGCCGCACAGTCTGCGGCGCTTCGAGGTCGACGCGCTCGTGGTCGGGTTCGGCTTCACGCCGCGTTTGGAGGCGGCGGTGGCGGCCGGGTGCGCGATCGAGGACGGGTTCGTGGCCGTGAACGCCGCGCAGGCCACCTCGGTGGCGGGCGTGTTCGCCGCCGGGGAGCTGACCGGGATCGGCGGCGCGGCCGCGGCCGAGGCGGAGGGCGCGGTGGCGGGGGCCGCCGCGGCGAAGCTGCTCGGCGCGCGGGTGCGGGCGCCGGTCGGGGCGCTGCGGCGGGCCGGGGCCGGGCGGCGGTTCGCCGCCGCCCTGGCCGGGTGGTATCCGATCGGGCCGGGCTGGCGCGGGTGGGTGCGCGAGCGCACGCCGGTGTGCCGCTGCGAGGGGGTCTCGTACGGCGAGCTCCGACGCGCCGTCGCCGCGCCCGGCGTCGGCGGGGCGCGCGCGCTCGAGCTGGCGACCGGGGCGGGGCTCGGGTGGTGCCGCGGCCGGATCTGCGGCCGGAACGTCGCCGAGCTGGCGGGCCTGCCGGAGGACCCTGCGGCCTTCGCGCGCCAGGACGTCGCCGCGCCGGTGCGGCTCGGCGAGCTCGCCGAGGAGGCGGGAGAGGTCCGCGCGGCGGAAATCCCGTTGTCGTAGCGGGGAGCGGTCGCGATACTCGTCGGATGACATTGATTCGACGCGAGACCGAGCGCGACGTCGCCGCCGTGCACGCCGTCCACGAAGCCGCCTTCGCCACCGCCCCCTACGCCTCCGGCCGGGAGGCCGACCTCGTCGACGCGCTGCGCGCGGGCGAGGACTGGGTGCCGCGGCTGTCGCTGGTGGCCGAGGTCGGCGGGACGGTGGCCGGGCACGTGGTCTGCTCCTACGGGCGCCTGGCCGGGGAGCGGGTGCTCGGGCTCGGGCCGATCGGCGTCGCCCCCTCGGCGCAGGGCGAGGGGATCGGGTCGGCGCTGATGCACGCGGTGATCGGCGCGGCCGACGCCGGCGACGAGCCGGGCGTCGTGCTGCTGGGCGACCCGCGGTTCTACGGGCGCTTCGGCTTCGTGCCCGCCGGGGAGCTCGGCGTGACGCCGCAGGACGAGCGGTGGGCGCCGCACTTCCAGGTCCGTGCCCTCACCGCGTGGCACGCGGGGCTGCGCGGCCGCTTCGACTACGCCCCCGCGTTCGGCGAGTTCGGCTGAGCCGCTTCAGACCCCGACCGGTTCGGCCTCCTCGGCGGGGCGCGGGAGCTCGCGCATGCGCCGCAGCGGGGAGGCCAGCACCGGCACGAACGACAGGCAGCTTCCGGCGGCGGTGATCCACAGCGCCATCTGCGATCCGTACGCCTGGCCGAGTGCGCCGCCGATGAGCGAGCCCAGCGGGAGGGTGCCCCAGACCAGGAATCTGACGGTGGCGTTCATGCGCCCCAGCAGCCGGTCGGGGGTCACCCGCTGCCTGAAGCTCACCTGGGTGACGTTGTAGACGATCGCTCCGGCGCCGACCAGCGTCATGCCCGCCGCGGCGAGGACGAGGGTCCAGTCCGCCCCCGCGGCGGGGAGGATCAGCATGCCGGGGGTGGTCGTCGCGAGCGAGATCCACAGCACGCGGCCCTCGCCGACGAGGGCGGCGGCCCGGCGCGCGACGAAGGCGCCCAGCAGGCCGCCGAGGCCGAAGCCCGACAGCAGCAGGCCGATGTGGCCCGCGGTCAGGCCCAGTTCGCGCTCCAGGTAGACCACCTGCATCGCCATGAAGCCCGAGGACCAGAGGTTGAACGTGGCGGTGGAGGCGACGATGGCCCGCAGGTGCGGGTTGGCGAGCACGAAGGAGAGCCCTTCGCGGATCTCGTGGGTGATCTTGGAGCCGGGCACGGGCTCCGGGGCGGGTTCGCGGCGGCGGATGCGCACCACGAACAGGGCCGAGGCGCCCATGGTGAGGGCGTCGACGAGGAGCGCGATCGGCGCGCCGAGCCATCCGATGAGCTGGCCTGCTAGCGCCGGTCCGCTCAGGTAGGCCGTGGAGCGGACGGTCTCGAGCTTGGCGTTGCCCTCGACCAGCCGCTCCCGTCCGACCAGGTGGGGAAGGTAGCTCTGGTAGGCGACGTCGAAGAAGACGGTGAAGGCGCCGCTGGCGAGGGCGACGGCGTAGAGCTGCCAGATGGTGAGGACGTCGGCCCACCAGGCGAGCGGCACGGTGAGCAGGAGGGCCGATCGCGCCAGGTCGCAGTTGACCAGGACGTTGCGGCGGCGCATGCGGTCGACCCAGGCGCCCGCGGGGAGGCCGATGAGCAGGAACGCGACGGTGGTCAGGGCGGCGAGGACGCCGACTTCGAGTTCGCTCGCGTCGAGCGCGACGACCGCCGCGAGCGGCAGGGCGAGCATGGTGACCTGCTGGCCGAACTGGCTGACGGTGGTGGAGAGGAAGAGTCCGCGGAAGTCGTGGTCGCGGAGCAGTCCGAGGCGCGGCATCAGATGGTTCCGCGGGGAGGAAGGATCATGCGATTGAGTATTCCCAATCGGTTGGGAAAAGTCAATCGCTCATGCCGTTACGATGAGGGCGTGGCATACGAGCGCGATGACAAGCAGCTGGCGACCGAGGCGGAGGTCAAGGCGGTGGCCTCGGCGGTGCGGCTGCGCATCCTCCGGCTGTGCTACGACCGGGCGCTCACCAACAAGGAGATCGCCGAGAAGCTCGAAGCGAACCCGGCCACGGTGCTGCACCACGTGCGCACCCTGGTAGCCACGGGTTTCCTCGCGGCGCAGGAGGAGCGGTCCGGCGCGCGGGGGGCGCGCGAGATCCCGTACCTGGCCACGCGCAAGACCTGGAGGCTGAAGTGGGGCGAGGAGCACTGGCCGGACCTGACCGGGGCCATGCTCCAGGTCTTCCAGGCCGAGGTGGCGCGGCTGGACGACCCGGCGCAGGTGGACACCTCGCGGCTGGGGCTGCGGTTGAACGAGGAGCAGTACGAGGACTTCCAGCGGCGGCTGCACTCGCTGCTGGATTACCTCACCGAGCAGGAGCCGGGGCCGGGCGCGAAGCCGTATTCGCTGTTCGTGGCGATCCACCCCGACGTGGACCGGCAGTGAGCGGGCCGCGCCGG
>DASTYG010000078.1:0-6097 GCA_035765105.1 Glycomyces sp.
CCCCATGTGCTGGCAGGCCTGGCAGGCCAACCCCAACACCATGTGGAACTGGAACGGCCTCCTGCGCGAAGGGATGCAGGGCCAGCACGAGTCGCGCATCCCCGACGGCACGCTCTGCTCCGGCGGCAACGCCGAGGGCGGCCGCTACGACTCGCTCGACGAGGTCGGCGCGTGGCACACCACGCCGATGGACAACGACTTCACGCTGCATTACGAGGACACCGCCCAGCACGGCGGCGACTACTACTGGGTGTACGTCACCAAGCAGGGGTACGACCCGGTCACGCAGCCGCTGACGTGGGGCAGCCTCGAGCGCGTCGCCGAGACCGGCGTCATCGCCCCGGGCGACCCGGTGGACATCCCGGTGAGCGCCCCGGGACGCACCGGGCACCACGTGGTCTACGTGGTGTGGCAGGCCAGCCACATCGACCAGGCGTTCTACTCCTGCAGCGACGTCGACTTCGGCTGATTGCGGGAGCGCTCCCAAAAAATATCGAGAACGAGCGCCGGACACACGGCCGACGCTCTGCCGGAGGGCCTTCCCCAGCGGAAGGCCCTCCGGCACGCCCGCCCAGCCGCACTGGGCGCGGCTCCGCCCGGCGCGGACTCAGACCGCGGCGCTCCCCCACCGCGGCTCGGCGTCCACCCAGGACGCCACCCGGTGCACCGCGGCCTTCAAGTGCTCGCGCTCGGCCCGCTCGTCGTCCCACTGCACGGCCTCGACGACGAGGTCGCCGCCCGAGCGGCGCAGCGCGACCCGCCCGGGCAGATCGTCCCCCACGAAGATCGGCAGGCAGTAGTACCCGAAGGTGCGCTTGGGCGCCGGCACGTAGATCTCGATCTTCCAGCCGTGGCCCCACAGCCGCTCCATGCGCTCGCGCAGCCACACCAACTGGTCGAACATCGACACGGCGACGGCCCGGTCCGGATCGGGGGCGCGCAGCCGCCGCGCGCCGGGGTCGATCCACGCCCGGCCCTTCCAGCCCTCGACCCTCACCTGCTCGATCTCCATCTCGCGCAAGGCCCGCTCGACGGCGGCGCTGCCGAGCCGGAAGTAGTCGGCGACGTCCTTGGTGGTGGCGACCCCGAGATTGCGCAGCGCGGTGCCCACCAGGAAGCGCAGGCTCTCCTCCTCGGTGGCGTCCCAGAAGTGCTTGGCGGGAACGGCCCGCTCGGCGAGCCGGTAGACGCGCCGGAAGCCGACCCTGTCGGTGCAGGCGACCTCCCCGAACCACAGCATCCGCTCCACGGCCCGCTTGTGGTCGGTGCGCAGGTTCCAGCTGTCGCCCATGTTGCCCGCGCCGGTGCCGCGGTGCATGGCGCCCTTGGGGAAGTCGGCGACGGTGATGGAGCCGCGGTCGGCCAGCAGGGCGCGGACCTCGTCGTTGACGCCGTCGGCCAGCGCGTGCTCGGCGGCGTGGCGCTCGCGCCAGCGCCGCCGGCGCCAGGCCATGTACGGCCAGGCCGAGACCGGCAGGAGCGACATCGCGTGCGCCCAGTACTCGAAGGCCACGGCGGTGCGCCGCGCGTCGAGACTGGCCGCGGCCTCGGCGACCTCGACGTCACGGGCGAGCAGCGCCAGCTCGTGGGCGCGCCGGACCGCCGAGATCGTGTCGAGCTGTATGCAGCCCAACCGCTCCAGCAGCGTCCGGTAGCGGACCGCCTTGCGCGGCAACTGGCTCGCGACGGCGATCCGCCGGGCTTCGGCGAGGCTGAGCGACTCGGTCACAACGGGTTCCTTCCGACAGGGGGTACCGCTCCGACCGTAGACGGCGGGTACGACAACCCGCCGCCCTAGTTCGGCACGGTCCCGACCGTGCCGGAGTCCACGCGCGGCTCGGCCGCCCCGGTGGCGTGCCCCTCGCCGTCGATCTCGATGAGGTGCGCGTGCCCGAACGAGCTGCCCGCCGCGACCCGGGCCGCGAGGTGCCCGCGTTCGACCAGCCCCGTGCTCCAGGACTCGGGCGCGTCGAGTTCGAGCTCGACGTCGACCTCGTGGTCGCCGCTCCAGGTGCCGAACCCGACGTCGCCGGGGTGCAGACGCCAGCGGGGCGCGGCCACCGCCTCGCGCACGGACTCGCCCGAGACGAGGACGCGGCTGACGAGCTGGGCGACGATCTGCGGCTGCGAGTCGCCGCCCATGGTGCCCGCGATGAGCCGCAGCGACCCGTCCGGGCGGGTGACCAGCGCGGGCACGAGCGTGTGCGGCGGGCGCCTGCCGGGCCCGAACTCGGCCGGGTGGCCGGGGTCGAGGTTGAACCCGATGCCGCGGTTCTGGAGCCCGATCCCCGTGCGCGG
This sequence comes from Glycomyces sp., assembly GCA_035765105.1. Classification (GTDB taxonomy): domain Bacteria; phylum Actinomycetota; class Actinomycetes; order Mycobacteriales; family Micromonosporaceae; genus Glycomyces. Next base: position 2,299 of record DASTYG010000078.1, read on the forward strand.
CTCGAACAGCCGCGTCCCGAACCCGGCCGCGTTCGACTGGATGTAGGAGACGCCCATGCCCTCGCCGTCGAGCACGGCCATGTACGTGGTGCCGCCCGCCTGCTGGCGCACCGGCACGTCGGCGCGGCTCTCAGCGCTGACGCGGGCCGCGCGCTCGCCTGCGGCGGCGAGCAGGTCGGCCACGTCGGCGCCTTCGTGGAGCCGCTCGGGCCGGTCGTACCCGGCCAGGCGCGACGCCTCCACGAGGTAGTGCGCCCACAGCGGGTCGGACGGATCGGCGGGCAGGTCGAGGCGTTCGGCGACGGCCAGTGTCAGCAGCAGCAGGTAGCCCTGGGAGTTCGGCGCGGCCGTCCACATGCGGTGGCCGAACGCGTCGACGCTCAGCGGCGCCTCCCAGTCGGCCTGCGAGGCTGCCAGGTCGGCCTCGGTGAACAGGCCCTCGCCCTTTTCGATGAGCCCTCTGCCGAACTCGCCGAGGTAGAACCCGTCGCGGCCTTCGCGGGCGACGGCGCGCAGCGCCGCCGCGGTGCGCCGCCGCGTGACGGTGTCGCCGGCGACGAGCCCGACGAGGTCTTCGGCGCCCTCGACGCCTTCGAGCGCGGCCCCGGCGGTCGCGAGCATGGCGGTGGCGGCCCAGCCGTCCTCGGCCAGGCCGATCGCGGGCGCCAGCAGCTCGGGCATCGGCTTCGTCCCGTAGCGCCCGTGCAGCGCGAGCCAGCCGTCGACGCACCCGGGAACGGGCGTGGACCGGAGGTCGTCGCGGAAGGGCATCGTCGTGCGCCCTTCGGCGCGCAGCGCCTCGGGGTCGGCGCCGGACCCGGCCCGCCCGGAGGCGTTCAGGCTCGCGGGCGCCGCCTCGCCGGGCCGGTGGACGAGGGCGAACAGGTCGCCGCCGAGGCCGCACAGGTGCGGGGCCACGATCGTCAGGGCCGCTCCGGCCGCGATGGCGGCGTCGACGGCGTTGCCGCCCTCGGACAGCACTTGGCGGCCGATGCCGCTGACGAGCGGATCGACCGAACACACGACGCCCTGATCGACCACGGGCCCTCCCTCACCGGTTGCGCGTCTCGCGCCCCGAATCCTACCTTGCCGAGCGGCTAGTAAAGGAGGTCGGTTTCCGAAGCGCGCTCGGTCCAGCGGTACCAGTGGACGTAGCCGAGCACGATGAGGGCGAGCACGCCGAAGTGCTGCAACGCACTGAGCTCCACCACCAGGAACGCCGCGACGGCGGCGAGGACCGCCGCCGTCCGGGCCGAGGCCGCGGCGAAGTGGCCCCACCGGCCGGGGGCGAACATGGCGCGGCGGCACGGTGCGGGCAAGGCGACGAACGCTCGCCACCAGGCCACTGCGAACGCGGCCAGGAGCAGCCCCGCGAGCGGGAGGGCGACCCGCAGCGGCGTGGGGAAGACCCAGTCGACGGCGTTGAGCGTCAGCGCCGACCGCAGCGCCAGCTCGGGCCAGCGCCACGACCAGCGCCGCATCACCGACGTGCAGACCTCCTCGTGCCGCCGCTCCTCGCCCGGCGCGGGCACCGTCCCGTGCGCGCAGGCCACGCCGCGGCTGATCCGGCCGCGGGACTGCAAGAGCCCGGCGAGCGCATAGCGTTTCGCGGCGTCGCCGGGATCGAGTTCGACCGCCCGCTCGTAATGGGACTGCGCGCGCCGGTACCGGAGATGACGCTCGAAGATGCGCCCGGCCGTGTACTGCACCCAAGCGTCGCCGGGCGCCAATGCAAGGGCCTTGTCCACCAGTTTCCGCGTCGCGCCGAAACCCTGCTCCCGGTGGCGAATCCACGCCAGCTCCATGTAGTGGAGGCCGTTGTCCGGCGACAGTTCGACGCCCTTGCGCAACGCGGCCGCGGCTTCGTCTTTCAGTTCGAGATCGAGCAGGGCGTAGGCGAGGACCCGATACGCGTCGGCCTTCTCCGGCTCGGTCTCGATCGCGCGCAGCGCCCACCTCCTCGCGTCCGCGGGACGCCCGGCTTTGAGGAGCGTCCAGGCCAGCAGCAGTGCGGGCACCGTCCCCTTCCCGTACTGCTCCACGGCCTCTTCCAGCACTTGGGCGGCCTCCTCGAAGCGACCGGACTCGATGAGCCCGCGCACCCGCGACTCGACGGCGCCGGCGATGAAGCCGGGCCAGGACTTGGCCACGGCTTTGCGAACACGCCCACCCGCCACACCGTTTCGCATGCGCGACTCCAGAACACTCGGGGTGTATCGATTCGTTGTCGGAAACAATTGCCGAGCGGCGCCCGAACCCCATTCAGGCGGCCGAAGCAATAGAGTGCCAATGCTCTCACGGTGGGTGCTTTTGCGCCTCGGCCGATTTAGCATGGAGGCGTACCGCGTCCACCTGTACGGCAAAGTCCTTGTACGGTGGATGACAGTGGTGGGGACGAGAAGAAGGATCGGAATCTGTGATGGAAGAACCGACACAGCCGGCAGACCCTGCCGGCCCGATCTCATCGACCGTTCGCCGCTGGCGTCGCCTGGCCGTGCGCCACGACCTCCAGTGGGGCGAACTGCTGCTGATCGCGTTGAACCTCTACGGGCTGCGCGGCAACAACACCGAGGGGATGCGGCTGCGCGGCAACTCCGAGGGCGAGGAGTTCATGACGGTGCTGCCGGCCGACCGGGCCACCTCCCCGTTCAGCCTGCGCGCGCACGTCGACCCCTCGTCGCCGCAGCACGGGCTCAGTGAGCTGTGCGTCGACGGCACCCCGGTGGCCGAGATCATCGAAGCGGAACCGGGAGACGAGGTGCGCGGCTACCTGCGCGCCGACGGGACCGCGGCGACGCTGGTTTTGCAGAACGACACCGATTCGCAGGATCTCGTCAAGAACTACCGTGACCTGTTGCAGGCCCTGTCTTCGGACCTGGCCGACGACGGCACGCCGCACCGGTTCCAAGAGGTGATGCTCACGGCCATCCACACGCACGACGAAGCGGTGGTGGTCGAGAACCTGATCGCGGTGCGCGAGGCGATGACGGCCGAGGGCCTGCCGGAGAGCACGACGCTCGGCGTCCTGACGCCGGCGCTGCACAGCGAGGAGGCGTTCACCGAACTCCGCGAGAAGGTGGGGCCGGTCCTGCTCTTCCTGACCACCGAGTCGTTCGAGGAACGCCACGCCGACTCGGCGTCCGAGTCGGTCTCGGCGCAGGAGGCCGCGGACGCGGACCCGATCGCTGCCGCGGAGCAGCCCTCGGAGCGTCTCGCGGAGATCCTGGAGGCCGCCAGGGCGGCGGGGCACCGGACGTCGTTCACGTACACGGTGGGAAGCGAACCGCTCGACGAGATGCGGGCGTGGCTGCTGCCGTTGGCGGAGCAGACGACGATGTGGCCTTCGCTGGCGATCCTCCCGGCGGAGACGCCGGTGGACGACTCGCAGCACGTGGCCGCGCCGGACGAGCGTCTCGACTTCTTCTTGGAGGCGAGGAGCCTCCTGGAGCAGATCTTCGCCCCGACGGAGCTGCGCCCCGAACCGTGGCGCTGCTACCGGGGCCTGTGGTACCGCCAGCACGCCGGGGAGCCCCTCGCGGGCCCCTACGTCTAGGCAACGAGCCTGAGCCCACGAACTTCAGCAAAGCGAAAAGGCCCCGCCGTTCCCGGCGGGGCCTTTCAAGCTCATGTCAACAGTGTTCCAGTTGCGGAACGAGGGAAGGCCCCGCACCATCGGTGCGGGGCCTTCCCTATCCATGTTCAATGTTTGGCGGTGTCCTGCTCTCCCACACCCCCTCGGGTGCAGTACCATCGGCGCTGGAAGCCGTAACGACCGGGTTCGGAATGGGACCGGGTGTGA
>DASTYG010000079.1:0-110031 GCA_035765105.1 Glycomyces sp.
CCGCCGACCGGATCAGGCCGCTTCGGGTTCGAGGTCGAGCTGCCCGGCGGCGGCGCGCTTGAGGGCAGCCGCCACGAGGCCGTCGAACAGCGGATGCGGGCGGGTCGGGCGCGACTTCAGCTCCGGGTGGGCCTGCGTGGCCACGAAGTAGGGGTGGCGCTCGCGGTCGAGCTCGATGAACTCCACCAGGCGGCCGTCGGGCGAGAGCCCGGAGATCACGAACCCGGCCTGGGCCAACTGCTCGCGGTAGGCGTTGTTGACCTCGTAGCGGTGCCGGTGGCGCTCGGCGACCTCGGTGGCGCCGTACGCCTCGGCGACCAGCGAGCCCTCGGTGAGCCGGGCCGGATAGGTGCCCAGGCGCATCGTCCCGCCCATGTCGCCGCGCCCGGCGACGATGTCGGTCTGGTCGGCCATCGTGGAGATGACCAGGTGCTCGGCCTTGCCGTTGAACTCCTCGGAGTCCGCCTCGGCCAGGCCGCGCAGCTCGCGCAGGCCCTCGATCGCCATGCACTGCAAGCCCAGGCACAGCCCGAGCGTGGGGACGAGGTTGGTGCGGGCGTAGGTGAGCGCGCCGATCTTGCCGGGCACGCCGCGCTCGCCGAAGCCGCCGGGGACGACCAGGGCGTCCACACCGGACAGGGCCTTGGCCGCGCCCTCGGGGCTCTCGCAGCGGTCCGAGACGACCCAGCGGACGTTGACCTTCGCGCGGTGGGCGAAGCCCGCGGCGTGCAGCGCCTCGACGACGGACTTGTAGGCGTCGGGCAGTTCGACGTACTTGCCGACGATCGCCACCTCGACGGTCGAGGCGGGGTTGTGGACCCGGTCGAGCAGGTCGTCCCAGGCGGCCCAGTCGACGTCCTTGAACGGCAGGTCGAGCTTGCGGACCACGTAGGCGTCCAGGCCCTCGGCGTGGAGGGTCTTGGGGATGTCGTAGATCGAGGGCGAGTCGGGGGCCGAGACCACCGCGGCGTCGTCGACGTCGCAGAACCCGGCGATCTTCTGCTTCAGGCCCTCGGGCACGGGCCGGTCGGAGCGGCAGACGATCGCGTCGGGCTGGATGCCGATGCTGCGCAGCTGCACCACGGAGTGCTGGGTGGGCTTGGTCTTCATCTCCGAGGATGCGGCCAGGTAGGGCACGAGGGAGACGTGGAGGAAGAAGCAGTTGTCGCGGCCGATGTCGTGGCGGTACTGGCGGATCGCCTCCAGGAACGGCAGCGACTCGATGTCGCCGACGGTGCCGCCGACCTCGGTGATGACCACGTCCGGGACGCGGCCGGTCTCGGGGTCGGGGTCGGCCATCGCCGCCAGGCGGGCCTTGATCTCGTTGGTGATGTGCGGGATGACCTGCACGGTGGCGCCCAGGTAGTCGCCGCGGCGCTCCTTGGCGATGACGTCGGAGTACACCTGGCCGGTGGTGACGTTCGCGCGCTTGGAGAGGTCCCGGTCGAGGAAGCGCTCGTAGTTGCCGATGTCGAGGTCGGTCTCGCCGCCGTCGTCGGTGACGAACACCTCGCCGTGCTCGTACGGGTTCATCGTCCCGGGGTCGACGTTGAGATAAGGGTCGATCTTCTGCATCACCACGTACAGGCCGCGCGCGGTCAACAGGTTTCCGAGACTGGCGGCGGTCATGCCCTTGCCGAGGGCGGAGGTGACCCCGCCGGTGACGAAGAGGTGCTTCGTGGAACGGACCTGACCGTTGGCGGCGCTGGCCAAAGCGAACTCCCGTGGTTTTATTCGTGTCGATCGAGCGGCTCGCCGGTGAGGGAAAGCCGCCGGTGGATCGCATCATCCACGGGATTCCACACTAACACTTTCCCCGCTGTTCTCCTCGTCGACCCACGAGGGTGCGTCGACGATCATCGCCGAGTACTCCCCGTCCTTGACGTGGGCGCGCGCCAGCACCCGGTGGCTCATGATGATCGCCAGCGGCACCATGACCGCCAGCGCCGCCCCCAGGCTCATCAGGCCCTTGCCCAGCAGGAGCCCGGCGATCGCCGAGCCGACCACGGCCGCCGAGAACGCGGCCCGCAGCGGCGGGTAGAGCCCGTAGGCGCGCCGCAGGCCCCCGCCGGGGCGCAGGAGCACCAGCCAGCAGTACAGGCCCGCCAGGGCCGTCAGGACGCTCAGCGGGGAGGTGAAGACGGCCACGACGTTCGAGCCGACCCCCGCGCCGATGACGCCGCGCGTCTCGCCCATGAGGTCGGCCAGGAACGAGCCGAGCTCGCCCCGCTCGGCCAGGGGCCGCCGGTAGTCGATCCACGACAGGCCCAGCAGGACCACCGCGCCGGCCAGGCCGGACCAGAGCAGGCGCGCGAAGGTGAACCAGCCGCCGGTCGCCAGGGCCGCGGCCAGGCAGGTGCCGACGGTGAGGGCGACGGCCGCCGGGACGGAGTCGCCGAGGAAGCCCACCGAGACGACCATGACGCCGACGCAGCCGATGCCGGCCATGACCGGGGACTGGAAGCGGCGCGGCAGCCGCCAGGCCGCGGTGGCGGCGAGCAGCCACAGCGAGGCGATGAACATGCCCGTGGCGACCGGGCCGAGCTCGCCCGAGACCGAGTCGGCGACGGTGTAGTCCCCCAGGAGCGTCCCCAGGGGGGCCGAGGCGTGGGTGAGCATGGCCAGGACGGTGACGAGCAGGCCGAACCCCGAGACGACGACCATGAGGCCCGCGGGGCTGTGGCGCCGGGGCAGGATGATCGCGGCCACGGCGCAGACGGCGCTGATGCCCAGCGCCGCGGCCGGGCCGACGAGGCCGGGCCGGTCGGCGTTCCACCAGCCGGAGAAGTCGGCGAGGATGGCGGCGGCGACGAACAGGGCGCACACCAGGGCGATGACGATGTTGGCGCGCATGAGCCACAGGGGCGGGGCCTTGACGCCGGGCTGCCCGGCCCGGCGCAGCAGGTGCAGCAGCGGCCAGGCCACGAACGTCAGCGCGAAGAACAGGAGCACCAGCAGCCACTGGGTGTTGGGGGCGGCGTCGGCGGCGGCGGTGAGCCGGGTGTCGGTGTCGTCGAAGACCGCTTGGCGCGCCTCGTAGGGCAGCGGGTCCTCGATCGCGTCGGCCGAGACGCCGACGACGTTCTCGGGCAGGGGCGCGTCCAGCAGCGTCAGGATCGTCGCGGTCAGGTCGGTGAGCCTGAGGTAGCCCGAGCGCTCGGCGGGCAGGTCGAGGAGGTCGTGCCCGTCCTCGCCCCCGAAGTTCGCGATCGTGGCGAGCAGCCGGGTGGGCTCGGTGGTCTGGCTCATGCCGGTGACGATGAGGGCGTCGTCCTCGCCGCGGGCCTCTGCGAGGTCGCCGACGGTCGCGTCGAGGGCGGCCAGGGCGGTGGCGCGCTGGGACTCGCCGACGGGCAGGACGCCGCCGTCGATGACGGTGAGCGGGCATTCGGCGAGCGTCTCGACCAGTTCGGCGCCCTCGGGGACGTCGGCCCGGTACTCGGAGACGCGGCCGACGGAGTTGGCGGCGGCGTAGGCCGCGCCGGGGCCGATCGCGGTGGCGCAGACGGTGCCCGCGGCGAGCATCCCCAGCTCGGTGCCCTGTTCGAGGTCGCGGTTGAGCGCGACGAGCTCGGTGAGGCCGTCGACGGTGGCGCCCGAGCCCTCGGCGGTGATCCGCTCGGAGTCGGCGGCGCTGCACTCGGGGGTCTCGCCGAAGGCGGTGCTGAGGGCGGGCGCGCCGGCCGAGAGGGTGAGCCAGCCGTCGAGCGTGCAGGTGAAGTTGCGGGCCGAGTCGGTGTTGAGCTCGGCGAGCGAGCCGCCCTCGGCCAGGGCGCTCAGGTGCGGGGTGGTCTCGGGGTCGATGTCGGTCCAGGTGAGGCCGCCGACGCCGAGGGCGATCACGGTGTCGACCGCGTCGGGGACGCGCTCTTCGGGCGGTTCGGGGAGCACCTGCCAGGCGGCGGTGGCGGCGAGGACGGCGACGACCGCCCAGGCGGCCGCGGTGGCGCGGTGGTGGGCCGCGGATCTGAGGAACCGGCGGACGAGGCGTCCGGGTTCGAACTTCTCCAGCACGGGTCGGCTATCTTCCGGTCAGTTCGAGGTAGAGCGCGTCGAGCGAGTCGAGCATCTGCGCTTCGTCGGGCCAGGTCGCCGCGCGGGCCAGGCCCGCCTCGCGCAGCGAGGCCAGCCGCTCGGGGTCGGCGAGGAGGGAGCGGACGGCGGCGTCGAAGGCGTCGACGTCGCCGACCTCGAACATGACGGCGGCGTCGCCGACCAGTTCGGGGATGCCGCCGGTGCGGGTGGCGACGAGCGGGACGCCCGCCTGGAGGACCTCCTGGGCGAACAGCTGGCGGGCCTCCCACCGGCTGGTGATCACGGCGAGGTCGGCGGCGGCGAGCAGGTCGGCGACGTCGGTGCGGTGGCCGAGCAGGCGCACGTCGACGCCCGCGGCGTCGATCAGGCCCTGGAGGCGCTCGCGGTCGGGCCCGTCCCCGGCGATCGCGACCACGGGGGGCTGCGCGAACGCGCTCCAGCGCTCGGCGGCGGCGATGAGGGTGTCGTAGTCCTTCTGGGCGTGCAGGCGCCCGACCGAGACCAGCAGCGGGCGCTCGCCCAGGTCGAGTTCGGCGCGGACGACGTCGGCGCCGCCGGCGGGGCGCCGCGGGGGCGCGGCGACGGGCGCGAGGCGGGCGTCGGCCGCGCCGAGGGCGACGAGGTGGTCGTGCAGGTCCGAGGAGGCGGCGAGGGCGACGTCGACGCCGCGGGCCAGGCGCTTCTCGATCCGGTCGGCGATCCTGCGCTTGACCCCCGCGGTGATGAGCTGGTTGTGCCAGGTGGTGACGAGCGCGGCCTGCGCGGGCCGGGCGGCCATCGCGGTGATGCCCGCGGTCAGGCCGTGGGCGTGGACGAGGTCGACGCCGCGGCCGGTGGCGCCGCGCAGAGCGCCGCGGGCGGCCCAGAAGGCGAGCGGCAGCTCCGGCGAGGGCCTGGCGGTGATCGGGGCGGGCGCGAAGCGGGCGCCCCGGGAGCGGAAGCCGAAGCGCTCCTCGGTCTCGGGCGGCCCGATGACGAGGACGGCGTCGCCGCGTTCGACCAGCCCCGACGCCAGGGAGGCGACGTGGGTGCCGATGCCGCCGGTCGAGGGGCCCAGCACCAGTGCGATGCGTCGGTGGCTCACTGGTCTTCTCCGCTCTGCTCTGCTTCTTCGGTCGGTCGTATTGTGCCAGCCTTGCGCCGCACCGCCCGGAGGACGGCGTGGTGGTCCACGAGCGCGGCCACTCCGACGTAGACGAGCGCGGCGAGCGCGCCGGCCGCAACGCCTTCGGCCACGGCCGAGGCGACGGTGTCCGCGTGGCCCCACCACGCGATGAGCGTCCTGGCGGCGGCGATGGCGACGACCGTGGCCGACAGCGCGGCGGCGAGCGAGCGGCCCAGGCCCGCCAGGCTGGCGGCGCCGGTGTTCTTGGCGACCGCGGCGGTCAGGGCGATGCCGGTGACGGTCATGCCGATCGACCAGCTGATCGCGAGCGCCACGGTCCGGTGGTCGATCGGCATGACCACGGACAGGACGACGGCGCTGACGGCGGTGGTGGCCCACCCGGCGGCGGTGGCCGCCGCGGCGGCGTAGGCGCGGTCGACGGCGTAGAGGCCGCGGGAGTGGACGGCGAACATGGAGTAGCCGAACAGGCCGAAGGCCAGGCCGGTCAGGGTCGCGCTGATCTCGGCCTCGGGGGCGTGGCGCTGGACCTGGCCCAGGACGTTCGCGATCGGTTCGGCCACGCCCGCCAGCGCGGTGACGCCGAGGCCGGAGAGCACGAGCACGGCCCGCCCGGTGGCGGCGATGGTGCGCTGGTAGGCGCGGGTGTCGCCCAGGGCGTGGGCCTCGGACAGGTTCGGGTAGGCGGCCGTGGCGAACGGCACGGCCAGCACCGCCCAGGGCAGCAGGAAGAACGTCTGGGAGACGGTGAAGACGACCACGGGGCCGTCGCCGGCGTTGTTCGCGAAGCGCAGCAGCACGAACTGGCACAGCTGCTGGGCGCCGAGCGTGATGATGCCCGCGATCGCGAGGGCCTTGACGCTGGCGGTGATGCCGGAGTCGAACTTCCACGTCGGGCGCAGGCGCAGCCCCAGCGGGCGCAGGGGGATGAACAGGCACCCGGCGAGGACGGCCACGCCGAGGGTGGTGCCGAGCGCGAGGAGCAGCAGGTCGTTCTGGGAGACCCGGTCGGCGTCGCCCTGCCGGGCGGTGAGCACGCCGTAGACGACGTACACGGCGATCATGGTGACGCTGGACAGCAGCGGGGCCAGGGCGGGCCAGGCGAACTTGCGGTGGGCCTGGAGGACGCCGGTGAGGACGACCGCGATGCCGTACAGCGGCAGCTGGGGGGCGAACAGCACCAGCATCTCGGTGCCGGTGTCGATCGTGGCCTCGGTGACGTTGTCGCCGGCGACGAGTTCGACCAGGGGGCGGGCGAGCAGCGCGACCGCGGCGCCGATGGGCAGGAGCGCGGTGAGCGACCAGGTCAGCAGCGCCGAGGCGATGCGGTCGACCTGCTCGGTGTTGCCGCGCGCGAGCGGCGCCGCCAGCAGCGGCACCGCCAGCGCGGCCAGGGCGCCGCCGGCGACGAGCTCGAAGATGAGGTTCGGGACGGTGTTGGCGCTCTGGTAGGCCGTGGCGAGTGTGGCGTAGCCGACCGCCCAGGTGAACACCAGCATCCGCCCGAATCCGGCCAGGCGGGAGCCTACGGTGATCGCACCGATGAGGGTGGCGGCACGACCGACTTCGCGTCGGGTGTCGGTCACGCCTTGTTCCGGCCCATTTCGTCGAGTTCGCGCAGCACCGGGGTATCGGCGATGACCTGGGTGAAGCTGACGCGCTCGCTGGCGGCGATGAGCGCGGCGATGCCCGCGAGGGCGACGTGGCGCCCGACCGGCCCGGTGCGGGCGATGTAGGACAGGCCGAGCAGGGCGCCGAGGGCGTTGGCGCCGCAGTCGCCGAGCATGGTCTTGCCGTCGAGGTCGTCGGCCATCGCGGCGGCGGCCGCGGCCGACACCGCCAGGGCGGTGTTCGCGCCGCTGGCGGCCGTGTTGCGGGCGCCGGGGCCCGCGGGCCTGGAGAGGGGCGCGGCGACCGCGGAGGCCACCTTGAGCGCCCGGCCGGGGCGCAGGTCGAACAGGTTGAGGAGGTTGGCGGCGCCGGCGATGACGCCGCCGCCGACGCCGATGTTCCACAGCCGGGCCCAGCGGCCCTGGGGGCGGCGGTCGGCGACGGCGTCGACGAGCGCGGACGATGCCAGGCCGGTCGCGGAGATGCCGACGATCTTCACCAGACCGGCCGAGACCCGGCCCCTGCGCAGGGCCGACAGGTGGCCCTTGAAGCCCTTGGCCTGCTCGCCCTTGGTGTCGGCCATGTCGTCGTAGAGGCCGAGGGCGCCGGTGGCGAGCCCGGTGGCGGCCGCGGCGGCCGCGTAGGCCGGCGAGGCGGCTCCGGCGACGGCGGCGGCGGTCGCGCCGACGGTGACGCCGGGGCCTTCGGCCAGGCTGACCGTGTCGCCTCGGTGGTTGACGCGGTCGAGGTCCTTCGACCACTTGGAACGGCGGGCGGCGCTGATCGCGGCGATGGTGCCGCCGGCGGCCAGGCCGCCGAGGAACGCCCGCCCAGCTGCGCGGGATAGCTGGCTCATGGGCGGAATCCTAGGCCGCGCCGGGGAGCTGGCCTTCAGCGCCCTCCCCGGTGCCGAGGTGGTGGACGCTGCCGTCGGCGATGAGGTCGACCAAGGCGATGACGGCGGCGATCTGCCCTTGGGCGGTGATGACGTTGTCGACGGTCGAGACCGGCACTTCGATCTCCTCGCCGCGCAGCGCCAGGACCGGGTTGCCGCCGCCGGCGGAGGTCGAGGTGGTGTAGACGGTGGGGGCGTCGACGGCGAAGGCCCCGGCGACGCTGACGACGCCGGTGTTGCGCTCGTCGGCGTTGGAGTCGGTGGCGGCCGAGCCACCGACGAGGATGACGCCGGTGGCGCCGCCGGTGGGCTCGGTCTCGACGGTGAGCATCCCGAGCGCTTCGATGCCGGCGGTGGCGGTGGTGATGTCGGCGGGGGCGATCTCGACGGCGGCGCCCTCGAAGTTGCCGGTGGTGACGGCGGCGAGGATGGCGCTGACGGCGGTGACGCCGTCGTAGGTCACCGGCGCCTCGACGGTGTCGGGGGTGACGCCGTCGACGAGGTTGGCGAGCTGGTCGTTGTTGGCCGGGTCGAGGAAGTCGTCGAGGATGGAGATGCGTCCGGCGCTGGTGGCGCCCGCGTAGCCGAGCATCTCCTCGACGCCGTCGACGACGTCGGTCTCGGCGCCGGGCATGGCGACGATGAGGACGCTGTGGCCGGTGAGCCTGCCTTCGAGGTAGGAGGGGGCGATCTCCGAGGCGAAGGACTGGTCGTCCCGCAGCTCGTCCTCCAGGGCGGCGATCTCGTCGCGCAGCGCGTTGTTGCTGTCGCGCAGGCTCTGGCTGTTGGCCTCGAGCGCCTCCATGGCCGGGCCGTTGAGGGCGGCGGTGCCGAGGATGAGGCCGACGGTGAGGGCGAGGAAGACCGCCGTGAGCGAGATGAGGTGGTAGCGGAAGTTGATCACGAGAAGAGCCTTTGGATCTGGAAGAGCAGGCCGTCCCACCAGTCGGCGATGACGTCGATGAAGGAGCGCCCGACGGTGGAGATGGCGACGGCGGTCGCCATGGCCGCGAGCGCGGAGACGATGAGCAGCAGCAGCGCGGAGATCGACATGTCCTGCCGGTAGAGCCGCGAGACGCCCTTGGCGTCGACGAGCTTGCCGCCCACGCGCAGGCGCGTCAGGAAGGTGGAGGCCATGCCGCCGCGCCCCTTGTCGAGGAACTCGACCATGGTGACGTGGGTGCCAACGGCGCAGATCAGCGAGGCGCCCTTCTCGTCGGCCATGAGCATCGCGATGTCCTCGGAGGTGGCGGCGGCCGGGAACGGGATGGCCGGGACGCCGAGCTTGTCCATGCGCTCCATGCCGGGGGCGCGCCCGTCGGCGTAGGCGTGGACGACGATCTCGGCGCCGCACCGCAGGGCGTCGTCGGAGACCGAGTCCATGTCGCCGACGATCATGTCGGGCGTGTAGCCGGCCTCCAGGAGGGCGTCGGCGCCGCCGTCGACGCCGACCAGGACCGGTTTGAACTCGCGGATGTAGGGCCGGAGGACGTCGATGTCCTCCTTGTAGTTGTAGCCGCGGATGACGATCAGCGCGTGGCGGCCGTTGAAGTCGGTCGTGACGTCGGGCACGCCGACGCCGTCGAGCAGGAGGTCGCGTTCGCGCTTGAGGTACTCCATGGTGTTGGCGGCGAACGCCTCCAACTGGACCGACAGGCCCTCCTTGGCGTCCTCCATGTCGTCGGCGACGCTCTGGGCGCTCTGGAGCGTGCCCGCGCCGATCTCGGCCTCGCCCAGGAGGATGCGGTCGCCTTCGACGGCGACGGTCTTGCCTTCGCGGACCTTGTCGAAGATCTCGTCGCCGACGCCGTCGATGAGGACGACGCCGCCCTTGATGAGGATCTCGGGGCCGAGGTTCGGGTAGCGGCCGGAGATGGACTTGGCGGCGTTGACGACGGCGGACACGCCGGTGGCGACGAGGGCGTCGGCGGCGACCCGGTCGAGGTCGACGTGGTCGATTATCGCGACGTCGCCGGGTTCGAGGCGGCCGCACAGCCGCTTGGTCCGGCGGTCGAGTCGGGCGGTGCCGACCAGCCGGTCCTCGCCGGAGGGCGATTCGGGCCTCCGGCCGGGCAAACGCAAACTAGGTACACGCATCGTGGATCATCATGCCATTCGTCGTCCACGGAGGGGCGGCGGCGCGCCCGCCCGGTGCGCGGGTGCGCCGCGGGTCCGCCCCGTGGCGGTCGGTGGGTCAGGCCTTCATCTTGGCGGCTTCGGCCAGCAGCTCTTCGGCGTGGGCGACGCCCAGGTGGGAGTCGGGCATCCCGGCGAGCATGCGAGCAAGCTCACGCGCGCGCTCGGCGTCGTCGACGACGCGGACGCCGGAGACGGTGACGGCCCCGGAGGTGTCCTTGCTGACGACCAGGTGCCGGTCGGCGAACGCCGCCACCTGCGGCAGGTGGGTGACGACCAGGACCTGGTAGCGGCGGGCGAGCTTGGCGAGGCAGCGGCCGATCTCGACGGCGGCCCGGCCGCCGACGCCGGCGTCGACCTCGTCGAAGACCAGCACGGGCGGGCCGCCGATCCCGGCGAAGACCACTTCGATGGCGAGCATGACGCGGGAGAGCTCGCCGCCCGAGGCGCCCTTGTGGAGCGCGGCGGGGACGGCCCCGGGGTGGGGGCGCAGCAGCAGCTCGACGTCGTCGGCGCCGTCCTCGGCGGCGCCGGAGACCGCGGTGTCGACCACGAGGTCGACGCCGCCGCGTCCGGCGGGGCGCGGCTCGACGGCGGCGGTGACGGTGGCGTGCGGCATGGCCAGGCCGCCCAGTTCGGCGGAGACGGCCTCGGAGAAGCGCGTGGCGGCGGCCAGGCGCGAGGCGCGCAGCTGCGCGGCCGCCTCGCCGGCGCGGGCCGACAGCTCGCTCTGGCGGGCCTCGAGCTCGGCGACGCGGTCGTCGGAGACGTCGAGCTCGCCGAGCCGCTTGGCGGCGTTCTCGGCCCAGGCGAGCACGCCGGGCAGGTCTTCGGCGTATTTGCGGTAGAGGGACTTCAGGGCCGCCTGGCGCTGGTAGATCTCCTCCAGGCGGGCGGGGTCGGCGTCGAGTTCGTCGAGGTAGCGCGAGAGGTCGACGGCGGCCTCGGACAGCAGCGCGCCGGCCTCGGCGAGGCGCTCGGCGAGGTCGCCGAGCTTGGGGTCGTCGGCGGCGTCGTGCTCGAGGGCGCGGGCGGCGGCGCCGACGGCGTCGGCCGAGCCGCCGTCGCCGGTGGCCGGGTCGCCGGTCAGCGCGCCGTGGGCGGTGGCGGCGGCCAGGCGCAGCGTCTCGGCGTTCTGGAGGCGGCGGGCCTCCTCGGCGAGCGCGGCGTCCTCGCCCTCCTGGGGGTCGACGGCGGTGATCTCCTGGAGGCCCAGGCGCAGCATGTCGGCTTCGCGGGCCATGTCGCGGGAGCTGGCGCGCAGGCGGGAGAGCTCGGCGGCGCACTCGTGCAGTTCGGTGTAGGCCGCGCGGTAGGCGTCGAGGAGCTTGCCGTGGTCGGCGCCGGCGAAGCGGTCGAGGGCGGCGCGCTGCTCGGCGGCGTGGAGCAGCCGCATCTGGTCGGACTGGCCGTGGACCGAGATGGCCAGTTCGCCCAGTTCGGACAGGACGCCGACGGGGGCGGCGCGGCCGCCCACCCAGGCGCGCGAGCGCCCTTCGGTCGAGACCGACCGCGACAGCAGCAGCTCGCCGTCCTCGAGTTCGGCTCCGGCCTCGACCGCGCGCTCGCGCAGTTCGAGGGGGCCCTCGCCGATGAGGAGGCGGCCCTCCACGAGGGCCTTCTCGGCCCCTATGGGGGCGCGGGACGCCCGGCCTCCGAAGAGCAGGCCCAGACCGGCGACGACCATGGTCTTCCCAGCGCCGGTCTCTCCGGTGATGCAGGTGAGGCCGGGGGCAAGCGGAAGCGTGGCGTCGGCGATCACGCCCAAATTCTGGATGCGAAGCTCGTCCAACACATCCCCGAGCCTAGCGGGTCGCTCCGACAGGCGTCGGGCTCCATACGGCACCGCCGCTCGGCGCGTCGTCCGGAGCACACCCCGGATTTGGTACACCCGTTCGATATTCGGAGGTGCTAAAAGCGACCGTGGCGCCAACCGTTCACGGGCAGCGAGAGTTTCGAGACCAGCCGCGAGGCGAAGGACCGGTCGGACATGCGCACCAGCTTCACCGGGCGGGGCGAACGGCGGATCGCCACCGACGAGCCGGCGGTCAAGCGGGCGATCTCCTTGCCGTCGGCGATGAGCGACCCGGCCGTCCCGACCGACTCGACGCCGATGCGGATCTGGGAGGAGGAGTTGATCACCATCGGCTTGGCGAACAGGGCGTGCGCGTTCATCGGCACGACCACCAGCGCGTCCACATCGGGCCACACGACCGGGCCGCCGGCCGACATGGCGTGCGCGGTGGAGCCGGTCGGCGTGGCGCACAGGACGCCGTCGCAGCCGTAGCGGGAGATCCGGGTGCCGTCTATCTCGATGAACAGTTCGAGCATCCGGGCGGGCTCGGCCTTCTCGACGGCGATGTCGTTGAACGCCCACGAGGTCGTCCGCTCGCCGTCGACGCCGACCGTGGCCACCTCGAGCGTCGTGCGCTCCTCGACGGTGTAGTCGCCCTCCAGCAGCCGCGAGACGACCGTCTCCAGCTCGCCGGTCTCGGCCTCGGCAAGGAAGCCGACCTTGCCGAAGTTCACCCCCAGCAGCGGGACGTCGGACTCGGCGGCCATCTTCGCCGACCGCAGGACCGTGCCGTCGCCGCCGAGGGCGAGCACGATGTCGGCGGTCTCGCTGGAACCGTCGTCGGGCACCAGGAGCGCGTCGGGGCGGCCCAGCGAGCGGACCTCGCCGGAGAGGATGCGGGCCGCGACCCCCGCCTCCCGGAGGGCGGCGGCGATCTTCTCGGCCAGCTCGGCCACGTCCTGGCGGAGCGGGTGGGTGACCACCAGGACCCGGCCCGGTTTCTGCTGCACAGCGCTCAACCGCCTTCCCTTTCCGGCGCCACTGCCGCGAACACCGCTTCGGGGGCCAACGTATCCGCGCCGCGACGCATGCGGCAGAAGAACTCTACATTCCCTTTCGGGCCCGGCAGCGGGCTCGGGACCACCGCGGTGGTCCCCCACCCCAGCTCCCGCGCCGCCCCGACGACCTTCAGGACCGCGGCGGCGCGGCGCTCGGGGTCGGCGACCACCCCGCCCGCGCCGACCTGGCCCTTGCCGACCTCGAACTGCGGCTTGACCATCGGTAGCATGGTGCCCTCCGGCCGGGTGCAGGAGGCCAGGGCGGGCAGCACCAGCTCAAGGGAGATGAACGACAGGTCGCCGACGGTCAGGTCGACCGGGCCGCCGAGCGCCTCGGGCGTCAGGTGCCGGACGTTGGTGCGGTCGTGGACCGTGACGCGCCCGTCGGTCTGGAGCCGCCAGGCCAGCTGGCCGTAGCCGACGTCGACGGCGAGGACCTCGGCCGCGCCGCGGCGCAGCAGGACGTCGGTGAAGCCGCCGGTGGAGGCGCCCGCGTCGAGGCAGCGCAGCCCGGCCGGGTCGATGCCGAAGGCGTCGAGGGCGCCGATGAGCTTGTGGGCGCCTCGGGAGACGTAGTCGTCGACGTCGCCGACCAGGCGGATCGAGTCGTCCCCGGTGACGCCGGTGGCGGCTTTGGAGGCCGGGATGCCGCGCAGGTGGACGCGCCCGGCGGCGATGAGCTCGCGGGCGTGCTCGCGGGAGCGGGCGATCTTGCGGCGGACGAGTTCGGCGTCGAGGCGGTGGCGCGCTGGCATGAGGCGGTGGCGGTCTTTCCGGGCTGGGCGTCAGGAGTCGTCGACGTTGCTGAGCAGTTCCGACAAGCGCTGCTGGACGCCTTCGAAGACGGCGACGTGGTCGGTCACGGCCAGGTCGGGCAGCGTCTCGAGCTGCCCGAGGGCGGCCTCGACCTCGGCTTCGACGTCGTCGTCGATGTCGTCGGGGTCGACGCTCAGGCGGCCGACCAGGTTCGCGGGCGTGGGCACGTCGCTCATGCCCGCGCGTCGCCGTCCGGCTCGTCGGCGGCGGGCCGGGCCGCCGGGGCGGCCGCCTCGGCCTCGGCCAGGCGCATGCGGAGCTCGCGGAGCTCCTCCTCGTAGTGCTCGAGGCGCAGGTTGAGGTCGTCGAGGTCGGTCTGGGTCGCGACGCCGAGCCTGGTGAGCCCGGCGTCGACCTCGGCGCGGACGAGGCGCCCGATGTCGGTGACGGTGCGCGAGCCCTGGCTGCGGACCTGCTCGGCGCCCGAGCGGAAGCCGCCGCGGAGCCGGTCGGCGCCGGCGCCGAGGTCCTCGCGGAACCTCCCGGCCATGTCGCGGGCGCGCCGGCCGGAGTCCCCGGCCATGCTGAAGACGGCGTCGAAGTAGGCGCGGGCGGTGTCTGCCATGGCGCTACCCCTTCCTCTCGACTGGAATACTCGGCTCGCGGGCGTCGCCGCCGGGGCAGGGCCCGGCTGCTGCAACGGTACTGCCACGGTACCCGGGACGACCCGCCGCCGACACGCAACGCGCGCCCGGAGGCGGGGCGCCGCGCGGGCGGGTGCGTTTCGGACTGGCCGGCGCCGCCGTCGGGCACAATGACGGCGCACGGCGTCGCCGCTGAGCGCAATGACGGCTCGCAAGCGTCGCCGTGATGTACTGACCGGTAACCTTCTGGTGGGGCGCACCGCCGCGTCGCCGCTCGAATCGAACAGGAGAGCACTATGGCCACCGTCGACGAATGCCGGACCGCCTTGGAGCAGTTCGCCGCCAATCTCGCCGCGAACCCGAAGTCCGTCCGCAAGCTCACCGGGTTCCAGCGGGGCCTGGCCTGCGACATCACCGACCTGAGCACCTCGTTCCACGGGAAGTTCGACGGCGGCAAGCTCGTCGACATCACCGACGGCGACGACCCCGACGCGGACATCCGCATGATCGTCTCCTCCGACGACCTGCTGCGGCTCGTGGCCGGGGAGCTGGACTTCATGAAGGCGTTCAGCGCGGGGCGCGTGAAGATCAAGGCGAACATGATGGACCTGATGAAGCTCCGCGGGGTCCTGTAGCCCGGCGCCGGACCGGCGACCGCGCGTGACGCCGAGGTGGCCGTCCGTGCCCGACACGCCCGGCCGCGGACCTCACCGTCCGTCACCGAGTCATGGACTCCCGGTCGGCCGCAAGGGCTTCCAGCGCACGTTGTAACCTTCAGCCAGCCGAGCCCTTCGTGCTGAAACTGATCCGATCGGGAGGACCGTATGGCCACTGTAGACGAATGCCGCAACGTACTGGAGAAGCTGGCGGGCAAGGTCGCCAAGAAGTCCGGCGACTTCGACGGGCTTGACGGGTTCGACCGCACCGTGGCCTTCGACATCACCGACCTGGACACGTCCTTCAACGCCAAGGTCGCCGAGGGCAAGCTGACGAACCTCCTGGACGGCGACAACGCCGACGCCGAAGTCCGCGTCTCCATCGCCTCCGACGACCTGATCGCGCTCTCGAAGAAGGAACTCAAGCCCGCCAAGGCGTTCCTGACCGGCAAGATCAAGGTCAAGGCCAGCGTCAAGGACCTCGCCAAGCTCCGCAAGGCCCTGAAGGTCGACTGAGACCACGCCGCCCGCGGGTCCTCGCACGAGGGCCCGCGGCCCCACGCGACGGCGAGCAGCCCGGACCACGACGGCGGGTCCGGGCTTCTCGCTATCCCAAGAGCTTCTCGGCGGCGGCGCCCACCGGGCGCGGCGGCCTGGACGGGTCGCACCGCCCCGCGTCCGAGGCGCCCCAGGTCAGCTCGCACAGCGCGCGCCAGCCGTCCAGCTCGGCGCCCTCGCCGCCGAGGCGCACCCCGCCGCCGTCCCCGTCGAGGGCCGCGGTCCAGCCGCCGCACTCGACGCGGTCGCCCGCCTCGTCCCACCGCGGCTCCGGGTGGGGCTCGGTCAGCGCCGCGAGGCTCCACCCGAGATAGGTGGGCCGCCGCTCGGGCGGCAGCGCCGGCGCGTCCCGGGGCGCGGCGACGCCGGTGAACACCAGCAGGGAGTCGATCCCGGCGCGGTTGGCGCCCTCGATGTCGGAGTCCGGCCGGTCCCCGACCATGATCGCGCGGCCGCCGGGCCTGCGCGCCACGGCCGCGCGGTAGATCGGCGGCTGGGGCTTGCCGGCCACGAGGTCCGGGCCGCGGCCGAGCGCGGCCGAGACGGCGCCGACCAGCGCGCCCGTGCCGGGCAGCGGACCGTCGGGGGTGGGCAGGGTGGCATCGACGTTCGTCGTGGCCCACACCGCGCCGGTGCGCACCGCGATGGTCACGTCGGCGAGGTCGCGCCACGTCGTGGCGTAGGTGAGGCCGAACGCGACGCCTTGCGCGGCAACGGGGTCGTCGGTGGCCGTGAGCCCTTGGGCGGTGATCGCGTCGCGCAGCGCCTCGGAGCCGGCCACGAGGACGCGGCCGCCTTCGTCCAGGCGCTCGCGGAGCCCTTCGGCGGCCACCTGCGCGGAGGTCAGGACCTCGCTCTCCTCGGCGGGGACGTCCATGCCGCGCAGGGACTCGGCCACGGTCGCCGGGCTGCGGGAGGCGTTGTTGGTGACGAACACCGGCGCGCAGCCCAGGCCCGGCAGCGCCGCGACCGTGGCGGCGGCCTCCGGGATCGGCTCGTGGAGCAGGTAGACGACGCCGTCGAGGTCGAGCAGGGCCAGGTCGTACGCGGCGGCGAGCGCCTCAGTCGCGGCGTTCAGTCGCGTCATCGGTCTCCTTCGGGGTGGCAGTGCGGTCCTCGTCGTCTTCGTCTTCGTCTTCGTCGTCTTCGTCTTCGTCTTCGTCGCCGTCGAACTCGTCATCGAACTCGTCGTCCGGTTCGTCCTCGAACTCGTCGAAGTCGACGCCTTCGAGTTCGAGCAGGCGCTCGGCGGCGCCGGTCTCGCCCTCGACGTCGGCCGCGACGGCCTTCCCGAGCCATTCGCGGGCCTCGGCGTCGCGCCCGTCGGCGAGCAGGCCCTCGGCGTAGGCGTAGCGCAGGCGCGCCACCCACGGCTCGGTCTTCGGCGAGTTCAGGGCGCCGACCTTGAGCATCGCGGTGGCGGCCTCGCCCATGCCCATGTCCCGGCGGGCGCCGGAGGCGACGATGAGCAGCTCGACGCGGGACTCGGGGTCGATGCTCTTGTCGTCGCCGTGCTCGCGGTAGAGGTCGATGGCGCGTTCGGGGTGGCCCGCGGCGCGCTCGCAGTCGGCGATCATCGCGATGTGGTCGCGGTTGCCGCCGAGCCGCTGGGCGGCGCGGAGCTCGTTCATGGCCAGCTGCCATTCGCCCGCGCCGTAGGCGGCCACGCCGGTGACCTCGCGGACGATCGCGACGCGGGAGGCCTTGCGGCGGGCGTAGCGGGCCTGTTCGAGGGCGCCTTCGATGTCGTCCTCGGCCAGGAGCGCGGCGGTGGCGATGAGCCGGTTGCCGACGGCCTCGGCGAGCTGCTTGTTCAGGCTGCGCAGGCCCGCCTTGGTCTCCTTGTCGAGCTGGTCGAAGCCGTACTCGATGCCTTCGGGGAGGTCGGGGGCCTCGTCGGACTCGCCGCGGCGGATCGGTCCCTCGTGGCCCGCCTCGCGCTCGTCGAGGGGGCGCAGGGCGTCGCGGCCGCGGCGCGGTCTGCCGTCGCGGCCGAACCGGTCCTCGTCGTCGAAGCGGCGGCGGTCGTCGCGGGGGCGGTCGTCGCGGCCGCGTCGGTCGTCGTAGCGGCGGGGCCGGTCGTCGCGGTCCCGGCGGGGGCGGTCGTCCCTGTCGCGGCGGGGCCGGTCGTCGCCCCGGTGGCCGCCTCTGCCGCGGTCGTCGTTGTAGCGGCGGGGCCGGTCGTCGCGGCGGTCGAACTGACGGCGCTCACCGCGGTCATCGCGGCGCGGCCGGTCGTCACGGTCCCGGTTCTCATACCGGCGCGGACGGTCATCGTCATACCGACGCGGCCGGTCGTCGCGATCCCGCCGGGGACGGTCGTCGCCCCGGTGGCCGCCTCTGCCGCCGCGGTCGTCGTTGTACCGGCGCGGACGGTCGTCCCTGTCGCGTCGGGGACGGTCGTCGCTGTAGCGGCGGGGCCGGTCATCGCGGCGGTCGAACTGACGGCGCTCACCGCGGTCGTCACGGCGCGGCCGGTCATCGCGGTCCCGGTTCTCATACCGGCGCGGACGATCATCGTCATACCGACGCGGCCGGTCGTCACGGTCCCGCCGGGGACGGTCGTCGCGGCCCTCGTAGCGGCGGGGCCGGTCGTCGCGACCGTATCGGGGGCGGTCGTCGCGGCCCTCGTAGCGGCCGCGGCCCTCGCCGCCGCGGGGACGGTCGTCGCGGCGGCCGTAGCCGCCCCGGTCGGACCGGCCGTCGCGGTCGCCGTGACGGCGCTCGCCGCCGCGGCCCTGCCGGTCGCGGTCGTCGCCCTCCCGGCGCCCGTAGCCGCCCCGGCCCCCTCGCCGGTCGTCGCCGCCTCTGCGGTCACGGCCATCCTCAGCCACGTGGCTCTCCCCCTATGTTCTTCACCCAAGCAAAACCAATCAAGTGTATGCCTCAGGTCAGGACCTCGACTCCGGCGACGGTCTTTTTCCCGCGCCGGATCACTGCGTAGCGGCCGTGCAGCAGGTCAGCGGCGTCGAGCGCGGCGGCGGGGTCGCTCACCCTGGCGTTGTTCACGTACGCGCCGCCCTCCTTGGCGGCCCGGCGGGCCTCCCCCAGGCTGGCGACCACACCGGACTCCTTCATCGCCTCGGCGACGGTCGCGCCGGGCTTGCGGATCTCGGCCAGTCCGGCCTCCACCAGGGCCGCCCGCAGCGTCGGCTCGGGCAGATCGGCGAGCTCGCCGCGCCCGAACAGCGCCTGCGAGGCGGCCACGACGTGCGCGGTCTCCTCGGCGCCGTGGAGGAGCGTCGTGAGCTCCTCGGCCAGCGCCTTCTGGGCCAGCCGGGCGGCGGGCCGCTCCTCGGTGGCCTTCGCCAGCTCCTCGATCTCCTCGCGGCCCTTGAACGAGAAGTACTTGAGGTAGCGGACCACGTCGGCGTCGCCGGCGTTGAACCAGAACTGGTAGAACGCGTACGGGCTGGTCAGCTCGGCGTCGAGCCACACGGCCCCGCCCTCGGTCTTGCCGAACTTGGTGCCGTCGGCCTTGGTCACCAGGGGGGTCACGAAGGCGTGGACGCCCGCCCCTGCGCGGCGGCGGATGAAGTCGACCCCGGCGGTGATGTTGCCCCACTGGTCCGACCCTCCGAACTGGAGGGTGCAGCCGTGGCGGCGGTGCAGCTCGTGGAAGTCGTTGGACTGGAGCAGCTGGTAGGAGAACTCGGTGAAGGAGATGCCCGAGTCGAGGCGGGCCTTGACGACCTCACGGGCGAGCATCTTCGAGACCGGGAAGTGCTTGCCGACGTCGCGCAGGAACTCCACGACGCTCATCTCGCTGGTCCAGTCGAGGTTGTTGACGGCCACGGCGGCGTTCTCGCCGTCGTAGGTCACGAAGGGGGCGAGCTGGGCGCGGATCTTGTCGACCCACCCGGCGACGACCTCGGGCGGGTTGAGGGTGCGCTCCCCGGCCTCCTTGGGGTCGCCGATCTGGCCGGTGGCGCCGCCGACGAGCAGCAGCGGGCGCAGCCCGGCCCGCTGGAGGCGGCGGGCGGTCATCACCTGCATCAGGTGGCCCACGTGCAGACTCACGGCGGTCGGGTCGAACCCGACATAGAACGTGACCGGGCCCGCGTCGAGGTGCTCGCGCAGGGCGTCGAGATCGGTCGATTCTTGGATGAGGCCGCGCCAGGCGAAGTCGTCGAGAATATGCACGGTCTCATTGTGCCTTAGCGGGCGAAACGCTTTTCAGAAGCTCACCGGGCCCCGGCGCCGCCGGCGGCCTCCTCCGCGCGCACGGCGGCCTCGACGCGGCCGCGCAGGTCCTCGGCGGCGGCGGTCTTGGCGGTCTGCTTCGTCGGGCCCGAGCCCTCGGTTTCGACGCGGACGCCGCCCGCGGCGAGCGTCGCCGCGGCGGTGCAGGTGAAGACCCGTTCGTGCGCCGGGCCCTCGGCGCGGAACTCCCAGGCGAGGCCGCTGAGGAGGCGGCGGGCCGCGTAGATCTGCACGGCCTCGACCGGGTTCAGGCCGGGGTCGAGCAGGGCCGGCCGGGCCGGTTCGGCCGCGGCCCGTCCGGGGCCGGCGTCGAGCGAGAGGTCGGGCAGGCCGGCGAGCGCGGCGGCCAGCGCCAGGGCGGCGTGGTTGCGCGCGTCCCTCTTGCTGCGCCGGGTGCGCACCGGCGAGCGGCGCCGTTCACCGCCGAAGCGGATCTCCAGCGCGGCGGCGAACGCCGGCGCGCCCGAGGCGCCCGCGGCGGTGAGCTCCCAGCGCATGTCGTCGGCGCCGATGGGCCCGCCGAGGCGGTCCTGGAGGTACTTGTTGACCAGCGAGACCGCCTGGTGCGGCCCCTCGGCCAGATGCCGGTTGAGCCGGGCGCGGAGCGGACCGAACGCGGGGGCCGCGCCGTAGAAGTAGACCTCGCCGAACTCGCGCAGCTGGAGTTCGCCCGCGTCCAGGCGCCGCTCGGCTTCTTCGGCGAGCCCGGCGGGCGCCTCGCCGATCTCGACGGCGACGCGCAGGACCTTCGCGAACGCGGGGTAGGGGAGGGTGGCGAACTCGGCCCGTTCGAGGCGCCGCTCGGCCGCTTCCTGGGCGCGCCTGCGGAAGTGCTCGGCGGTGCGCTCGCGCTCTTCGGCGATGCGCGCGTTCAGCTCCTCCGCGAGGGCGGCGAGCGCCTCGGCGGTGTACGGGCTGGGCGCCCCCGCGGCGGCGGCCAGGAGGATGCGCTGCGTGACCAGGTCCGGGTAGCGGCGGATGGGGCTGGTGGCGTGCGTGTAGACGGGCAGCCTGAGGCCGTGGTGGCCGTGCACGGTGGGCCCGTAGGCGGCCGGGCGGGCGACCATGCGCATCCGGGCGCGCAGCATCTCGAACGCGGCGGCGTCGCCGGTGGCGGCGACGGTGTCGAGCTCCTCGCGCAGCTCGGCGGGGTCGGCGGCGACGGCCGCGGCCCGGTGGTTGCGGAACAGGATCGGCAGGTCGCGCTCGGCGGCCCAGGAGGCGATCTGGGCGTTGGCGGCGACCATGAACTCCTGGACGATGACGTAGCCGGAGTTGCGTTCGGCCGTCGGGAGCCGGACGAGGTGGCCCTCCTCGTCGGTGGCGAAGCCGCTGAGGAGGTCGTAGAACGCGAGCGCGCCGGTGGCGCGGCGGGCCGAGAGCATCGTGTTGGCGAAGCGCAGCGCGAGCGCGAGGGTGGCGTGCAGCGGGTGGGCCGGGTCGGCGGCGGCCTCGGCGGCCTCGCCGTGGGTCATGGCCCACGAGCGGGTCAGGCGCCCCGGTCCGAGGTGGACGTCGCGGACGCGGCCGTCGGCGTCGACGCGGAGGCGGACGGCGAAGGTCGCGTTGGGGCGGCCCGGGTCGAGGGCGGCGCGGGCCTCGACCGGCTGCGGGAGCATCCGCCTGGTGTACTCGGCGCGGTACCGGGTGTGGACGCGGGCGCGGGCCTCCAGGTCGGCCGGGAGCCCCGCCGGGACGTGGTCGGCGACGCGGGCGATGTGGACCCACGCCTCGTAGCCGTCGCCGCGGGGCTCGATCCAGATGGCGTCGTCGCGGTCGACGGTGGTCTGGGCGTCGATCATGACGCCGGTCTCGGCGGGCGGGTACTCGGCCAACTGCGCTCCTTCGGTGTCCAGCGACGATGGTAGTCGCCGCCGGACACCGGGTCACGGGCGCAGGTCCCACGTCTCCAGTCGTCCGCACATGCCCCAGCGGCGGGCCGCGCCGCCCGCGCCGGTGACGTGCGCGTCGCACAGGTGCGTCCCGTCGCCGCCTTCGAGGGCGTCGAGATGGCGGCCGGTGGCCGCCGCCTGCGCCTTGGGGCCGTGCTCCCACAGCGGGCGCCAGTCGGCGACGCGCCCGGAGACGAGCGCGGCGGCGGCCCGCCACAGCGGCGCCATCGCCGCCGCGCCTTCGGCCTCGACGCGCCCGCGCAGCTCCAGGTAGCCCTCGACGGCGAGGTCGCGGCGCCTGCGGGCGGCCGCGGCGCGCTCGGCGTCGTCCAGGTCCGGGGCGGCGGGCGCCCCGGTGGCGTCGGCGTAGGCTGCGGGGTCGGCGAGCACGGCGGGCGGGTAGGTGAGGACGGCGTCCCCGGCCTCGGGGAGGCCGGCGTTCTGCATGACGACGGTGACCTCCAGGTCGCCCGAGCCGTTGACGAGCCGGTGGACCGTCCCCGGCGTGAACCACAGGACGGTGCCGCGGGCCAGCTCGTGCCGTTCGAAGCCGTCGCCCGAGAGCGTCTCGACCGCGCCGGTGCCCCGCGTGACCACGTAGCCCTCGGTGGAGGCGGTGTGGAGGTGCGGGGAGCCGCCGGCCTGGCCGTCGGCGGCCGGCCAGTCGTAGACGGTGACCAGGGAGACGGCGGTGCCGCCGGGGAAGCCGCTCACTGCCGTCCCAGGCGGGCGAGTTCGGCGCCGGCCAGTGCGGCGGCCTCGGCCGCGCCGCCCTGGCCGGTGTCGCCGTTGCAGATCGCGACGGCGTGGCGCAGGGTGACCGTCCGGCCCGGTTCCATCGGCAGTTCGGTGTCGAAGAACGGGGCGGGGCAGACCGCGGCGAACGGGGTGGTGCGGACGAACCACTTGACGGGCGCGCCGGGGTTCTCCGGGTGGTCGGTGAAGACCAGCGTGGAGGAGGCGTCGTTGGAGTCGTGCTTGCCGCGGAAGGCCATCCAGTCGCCGCGCACGCCCATGAGCTCGTCGCCGCCCTCGCCCTCGGCGGTGTAGACGCGGCCTTCGGTGAAGGAGCGCGGCCCGCGCCAGAAGAAGCCGCCGTAGCCGGCGTTCTCGCGGCCCTCGGTGGTGGGGCTGCCCATGACGACGACGTCGTCGGTGTCGTTGGTGAACGCCGTGGAGAAGGACAGCACCCAGGTGTCGCCGGAGAGGACCTTCACGGCGAAGTCGCGCCGCTCGCTGAAGAAGTGGCGCCCGTCCTCGGTGACCCACTCCAGCTCCTCGCCGACGCGGACGCCGTCCTCGCCGGATTCGAGGCGGGTGAAGGAGCGGTGCTCCATCGAGCCGTCGTTCTTCTCGTCGACGTAGCCCTTGCCGCGCCGGAAGGTGCGCCCGCCCCAGAAGTTCTCGGGGCCGCAGTTCGGCAGCGACAGCGCGATGCCCTTGTGCCACACGTGGTCGTGGGGCCGGTAGAGGCTCACCTGGAGTCCGGCGAGGTCGCGCAGCGGCTCGAAGTAGGGCCGGGGCGACTCGAACTGGTCGTTGTCGGGCCGGTAGACGTAGCGCAGGAGCTCGAGGTCGCCCGCGGCGATCGAGAGGGCGGTGTCGTCGTCGTTGAGTTGCAGCGTCATCGTTGTACTCTCCGGTCGGTTCGGTCGGTGGTCCGGGTGATCACTTGCGGTCGGGCCAGGGGGCGCCGGAGCCGTCCATGCGCTGGTAGAACGGCGAGGTCGGGTCGATGTCGCCGGCGCGGACGCGCTTGCCGGTGAAGGCCGAGGCGTAGATCGCGGTGATCAGCTCGAGGGTGCGGCGGGCGTCGTCGACGGTGACCGGCGGGGCGGCCTTGCCGTCGAGGGCGTCGGCGATCGCGGCGAACTGGGCGCCGTGGCCGGAGGCGCGGCCGCGCGGTTCGCCGGCCCACGCCTGGAGCACCTCGTCGGCGCAGTCGGCGAGCGGCGTGACGGTCCAGTTGTCGTCGCCGTAGCCGTAGAGGTGGTCGAGTTCGACGGTGGCGCAGTCGAAGTCGAGCCGGATCTGCGAGGTCTCGCGGGGGCTGAGCAGGGAGTTGGTGATGGCGACGCTCGCGCCGTTCTCGAGGGTGACGATGGCGTGGGAGACGTCCTCGGTGTTGGTGTCGCGGCGGTGGCGGTGGGCGGTGGCGACGACCTCGGACCAGGGTCCGACGATCGACAGGAGCGTGTCGATCTGGTGGATGCCGTGGCCCATGGTGGGGCCGCCGCCCTCGGTCTCCCAGCGGCCGCGCCAGTCGACGGCGAAGTACTCCGCGGGCCGGAACCAGAGGGTGTCGCACTTGGCGACGGCCAGGGAGCCGAGCACGCCGGAGGCCAGCATGTTGCGCACGCGTTCGGCGGCCGAGCCGAAGCGGTGCTGGGAGATCACCGCGAAGTCGCCCTCGGAGGCGGCCGCGGCCGCGGCGATCCGGTCGTGCTCGGCCAGGCTCAGCGCCGGGGGCTTCTCGCAGACCGCGCCCACGCCCGCCTCCAGGGCGGCGACGGCGCCGTCGGCGTGGACCCCCGGCGGGGTGCACAGGTCGACCAGGTCGAGGTCCTCGGCGGCCAGGAGCGCCTCGATGGAGGCGTAGCCGCGTTCGAGGCCGAACTTGGCGGTGAACGCTTCGAGGCGTTCGCCGTCGGGGTCGACGGCGGCCACCAGCTCGATGCGCCCGGCGAGATGCTCCGTGATGCTCGCCGCGTGGAGATGGGCGATGCCTCCGGTGCCGACGACGGCGAGGCGGTAGGGGGCGGACACAGGGGGGCTCCTCAATACGAAGTCTGTAAGCGTTTTCTTGGCGTTTACTGCATACTAACCGACTGTGGTGCCGGTCTCCAGTCTCCGGGTGCCCGGCTCGAGGCGCCGCGACTCGGTCACCGCGACCTCCACCGTCCCGACCACGTCGTCGGCCGAACGCGCCAGCCGCAGCTCCAGCGCCCCCGCCTCGACGACCCACGCCCCGTCGACGCCGATGAACGCCGCCAGATCGACAGGCATAGCGAAGCGGGCCTCGGCGGCCTCGCCGGGACCGAGCCGGAGCTTGGCGAAGCCGACCAGCCGCTGCACGGGCCGGACGGTCGAGGCCACCGGGTCGTGCAGGTAGAGCTGGACGACCTCCACCCCGGGCCGCGAACCGGTGTTGCGCACCCGCACCGCGACCTTGACCTCCCCGTCGGGCGCGACCTCGCCGGCCGAGCGCAGCTGCGGGGCCTCCCACTCGAAACTGGTGTAGGACAGGCCGTGACCGAAGTGGAACAGCGGCGTCGGGTCCACCGAGGAGACCTCGCTGCGGCGGGTCAACTGCGGGCCCAGATAGGTCGCCGGCGGCGAATCGGCCCGGGCCGGGACCCCCACCGGCAGCCGGCCCTCGGGCTCGGCGGCGCCGGTGAGCACCTCGCTGAGGGCGACCGCGCCGTCCTCACCGGGCAGGAACGCCTGCACGATCGCCGCGGCCCCCGCGGCGGCACCGCCGAGCGCGTACGGGCGGCCGGAGACCACCACCACGACCGTGGGCGTACCGGTGGCGATGACCGCCTCCAGCAGCTCGGCCTGGCGGCCCGGCAGCGCATGGCTGGGCGCGTCGCAGCCCTCGCCGGACGTGCCGCGCCCGAACATGCCCGGCCGGTCGCCCACGGCGACGACCGCCAGCTCCGCACGGGCGGCGGCGCTCGCCGCCGCCTCGATGTCGGCGTCGGCGGCGTCCAGGACCGTCCCGCCCGCGACATGCTCGATCACGGCCCCGGGCAGGTCGGCGGCCAGACGCTCGGCCAGCGTCGGCACCGCGATCCCCAAATCCACGTGCGGGTACCGGCTGTCCGGGCCCGGCGCCTCGGCGTCGGGCCGGCCGTGGTGGTTCGGGAAGCTGTAGCAGCCGAGCATGACCGCCTGGTCGGCGGCCACCGGGCCCAGCAGCGCCAGACGCCCGGGCGAACGCAGCGGCAGGACGCCGTCGTTGGACAGCAGCACGATCGAGCGCCGGGCGCACTCGGCGGCCAGGGCCCTGGCCCGCGGCGGGTCGAGATCGACCTCGGCCGGCGGCTCGGGCAGCTCGTCGAGCAGCCCCAGCTCGATCTTCTGGGTCAGGACGCGCTCGGCGGCCCGGTCCACCACGTCCTCCTCGACCGCGCCGGAGCGCACCGCCTCCAGCAGCGGCGTGCCGTAGCAGTCGGCGTTGGGCAGCTCCACGTCCACGCCCGCCGTCAGGGCCAGGCGCGCCGCCGCGGAGCGGTCGGCGGCGATGCCGTGGAGCGAGTTGAGGAAGTTGACGCCGAAGTAGTCGGCGACGACGGTGCCCTCGAAGCCCCACTCCTCGCGGAGGACGCCGGTGAGCTGGCGGTGGTTGGCGTGGGAGGGAACGCCGTCGTTGGCCGCGTACGAGGGCATGAGCGAGGCGGCCCGGCCGATCCGCACCGCCATCTCGAACGGCGTCAGATACGTCTCGGCCAGCTCCCGGTGCCCCATGTGGACCGGACCGAAGTTGCGCGCCGCGTGCGAGGCCGAATACCCGGCGAAGTGCTTGAGGGTCGCCAGGACGCCGCCCTCCTGGAGCCCGGCGACATAGGCGCTGGCGACGGTGCCGGTCAGGTACGGGTCCTCGCCGATGGTCTCCTCGGTGCGGCCCCAACGGGAGTCGGCCACGACATCGAGGACGGGCGCGAGCCCCTGGTGGACGCCCACGGCCCGCATGGTCTCGCCGATCTGGCGGGCCACGGCGCGGACGAGGTCGGGATCGAACGTCGCGCCCCAGGCGAGCGCGGTGGGGAAGACGGTGGCGCCGTGCGCCATGAACCCCGCGAGGCATTCCTCGTGGACGAGCGCGGCGATGCCGAAGCGGTTGGCGCCCTTGATGTGGCGCTGGAGTTCGGCCAGGCGGGCCGCGCCCTGCACCGGGTCGACCGGAGCCGAACCGAAAGGGCGCGTCAACTGCCCCAGGCCGTTGGACATCTCCGTGTCCTCGTCCACGCCGCCGGTCTGCTCGCTCTGGTGGGGGGCCATGTCGCCGGCGTCGGAATCGACGCCGCGCCATAGGCTCGCCAGTTGTGCGCATTTCTCCTCAAGCGTCATCCGCTTGACCAGACCGGCCGCGCGCTCGGCGGCTCCTGCAGGGGTGTCGGTGTCCATGCCACTCCGCTCAACGGCCCGCATGGTGCTACCTGGGGGGCTACGCCGGGCCGATAGTTTCTGAAAATTTTCTGATCGATTTCGATACAGGTTTGCACACCATAACATTGATTACGCGGGAGTTCTAGAACCCGATGCCCGCAGAAATCCGACTTGCGAGCCGCAGATTAACGGCCGCTCTGCCGAAAGTTTCGGACTCGGACCGGGGCCGCCGCCTCCCCGCTATAGGATGTCGGCGGCTACCGTGGAAACCATCGACACCGGGAGGACCCTTGACTGAAGCCGAACACGGGCGGGTCACGATCCGCGCCATCGCGGACGAGGCAGGCGTCAGCGTGCCCACGGTCTCCCGCGTCATAAACGGACGCTCCGACGTGGCCCCCGAGACCCGCAAACGCGTCGAAGCGCTGCTGACCGAACGCGGCTACCAGCGCCGCCGCTCCACACGGACGCCCAACCGCAACGCCCGACTCGTCGACCTCGTCTTCAACGAACTCGACAGCCCCTGGGCCGTCGAGATCATCCGCGGCGTCGAGGACGCGGCCCACTCCGCCGGCGTCGGCACCGTCGTCTCCGCCGTCCACCGCCGCCGCGCCTCCACCGAGCAATGGCTCGACAACCTCCGCACCCGCGCCTCCGACGGCGTCATCCTCGTCGTCTCCCAGCTCTCCTCCCCCATCCTCGAACAACTCCAGCACCTGCGCGTGCCCATGGTCGTCCTCGACCCCTCCGGCGGCCCCACCATGGACGCCCCCGCCATCGGCGCCACCAACTGGGCCGGCGGCCTCGCCGCCACCGAACACCTCATCGAACTGGGCCACCGCCGCATCGGATTCATCCACGGCCCCAAACAGGTCCTGTGCTCCCGCGCCCGCTTCGACGGCTACCGGGCCGCCCTGGAAGGCGCAGGCATCGAATTCGACCCCGCCCTGGTCTACGACGGCGACTTCTACCACCAGTCGGGCTTCGACGCCGCCAAAGAACTCCTCGGCCTCGACGACGCCCCCACCGCGATCTTCGCCTCCTCCGACCAGATGGCCTTCGGCGCCTACGAAGCGATCCGCCAGCAGGGCATGCGCATCCCCGAACACGTCAGCGTCGTCGGCTTCGACGACCTGCCCGAATCCCGCTGGACCTCCCCGCCGCTGACCACCGTGCGCCAACCGCTCGCCGAAATGGGCGCGCTCGCCGCCCGGACGGTCCTGGACATGGCCGCGGGCAACGACGTCGAGACCCCCCGCCTCGAACTGGCCACCGAGATGGTCGTACGCGAATCCACCGCCCGGCTCCGCACCTGACCCCGGCGGCCGCGCTCAGGCGTTCGGCGCCCGATCGGTCCCCGCGCCGCGACGGCGCACCCTGACCGCCTCGCGCACCGCCCCGGGCGCCTCCGCGAGCCCCGACGGCACCATCCCGGCGTCGGCGATGAGCGCCAGATCGTCCTTCGCGGCCTGCCCCTCACTGGTCAGGTAGTCGCCCAAGAAGATCGAATTGACGATCTGCAGCGCCAACCCCTGCAACTGCCGCAGATGCACCTCGCGCCCGGCGGCGAGCCGCACCTCCGCGGCCGGATTCGCCAACCGCACCATCGCCAGAATCCGCAGGCACCGGCGCGGATGCAACTCCCACGTGCCCTCCAGCGGCGTCCCGTCGAACGGCAGCAGGAAGTTCACCGGAATCGAATCCGACCCCAGCCCCCGCAGCCCCAACGCCACCGCCACCAGATCCGCGTCGGACTCCCCCATGCCCGCGATGAGCCCTGAACACGGCGACATGCCCGCCCCCCGCGCCGCGTTCACCGTGTCGACGCGATCGGCGAACGTGTGCGTCGAGCAGATCTCCGCGTACGCGTCCTCGGAAGTGTTCAGATTGTGGTTGTAGGCGTCGGCGCCCAACTCGGCCAGGCGCCCCGCCTGCCCCTCCCCCAGCAGCCCCAGACACGCGCACACCTCCACGCCGGGACTGGCGTTCTTCACCGCCGCGATCGTCTTCCCCACCCGCTCGACGTCCATATCGGTCGGACCGCGCCCGCTCGCGACCAGGCACACCCGCGACGCGCCGCCCGCGACGCCCGCCGCGGCCTGCGAAGCGGCCTCCTCAGGGGACAGCCACGTGTACTTCAGCACCTCGGCCTTCGACCCCAACCGCTGCGAACAGTAATTGCAGTCCTCCGGGCACAGCCCGCTCTTGAGGTTCACGAGATAATTGAGCTTGACCCGGTTCCCGAAGTGGCGGAACCGAAACCGAGCCGCAGCGGCCACGACGTCCATCAGCTCGGCGTCGTCGCTCGCCAGGACCGCCTCCAGATCGGCCGCCTCGGGCACCGCCCCGGCGTCGGCGGCTGCGACGAGACGGGCGAGGGCGTCGGTGACTGCTGGCATGGCAAGATCCTGCCACACCCGGGAGCCCGGCGGTGTTTCGGCCGCTTCGTCGCGCACCGAGCGGAATCGACCCGCGACTTCACGGTTGGGTCGAGCCGTCCCGCTCCCGACGCACTTGCTACATTGGGTGGTCGGTGCTGAGTAGTAACGCTGCGGGCCGGGGGGAGGCTCCGTGCGCGTCTTGACAACTGATCCGCCTGACCATTCCGGAGAGAACCAACTGTGCCGATCGCACCAGGACAGCCCGCGCTGATCGCCGTGGCCGTCGCCACCCTGTGGGCCCAGCCTTCGGCCCCCGGCCCCGACGACCGGCTGGCGCTCGGCGTCCCGTCGGCCATCAGAGAATGGGTCGCCCGCCTCACCAGCGACATCCGCGCCCACGGCCTCAAAGGCCGCGTGCGCACCCAATGCCTGCTGGGCACCGAGGTCGCCGTCCTCCGCGTCGAAGACCGCTGGGCCGAGGTCGAATGCCCCGCACAGGAGACGACCGGATGGGTGCCGCTCGACCAACTGGTCAACCCGGCCGAAGGCGACACGGCGGGCCCCGAGCACTTCGTGAGCGCCACCGCCACGGCCATCCGCGACGAGCCCGGCGGCGACGTCGCCATCCCCGGCGTCACCTTCGGGACGCGCCTGCGCGTCGTCGGCCCCGGCTACCGCGGCTGGGTGCCCGTGGCGCTGCCCGGGCCGCAGCAGCCCGGCTGGGTGCCCCAGCGCGACCTCACCCCCGAGCCGCTGGACGAGCACGGCGAAGCGCCGGCCGCCGGCACGGTCGCCGGCGGCCTGGACGCGGTCAAACTCGCCCAGCAGCTGCTGGAGATCCCCTACCTGCACGGCGGCATCAGCGCCTACGGGATCGACGCGCCCGGCCTGGTGTGGATCGTCCACCGCCGGCTCGGCATCGACACGCCGCGGTTCAACGAGCGGCTCCTCGCGACCGGCGAACCGGTCGACTTCGAGGACGTCCTGCCCGGGGACCTGGTGTTCCTCGAGCACGGAGGCGACCCGCACATGCCCGCCATCGTGGCCGAGCGCGCGCAGGCCGACCTCCCCGAGGTGATCTTCTCCTCGCCGGTCTACGGCAAGGTCGTGATCGAATCGCTCAAGGACTCCGAGCTCGGCCAGATCACTGCCTGCCGGCGCCCGCCTTCTCGGGCGCGGTAGCGTCGTCGTCCGGCTCGGCGAACAGCTCGCCCCACGTCTGGCCCTGACGGCGCAGCAGCACCCAGTTGGCGGACACCACCGCTATCAGCACGAAGGCGATGACGCCCAGCGACAGCCACGTCGGGACGTGCGGGACGGGCAGCGGCTCGCCCGAGTTGATGAACGCCAGCTGGTTCCCGGCCAGGCCGTTGACGATGAGCTTGACGCCGATCCAGCCGAGGATGACGGCCAGGCCCAGGCTCAGGAAGCGCAGGCTGCGCAGCAGCCCCGCCAGCAGGAAGTAGAGCTGACGCAGACCGAACAGCGCGAACAGCGTGGCCGTCCAGATCAGGTACGGCTCCTGCGTGAGCCCGAAGATCGCCGGGATCGAGTCGAGCGCGAACATGATGTCGGTCGAGCCGATGGCGAGCATCGCCAGCAGCAGCGGCGTCACATAGCGGCGGCCGTCGATGTGGGTGAACAGGTGGCCGCGGTCGTAGTCGGGGGCGACGCGCATCCGCGACTGCGCCCACCGCATGAACCGGTTGTTGGGCGCCTCGTCCTCCATGCCGTCGCCGCGCAGCAGGCCCCAGGCGGTCCAGATCAGGATCGCACCGAAGATGAAGAAGACCCAGCTGAAGCGCTCGACCAGGACCGAGCCGAGGCCGATGAAGACGCTGCGCAGCACGATCGAGAGGACGATGCCCACCAGCAGCACCCGTGACTGGAGCCGGTCGGGGACACGGAACGCCTGGATGAGCAGAAGGAATACGAAGAGGTTGTCGACCGAGAGCGCCTTCTCGGTGAGGAAACCTGCCAGGAATTGACCGCCGAAGTCGGCGCCCTGGGTCAGGAACATCACGCCCGCGAAGACGAACGCGGAGGCGATGTAGATGATCGACCAGGTGGCCGCCTCACGCATGCTGGGGCGGTGGGGTCTCCTGATGGCAAGCGTGAGGTCCAGGACGACCACAGCCGCCAGGGCTGCGACGGTGAGGACCCAGACCCATGCTGGGAGTTCCAATGTGTTGCCTTCCTTATTGTCTGGAGGGTCACATGGTCTCTCCCGATCCGCAGGATCAGCGCCACCGGAGACTGTCGGCAGTCTCGTGTATTGACGACGACGCTAACAACGCTGAAAAAGCGCTGCGGGATACTCCCCATATACCGATTTTGGTTCGCCGGGGCCTATTATGCACGGGCAAATCTGACGAGTCACCAGTCGGATATGTGACTTGGATCTCGAGGTTCTGTCTGGTTTACTGAGATGTTGCGCTGCTGTGCAAGGCTCCGGTCGTGGTTCTCGAAATCGCTGAAATCAGCATCACCCCCGGCCAAGAGGCCGCCTTCGCCCAAGCCTACCGCGAGGCCAAGAAGCACGTCGCGGTGTCGCCGGGCCTGCGCTCGATGCGCATGACCCAGGGCGTGGAGTCCCCGAACCGGTTCGTGCTCCTCATCGAGTGGGACTCGATCGAGGCCCATGAGCAGGGCTTCCGCGAGACTGAGCGGTTCGGCTCCTGGCGCGAGGCCATCGGCCCCTACTTCGCGAAGCCCCCGCTCGTGGAGCATTTCGAAGACGTCGAATAGCGACACGGTCATGATTGGTGGGCGGGCCTCGGCTCGGCCGGCCTCGCCCCGCCCACCTTGTTCGGTTGTGCGCGCGGTCTGATGCAGGTGCCTCGGCGCGGGTGCCATCCCGCGCCGTGATCTTCCGACGGTCCGCGGTTCCCTACCTACCGCCGACCTACATCAAAACTGGACTCAGCGTCCCATAGGAAGTCAATACCCTCAAGGAAAACTTTTTGCCCTGTGGATAACTTCCGGCACTCGCTTTGCCTCGCCGGTGCGGTGTCTTGTGGGCGGCTTTTTCGGGCTCGTGTTCTCCAGGGTCAGGGCCTCGGTGGTCGGACTCCTCGCCGTTTCGTCGGGCGCGGGCGGAGGCGGCGGCCGGGACGGGCTCAGGCGCCTGCCTCGTCGAGCTGGCGCAGCTCCCTCTTCAGGTCGGCGATCTCGTCCCGGTAGGCCGCGGCCAGCTCGAACCGGAGCTCCCTGGCGGCGGCGAGCATCTGCTCGTTGCGCTCATCGAGCTGCTGGACGATCTCGGAGCGGACCTTCGCCGCGCCCTTCTCCTGCTTCGCCTTCGCGCGCTCGGGCCGGGCCCCCTTGACCACGCCCTCGGTCTCGGCGGCCGTGTCGTAGAGGTCCTCCATGATGTCGGCGATGCGCTTGCGCAGCGGCTGCGGGTCGATCCCGTGCTCGCGGTTGTACGCCACCTGCTTCTCGCGGCGGCGGTCGGTCTCGTCCAGGGCCGCCTTCATCGAGTCGGTGAGGTTGTCGGCGTACATGAGGACCGTGCCCGAGACGTTCCGCGCGGCGCGCCCGATCGTCTGGATCAGCGAGGTGGACGAGCGCAGGAAGCCCTCCTTGTCGGCGTCGAGGATCGCCACGAGCGACACCTCCGGCAGGTCGAGGCCCTCCCGCAGGAGGTTGATGCCGACCAGGACGTCGAAATCGCCGCGCCGCAGCTCCCCCAGGAGCTCCACGCGCCGCAGCGTCTCCACCTCCGAGTGGAGGTATTGGACCCGGATGCCGTTGTCGAGGAAGTAGTCGGTGAGGTCTTCGGCCATCTTCTTGGTCAGGGTGGTGACGAGCACTCGTTCGTTCCTGGCGGCCCGCTCGCGGATCTCGTGCATGAGGTCGTCGATCTGGCCCTGCGTGGGCCGCACCTCCACCTGCGGGTCGACCAGGCCGGTGGGGCGGATGACCTGTTCGACGAATTCGCCGTCGGACTGCTGCAGTTCCCAGGGGCCGGGGGTGGCCGAGAGGTACACGGTCTGGCCGACGCGTTCGCGGAACTCCTCGAAGCGCAGCGGCCGGTTGTCCTGGGCACTGGGCAGGCGGAAGCCGTGTTCGACCAGGTTGCGTTTGCGGGAGGCGTCGCCTTCGGACATGGCTCCGATCTGGGGGACGGTCTGGTGGGATTCGTCGAGGATCGTGACGTAGTCGGAGGGGAAGTAGTCCAGCAGCGTGTGGGGCGGGGTGCCCGCGGCGCGGCCGTCGATGTGCCGGGAGTAGTTCTCGATGCCGTTGCACGTCCCGGTCTGCTTCATGTTCTCCAGGTCGAAGACGGTACGCATGCGCAGGCGCTGGGCTTCCAGGAGTTTGCCCTGGGCTTCGAGTTCGTTCAGTCGTGCTTCGAGTTCGGCCTCGATGGCGCCGATGGCGCGGGACATCCGCTCGTCGCCGGTGGCGTAGTGCGAGCCGGGGAAGATGAGGACCCGGTCCACTTCGCGGATGGCCTCGCCGGTGATGGGGTGGAGGTAGTAGAGCCGGTCGATCTCGTCGCCGAACATCTCGATGCGGATCGCCAGTTCTTCGTAGGCGGGGATGATCTCGATGGTGTCGCCGCGGACGCGGAAGGTGCCGCGGGTGAAGGCGATGTCGTTTCGGGAGTATTGGACGTCGACCAGGCGTCGGAGCAGTTTGTCGCGGTCCCATTCCTGGCCGACGGCGACCTCGGTGGCCTGTTCGAGGTATTCGGCGGGGGTGGCCAGGCCGTAGATGGCCGAGACCGTGGCGACCACGACGACGTCGCGCCTGGTCAGCAGCGAGTAGGTGGCGCGGTGGCGCAGGCGCTCGACCTCTTCGTTGATGGAGGCGTCCTTCTCGATGTAGGTGTCGGTCTGGGCGACGTACGCCTCGGGCTGGTAGTAGTCGTAGTAGGAGACGTAGTACTCGACGGCGTTGTTCGGCAGCAGTTCCCGGAATTCCTTGGCGAGTTGGGCGGCCAGGGTCTTGTTGTGGGCCATGACCAGGGCGGGGCGTTGGAGTCGTTCGATCAGCCACGCGGCGGTGGCCGATTTGCCGGTGCCCGTGGCGCCGAGGAGCACGACGTCGCGCTGGTCGTCGTCGAGGCGCTGGGCCAGTTGCGCGATGGCGGTCGGCTGGTCGCCGGCCGGTTCGTAGTCGCTGACGACTTGGAAGCGCCCTTCGGCGCGGGGAATGTCGAATGCCACCGTTCAACGGTAGCCCGGGCCTGTGACACATCGGGGCCGCTCGGCGGTGACTTTTCGGGCACTGGCTCGTTGGTCCCTGCGTGAGTATCAGTAGAGGCATCAGTGGTTCGGAGGGCGGCGCCGAGGGCGCGCCGGCGTGGAGGTCGGCGCTGCTCTGGGTCATGGCGGTGGTCGTGGCGATCGGGGCGGTGGGCTGGTTCGCGGTCTCGTGCGGGCCGGATCGGGCCGGGGCGGAGCGGCCGGTGACGGAGGAGGAGGCCGAGCGGTTGGCGGCGCTGCGGTACCGGAATTACACGTCGGATCCGGTGGCGGTGCGGATGAGTTTTCCGGTGGAGGGTTCGGAGGTGGTCGTGGACGGCTATCTCGACTGGGATGCGCCGCTGCTGTATGCGCGTGTGCCCGGTGCCGATGCGGAGGGGCGTCTGGTGCAGGCGATTCCGGGGCTGATGGCGACGCATGCGGATGATGCGGCGTTCGATGAGGTGCGGGTGCCTTCGGGGGCGTGGGCGCCGCGTCAGATGATGTCGGGCGGGGGGTCCGCGGCGGAGGCGACGTTCGACGTTCTGGCGTCGTCGCTGTTCGCGTTGATCTCGGCGAGTGATGACGATCCGGCGTATCTGGCGGAGCATTCGACGTGGCGGGGGGACGGTGTGATCGACGGGGAGCCGGTGGACACGTTCCGGGCGCCGATCATGGTGGAGTCGAGTGATGCGTCCGCGCCGAGTCCTGAGGCGTTGTATTCGCTGGACGATGAGGGTGATATCTGGCGTTTTCAGGTGAATGTGGGGGGTTCTGAGCTGGCGTCGGTCGATTTTCTGCGGCAGGTCGAGTTCGATGATTCGGGTCTGCTGCCGATCGACATGCTCGGGGGTCCGTCGGTCGAGCCGTCGGAGGTCGACGGGGAGTTGGCGAAGACGATCGCGCAGGTGCGGTCGGCGAACTGGTCGGAGTCGGCGACGGTGGTGATGACGGTGCCGGTCGCTGACGGTGTGGTGGCGCGCGGGCGGGGTTTCATCGATTGGCGGACCATGACGGCGTATGTGAACGTCGAGGACGCCGAGGGGTTCCGGTTGCTGCTGGCCGGGCCGGGCGGTCTGGCGAGTGTGCCGGTCGAGGACGGGGAGTTGCCGGAGTCGCTGCCCGCGGAGGGCTGGGAGGCGCATGAGTTGTCCGATGCGGCGCTTTCGGAGTTCTTCGGGCCGGTGGAGACGTTGACGTACCGGTTGCTGGAGATGAGCGCCGAGGAGGCCGCGGACGCGGACGAGGTGGCCGAGGAGGCGTCGCAGTTGCGCGTGGACGAGGCCGGCGGGGAGACGACGCATGTGGTGGAGTTCCCGGTGGCGGGGGATGCCGAGGTCGCCGGCGGGGAGTCGGCGTTCCGGTATCACATCACCGGTGAGCGGTTGTCGGAGGTGGAGATGATGACGCCGTTCGGGGTGGCGAGCGCGGAGCTGGAGTATGAGGATTATCCGTTGGTGGCGATCCCGTGGAGTGTGGCCGAGACGGTCGGTTGAGGGCGTGTGAGTGTGCGGGGGCCCGGCCGTGCGGCCGGGCCCCCTGTCGGTTCTCGGGTGGTGCTGGGTGTGTCAGCAGACCGGCGGGTGCCATCCGGTGGCCTCGGCCCACCGGTTCGCGCGGGGCCAGCCCTCTTCGCCGAACCAGGGTTCTTTGGCCTCGGCGTAGGCGGTGGCCGAGTCGACTTTCGCGGCGAATACGCCCTTGGCTTGGGCGTAGTCGGCGCGGGCCTGCGCGTCGGCGCGCAGCCAGTCGCGGAAGAGCAGCGCGAACCGTTGGCCGGGGCTGTCGATCGGCCGGAAATGGATATGGGTGACGTTGCCGGGGTCCGCGTAGCCGTAGCAGCGTTTCTCCCAGGCGGCGGGGTCGGGCTGTTCGGGTTTGGGTTCGTCGAACGCCGCCGTGCCGAAGAATCCGGCCTCGTTGAGTGCTTTTTCGAGCATGTCCACGGCGTTGAGGGTCACGACGGTGACTTGGATGTCGATGACGTCTTTGGCCGGCAGGCCGGCTACGGCCGTGGATCCGACGTGGTCGATGCGGACGGCGCTGGGGCCCATGACGCGGCGCAGGCGGGCGGCGAGATGTTCGAAGCGGCGGGGCCAGGCCGGGTCGGATTCGACGAATTGGAGCTTTTCGGGACGTTGCTCCTTGGTGCCGAGGCGGAGGTTGTCGGCGAAGGGGAGGATGCGTTCTTCCCAGAGTCTGGTGACGTGGCGTTCGATTTCGGCGTGGCCTTCGTCGTTGCGGAGGACGACGTCGCAGACTTCGCGGCGTTCGGCGTCGCTGGCCTGGGAGTCGATGCGTCTGATCGCGTCGGCGCGGTCCATGCCGCGGGCGATGAGCCGTTGGAGTCGGAGGTCGCGCGGCGCTTCCACGTCGATGGCGAGGTGGAAGCCGGGTGCGGCGCCGGTCTCGGCGAGCAGGGGGATGTCCTGGACGACGATGGTGTCGTCCGTTTGGGCGGCGGTGAGTTCTCGGGCTCGTTGGCGGACTCGCGGGTGGATGATCGCTTCGAGTTCGGCGCGCGCGTGCGCGTCGTTGAAGACGATGCGGGCGAGTCGGGCACGGTCGAGGGCCCCTGTTTCGTCGAGGATGTCGGGGCCGAACCGGGAGACGACCGCGGCGAGGCCGTCGGTGTCCGGGGCGACGACGTCTCTGGCGAGTGCGTCCGCGTCTATGACGTAAGCCCCCAGTTGGGCGAGCTTCGCTGCGACCGTGCTTTTACCGGCTCCGATACCACCGGTCAATGCGACTTTAAGCACAGGTAAAACACTACCCGCCCCGGGCGAACAACCTGGGACGGGTAGTGGTCTGTCAGTTTACGGTGCGGCTAGCTTCCGGCGAGCTTCTCGCGCAGTGCGGCGAGGGCCTCGTCGGTGGCCAGGGTCCCCGAGGGTTCGGCCGGGGCCGACTTCTTCTCGGAGGTCTGCTTCTTCGCGCCCTTGTCGCCCTTGGGGGCCTCGCCTTCGGCGGGCTTGGCGGGCGCCTCGGTGATGACGCGCTCGGCGATCTGCTTGCCGTGCTCCTCCCACCGGGTGCGGGCTTCGGCGTACTGGCGCTCCCACTCTTCGCGGGCCTCGTCGTAGCCTTCCATCCACTCGCCGGTCTCCGAGTCGAAGCCCTCCGGGTAGATGTAGTTGCCCTGGTCGTCGTACTGGGCGGCCATGCCGTACAGCGTCGGGTCGAACTGCTCCTCGTTCTCGACGAAGGCCTCGTTGGCCTGCTTGAGCGAGAGGGAGATGCGGCGGCGGTCCAGGTCGATGTCGATGACCTTGACCATGGCGTCGGAGCCGACCTTGACGACCTGCTCGGGGACCTCCACGTGGCGTTCGGCCAGTTCGGAGATGTGGACCAGGCCTTCGATGCCGTCTTCGACGCGGACGAACGCGCCGAAGGGGACGAGCTTGGTGACCTTGCCGGGCACGATCTGGCCGATCGCGTGGGTGCGGGCGAACTGGCGCCACGGGTCTTCCTGGGTGGCCTTCAGCGACAGGGAGACGCGTTCGCGCTCCAGGTCGACCTCGAGGACTTCGACTTCGACCGGCTGGCCGACTTCGACGACCTCGCTCGGGTGGTCGATGTGCTTCCAGGACAGCTCGGAGACGTGGACGAGGCCGTCGACGCCGCCGAGGTCGACGAAGGCGCCGAAGTTGACGATCGAGGAGACCGTGCCCTTGCGGACCTGGCCCTTGGCGAGCTGGTGCAGGAACTCGGTGCGGACCTCGGACTGGGTCTGCTCGAGCCAGGCGCGGCGCGACAGGACCACGTTGTTGCGGTTCTTGTCGAGTTCGATGATCTTGGCTTCGAGTTCGCGGCCGACGTACGGCTGGAGGTCGCGCACGCGGCGCATCTCCACCAGCGACGCGGGCAGGAAGCCGCGCAGCCCGATGTCGAGGATGAGTCCGCCCTTGACCACTTCGATGACCGAGCCGCGGACGACGCCGTCCTCGTCCTTGATCTTCTCGATGGTGCCCCAGGCGCGCTCGTACTGGGCGCGCTTCTTGGAGAGGATCAGGCGGCCTTCCTTGTCCTCCTTCTGGAGGACGAGGGCCTCAACGTGATCGCCCACAGCGACGACGTCTTCAGGGTCCACGTCGTGTTTGATCGACAGCTCGCGCGAGGGGATGACGCCCTCGGTCTTGTAGCCGATGTCGAGCAGGACTTCGTCCCGGTCGACCTTGACGACGGTACCTTCGACGATATCGCCGTCGTTGAAGTATTTGATGGTCGCGTCGATCGCGGCAAGGAGATCCTCGTCAGAGGCGAATTCGTCGACCGTGGTGCTGTTCTCAGCGTTGCTCGAGGTGGCCTCGATGCTGCTCGTCATGTGGGCTGGTGCTCCGGATACGTTCAGATTCGTCAGCTCGCGCCCGCGTCGTTCCTCGTCCACGGCCCCGCAGGCGTGGTCGGGAGGCGCGAATGCGCGCAGTTACATTGTTGCCCGGCGGTCCTGCCGCGAGCGGCCTCGTGTCCTGCTCCCTTCCGAGGACACGGACATGCCTAGGCCAGTCCAGATTACCGTGCGCGATAATCCCACGCCAGTCCGGGCCGAATACTGGTGTCGATCGACACCGGCGGGGGCCCGTCAGTGGGCGGCGGCCTCCCACGAGTCGCCGAATCCGGCCGAGACGGTGAGGGGCACGGCGAGCTCGGCCGCGCCGGACATCTGCTCGCGCACGAGCCGCTCCAGCCGCTCCGCCTCGCCGGGGGCGACCTCGCAGACCAGTTCGTCGTGGACCTGGAGGAGCACCCGGGAGTCGAGGCCTTGGGCGCGCAGTTCCCGGTCGACGCCGAGCATCGCGGTCTTCATGATGTCGGCGGCGCTGCCCTGGATGGGGGCGTTGAGCGCGGCCCGTTCGGCCATCTCGCGGCGCTGGCGGTTGTCGGAGGCCAGGTCGGGGAAGTAGCGGCGCCGGCCCATGATGGTCTCGGTGTAGCCGGTCTTGCGGGCCTGTTCGACGACGGTGTGCAGGTAGGTGCGGACTTTGCCGAAGCGGTCGAAGTAGTCGTCGGACAGCTGCTGGGCTTCTTCGGTGGAGACGCCGAGCTGCTGGCTGAGTCCGTAGGTGGACAGGCCGTAGGCCAGGCCGTACGACATGGCTTTGATCTTGCGGCGGTGTTCGGCGGTGACGGCGGCGGGGGCGACGCCGAAGACCTTCGCGGCGACGACGCGGTGGACGTCCTCGCCGGATTTGAACGCGTCGATGAGGATCTCGTCGCCGGTGAGGCTGGCCATGATGCGCATTTCGATCTGGCTGTAGTCCATGGTCATCAGGGATTCGAAGCCGTCGGAGACGACGAAGCCGGCGCGGATGTCGCGTCCGGCGCGGCTGCGGACGGGGATGTTCTGGAGGTTCGGGTCGGAGGAGGACAGGCGTCCGGTGGCGGCCACGGTCTGGTGGAAGGTGGTGTGGATGCGTCCGTCGGTCTGGATGGTGGCGCGCAGGGTGGCGACGATCTGCTTGAGTTTCTCGACGTCGCGGTAGCGCAGCAGCTGCTCCAGGAGGGGGTGGCCGGTCTTGGCGTAGAGCTGCCCGAGGGCTTCGGCGGTGGTGGTGTAGCCGGTCTTGGTGCGTTTGGTTTTGGGCATGTTCAGCTCGTCGAAGAGGATCTCTTGGAGCTGTTTGGGCGAGCCGACGTTGAATTGGCGGCCGACGGTGGCGTGGGCGGCGTCGGTGGCGTCCTTCGATTGGGCGGCGAAGCTGGCTTCGATGTCGGCGAAGTGGCCTTCGTCGGCGGCGATGCCGGTGATCTCCATGCGGGCGAGGACGCCGGCGAGGGGGTATTCCATGGCGTCGGCCAGGCGGGCCTGGCTGCGTTCGGTGAGGCGTTCGGCCTGGACGGCGGCGAGGGCGGCGACGGCGCCGGCGGCGGCGCAGTCGGCTTCGAAGCGGGTGTCGTCGTCGGCCATGGCGGCGTCGAGGCCGACGAGGGTGCCTTCGCTGTGGGCTTGCGCGGTGGTCGGGAGTTCCCGGCCGAGGTACTGCATGGCGAGGTCGCCGAGGGCGTAGGTGCGCTGTTCGGGTTTGAGGAGGTAGGCGGCGATGACGGTGTCGGCGCGCAGTCCGGCCGGTTCGGGCCATCCGGCGGCGTCGGCTCCCCAGGTGAAGCCCTTGACGTCGTGGACGATTTTGCCGCGGTTCGGGTCGGCGAGCCAGTCGGTCCAGGCGCGTTCGTCTTCGGCGTCGAGCTGGGTGGGGTCGAACCAGAGCGCTTCGCCGTCCGCGGCGAGCGCGATCGAGTCGAAGGCGCCGGCGCCGGAGGCGAATTCGCCGTTGTAGGCGATGGCGGTGTCGTCTTGGCGGGCGTGCAGCCAGGCGGCCATGCCGCCGGGTTCGAGGCGGGCGGCGTGGAGGTGGTCGGTTTCGGTGTCGCGGGGGGCGGGGCCGCCGATGGCGCGGTCGCCGAGGCTGACGTTGATCCGTTCGCCGAGGGTGCGGAATTGGAGGGCGTCGAACAGGCGGTTGGTGTCTTCGACGGACCAGCCCTGCCAGGCGAGGCCGTCGATGTCGACGGGGAGGTCGAGGTCGCAGACGAGGCCGTTGAGGCGGTGGTTGCGCAGGACGTCGTCGAGGTGGTCGCGGAGGTTCTGGCCGGCTTTGCCGCCGATCTGGTCGATCTCGGCGACCAGGCCGTCGAGGGAGCCGTGTTTGGTGATCCATTTCGCGGCGGTCTTGGGGCCGACGCCGGGGACGCCGGGGAGGTTGTCGGACTTCTCCCCCACGAGGGCGGCGAGGTCGCGGTAGCGGGCGGGGGCGACGCCGTATTTCTCTTCGATGAGTTCGGGGGTGTAGCGGGCGAGGTCGGTGACGCCTTTGACGGGGTAGAGGAGGGTGACGGCCTGGTTGACCAGTTGGATGGTGTCGCGGTCGCCCGAGGAGATGAGGGTGTGCGTTCCGGCGGCTTC
This sequence comes from Glycomyces sp., assembly GCA_035765105.1. Classification (GTDB taxonomy): domain Bacteria; phylum Actinomycetota; class Actinomycetes; order Mycobacteriales; family Micromonosporaceae; genus Glycomyces. The sequence continues at coordinate 40,955 of DASTYG010000079.1, forward strand.
GCCGCGGGTGGCGAGGGTGGCGATGATGTCGTCGGCTTCGTAGTGCTCTTTGGTGAGCCAGGTGATGCCGAGGGCGTCGAGGAGTTCCTGGATGATGGGGATCTGGCTTTTGAACTCCGCGGGGGTCTCGGCCCGGCCGTCCTTGTATTCGGCGTACTCCTCGGTGCGGAAGGACCGGCGGGAGAGGTCGAAGGCCACGGCGATGTGCGTCGGCTTCTCGTCCCGCAGCAGGTTGATGAGCATGGACGCGAAGCCGTAGACGGCGTTGGTCACCTGGCCGTCTTCGGTCGAGAACTTCTCGGCGGGGAGCGCGAAGAAGGCGCGGTAGGCCATGGAATGGCCGTCGATCAGCAGGAGGCGGGATTGCGAAGCGGTCACGCCCAGAGCCTATCGAGTGGTTCCGACAAGTCCCGGGCAAGCCCGGGACGGCATGTCCGCTATTCGGCGTCCTGGGCTTCCTTCTCCTTGGCTTCGTCGATGACGCGGTTGGCGACGTCGCGCATGGACAGGCGGTGGTCCATGGCGGCGCGCTGGATCCAGCGGAAGGCGTCGGGTTCGGCCATGCCGTACTGGGTCATGAGGAGGCCTTTGGCGCGGTCGACGAGTTTGCGGACTTCGAGGCGTTCGGTGAGGTTCTCGACTTCTTTTTCGAGGGCGGTCATCTCGGCGAAGCGGGTGAGTGAGAGTTCGATGGCGGGTACCAGGTCGGATTTCTGGAAGGGTTTGACGAGGTAGGCCATGGCGCCGGCGGTGGTGGCGCGGCTGATGAGGTCGCGTTGGCTGAAGGCGGTGAGGATCACGACGGGGGCGATGCGCGCGGAGACGATCTTCTCGGCGGCTTGGAGGCCGTCCATGATCGGCATCTGGATATCGCAGATCACCAGGTCGGGCTGGTGCTCTTGGGCGAGCCGGACGGCGGCTTCGCCGTCGGCGGCCTCGGCTACGACCTCGTAGCCCTCCTCGGTGAGCATCTCGGCCAGGTCGAGGCGGATGAGCCCCTCGTCTTCGGCGATGAGCACGCGCTTGCGCGGCTCTTCGGTGGCCTTGCTCGTCATGCGTGTCCGTACCTTTCATGCGCGGCTTGTCGGTCGGGCGTGCGGCAGTGAAGGCACACCAGGGACTCAGCTTATCCGGCGAGACGGGCGTCCGCATCTCCCTATGTCGAGCGTTTCGGACAGTAGGACCCATCCGTCACCGGCTGTGCCGCGGGGGTATCATGTTCTGCGTTCCGGCCGTGTTGTTCGCGGCTTGGCCCGGTATTCCAATTGGCAGAGAAGACGGATTCAAAACCCGTACAGTGTGGGTTCGAGTCCCACCCGGGCTACCAGAAGCACCGATGACCACCAGTGGAAACGGCACCCCTGTGCGGGTGCCGTCCGTCGTTGCGGCGCCGGTTGGCGCGTCCCGTGGCAGGGCGACGGGTGGTTTCTTCGTGTCGTGGGGGCGCCCCCGGCCTGTGCGGGCCGGGGGCGCCGCTGTTTCTGTTCGGCGGGTCAGGCGGGGGTCCACAGGGCGGGGACGGCGGGCGGTTCCCAGCCGGGCAGTGCGGTGTGCGGTTGGAGGCAGCGGTAGACGGTGCCGTCGTAGGTCACGCGGGCGTCCGCCGGGTAGTGGGTGTGGGGTTCCCAGGCGGGGGCGGTTCCGGGCGGGTCGGTCGGTTCGCCGGTGGGTTCCTCGGTGGGTTCTTGGGTGGGCGGGCCGCCCGCGTCGCCGCCTTCGCGGATGCGGTCGCGGATCCACACGCCGGCCTCTTTGAGGGCGGTGGTCCCGGTGTAGGGCCCGCCGGGGCAGGTGCCGGGTTCGAAGACCGCGCCGGAGCGGTGGTCGTCGGAGAAGTTCCAGTTGACCCAGCTGATGTTCTTGTCCTCCATGAGGTCGAGGTAGCGCTGGGACATGGCGAAGTCGTTGGCGCCTTCGCCGGAGTAGTTCTGGGTGCCGAATTCGGTGACGAACATGGGGATCTGGTCGGCGGCGCGGGCGAGGGCGTTGAAGTGGTCGTCGCCGTGGCTGGCGGCGTAGAAGTGGAAGGTGTACATGATGTTGTCGGCGTCGACGGGGTTGTCGATGACTTCTTGCTCGTTCGAGCCGAGGGAGACGCCGAGGGAGGACCAGTGGGCGGTGCCGAGGAGGATGACGCCGTCCGGGTCGTGCTGGCGGATGACGGGGATGATCTCTTCGTGGTAGGTCTTGATGCGGTCCCATTCGACGCCGTTGGGTTCGTTGGCGACCTCGTAGAGGATGTTGTCCTGGTGGCCGTGTTCGCGGGCGATCTCGGTGAAGAAGGTCTTGGCGCGTTCGAGGTTGTAGTGGGGGTCGCCGGGGGTGAGCATGTGCCAGTCGACGATGACGTACATGCCGCGGGCGGTGACGTCGTCGATGAGGTCGTGCATCATGGCGGTGTAGCCGGCGGGGTCGGTCTCGTAGCCGCCTTCTTGGACGTACATGGACAGGCGGACGACGTCGGCGTCCCAGTCGTGGGCGAGGGCGTCGAGGGAGTCGTCGTTGACGCATTGGGAGTACCACTGGAGGCCGTGGGTGCTCATGCCGCGCAGTTGCACGGGTTCGCCGGAGGCGTCGCAGAGGGTGGTGCCGCAGACGTGGAGTTGTCCGTGCTGCGCGGCGGTCGCTTCCGCGGGGGCGGCGGGGTCGCCGCTGGCGATGCCGGCGCCGAGGGGGTAGAGGGCGGCCGCGACCGCCAGGGTCGCGAGCACCCCCAGCAGTCGTTTCCAACGGGGGGACGGGGTCATCTTGCCCTCCAATATTAGTTAGGTAGTTTTACTATCCATTGCGACGGTACGGAGGGCGGGCCGGGAAGTCAATAGATCCACCAAGGTCAATATGACGTGATGGCTGCTCAGGGTGTCTTCTAGTGTCGCCGCGTACCGGCCCCGGGGCGACAGTGCGCGAAAGATCGTCAGATAGGCTTACCGACTTCGGGCGCCGCATCCCGGTCCCCCGGCGCCAGGGAAGGACGTCCATGCGCACCACCGGCCCCTCGGCCTCGCCGGTCCCCTCCGGTTCCTCGCACCTGCTGCGCGCCCTCAACGAGCGCGCCGCGCTCTACCACCTGATGGACAACGAGACGCTGACGCGCGTGGAGCTGTGCCGGCTCACCGGCCTGACCAAGCCCACCGCGTCGCAGGTCATGGCCCGGCTCCTGGAGTCGGGGCGGGCGGTGACCGTGGGCCGGGCCACCGCCAGGCAGGCGGGCCCCAAGGCCGAGGTCTACACCGTCAACGCCGACCACGCCTTCGCCGCCGCCGCGACCCTGCACGAGCCCGACGCCGTCACCGTCGCCATCGCCGACCTCAAGGGCCGCGAGAAGTCCTCGGCCACCACGCGCGTCGACTTCACCGCCGTCCCTCCCGACCGGGCCGTGCTGCGCCTCCTGTCCAGGACCGCCGAGGACGCCGGGATCGGCCTGGACCGGATCGCGGTCCTCCACCTCGCCGTCCCCGGGGCCTACGACGCCGAGGCCGACACCATCGGCCACGCCGACATCCCGGGCCTGACCGGGCTGCGCATGCGCGCCTCCCTCGAAGCCGAGCTGAGCGCCGCGGTCGCGATCCACAACGACGTCAACGCCGCCACCATGGCCGAGCGGCGCCACCCCGAGGCCGCCGACGGCCTGGTCGTGCTGTGGCTGGGGCGCGAGGGCATCGGCGTGGGCATCGACCTGCGACAGGACCTCCTGATCGGACGGCACGGGGCCGCGGGCGAACTCGGCTACGTCCCCGCCTTCCCCGACCGCGCCGGGCCCGACGACCCGACGTTCCAGGACTGGCTCGGGGCGCCCGCCGCCATCGGACTCGGCCGCGAGCACGGGATCGGCGGCGCGGACGCCCCCGCGGTCATCGCCGCCGCCGTCGAGCGGGGCGCCTTGGATTTCCTGGACGCCTACGCCTCCCGGGTCGTCGCGGCGGTCCGGCTGCTCCGGTGCCTGCTCGATCCCCCGCGGATCGTGCTGGCCGGGGAGATCGCGCGCGCCGGCGGCGAGACCCTGCTCGCGCATGTGCGGGAGCGCGCCGGGGATTTCGGGGGGCGGGTCCTGCCCTCGGCGGTGTACGGGGACGCGGCCGCGATCGGCGCCCTGGACGCGGCCCACGCCGACCTCAAGGGCCGGGTCCTGGACGCGGCCATCGAGAAAGGCCGGTGATTCGGGCAAGGCGGTGCACCGGGCACAGTGGCCTCGCCGGTTAGGGTGGGCGCATGGCTCGTACCGGACCGCCGCCCCCAGAAGTGCTCGACGGCTTCGCGACCGCTTTCGCCGTGGCGTGCGCGTTCTTCACCGATGCCGCGGGCCGCGTGCTGATCGTCAAACCGAACTACCGCGACGAGTGGCAGTTCGTGGGCGGCATGGTCGACCGGGGCGAATCGCCGCATGAGGCGTGCGCGCGCGAGACCGCGGAGGAGATCGGGCTGGACGTGCCGGTCGGCGATCTGCTGGTGCTCGACTGGGTGTCGGCGCACGGGTTCGTGGGCGCGCCCATGGCCGTCTACGTGTTCGACGGCGGCGTCATCGACGATCCCCGCCGGATCAGGTTGCAGGAGGAGGAGCTCGACGAGTTCGGCTTCTTCCCGCCGGAGCAGGCCATGCCCCTGTTCGCCGAGGGCAACCGGGAGCGCATCGCCTTGGCGGCGACGGCGCGGCGGACCGGGAGGATGGCCTACCAGCCGTCGGGCCGGTCCGCGGCCCGGTCCGTGCCGCGGCAGTAGGGCCCCGGGCGGCGGCGACATGGCCGCCGCGCCGGGGGTCGCATCGCGCCCGAAGGCGGGCCGGTCTCATGCCGTGGCGGCCAGGAGGTCGCACAGGGCGGGCGCGAGGGTGCTCGTCCCGGCCACCACCGAGGCCGAGCCCGCGCCGAACGGCGCGCCGTGGCGGTCGAGCACCGCCGCCCCGGCCTCGCGGGCGATGACCACGCCGGCGGCGACGTCCCACAGGTTGGCCTCGGGGAGCACGCTGGCGTCGAAGCGGCCCGCGGCGACCCAGCACAGGTCCAGGGCCGCCGAGCCGATCATGCGCAGGCGCCGGACGCGCGGGACGAGTTCGGCGACCAGCCGCATCCGCTGGGCGTTGACCTCGGCGGGGCGGTCGGCCAGGGCGAAGTCGGGGAAGGCGATCAGGGCCTCGGCGAAGTCCTCGGTGCGGGAGCAGGCGATCGCCTTCCCGTTCAGGGTGGCGCCGTGCCCGGCCGCCGCGCTGTAGCGCTCCCGCAGCGGCGGGGAGTCGACGACGCCGACCACCGGGTTGCCCCGGTGCGTCAGCGCGAGCGAGACGCAGAAGGCGGGGAGGCCGTGCACGAGGTTGACGGTGCCGTCGACGGGGTCGAGGACCCAGGCGTAGGGCGAGTCGGTGTCGCCGCTGACGCCCCGCTCCTCGCCCAGGAGCGGGATGTCGGGGGTGGCCTCGGCCAGGTGGGCGCGGAGGAGGTCTTCGACCGCGAGGTCGAGGTCCGAGGCGAAGTCCCGGTCGCCCTTGCGTTCGAGGGTGCGTCTCTGGCCGAGGCCGGATTCGATGCGTTCGACGGCGAGGTCCGCGGCGTGCTCGGCGATCGCCAGGTATTCGGAGAGCTGTTTCACGGGCCCCATTCTCGCCCACGGCGGTGCGGCCGTCAGGCGACGGGCGCGGCGGCGGGTTCGGCGGGCGCGTTCGCGCGGGGCTTGAGCGCCGTGGCGGCGATGAGCAGGGCGATCGCGACGAATCCGGCGGCGAGGGCGTAGGAGAGGCGGTAGCCGCCGGTCAGCGCCTCGGCTTCTGCGGCGCCCTGGTCGAGCAGTGTCCGCGTCCGCGCCGCGACCGCCGTGCTGAGCACGGCCAGGCCGACCGCGCCGCCGACCTGCTGGGCGGTGTTGAACAGTCCCGAGGTGACGCCGGCGTCCTCGGGGCGCGAGTCCGCCATGCCCAGGCTCATCAGCGCGGGCATCGTCACGCTGAATCCGGCGGCGAGGGCGATCATCGCGCCGAGCACGTCGGCGGCGTAGGCGCCCTCGGCGCGGATCTGCGTCAGGAGGAGGAAGCCGGCGAGGATGGCCGCCAGGCCGGTCACGATCAGGGGGCGGGGTCCGAAGCGGGTGAGCAGGCGCGGGACGACCGTGATCGAGGCGGTCATGATGATCACCGGGACGGGCAGGAACGCCAGGGCCGCGGTGAGCGGTGTGAGGCCGAGGACCTGCTGGAGGTACAGGACGGTGAAGAACATGAAGCCGAACATGGCCCCGACCATGAGCGCCTGCACGAGGTTGGCTGCGGCGACGTTGCGCGAGAAGAGGATGCGCAGCGGCACCAGGGGGTTCGCGGCCTTGGCCTGGCGGGCGAAGAACCCGGCGATGAGGGCCGCGGCGAGCGCGCCGAGGCCGAGGAGGCGCGGGGAGGTCCAGCCGTGGCTCTCGATCTCGACCAGGGTGTAGACGGCGAGCATGACTCCCGAGGTCACCAGGAGCGCGCCGAGCACGTCGGCGCCCTGGCGCAGGCCGATGCCGCGGTCGTCGCGCAGCAGCCGGGCGGCGAGCAGTCCGACGGCCAGGCCCAGGGGGACGTTGATGAGGAAGACGGCCTCCCAGCCGAGCGTCTCGGTCAGCACGCCGCCGACCACGGTGCCGAGGGCTGCGCCGCCCGAGGAGGCCAGTCCGAAGGCGCCGATCGCCTTCGGCCGGTGCTCGGGTTCGGGCATGAGCATGACGACCATGCCGAGCAGTCCGGCCGAGGCGATCGCGCCGCCGACGCCCTGCGCGAAGCGGGCCCCCAGGAGGAACCCCTGGGTGTCGGCCGTCGCGGCGGCGGCCGAGGCGGCTGCGAACAGCGTCAGTCCGGCGAGGAAGACCCGTTTGCGGCTGATGAGGTCGCCGAGGCGTCCGGCCAGCAGCAGCACGCCGCCGAAGGGGATCACGTACGCGTTGACCGTCCACACCAGATTCGATTGGGAGATGTGGAGGTCGTCGCGGATGGCGGGCAGGGCGATGTTGACGATGTTCTGGTCCAGGATGATCATGACCTGGGCGGCGGCGAGGACGGCCACCGCCAGCCAGCGGGTCCGGAGGCTTGGCATTGCCTGGGTGGACATGGGAACCCCTCTTCGGAACGACATGGGGAACGTTTTGTTCCCGAGGGAATCATGTGTTCCAATTGGGGAATCCGTAAGAAGGCACTTTCATGTGCCAGAGGGGACAGGGGTGTTCCCGTCCAGGTCGCGCCCCCGGGGCCCTCGCCGTGATACGCCGCACACGAGGGCCGCGCCACAGGTGCGGCGCCGAGCGAAGGGACGCCACCGGTGAACGACGACGCCTCGATGCCGCCGTCCGAGGTCCAGGACGAGGTCTGCCCCATCGTCCAGGTCATCGACCGCGTCGCCGGCAAATGGGCGGTGTCGATCCTCGTGACCGCCACCAAGGCCCCGGTCCGCTACACCGAGCTCGAACGCGCCATCCCCGGCATCAGCCGCCGGATGCTCACGCTGACGCTGCGCAACCTCGAACGCGACGGCCTGCTCACCCGGACCGTCCACCCGACCGTCCCGCCCAAAGTCGAGTACAGCGCCACCGAGAGCGCCCGGGAGCTGTACGCGCACCTGAACGGTCTGCTCGCATGGGCCGAGCGCCACCGGCCGGACATCATCGAGTCGCGGCACCGCTACGACCGCCGCGCGGCCTCCTGACCGGCAGGCCCGGGTGACGCGGCCCGCGCCGCGCCACCCTCCTTCCCGCTATCCGATCGGCAGCCACACCCGCATCGAAGCCGGTTCGCGCGTGGCCCGCAGGTGGAACGGGACGAGCGCGACCTCGGCGGCCTCGCGGCCGACCTGCGGCGCCGGGTCGGGCCCGTACGGCCAGGCGTCGGCGTTCCGGTGGAGGTGCCCGGCGACGGTCACCGCGCCCTCGCCGTCCACCGGGTCCTTGCCGGTGTCCACGGTCAGGTCGGCGACGTCGGCCGCGCCGGGCAGGTCGATCGACTCGACGCACATCACCAGCGGGCCGCGCTCGACGGCGGCGCAGCCGCGCACCGCGTCGATGCGCGGGTCCGGCCTGGTCCAGCGCGGGGCCACCGGCAGTTCCAGGCGGACCTCGTCGCCCGCGGCGAAGTCACGCGTCAGGCGCACCTGCCCGGGCGGGGCGGATCGCCGCTCCCCCGAGGGCTCGGTCAGCACCGCGCCCTCGGCCCAGGCCGGGACCCGCAGGCCGAGCGTCCACGTCCCGGCCCCGTTGCGGTCGACGCGGACCGTGATCGTCCCGCTGTCGGGGTAGTCGGCCTCGACGGTGACCGCGACCGGGCCGCCGGCCAGTTCGGTGGCGACGGCCGCGGGCGTGTACTGGTGGATCTGGAGGCCGTCGTCGTCGGCGGTGGCGATGTACGCCGCGAGGGAGGCGAAGGTGCGGGCCAGGTTCGTCGGGCAGCACGAGACGTCGAACCAGGGCGCGCGGCGCCCTCCCGCGGCGCGGTGCGACAGCTCCCCCGCGGCCGGGTCCTCGTCGGCGGTGCGCTGGTGCAGGGGGTTGGCGTAGAAGAACGCCTTCCCGTCCGGTGCGACGGCCCCGGCCAGGACGTTCCAGGCGATCCGCTCGATCATGTCGCCGTAGGAGGTCTCGCCGGTGGCCAGGAGCAGCCGCCAGGCCGTCATCACCGCCGCCACGCCCGCGCACGACTCGGAGTAGGCCCGGTCGGGCGGCAGCGAGAAGTCGGCGCCGAACGCCTCGTCGGAGTACTGGGCGCCCATGCCGCCGGTCAGGTGGGTGCGCCTGGCGAGCGTGCGGTCCCACTGGCGGCGCACGGCCTCCAGCAGCTCGGTGTCGCCGGTGTCGACCGCGACGTCGATCGCGCCCGCCGAGAGGTACAGGGCCCGGACCGCGTGCCCGCGCAGGACCTCGGCCTCGCGCACCGGCACGTCGTCCTGGAAGTAGGCGCGGCCGAAGCCGCCGTCGGCGAGCGTGTGCTCGCCGTGCCGGTCGACGAACCGCTTCGCCTGGTCCAGGTAGCGCCGTTCGCCGGTGGCGCGGCCGAGCTCGGCCAGGGCGACCTCGATCTCGGCGTGCCCGCAGATCCGTTCGACGCCGCCGGGGCCGAAGACGTCGCAGACGTGGTCGGCGGCGCGGCGGGCCATCCTGGTGAAGTCGTCCTCGCCGCGGGTCCGCAGCCGCGCCACGCCGGCCTGGATGAGGTGCCCGTAGCAGTACAGTTCGTGGCCTCCCTCCAGGTCGGAGTAGCGGGGGCGCTGGCCCGGGTGGCCGAACCGGGTGTTCAGGTAGCCGTCGCGCTCCTGGGCGGCGGCGATCTGCTCGGTCAGCAGGACGAACCGCTCCTCCAGTTCGGGTGAGCCGGACCGGCCGATCTCCCAGGCCATGGCCTCGGCGAGCTTGTAGACCTCGGAGTCGGCGAACTCGCGTCCGGCGTGCGCGAACGGCTCGCCGGAGGCCGCCTTCGCGAAGTTGGCCAGCCAGCCCAGTTCCTCCAGCCAGTGCAGGCAGTGCCCGATGGTGGCCTCGGCGTTGGTCCGCTGCCTGCGGGCCCAGTGGCCTCCGGTGAGCCGGACCTCGTCGAGTCCCAGGGGGCGCAGCGCCCCCCGGGTGGGCAGCACCGGTGTGGACTTCTTCATCCCTTGACAGCTCCTGACATGAATCCTCGGACATAGTGACGTTGCAGCAGCGCGAAGAGCACCAGGCAGGGCAGGGCCATGACGACCACTCCCGCCTGCGTGGCGCCGAAGTCGACGGCGCCCATCGACTGCTGTCGTAGGTTGGCGATCGCCACCGGCAGCACGGCCTTGTCGGCGTCGCTGACGAGAATGAGCGGTGCGATGAAGTCGTTCCAGGCGGCCAGGAACGAGAACAGGCCGACGGTGATCAGGCCGGGCCACACGGCGAACAGCATGATGCGCGTCAGGACGCGCAGCGATCCGCAGCCGTCCACCATCGCCGACTCCTCGATCTCCTTGGGCACCGCCTCGAAGGAGATGCGCATCATGAACACCGCGAACGGCAGCTGGTAGAGGGTGAGGACCAGCGCGAGCCCGAACAGGGAGTTGCGCAGCCCGATGTCGCCCAGTTGCGTGTAGAGCGGGATCAGCAGGGTGCTGTAGGGCACCATGAGGATCGCGATGGTCAGCAGGAACAGCGTGTCGCGTCCGGGGAACTTGAAGCGCGCGAACGCGTAGCCGCCCAGGCACGAGAGCAGGAGCGTGAACGCCACGGTCAGCACCGACACGTAGGCGCTGTTCCACAGGTAGCGCAGCAACCCCGAGTCGTATTCGAGCAGGGTGGCGTAGTTGCCCAAGCCGAAGCCGTCCTGCTGGTTGGTGGAGCCGTGCGGTGCGACCGAGGCGTACCCGGTCCAGATCAGCGGGAACAGGAACAGGGCGGCCAGGCCGCCGCCGAGCACGTAGTACGAGGTCGTGCCCCATATGCCGCGGCGTGTCATCGGTCCCTCCTCAGGGCGCGGAACTGGGCGATGTTGACCACCAGGAGCGCGGCGAGCACCAGCACGGAGACGGCCGCGGCGGCGCCGAGGTCGAAGCGCTGGAATGCCTCGCGGTAGATCAGCTGCACCACGGTGACGGTGCTGTTGTCCGGTCCGCCCTTGGTGAGGATGAAGAACTGGTCGAACGCCAGGAGCGAGCCGGTGACGCTGAGGATGAGCACCAGGCCCAGCGCGGGGCGCAGGAGCGGGAGGGTGATGTGCGCGAACGCCTGGAGGCGGTTCGCGCCGTCGAGGCGGGCGGCCTCGTAGACGTCGGGCGGGATGGACTGGAGGCCCACCAGGAGGATGATCATGAAGAACCCGGCGAATTTCCACACGATGAGCACGACGGTCGACAAGAGCGCCATGTTCGGGGTGCCGAGCCACGAGATCGGCTCGTCGGTGATGCCGAGTCCTTGGAGGATCGGGTCGAGCGGGCCGATGGCGGGGCTGTAGAAGCCGAAGAACAGCAGCGACGCCGAGGCCAGGCCGAGGGTGGTGGGCAGGAAGTAGGCGGTGCGGAGGAGGCCGGTGCCCTTCCTGGTGCCGGAGACGAGCAGGGCCAGTCCGAGGGAGAGGCCCACCAGGATCACCACGACGATGCCGGTGTACTTGAGGGTGAAGCCGACGGCGGGCCAGAAGAGGGGGTTGTCGCCGATCGACGCGTAGTTGGCGGGGAAGTTGACCCCCAGGTCGCCGGCCAGCAGCGGCCAGTCGGACGCGGACATGCGTCCGACCAGCAGCAGCGGCGCGACGAAGAAGACCAGCACGAACAGTGCGACGGGTGCCGCGTAGACCGCGCCGGCCAACGTGCGCGAGTGCCTCATATGGAGTTGTCCTAACCGCTCAGCGAAGCCGTGATCGCGTCGTTGAGAGTGCTGAGGTCGGCGTCCGCGTCGCCGTACACCGCCTCCCTGACCAGCGGCAGCCAGGGCCCCTGCGGGTCGTTGAAGGTCTGTCCGAAGTGCAGCGAGTAGGGGGTGCGGCCGATGGCGACGAGGTCGTTCATGACCACGGCGTTCGGGTTGTCCGCGTAGTGCTCGTTGTCGGCCAGGTCGGTGCGGGCCATGACGTCGCCGTTCGCGGCCAGGAGGTCGATCTGGGTGTCCGCCTCCAGGGTCCAGCGCAGGAAGTCCCACGCCTGGTTGGGGTGCTCGGAGTTGGCGCTGATGCCGATGGAGTCGCCGCCCACGAAGGTGGACTGGCCGCCGGTGGGGCCGGGGATGGGCGCGACGCCCATGTCCAGGTCCTCGGGCATGAGGCCGAGCATCGTGGAGGGCATCGGCATGACGCCGATGTTCCCTTCGGGGAACAGGCCGGTCCAGGTGGCGCCCGGTTCCTCGGCGTGGCCGGGGGCGACGGCGCCGTCCTCGACCAGGCCCCGCCAGATCGCGTAGACCTCCCGGGCCTCGGGTGAGTCCAGGAGCGATTCGGTGCCGTCCTCGTTCATGACCTCGGCGCCCTCGGCCCAGATCGAGGGCCACCAGGTGAACAGGAAGCAGCCGCCGCAGTTGCCGCCGAAGAAGGTGCCGTGGACGTCGTCGCCGAGTTCGCCGACCGCGCGGGCGTGGTCGGCGAACTCGGCGAGCGTGGTCGGCGGCTGCTCGGGGTCGAGCCCGGCCTGTGCGTAGAGGTCCTTGTTGTAGAACAGGACCGACAGGTCGAGGGTGTGCGGCACGAGGTACTTGCGGTCGTCGACGGTGCCCACGGCGATGTGGGAGGGGGCGAGGGCGTCGGCGTGGTCGAGCGCGTCGATCCGGTCGGTGAGGTCGAGGTAGGCGCCGGCGGAGGTGAATCTGGGCGCGAACACGACGTCGATGGCGAACAGGTCGGGGAGCTCCTGGTTGCCCGCGGCGGTGCCCACGCGGGTCTGGTAGTCGTCGGTGGGGATGACCGACAGCTCCACCTGGTTCTCGTGGGTGGCGTTGTAGGCGTCCACGAGGGCCTGCGACTGGGCCTCGGTGGCGGCCCTGGTCCACATGGTGAGGACGGCGCCGTCGTCGACGCCTTCGAGGACGACCTCCTGGTCGCCGCCGCCTCCGCCGCGGCCGTCGCCGCAGGCGGCGGCGAGCAGCACGGCGGCGGTGCCCGCCGCGACCGCGGCGGCCGCGCGCCTGGAGGGGCTCGGGCGCTTGTCGAATCTCATGGCCTGTTGCTCCTAACGGTAAGGGATCAAAGGGGTTCAGGCGGGGGGCTCGCCCCTCCGCCGGTGCGGGTGGTGCGGGGCGGTGGGGCGCGGGAGGGCCGTGGCCGCGGGGGTCATGCGCCGTCGCCTCCGGTGGTCTGGACGACCTGCCGCATGGTGCCGTCGGCGTTGAAGTGGAGTTCGTCGATGGCCACGGAGCGGCGGAAGTCGCCGCCGCCGGGCGCGTCGGCGGTGTGGTAGACCATCCACCACCGGCCGTCGAACTCCATGATGGCCGGGTGGTTGGTCGTGGAGGTGACCTGGCCGAGGACGACGCCGCGGTGGGTCCAGGGGCCGGCGGGGTCGTCGGCGGTGGCGTAGCGGATGCAGGCGTACGCGGCGCTGGTGACGCAGTCGGCGCCGGCGTTGGAGGCGTAGGCCATGTAGTAGGTGCCTTCGCGTTCGAAGATCCACGGGGCCTCCCAGAAGTCGGTCAGGCCCTGCGGGGTGGTGACCGGGCCGGCCAGGGAGGTCATGTCCTGGTCGAGCATGGCCATGCGCGGCTGCCAGTAGGAGCCCCAGTACAGGTGGATCCGGCCGTCGTCGTCGATGTGGACGGCCGGGTCGATGTTGAGCGCCGAGGAGTTCGGGGTCGCGTCGGAGACGAGCGGGCCGCCGATGGCGTCCTCGTAGGGGCCGAGGGGGTCGTCGGCGACGGCGACGCCGATGTTCATCCAGCCGTCGTCGGTGCTGCCGTCGACGGAGACGAACCAGTAGTAGCGGCCGTCGGGTCCTTGGACGACTTCGGAGGCCCAGGCGTTGGCGCCGGCCCAGTCGAAGGCGTCGAGGGAGAGGATCGCGCCGTGGTGGGTCCAGGCGTCGGGGTCGTTGTCGGGTGCGGTGGAGGAGAAGGCGTGCCATTCGTTCATGACGAAGCCCTGGTGGCCGGGGGCGGCCTCGTCGCGGCCGGTGAAGAGGTAGGCGGTGTCGCCGACGACGAGCGTGGCGGGGTCGGCGGTGTAGATGTCGGTGACGATGGGGTTGCCGGCGGGTTCGGCCTCCTGTGCCCGCGCGGTGGCGGCGGTGTGGAGGGTCGCTGCGAGGGCCGCCGCCAGGGCGGTGGCGAGGAGGGCTCTGGTTCGGGGTCGCGGTGCGGTCTGCATCATGGTCTGCTCCTGGTGCCGGTCGGAGTTCAGTCGGATTCGGTGACGGTGACGGTGGTCTGGGCGGTCAGCGAGGTGCCGTCGAGGGTGCCGTTCACGGTGAAGACGCCTGGTGCGGCGTACTGGGAGGGGTCGATGTCGTCCCAGGTGACGGTGGTGGTGACGTTGTCCTTCGAGCCGTCGTTGTAGACGGCGGTGACGGTGTCGGGCAGTGTCGGGGCGCGGCCCGCGGGGGTGGTGGCCTCCTCGGTCTCCAGGGCGGTGATCGCCACGTCGTCGTGGAGTCTGACGTGGACGGTGGCGGTGGCCTCCAGGGCGAGGCCGGTGACGAGGCCGGTGGCGTCGACGGCGGTGGCCGGTTCGGCGACGTCGTCCTCGGTGAGCGGCTGCCAGACGACGGGGAGGTCGAGGCGGGTGCCGTCGGCGTAGACGCCGGTGACCGTGCCGGGCAGGTCGGGGACGGCGCCGGCGACGGTGGGCTGGTGGACGTGCCGCACCGATGCGGGGGCCTCGGCGAAGACCTTCCATTCGAGGACGCCGACGGCGGCGGTGGCGCCGTCCAGGACGGCGCGGAGGCCGGTGGTGGTGACCGGGTCGAAGTCCACGGCGTTGTACCGGTCGGTCTCGGTGCCGTAGGGGCCGTGGGCGGTCACGTCGGTCCACTGGTCGCCGTCGCGGTACTGGATCGTCCACGAGGCGGGGACTCGGACGCCGCCGCCGTCGTCGAAGAAGTACATGTCGGCGGCTTCGACGCGCACGGGCGCGTCCCAGTCGAGCTGGACCCACTGCTCGCCCTGCTCGGGCCAGGTGCCCCAGCGGGGGCCCGTGCCGTCGTTGGAGCCGGCCGGTTCGACGGCGTCGTTGATCGCGGTGACGTGCTCCCACGACGAGGTGTAGGACGCGGTGGGTTCGGCGGCGGGGGCGATGTTGGCGCGGTCGTCGGGGGCGGCGGCGGTGACGGTGACGGTCGCGGCGCTCGTGCGTTCGCCGTCGTCGGCGGTCAGGCGGAGCGTGTACTCCCCCGGGGCGGTGAAGGTGGCGAGGGTGGTCGCGGCGGCGGCGTCGGCGAAGATGACGGCGCCGGGCCCGTCGACGACGGTCCACCGGCTGGTCAGGGTGCCGTCCGAGGGCAGGGCGTCGTCTTTGACGGTGCCGGTGAGCGCGGCTTGGAGCGGCTGGCGGAAGGACCGGTCGTGGCGGGCGACGACGTAGGGCGCCGTGTTCTCGGCGGCCTCGGTGTCGGCTCCGGTGTCGAAGGCCTGGAACTCCTTGAGGCCGGTGGCGTGTCCCGCCTGGTGGTCGAGGACGACGCGGACGCG
Organism: Glycomyces sp.; assembly: GCA_035765105.1. GTDB lineage: Bacteria > Actinomycetota > Actinomycetes > Mycobacteriales > Micromonosporaceae > Glycomyces. The sequence continues at coordinate 56,006 of DASTYG010000079.1, forward strand.
GTCGGTCGTGACGGGGTCGAAGCCGATCTGGTTGTAGTTGGCGCGGGGGATCGCCGGTTCGGCGGCCTGCCCGGTGACGGGCGTCCAGTCGGTGCCGTCGTGGTATTCGATGCGGTAGGTCGCCGGTTCGGCCAGGCCGCCGGGGGCGCGGTCGCGGTAGAAGTAGAGCCGCACCTGGTCGATGCGCTCGGTCCGGTCGAACGCCACTTCGTACCAGTCGGCGGCGTTGCCCGATCCGGCGCTGCTCCAGTAGGGCGCGTTGATCGTGGTGCCGTCGACGGCGCCGTCGACACTGGTGCCCGCGGCGGTGTGGGAGGCCGAGGCGGTGGCGCCTTCGGCGAGGTTCTCGGCGGCTTCGCCGGTGAGGTCGGTGCCGGCCTTGGCGAACACGTCGACGACGCGGTCGGTGGGCGCGACGTCCTGGGGGGCCGCCATGTCGGGCGCGGACCGGCTGTAGAGGACTTCGCCTTCGCCGCCGGTGAGTTCCACCTGGCCGGTCTCGGGGTGCCATACGGCGGGGGCGAGGCGGTCGAGCGTGAAGGCGCGTTCGCCGTCGATGTGGACCGAGTAGCCCTCGGGGACGCCGGGGTAGTGGACGGTGCCGTCGCCGGGCTCGTCCCAGGTGATGGTCAGGTCGGAGTCGCGGTAGCGCAGGTGGTTGACGGTGAAGTGGTCCCAGCCGATGTCGATCGGGGAGAGTTCGACGGCGTTGTCGGTGCGGGGCCGCAGGCCCATGGCGTCCTCGACGACGGTCCAGATGCCCGATCCGAGGGTGGTGTGGTGGATCCAGGAGCGGTAGTCGATGCGCTGGGCGTCGGGGTTCCACTCGGCCCAGAACTCGTTGGCGTCGGGCCAGGCGGTGTCGCCGTCGATGTAGGTGGCCCAGGCGTTCCAGTACAGGAGCTTCTTGTAGTCCTCAGCGGTGACCGCGTCGGTGTCGTAGTCGCGCAGCACCGAGGAGAACAGTCGGAACTGGACGGTGGAGTTGATCTGGGAGAAGTTGTTGGAGCCGGGGAAGCCGGCTTCGGCGGCCTCGGCCTTGTCGGCCTGGTTGGCGGTGTAGAAGGGGAACAGGGGGTACTGGTCGGGGTCGGCGAGGAGGCGCAGCGCGTCGGTGTAGGGCGCTTCGTTCGGGACGGCGCCGACCGAGAAGGGGTAGTAGTTGTTGATCTCCTTCCAGGGGACGTGGTCGCCGGTGGCGGTGTGGACGTGTTCGAACAGGCGGCGGTCGGGGTTCCACAGGACGTCGGTGATGGCGTCTTGGATGTTGCCGGCGATCTCGCGCATCTCGGCGGCGTTCGCCTCCTGGCCGATGAGTTCGTAGGCTTCGGCGGCGGCGAGGGCGCCTGAGTACTGGTAGGCGGACTCGGCGCGGTCGAGGTTGCCGTCCCGCCAGTGGAAGGAGACCGCGTCGGCGTCGTTGCCGGTCATGGCGCCCCAGTCGTATTCGATGAGCCAGTTGCCGTCGGTGTCGAAGGTGTCGAGCTGGCCTTTGACGTCGCCTTCGGCGTAGCGGGCGAGGTTCTCGGCGACGGCTTCGGGGCCGCCGTGGATCTGGTAGCTGCGCCAGGCGGCTTCGGCGATGTACTGGGTGTATGAGTTCGACCAGTTCTCGGGGTCGCCGGGGTTGTCCATGAAGCGGCCGCCCTCGGAGCTCTCCCCTGTGGAGACCCAGGGGCCGTACGCGTAGACGGGGTCCCGCAGGTATTTGAGGTCGTCGATGAACATGGGGACGGTCAGGGCGATCGCGTTGTTGTAGCCGGTGACGCCTTCGATGGAGGTGGGGAACTGGAAGTCGTTGCCGGGGATGTCCGCGTCGAGGTAGTTGTAGCGCATCAGCCACCAGCGGTAGTAGATGAACTTCTTGATCGATTCGTCGGGGACGTCGAAGTAGGGGAGGTTCTCGGCCCACCAGCGGTTGTAGGTCCGGACGTGTTCGGCGAAGGCGGCCTCGGGGGCGGCGTCGCGGTAGGCGGCGTATTCGGTGGCCGATGCGGCGAGCTCGTCGGTGATCATGCCGAGTTGGACCTTGAAGGTGGCCGATTCGCCCGCGCCGAGGGCGAGTTCGCCGGTGAGGGCGCCGTCGTCGGGGGTCAGTCCGGTGCCTGAGAGGCGCGGGAAGACGGTGGTGAGGCGTTCGGAGCGGGAGTTCTGGACGTCGAGGACGCCGGTCAGCTCGTCGCCGTCGGCCTGCCAGGCGAAGTCGGATTCGACGCGCAGCGGGAGGAGGGCGGCGGCGCCGCCGTTGGTGACGGTGACGTTGGCGACCGCGACGTTGTCGTGGGTGATGAACTTCTGGACCTCGGCGGTCAGCTCGCCGCTCTCGTGGACGCTGGTCCAGTGGCTCGGGGTCTGGCGGCGCCGGTCGACGTCCTCGGTGAAGTCGGCGTCGCCGATCGCGATGGTGAAGCCGTCGGCGGCCGAGGTGCGGTCGAAGTAGGGGTCGTAGTAGGCGAGTTGGCCGCCGAAGCCGATGACGTCGGGTTCGTGGACGCGCATGAGCAGCGCCCGGCCGCGGGTCATGAGCCACTGGTCGCCGGCGGGGTCGGCGCCTTCGCGGGCGAGGAGGCGGTCCATCCAGAAGTCGGTGCCGTCGGCCTCGGCCTCGTACATGGCGGGCATCATGCCGTCGACGGTGTAGGCGGCCGGTTCGTCGGGGACGGCGTCGTCGCCGGTGAAGACGGGGAGGCCGATGGTCTGCTCCCGGGTCTCGGGCCGGTCGCAGGCGACGGCGAGGCCGGCGGCGAGTGCGAGGGCGGCAGTGGTGGCGAGGAGTCGGGTGGACGGATGCGTGGGCGCCATTGCGTGCCTCCGTGAGCGCGGCAGGTGGGTCGGGGGGATACCGAAACCGACCGAAAAGGTTTTCGGACTTGCTGCTGCCGAAATGCTATGACCTCGTGGCGGTCATTGTCAATGCATTGATCGGTATTGATCGCGTTGGATTGCGGCGGGGGCGGTGGAGCGAGCGCTTCCACCGAAAGGGCGGACGGCAAATTTTCCGGTCGTCGGCTACAGTCGACGCGTCGACGCCGCAGACGCGGCGCGACCCCGCTCGAAGGAGGACGCGATGGCCAGACCCCCCGGTGCGCGCGGCGCCCGCGCCGCAACCCTGTCCGATGTGGCCAAATTGGCGGGCGTGTCGGTCGCCACGGCCTCCAAGGCGCTGAACAACCGCAACCACGTGCACGCGCAGACCCGGGCGCGGGTGCTCGACGCGGCGGCGCAGTTGTCGTTCTCCCCCAACTCGCTGGCGCGGGGCCTGCTGGCGGGCAGGAGCGGGACGGTCGGGCTGCTCACCTCGGACCTGGTGGGGCGCTTCAGCCTGCCGATCCTCATGGGCGCCGAGGACGCCTTCGGCGCCGGGCAGGTCTCGGTGTTCCTGTGCGACGCGCGGGGCGACGCGATCCGGGAGCGCCACCACGTGCAGGCGCTGGTCAGCCGCAGGGTGGACGGGCTCATCGTCGTGGGCAGCAGCACCGATCCGCGCCCGCCGCTGGCCGACGCGGTGGACGTGCCGGTGGTCTACGCCTACGCGCCGTCCGAGGACGCGGAGGACCTGTCGATCGTGCCCGACAACGTCGAGGCCGGGCGGATGGCCGTGGAGCACCTGATCGACTGCGGCCGCACGAGGATCGCGCACATCAGCGGCGACCGGGACTACAGCGCGGCCAGGGACCGCGTGGCCGGGGCGACCGCGGCGCTGGAGGACGCCGGGCTCGAACCGGTCGGGCAGGTGGCGTACGGCAGCTGGACGGAGGGCTGGGGGCGCGCGGCGGCGGGCCTGCTGCTGGACCGGCATCCCGACGTGGACGCGGTGCTGTGCGGCAGCGACCAGGTCGCGCGGGGCGCGCTGGACACGCTGCGGGAGCGGGGCCGGGCCGTGCCCGACGACGTGGCGGTCATGGGCTTCGACAACTGGGAGGTCCTCACGACCGGCGCGCGTCCACAGCTGACCAGCGTGGACATGAATCTGGAGGAGCTGGGGCGAACGGCGGCGCGGGCCCTGTTCGACGCCATCGACGACGAGCGCGACCGCGGCGTGCGGTCGATGCGGTGCCGCATCGTGGTCCGGGGCTCGACCGCGCCGCTGAGCTGAGCGCGGGCGCTCCTCCCCCGTCCCGGGGCGCGCTCCCCGACGGCGTCAGGCGGCCAGGTGGCAGTCGACCAGGTGGTCGTCGACGATGCCGGTCGCCTGCATCATGGCGTAGGCCGTGGTGGGCCCCACGAAGCGGAATCCGCGGCGCCGCAGCGCCTTGGACAGGGCCGTGGACTCCGGCGTGGTCGCCGGGACGTCGCCGGCGGTCCTCGGGCGCTCGTGCGCGTCGGGCGCGAAGGACCAGATCAGCTCCGTCAGGCCGCCGTCGAGCGCCTGCGCGGCCTTGGCGTTGGCGATGGTCGCGGCGATCTTGGCCCGGTTGCGGATGATGCCCGCGTCGCCGAGCAGGCGTTCGGCGTCGGCGTCGGTGTAGGCCGCCACCGCGTCGATCCGGAAGCCGTCGAACGCGGCCCGGAACGCCTCCCGCCGCTTCAGGATCGTCAGCCACGAGAGCCCGGACTGGAAGGCCTCCAGGCTGATCCGCTCGAACAGCTCGTCGTCGCCGCGCAGCGGCCTGCCCCACTCGGCGTCGTGGTACGCGCGGTAGACCTCGGGCTCGGCGCCCCACGGGCACCGCGCCAGGCCGTCGGCTCCGACGATCACACCATCCCCCACCTGCGACTCCTCTCGTCGTTCTCGACGGTACGGCCCGGCTCCGACATTGCGGGGCGCGGCCGTCCGCATGGTTGCGTGACACAGACAACAAAGGTTACGATTCGAACACGATCGGCGACCCCACCCGCCGATGGGCGCTGGCCAAGTTGATCCCCACCGGCAGCTCAGGACCAAAGCGACCCTTTGAGGTGACATATGAATACCACCACGTCGATCCCGACCCTCTCGGGCGCCCGCCCGCTGGTCGGCCACGCCGCCGAACTCACCCGCGACCCCCTCGGGCTCTTCAGGCGCGGCCACCGCGAGCACGGCTCGATGTTCCGGCTCCGCCTCCCGCTGAAGGACACCGTCGTCCTGCTCGGCACCGAGCACAACAAGCTCGCCTTCGACGAGACCGACCGCAAGCTCTCCATCCGCACCGCCTACCCCTTCTTCCTGCGGATGTTCAGCCCCGACTTCTACTTCTTCGCGCCCTACGACGAGTACAAGCGCCAGCGCCAGGTCGTCCTCCCCCGCTTCCAGGGCCGCCAGCTCGACACCTACGTCGCGATCATGGAGCGCGAAGCGGAATCCTTCATGGACGGGCTCGGCGACTCCGGCGAGTTCCGCATCCCCGACGCCTTCGGACCGCTCATCATGCGCGTCGCGGCGCACGCCTTCCTCGGCGAGCGCTTCGCCGAGACCACCACCGACTGGTTCGGGGAGTTCCGCCGCTTCTCCGAGGGCGCCGACTTCGTCACCCCCGGCTGGCTGCCGGTCCCGCACCTGCTGCGCAGCCGCGCCGCGGGCAAGCGCATCCGCGAGCGGCTCCAGCGGATCGTCGACAGGCGGCGCGCCCAGGACGGCGACGGCGAGGACTTCCTCGACCACTTCGTCAAGGCCGAGTACGACGACGGGACGCCGGTGCCCGACGATATCCTCATCCACCTGATCATCATGCTGGTGTGGGCCGGGCACGAGACCACCACCGGGCAGATCTCCTGGGGCCTGATCGACCTGCTGCGGCACCCCGGCGAGCTCGAGCGGGCGCGGGAGGAGCTCGACGGCCTCCCCGAGACCATGAACGCCAAGGACGTCCGCCGCCTGGCCCATCTGGACCGGTGCCTGCACGAGTCCGAACGGCTCCACCCGGTGGCGCCGATGATGGTCCGCAGCACCGTCGAGCCGATGGAGGTCGACGGGCGCGAGATACCGACCGGCGCGATGGTCATGCTCTCCCCGGCGATGACGCACCGGCTGGAGGAGGAGTTCCCCGAGCCGGACGCGTACCGGCCCGACCGCTATGTCGAAGCGCCCGAGCAGCTGCGCAAGCTCATCGGCTTCGGCGGCGGCCTCCACCGGTGCCTGGGCATGCGGTTCGCCTACCTGGAGATGACGGTCGTCCTCGCGCGGCTGCTCCAGCGCTACGAGTTCACGCTGCGCGACGAGGACCCGCAGCCGATCACCGGCCAGGGCGCCAAGTGGCCGGAGTCGACCGCGGTGGCCTACCGCCGCCGGTGACCGGGGGCGGTCCGCCTAATTCGCTTGTCCGCCCCGGCGGTTCCTGCGATCGTGGGGCGTATGAGGACCGAACCGGCGTAGCAGCTGTTCGAGCGCGTCGCCGACGAGTACGACGAGGTGCTGCCGTTCTTCACCAGGTTCGGTGAGGCACTCGTCGGCGCGCTCGACCCGGCCCGGGGCACGCGGATGCTCGACGTGGGCGCCGGGCGCGGCGCGCTGGTGGGCCCGGCGCTGCGGCGGGGCTGCGCCGTCACCGCCGTCGACGCCTCCGGCGCCATGATCGACCGGCTCCGGGCCGAGCACCCCGGGGCCGAGGCCGAGGTCATGGACGCCCAGCGCCTGGGCTTCGCCGACGCGGCCTTCGACCTGGTCACCGCGGCGTTCGTCGTGCACCTGCTGGAGGACCCGGCGCGGGGCGCGGCAGAGGCGTTCCGGGTGCTCGCGCCAAGCGGCCGCTTCGCGATGACCATCGGCGCGGCGCCGAGCGCCACCGCACCGGGCGCGGTCCAGAACGCGATGGACGCGCTGTTCGCCGAGTTCAGCGCGTATCTGCCCGAGGAGGGCGGCATGGGCTCGGCGTTCGATCCGCGGCGGCTGCTCGAGGAGGCCGGGTTCGTCGACCTGGAGACCCGCCACGTCGAGATCGCCGTCGCCGTCGCCGTCCCCGACGGCGACGTGCTCTGGGCGTGGGCGCTCTCGCACGGCTACCGCGCGTTCATCGAGGACCTCCCCGAGGACCGGCGGGAGGAGATGCGACTGCGGATGCGCGCCGTTCCCGGCCCGGGGGCGGTCATGCAGCGCGCCGGCCCGCTCCTCATCGGCCGCCGGCCCTGAACCGCCCCTACGAACCGCAAGGAAGCACCGTATGACGGCCGCGCACGAGCAGTGGACCGAATGGCTCGAGACGAACAAGGCGATGTGGGACGAGCGCGTGCCCATCCACGCCGCCAGCGAGTTCTACGACCAGGACGCCTTCCGCGGGGGCAAGGACGAGATCCGCGATTTCGAGGCCGCCGAGGTCGGCGACGTCACCGGGAAGCGGCTGCTCCACCTGCAATGCCACATGGGACAGGACACGCTGTCGTGGGCCAGGCGCGGGGCGGCGAAGGTGGTCGGCCTCGACTTCTCCGAGCCGGCCGTCGAGGTCGCGCGGGGATTGGCGGCCGAGGTCGGCATCGGGCCCGACCGCGCGCAGTTCGTGGTCTCGGACGTGTACGAGGCCGCTTCGGCCGTGCCGGACGCGGACTACGACATCGTCTACACCGGCATCGGCGCGCTCGACTGGCTGCCCGACATCCGGCGGTGGGCCGAGACGGCCGCGTCGCTGGTCGCGCCGGGCGGGTTCCTCTACGTCGCCGAGTTCCACCCGTTCACGCACGTGCTGGGCTGGGGCGAGGAGACGACCTTCGAATACGACTACTTCGACACCGCGCCCCAGTTCACCGACGCCCCCGGCACCTACACCGACTTCGAGGCCCAGACGGTCAACAACCGCAGCTACGAGCGGCTGCACACCATGGGCGACATCGTCTCCGCGATAGCCGCGGTCGGCCTGCGGATCGAGTTCCTCCATGAATTCGACGTGACGCTGTTCCAGCGCTATGCGGGTCTCTCCCGCGGCGAGGACGGCTACTTCCGGGCGCCGCAGGGGCGGCCGCGGCTGCCGCTCATGTTCTCGCTCAAGGCGTCGCGTCCGATGTGACCGGTCAGTGGAGGACGATCAGACCCGTCTCGCCCAGCAGTGTCGCCACCAGCGCCTCCCGCAGGCCCGGCTTGATCTGGAGCGAGGCCCCGATCGTCTTGAGGCGGTCCTCGACGGTCTCGGGCTCGGGGTGGACGGCTTCGAGGCTGATCAGCGGCACCACCGGCAGTTCGGCGGCCGGGTGCGGGGTGCGGCCCCAGTCGATGAGGAAGGGCACCAGGCCGCGGTGCCCGTACTCGTAGTCGAGCGTCAACCGCCATTTGAGGTCGCCGCCGTCGGGGGTGCGGCGCGACATCACCCACGGCGCGCCGGGGTCGTAGCCGTCCTCTCGGGAGGCCGCGACGGCGGCGTCGATGTCCTCGACCCGGACGGCCCAGGTGACCATGCGCGCCTCGGCGAGGTCGTCGATCCCGAAGGGCCGCGGGCGGGGCGGTTCGGGCTGGTCGAGGTCGGGGCCGATGATCTCGAGGTAGGCGTCGTCGCCGAGGCCGAGCAGGTGGTTGCGGGTGCCCAGGCCGGGATGCCTGCCGCCCGGGGAGGGCTTGGCGCCGGTCAGGCGCGCGATCTCGTCGACGGTGGCGGCGAGATCGGGCGTGGCGAGGACAAGATGGTCGACCTTAGACATGCGGTGCAGTCTAGTATCGTTTCGCCTCATCCGTATCGGACTCGGCGCGCGTGTCAGTCGCCGAAGGTCAGGACCGGCACGTCGTACAGCGCGCGGTTCTTGACCCGGCTGGCCTGCGGGGCGGTGACCTCGACGATGACCATCTCGGTGAGGAACTGCACGGTGGCGGCGAGCAGATGGCTCGTGTAGCCAACGGCTCCATGCTGTCTGGTGCCGACGCTGAGGTGGATGTGCGGCCACACGGCCTGCTCCTCCTCGTCCCAGGCGAGGCTGCCGGCGCCGACGGCCTCGAGGTTGGTGAGGTGGACGGCCGACCACACCGGGGCCTCGGGGTCGGGGATCTTCTCGCAGGTCCCGGCGAGTTCGGCCTCGGACAGCCCGGCCACGAACATGGGGATGTAGCCCTGGCGGATGCCCGCCTCCTCGCATGCGCCGCGCAGGGATTTGAAGAAGTCCTCGCCGTGTTCGAAGGTGACGGCGACGGTCCGGCCGATGTGCAGAGAGTTGAGCTTCAATGGACGCTCCCTTCAGGGCGGGAGCGCTCGGACCGCTTCGCCCGAGACGTCCCGGTGTCGTTGAGCGCACCGTGGTCCGGTGGCCGCGCCCGGTCGCGAGCGGCGTCCCGTAGCGGGCGGGCGGGGTCCGGTTCCGGGACGCCGCGTCCGCGCCGCTGGGCCCCGTGCGGTCGCCTGGCCTCGGACCGTCACGGGCACTCGCATTCCGGTGCAACGAAAGCATACTTCACTTATGGTGCCGGCTTTTCCACTGAGGAGGCGCAGGGCGGTGTCGACTGCGGATGGTTCGGGGGCGGAGCGCGGTCCGGCACCCCGTCAGCGCCGGTCGGGGTCGGCGAGCCGTTCGCACACCTCGTCGGCGGCCTCGTGCAGGGCCCGCTCGACGGCCCGGTGGGCGTCGTGCCCGTATGCGGCGTCGGGGTCCTCGTGGAAGGCGGCGTCGGCGGCGCCCGAGGGCTCGGCCTCGCGGCGCATGAAGTCCCCTATGCCGTGTTCGAGCAGTTGGAAGGCGTGCTCGGCGGCGGCCACCGCGTCGGGGTAGATCGCCTCGGGGGACTCCCCGGCGTTGACGCGGTGCACGTTCAACTGGCTCAGGATGTGCTGCGCGTGCATCAGCTGGGCGGCGGCCAGGCGGGCGGTCAGCTCGGGGCTCCCCTCCTCGATGAGCGCCTGCGCCACCAGTTCGGCGGACCGGCGGCGGATGTCCATGGCCTTGAGCACCAGATCGGGCGACCGCCTGACGACGCGGTGGACGCGCATGACCACGGGGTTGTCGCTCAGGCCCGTCAGCGGCTCGCGGTTTCGGAGCATCTCCATGTGGTACTGGCGCAGGGCCCCGTGGGGCGTCTGCCCGACCGGCCGGTCCCGGACGATCTGGGCGGCCTCCCCGATGTGGTGCTTCGCCCCGGCGAGGACCAGGTCCTCCTTCGTGGGGAAGTAGTTGAAGACGGTGGCCTTGGAGACCTCGGCGGCCTCGGCGACCTCGGCGACGGAGACGTTCTCGAAGCCGCGCTCCTCGAACAGGGACAGGGCGGTGTCCATCAGCAGGGTCCGGGTGGCCTGCTTCTTGCGCTCCCGCAGGCTGAGCTGTTCGTTCACCTTTTCAGTGTACCAGATCGAAATTTCAACCGAATAAAAACTTGTACTCGGTCTATGTCGGGGTTATCGTGGATTCCATGCCAGAAACCCGTTCACCCGCCTCCACCGAGGCTCCGCCGGACGCACCGCCGGAAGCGCCGCCCGATCCGGGCGGCCTCATCAGGCTCCTGCGCGAACACCTCCGCCCCTACCGCGCGGGGCTCGCCCTCACCGTCGTCTTCCAGCTGGTGCAGACGCTCGCGATGATGTACCTGCCGACGCTGAACGCCGATCTGGTCGACCACGGCGTGCTCCGCGGCGACACCGGATACGTGCTGCGCCACGGCGGGATCATGCTCGGCGTGACGCTCGTCCAGATCACCGCGGCCGGGGCCGCGGTCTTCTTCGGCGCCCGCGTCGCGATGGCCCTCGGCCGCGACCTGCGCAACGCGATCTTCGAGCAGATCCAGTCCTATTCGCAGCGCGAGATCGACCGCTTCGGGGCGCCCTCGCTGATCACCCGCACCACCAACGACGTCCAGCAGGTCCAACTGCTGGTGGTCATGGGGCTCATGATGCTGCTCATGGCCCCGGTCATGGGCATCGGCGGCATCGCCCTGGCGCTCGGCCAGGACGTGCCGCTGTCGGCCACGCTCCTGGTGGCCGTCCCGGTCACGGTCGTGGCGATGCTCGCGATCATCCGCGCGATGATCCCCTCGGCCCGGGCCATGCAGGAGCGGATCGACTCGGTCAACCGGGTCATGCGCGAGCACATCACCGGCATCCGCGTCATCAGGGCGTTCGTGCGCGACCGCCACGAGCAGGAGCGCTTCGGCGAGGCCAACGAGGACCTCATGACCGTCTCCCTGCGGGTCGGCCGCATCCAGGCGTTCTTCGGCGCCACCGCGATGGCCGTCTCGAACCTGACCGCGATCACCGTGGTGTGGTTCGCGGCCGGGCGCATCGCCGACGGCGCGATGCAGGTCGGCTCGCTCATCGCCTACCTGAGCTACGTCTCCCAGATCCTCATGGCCGTCATGATGTCCATGGGCGTGTTCATGATGGCCCCGCGCGCCAAGGTCGCGGCCGGGCGCATCGCGGAGGTCCTGGGCACCGCGCCGACCGTCGCCGTCCGGCCGGACCCGGTCACCTCGCTGCCCGGCCGCGGCGAACTGGAGGTCGCGGACGTCACCTTCCGCTACGAGGGCGCCGAGGAGCCGGTGCTGCACGGCGTCGGCCTCATCGCCCGGCCCGGGGAGACCACGGCGGTGATCGGATCCACCGGTTCGGGCAAGACCACCCTGCTGAACCTCGTCCCCCGGCTGTTCGACGTGGACGGCGGGTCGGTGCGGATCGACGGGGTCGACGTGCGCGACATGGACCGGTCCCTCATCGCCGCCACCGTCGGGCTGGTCCCCCAGCGGGCCCACCTGTTCTCGGGCACCGTGGCCTCCAACCTGCGCTACGGCGACCCCGAGGCCAGCGACGAGGACCTGTGGCGGGCGCTGGAGACCGCTCAGGCCGCCGACTTCGTGCGCGCCATGCCCGACGGCCTGGAGACGGCGATCGGCCAGGGCGGGTCCACGGTCTCCGGCGGCCAGCGCCAGCGCCTGGCGATCGCCCGGACGCTGGTCGCCCGCCCCCGGATCTACCTGTTCGACGACTCCTTCTCGGCGCTGGACACCGCCACCGACGCGGCGCTGCGCCGGGCGCTGGCCCTCGAGATCGCCGACGCCGCGCTCGTGATCGTGGCGCAGCGGGTCTCGACCGTGCGCGACGCGGACCGGATCGTGGTCCTCGACGCCGGGCGCGTGGTCGGCGCCGGCACCCACGAGACGCTGCTCCGGGACAACCCGGTCTACGCGGAGATCGTCGATTCCCAGCTGTCCCTTCAGGAGGCGATGTGAGCATGATGGGGCCGGGCGGCGACCCGGCGAACGCCAAGGCCGCGGACTTCCGCGGCACCGCCGGGCGGATCGTGCGCATGCTGCGCGCCGACCGGGCGCGGATGGTCGGGATCGTCCTCTTCGCCGCGCTCAGCGCCGCGTCGATGCTCGCGATCCCCCTCATCCTGGGCCAGGCGACCGACCGCGTGATCGAGGGCGTCCGCGACGGCGGCGTCGACTATGCGGCGCTGGCGCGCCTGCTCGGTCTCGGCGCGGCCCTGGCCGCCGCCTCGTGGCTGATCACGGTCGGCATGGGCCGGACCATCGCGGGCCTGGCCCAGCGCATGGCGTACCGGCTGCGCGAGTCCGCCGACGCGAAGGTGGCCGCGCTTCCCTTGCGCTACTTCGACTCGCGGTCGAGGGGCGAGGTGCTGTCCACGGTCACCAACGACATCGACAACCTGACCCAGACCGTCCAGCAGGTCTTCCAGCGCATCGTGTTCAGTCTGCTGATGCTGCTGGGCGTGCCGGTCATGATGCTCACGATCTCGCCGCTGCTGACGGTGGTGGTGCTGCTGACGGTGCCGGTGACGCTGTGGGGCGCCAAGGCCATCGGCAGGCGCGCCCAGCCCAGGTTCGGCCGGCAGTGGGCGGCCACCGGGAAGGTGAACGGCCACGTCGAGGAGATGATCACCGGGCACCAGTTGGTGACGGTCTTCGGCCGCCGGGACGAATCGGTGGCGGTCTTCAAGCGCCACAACGAGGAGCTGTACGAGGCGAGCGCGAGCGCGCAGTTCCTGTCCGGTCTGATCGCACCGGCCCTGAGCTTCCTGGGTTCGGTCACCTACGTGCTGGTGGCGGTCATCGGCGGGCTGCGGGTGGCCGCGGGCGCGATCTCGATCGGCGAGATCCAGGCGTTCATCCAGTACACGATGCAGTTCTCCGGGCCGGTCAACCAGATGGCGGCCATGTCGAGCCAGGTCCAGTCGGCCGTGGCCTCGGGCGAGCGGGTCTTCGAGCTGCTCGACGCCGAGGAGCAGCGCCCCGACCGGGCCGCCGAGCCCGGCGCGTTGGACGCGGTGGCGGGGCGGGTGGCCTTCGAGGACGTCTCGTTCCGGTACCTGCCCGAGGAGCCGCTGATCGAGCGCCTCCGGCTGCGGGCCGAACCCGGCCAGACGGTCGCGATCGTCGGCCCCACCGGGGCGGGCAAGACGACCCTGGTCAATCTGCTCATGCGCTTCTACGACCTGGACGCGGGGCGGATCACCGTCGACGGCCTGGACGTCGCGGAGGTCGAGCGGGAGCGGCTGCGCAGGCGCATCGGCATGGTCCTGCAGGACACGTGGCTGTTCGGCGGCACGATCGCCGAGAACATCGCCTACGGCAGGCCCGAGGCCACGCGGGAGGAGGTGGTGGCCGCGGCCTCGGCGGCGCACGCCGACCACTTCATCCGGACCCTCCCCGGCGGCTACGACACGGTGGTCGACACCGACGAGGGCGGCTTGAGCGCGGGCGAGCGGCAGTTGATCACCATCGCGCGGGCGTTCCTGATCGACCCGTCGATCCTGATCCTGGACGAGGCGACCAGCTCGGTCGACACCCGCACCGAGATGCTCGTGCAACAGGGCATGGTGGCGCTGCGGCAGGGCCGCACGAGCTTCGTGATCGCCCACCGGCTGTCGACCATCCGCGACGCGGATGTGATCGTGGTGATGGAGCACGGCCGGGTGGTCGAGCAGGGCGGCCACGAGGAGCTGCTGAAGGCCGAGGGCGCCTACGCGCGCCTGTACACCGCCCAGTTCGCCAGCCCGGCCGTCGAGGAGGCGGAGGAGGTCCCCATCGGATAGGAGGGCCGGCGCGGCCCGAGCCGAACACCCGGGCACGGCTCGGGCCGCGCCGCGTCAGTCGAGGACGCCTTGAGCGAGGCGGCGGGTCCACCACGGGCCCGGCGGGGCGAACGGGTCCGGCAGGGTCCGCTCGCGGAACCGCCGGTCGATCGGTTCGAGCAGGCGCCGCAGTTCCCGGGCGGAGCGGCGCGGCAGGAGGTGCACCGCCAGTTCCAGGAGCGCTCGCGGGTCGGGCTCGCAGCATCCGTGAAGGCAGCACATGTCGGTGGTCAGTCGGCGGGCGGGGCCGGAGGAGAGGCGCGCCCACCGGGTGAAGGCGTCCGCGACGCCGCCGGGTTCGAGGTCGCTGCGGCGGTGTTCGAGGCGGCGGATCGCGGCGGCGAGGCCGCCCGATCCGACGGGGAGGCCGGGGGTCCGGCGGGCGCTCCACGGGCGCGGGCGCTTCGTTGCATGGGCGCGTATTCGCGCGGGCGGCCTACGCGGCATCGCCCTTTCTGTTGTCGACGGTCACAGGGAGATTGTGCCCCGGGCCGTCCACGCCCTCCCGCATGGGCGGGGGCGGGCGGCGCCGTCCGCGGCCGATGCCGTCCCCGGGCGGTATCCCGGTGCGAACGCGTCGGCGGGGTGCCTCCTCAGCGGTCCAGCGCTTTGCGCAGCGCTTCGACGCGGGGGTCGTCGGAGGGCGATCCCCAGTCGTCTACGAAGACCGCGACGGCCGTCCGGTCCTCGGGGAGTTCGTCCCGCAGCCGCCGCCACGCCAACAGGTTCGGGTGGTCGTAGGCGGTGCATGCCTCGGCGGGCGCGAGCAGGTCGACCGCCCGCGCCAGCTCGGCTCGGGACAGGAGGAAGGAGCCCGTGGCGCCCCGGTAGCCGCAGACCGTCGCGAGCACGGCGGCGGGCAGCGGGTGCTCCTCGCCGTTGACGCGCACGAACTCGACGCCGTCGCCGTCCGGCCGACCGACGCCGTAGGCGGCCGGTCGTCGCCAGTGCGGCAGGGCCGCTTCGAAACGCCGCCGCGCGGCGCTGATCTCCTCGACCGTCTCCCAGCGTTCGCTCATCACCCGATCCAACCATCGCGCCCGCCGCGCGGCAAGGCGAATACCGCCGCTCAGACCAGCAGCTCGAAGACTCCGGCGGCCGCGCTGGCCGCGACCGCGGCGGCCGAGGCCGCTGCCGCCGCGCACAGGAAGAGCCAGTCGCCCCGGCGCATTCGCTGGCGGCGGGCGTGGGTGCGCGGCCCTTCGGAGTCGAAGCCGCGGGCGTCCATGGCCGCGGCGAGGCGGCCGGCCCGGCGCATCGCGCCCACCAGGAGCGTGAACATCGTGGAGGCGAACAGGCGCGCCCGGCGCAGCGGATTGCGCCCGCCCTCCATGCCCCTGGCGCGGCGGGCGACGGTGATCTGCCGCCACTCCGCCCCCAGCAGCGGCATCATCCGCAGCGCCGCGAGGGAGCCGATGGTGAACCGGGGCGAGGTGCGCAGCTGCTGGGTGAGGGCGTCGGCCAGGTCGGTCGGGTCGGTGGTGGCGAAGCCGAGCACGCCGGAGGTCGCCGCGACGCAGACGCGCAGGCCCAGCGAGACGCCGCCGATCAGAGCGCCCGAGCCGATCTCCAGGGGGCCGAAGGAGACCAGGGTCGTCCCGGTCTGCTCGGCGGCGAAGACCGTGTTGACGACCGCGACCGTTCCCGCCGCGAACCACAGCCATTTCAGGCGGTGCAGCAGGGGCCGCCACCGGATGCCGCCGAACAGCGCGGCCGCGGCGAGGACCGCGAGCAGGAGCAGCGGCGTCAGCCAGTCGGCGGCGACGAGCGCCGTGGTCGAGACCGCGGCGACCGCGAACAGCTTCGCCACCGGGTTGACGCGGGCGAGGGGCGCCTGCGCATCGCACAGCGGTGCGGCGGTCAGCATCGGTCCGTCTCCGAGTCGATGCGGCCGTCCGCGAGCGCGAGCTCGCGGCCCGCCAGGGCGGCGACGAAGTCGCGGTCGTGGGTGACCGCCACGATCGCGGTGCCGTCGTCGCGGATGTCGGCGATGAGGTCCACCAGTTCGCCCCAGGTGCGCCGGTCCTGGCCGAAGGTCGGTTCGTCGAGCAGGAGCACGCCGGGGGCGGCGGCCAGCGCTCCGGCGACCGAGAGCCGCCGGGCCTCGCCGCCGGAGAGCGTGTGCGGGTTGGCCTCGGCGAGGTGGCCGAGGCGGAGGCGTTCGAGCAGTTCGGACACTCGGGCGTCGGTCCGCCGCCGCGGCCATCCGGCGGCGTGCGGGGCGAAGGCGAGTTCGGCGCGGACGGTGGCGGTGACGAACTGGTGCTCGGGGTCTTGGAAGACCGAGCCGACGCGGGTGGCGAGCCGGTGCGCGGGGAGCCGGTGGAGCGGGGTGCGCTCGCCGGGGACGGTCGCCGTGCCGCTGCTCGGTTCGGCCAGTCCTCCGGCGAGGAGCGCGAGGGTGGACTTGCCCGAGCCGTTGGGGCCGGTGACGGCGAGCAGTTCGCCTGCGCGGGCGGTGATGTCGACTCCGTCCAGGGCGGGCCGCTCCGCTCCCGGGTAGGTCAGCGAGAGCGCTTCGCCGCGCAGGCGCGGCGGCCCGGCGGCGGCGCCGGGGCGGGCGGGGAGCGGCGCGCCGGGCACCCAGACGCCTTGCGCGGCGAGGGTGTCGCCGTGTTCGGCGAAGACCGCCTCGGCGGGGCCGTCGGCCAGGAGCGCGCCGCCGGGCCCGAGGGCGATCACGCGGTCGACCAGGCGCAGGATGTCGGCGACGCGGTGCTCGACGACGATCATGGTCGCCGTGGTCCGGGCCAGCGCGTTCGCCAGGGCCGTCCGGATCGTCTCGGCGCCTGGGGGGTCGAGGTTGGCGGTCGGCTCGTCGAGCAGGATCAGGCCGGGCCGGCGCGCGAGGACGCCCGCGAGGGCGAGGCGCTGCTGCTCACCGCCGGAGAGCGCGTGCGTGGGGTGCTCCAGCGGGTAGGGGAATCCGACCGCGTCGAGCGTCTCGCGGACGCGCGGCCAGATCTCCTCGGGCGGCAGCGCCTGGTTCTCGAGGCCGAAGGCGACGTCGTCGCCGCTGCGGGCCATGACGAGCTGGGTCTCGGGGTCCTGGAAGAGGATGCCGGCGCGGCCGTGCCGCTCGGCCGCGTCCCGGCCGCCGACCAGGACCTCGCCGCGCTGCTCGCCGGAGTCGGCGGTGAGCAGCCCGGCGAGGGCGGCGAGCAGTGTCGACTTGCCCGAGCCGGAGGGGCCGAGCAGCAGGACCCGCTCCCCCGACTCGATGCGCAGGTCGACGTCGGCGACGGCCGGGGCCAGGCGTCCGGCGTGCCGCCAGGTGAAACCGCGGAACTCGACCGAGGTCATCGGCGGGTCAGACCCTGGCCCGGTCGCGTCCGGCGGGGAACCGGTCGAGGACGCCGGTGGGCAGCATGGCCTTGACCAGGGCTTTGGAGCCGAGCCCGGCGACCAGGGCGCCCGAGAGCATCGCGATCGCGACGTAGGGGACCTTGAACGACCACAGGCCGAGGTCGGGGTACCAGACGAAGAGGTCCCACATGGTGCCGGCGAATCCGGCGAGGGCGCCGCCGGCGACCGCGGTGCGGGTGTCGAACCGGCGGTACCGGCCCAGCGCGAACGGCGCTTCGCCGCCGAGGCCCTGGAGGAGCCCCTGGTAGAGCACGGTCAGGCCCCATTGGGAGCCCAGGAAGAGCGAGATGGAGGAGGCCAGCGCCTCGGTGAAGACGCCCGCGCCGGCCTTGCGGACGATGAGCGGGGCCAGCACGGCGGGCACGAGCCAGAGCCCGTAGACGACCGCGCTCAGCGGCGGGTAGAAGTTCAGCAGCGGGTCGATGCCGGCCCATACGAAGTTCCACGCCCAGAAGACGACGCCGAAGGCGACGGCGAGGACGGCGCAGGTGACGATGTCGAGGGTGCGCCAGCGGGCGCTGGAGGCGAGTGCCGGGCTGTCGGCGGTGGGCATGGGTCTGCCTTTCGAGGTGCATGGACGCAAGGCGACAGCGGCAGACGACTTCCTACGCCGGTATTACCCGGATCAGGTGTGAGGGTCTGCGGTCGGTTCCGCACTCTCAGCCAATCGGCTCCCCTGTCAACCTCGACCGTAACACCATGCGAACGGCTCATATCACGCCTGGAGCGCCCCAGTGGCGCGCGACGCCCCGGCGGGCGGGGGCGGCCGGGCCCGTACATTGGTCCGGTGGCGACAGAGCAGGATTGGGCACTGGTCCGGCGCATCGTGGCGGCGCTGCCCGAAGGGACGTGGACCTCGTACGGCGATCTGGCCGAGCTGATCGGCACGGGCCCCCGCCAGGTGGGCGCGTACATGCGCGACGCGGACGTGCCGCAGGCGTACCGCGTGCTGACCGCCGCGGGCAAGGTCTCCGAGGGTTTCCGCTGGTCGGACGGCCGGACCGGGCGGGACGTGCCGGAGCTGCTGCGGGAGGACGGCGTGGCCGTCAGCCGCGGCGGCGTGGCCGACCGCGCGCAGCGCATGTACGTCTACGACCTGCGCCTGCTCGCGCTGGAGCTGGACGACTGAGGCCCGCGCCGCCGGCTCGGCGGCCGCCCCGGTGGACGTGCGCTAGTGCGGGCCCTCGTCGGGGGCGGTCAGCCGCCAGGAGTTGAACGCGACGGTCAGGCCCGCGCGGCTCGGCGCGCAGCAGAACGGCCCGGCCTCGACCTCGGCGGCGGGGTCGAGCGGGGCCATGCGGACCAGCCGCCACGGCTCGTCGTCGGCCCTGGCGCGCACGATGACCGCGTCGGCCAGGCGGGAGGCCCGCACGGTGACCTCGCGTCCGGCCCATTCGGGGACCGGCGCGGTCGACCAGTCGGAGACCCCGTCGGTGACCACGGCGCCGAGCTGGAGCACGCCGTCGGCGAACTCCAGGCCGGTCTTGATCCAGTTCGCGTCGTCGACGCGCAGGAACAGGCCCGCCTGGTCGAACTGCTCGTTGAAGCCGGCGGTGAAGGCGACCTCGACGGCCCGTTCGCGGTCCCAGCGCTCCAGCAGGGCGTGCTCGTCGTCGTGGACGAACCCGTAGCAGGTCTGCCGCCAGGCGTCACTCCCCTCGACGGCGGTGACCAGCAGTTTTCCGTTCGATTCGGTGGCGGCCGCCGGGAGCGTCGTCCAGGTCCCCGATTTCCATGGCACTTCGATGTTCACGGTCCCGAAGCCTAGTGTGAGAACAGCGTGTCGTTCCACCCCGGTAGAAAGGTTGGCATGGCGAAAATCGAGGAGACCGCGGAACGCCCGACGAGGGACGAGGCGGAGGCGCTGCTGCGCTCCCTGGCCGGGGCGCGGGCGCGGCTGCGCGAGGATCAGTGGCGGGCGATCGAGGCGCTGTGCGACGGCACGGGCCGCCGGGTGCTGCTCGTGCAGCGCACGGGGTTCGGGAAGTCGGCGGTGTACTTCGCGGCCACGGCGCTGCTGCGGCGCCGCGGCGCGGGCCCGACGGTCATCGTCTCGCCGCTGCTGGCGCTGATGCGCAACCAGATCGAGGCGGCCGAGCGGGCCGGCGTCCGGGCCCGGACGATCAACTCGGCGAACCTGGAGGACTGGGACGCCATCGCCGAGGCCATCGCGGCCGACGAGGTGGACGTGCTGCTCATCAGCCCCGAGCGGCTCAACAATCCGGCCTTCCGGGACCATCAGCTGCCGAAGCTGGCCGCGGGCTGCGGGATGCTCGTGGTCGACGAGGCGCACTGCATCTCGGACTGGGGCCACGACTTCCGGCCCGACTACCGGCGCATCGCCACGTTCATCGAGGACCTGCCGGGGTCGGTGCCGGTCCTGGCGACCACGGCGACGGCGAACGCCCGCGTCAGCGCCGACGTGGCCGAGCAGCTCGACCGGGAGGGGTCGCAGACGCTGGTGCTGCGCGGGAGCCTGGACCGGGAGTCGCTGCGCCTGTCGGTGGTGGACCTGCCCGACAACGCCCACCGCATGGCCTGGCTCGACGAGCGGCTGCCGCGCCTGCCGGGCTCGGGCATCGTCTACACGCTCACCGTGGCCGCCGCCGAGGAGGTCAGCGAGTACCTCTCGGGCCGGGGGCACCGGGTGGCCTCCTACACCGGGCGCACCGACAACGCCGAGCGGCTCGAACGCGAGGAGGCGCTGCTGGGCAACGAGCTCAAGGCGCTCGTGGCGACCAGCGCGCTCGGCATGGGCTTCGACAAGCCGGACCTGGGCTTCGTCGTCCACCTGGGCGCGCCGTCCTCGCCGGTGGCCTACTACCAGCAGATCGGCCGGGCCGGCCGGGCGTGCGACCGGGCCGACGCGGTGCTCCTGCCGGGGGCCGAGGACCGGGCGATCTGGGACTACTTCGGGTCGCTGTCGTTCCCGGCCGAGGACGCGGTGCGCCAGACACTGCGGGTGCTGGCCGAGGAGGGCCGCCCGCTGTCGACGGCGGCGCTGGAGACGCGCGTCGACCTGCGGCGCACGCGCCTGGAGATGATGCTCAAGGTCCTCGACGTGGACGGCGCGGTCCGCCGGGTCAAGGGCGGGTGGGAGTCCACCGGGCGGGAGTGGCGCTACGACGCCGAGCGCTACGCGAAGGTCGCGGCCGCCAGGGAGCACGAGCAGCGGCGGATGCTCGCCTACGAGGCGACCGGCGAGTGCCGTCTCCGCTTCCTGCGCAACGAGCTCGACGACGCGGCGGCCGAGGGGTGCGGGCGGTGCGACAACTGCACCGGCGCGCGCGTCGAGGCGGGCGTGTCGGCCGAGGTCGTCGGGGAGGCCGCGGCGGCGCTGTCGCGGCCGGGAGTGGTCTTCGAGGCGAAGCGGATGTGGCCCACCGGTTTGCAGGCGATCGGGATCGACCTCAAGGGCCGGATCGCCGCCGACCGGGGCGCCGAGCCGGGGCGGGCGCTGGCAAGGCTGTCGGACATCGGCTGGGGCGGGCCGCTGCGCGAGCTGCTGTCCGACGGCGCGGACCGGGAGGTGCCCGACGACGTGTTCGCCGCGCTGGTCGAGGTCCTCGCGGCGTGGGAGTGGGCCGAGCGGCCCTCGGCGGTGGTGTCGATGGGGTCGCTGACGCGGCCGAGGCTGGTGAACGGCCTGGCCGAGCGGCTCGCGGCGCTGGGGCGCATGGACTATCTCGGTCCGCTCGGCCGGGCGGGCGGGGCGGCGCCCGAGCCGCGGAGGGCAAACAGCGCGCTGCGGCTGCGGCAGGTCCTCGACGCGTTCACCGTGGACGTCGCGGTGCCGGCGGCGAGCGTGCTGCTGGTCGACGACGTGCGCGACAGCGGCTGGTCGCTGACGGTGGCGGCCGCTCGGCTGCGCGAGGCGGGCGCGAGCGCGGTGTATCCGTTGACGCTCGCGCTCCAGGCGTGAGCGGGGGCGGCCCGGCCGGGCCGCCCCCGCCGGGTTCAGAGCGCGGCGGCGAGCGCCGGGAGGTAGCCGTCGGCGTGGCCGGAGCGGTTGGGGTGGTAGGAGTCCCCGAGCGGATAGGTCAGGCCGTGGATCCACGCCTCGGCGTCGCACACTGCGTGGCCTTCGAAGTCGTCGCGGACGTCGATGTAGGTGAAGCCGTGGCGCGCCGATGCGGACTCCACGACCGCGGAGAGCACGTCGGCGGCCTCGTTCATCCGCCGCTGTTCGGCGATGCTGATCAGCCCGAGGGCGTCGCAGGTGTCCCCGGCGGCGAACAGGCGCGGATAGCCCAGGACGTACACCTCGGCGTGCGGGGAGCGGGCCCGGATCTCGGTGTAGGCGTCGTCCAGCAGGCCCGGGAGGTCCTCTTCGGCGAGGCGCTCGGACTCCTCGATGTCGCGCGTGCAGTCGTAGAGGGGCACCATGCAGGCGATGATGGCCTCGTTCCAGTCGATGTCGTTGCCGCCGATGGTGAGCGTGACGAGGTCGGTGCCCTCGTCGAGGGCGCCCGCCTGCTGGGCGAGCATGTCCTCGGTGGTGGCGCCGCTGCAGGCGACGAAGGCGGCTTCGGCGCCGGTCTGCTCGGCGAGGAGCATGGGGTAGGCCAGGTCCGAGCGTTTGCAGTCCGCGTCGGTGTAGGAGCCGATGCCGCTCCCCGAGGAGTAGGAGTCGCCGAGGGCGACGTAGTCCACGGTGGATTGGGCGGCGGCGGGGGCGGGGACGGTCAGCGCGAGCGCTGCGGCGGCAGCGGCCGCGAAGCGTGGCAGTGCGGGCATACGGGACTCCGTTCCGATCGAGGTCGTCGGCGGAACCCTATGCCTTAACATGGGTTTTTTCATCGTTAAGGCGGCAAAGGTCGCCAATCCGACACGGAGGGGGCGGTTCACGCCTTGGTCTCCTCCGGCGCGGCGGCCGGTCCGACCGGCTGCGGGACCGCCGCGGCGGCCTCGGCGTCGGTCTCGGGCCTGCGGCGGCGCGAACGCGAGACCGCCACGCCCAGCAGGCACAGCGTGCCGCCGACGAGGGTCAGCCAGCTCGGCACCTCGCCGAGGAACAGCCACGACATGAGCACCACCAGCGCCGGGACGACGTAGGTCGTGGCGCCCATCTTGCCGGCGGTGGTGAGCTTGAGCGCGTACGCCCAGGTGATGAAGGCCAGCGCGGTGGGGAACGCGCCGAGGTAGAGGATGTGGAGCAGCGCCGCGGCGGGGGCGTCGCCGAGCTCGGTGACCAGGACCGGGGCGAACGGCAGGCACAGCACGGCGGCGATCGTGCACCCGAAGGTCGTGAACTGCAGCGGCGAGGCGTAGCGGAGCGTCGGCTTCTGCGCCACGACGCCGATGGCGTAGGTGACGGCGGCGACCAGGCACAGGGCGACGCCGAGGACGGAGCCCGCCCCGCCGCCGGACATGGAGAAGCTGACGACGAGCACGCCCGCGAAGGACACGGCGATGCCGATGAACAGGCGCGGCGCGAAGCCCTCCTTGAGGACCCAGCCGCCGAGCAGCGCGATCAGGATCGGGCCGATGTTGACCACGAGCGCGGCGGTGCCCGCGTCGACCAGCTGCTCGCCCCAGTTGAGGGCCACCATGTAGACGCCGAACCACAGCACCCCGGCGGTGACGATGCCCGGCCACGCCCGGCGGTCGGGCAGGCCCTCGCGCCGCAGGGCCCATACGGCCAGCAGGACGACGGCAGCGACGGCCATGCGCCCCAAGGTGAGCGGGCCGGGGTCGAGGTAGCGGCCCGCGTCGCGGATCGACACGAACGCCGAGGCCCAGAACAGGACGGTGATACCGGCTGCCAGCGTGGCACGGGTGCTGGATCGTTGACTCATGGCGCGGTGGTTCTCCCTGGGGGACATGGCGCCGGGGCGGCGCCAACGCGACGGTAACACCGGGGTCCGACATTCGGGAACCCGATTTCCGCCGCCGACGTCGAAGGGGGTATGACGGTACGAATGACACATTTGCGAACGACACTGATGCGCCTCGCCTCCGCCGCCGCGCTGGTGGCGCTGGCGGCCTGCGGGGCCGGAGAACAGGGCTCGGACGAGCCGGAGGACGAGGCGGGCCGCAGCGCCCCGGAGGCCCCGGTCTACCAGGGCGCGCTGACCGTCCTCGAGAACGAGGAGCACGGCCCGCAGCTGACGGCGGTGGTGGCCCAGTCCTATCCCCCGCAGGGCGGCGGCATGGACGTCGAGGGCTGGGACTGGGCGACCGTCGCGCACGAGGAGGCGGCGGGCACCCGGTGGGGCCAGTACCTCGTGACCGGCGTCTTCGACGGCGAGTCCTTCGAGCTGACCGAGGAGCCGATCCCCGCCGCCGAGGTCGACATGGCCGACTACCCGCACCTGGAGCCCGCCGAGCCCGAACTCCCCGAACCCGCGGAGGCGCTGACCGAGGCCGAACTCCAGGAGATCGTCGCCGACCTGGCCGAGCGCTTCCCCGCTCTGGTCCACGGCGGCCGCCCCGACGCCGAGCGCGGCGTGGCCGTGGTCGACACGACGCTGGTGACGCCGGAGCTCGAGGCGTACGCGGCCGAGACCCACCCCGAGGGGACGGTGGCCTTCACCGCGGTGCTGCACCCGGTCCCCTGACCGCTGCGGCGTGCGGGACGGCGGCGGCGCGAGGGCCGCGGGGGGCGGCCGCCGCCGCGATCCGGGGCGTTCGCGACGCCTGGACCAGCGGAGGTGACTGTGCGAAAATGGCTCGATCCATGTCGGACCGAAGGAGCCATCCCCATGCGCCGCAAGTCAGCGACCACCTCCGTGCTCAACGTCCTGTTGCAGCCCACGACATTGAGCCAGCGCAATCCCGATCGCGTCTTCGACTCGATCGTGGCGAAGGCGGAGCGGTCCACCGGCGGGGACGCCGCCGCCGACCCGCGGTTCATCGAGGAGTTCCGCTTCCTCATGAAGTGCTTCGTCGCCGAGTCGAACCTGAGCCCGATGGGCTGGCAGAGCGTGGTGGGCGACCTCAAGAACCGCATCGAGAACCGGCTGCGCGTCCAGCGCATCCTGGCCGAGAACCCGGCCGTCGCCGAGGAGCCGATCGAGCGGCCCGTCTTCATCGTCGGACTGCCGCGCACCGCCACCACCCTGGCCCACAACATCATCGCGAAATCCGCCGACCACCGCGGACCGGCCCTGTGGGAGTGGATGTTCACCGACGTCGACCGCGGCGAGGCGGTCGCCGGCCGCTACGTCAAGAACAGCGGGCGGCTGGTGAACACCTTCATGCGCCTCGCCCCGGCCTTCAAGGTCATCCACCCGCTCGACGCCGAGAAGCCCGACGAGTGCAACTACCTCCTGCCGCACGGCAGCCACCACCTGGCGCGGGTGCTCATGCCCGAGTACCACGAATGGCTCAAGGACCGCGACCACCTGCCCGACTACGAGTACCTGCGGCAGGCGCTCCAGGTCCTCCAGTACGGACGCGAGCGCAAACGCTGGATTCTGAAGTCCCCCATGCATCTCGAACGGATTCCCGCGATCCTCAAGACGTTCCCGGACGCGACCGTGGTGTGGACGCACCGCGACCCGGTGACGGTGATCGGATCGCTGTGCTCGCTGGTCGAGACCACCCAGTCGATCCACGTCCGCCGCCCCGACCTGCACGGCATCGGCAAGATGTGGCTGGACGTCCAGGCGACGGCGGTCGAACGGGGCCGGGAGGCGCGCGTCAACAGCCCGCGCGAGGCGTTCGTGGACGTGCCCTACACGTGGCTCAACGCCGAACCGCACGAGAAGGTCCCCCGGCTCTACGAGATGCTCGGGGCGACGTGGACCGATGAGGACGCCGCCAACCTCGACGGCGTGCTGGCCCGTCCCGGCATCGGACGCCAGCACGAGTACGAGCTCTCGCGGTACGGGCTCGGCCCGCTCGACGTCGAGCGGGCCTTCGGCGACTACCTCACCCTCGTCGAATCCCTCAAGCTCCGCTAGAGCACGCCGCGCCGGAGACGTGCCGCGGCGGCGCGGACGAGAGCGCGCCGCCGCGGCCCCCGCCGGTGGCCGTGGGGCTCCAGTGAGACCAGAGGCGCACCCGGGCCACTGCGCCGCGGCGCGGCGGCTAAGCTCCCCCGCGAGGCGGCCCGAGCGACCGGCGGGCCGGGTGAACTGCACTCCGAAGGGAACCCAGGCGATGAGCCGAACCGATTCCGACCGAACGTCCGCCTATGTGGAAAGCGTTCTCCCAGGCAGTGGGCGACTCGCGCCCCGCGCCGCGCCGCCCACCGACGCGCCCTCGCTCAGTCTCGACGGCGACTGGCGCTTCCGACTCGCCGAAGGGCTGCACGACCTCACCGACGGCTTCGAACACCCCGGACACGACGACACCGGCTGGGAGACCCTCGCGGTCCCCTCGTGCTGGCAGATGACCGGCGTGCCCGACCGGCCCCGGCTGGGCGCGCCCGCCTACACCAACACCGTCTACCCCTTCCCCGTGGACCCGCCGCGGGTCCCTGACGCCAACCCCACCGGCGAGTACCGGCGCGCCTTCGCCCTCCCCGCCGACTGGCCCGCCACCGGCCGCACCGTCCTGCGGTTCGAAGGCGTCGACTCCTGCTTCGCGGTGTGGCTCAACGGCGTGCGCCTCGGCGACGGCAAGGGCAGCCGCCTGCCCACCGAATTCGACGCCACCGACCACCTCCGCGAAGGCGAGAACACCCTCGCCGTCCGCGTCCACCAGTGGTCGGCCGCCTCCTACCTCGAAGACCAGGACATGTGGTGGCTCTCGGGCATCTTCCGCTCCGTCGGCGTGCTGCACCGCCCCGAAGGCGGCATCCCGGACCTGTTCGCCCACGCCGACTACGACCACCGCACCGGCCTGGGCACCCTGCGCGTCGAAGCCGACGCCCGAGGCCGCGTCAGCGTCCCCGAACTCGGCATCGACATCCCCATCGGCCAGAGCGCCCAAGTCGCAGTCGAGCCGTGGACCGCCGAGACGCCGCGCCTGTACGAGGCCGTCGTCGCCACCGCGGGCGAACGCGTGCGACTGCGCCTGGGCTTCCGCACCGTCGCCGTCGAGGACGGCCTGCTCAAGGTCAACGGCAGGCGCCTCCTGCTGCGCGGCGTCAACCGCCACGAATGGGACCCCGACCACGGGCGCACCCTGACCGTCGACACCATGCGCCGCGACCTCGAGATCATGAAGCGGCACAACATCAACGCCGTGCGCACCAGCCACTACCCGCCGGACCGGCGCTTCCTCGACCTGTGCGACGAGTTCGGCATGTGGGTCGTCGACGAATGCGACCTGGAGACCCACGGCTTCATCCACGTCGGCTGGCGCGGCAACCCCTCCGACGATCCGCAGTGGCGCGAGGCCTACCTCGACCGCATGCGCCGCATGGTCGAACGCGACAAGAACCACGCCAGCGTCATCATGTGGTCCCTGGGCAACGAGAGCCACACCGGGCAGAACCTGGAGGCCATGTCCGCGTGGGTCAAGGAGCGCGACCCCGGCCGCCCCGTCCACTACGAGGGCGACTGGGACTCCGGCTACGTCGACGTCTACAGCCGCATGTACGCCGACCACGCCGAGACCGACCGCATCGGCCAGGGCACCGAGGACCCGACCCGCGACCCCGCGCTCGACGGGCACCGCCGCGGCCTCCCGTTCGTCCTGTGCGAGTACGCCCACGCCATGGGCAACGGCCCCGGCGGCCTGAGCGAATACCAGCGCCTGTTCGAGCAGCACCCGCGCTGCCAGGGCGGATTCGTCTGGGAGTGGATCGACCACGGCATCCGGCAGCGCACCGAGGACGGCCGCGAGTACTTCGCCTACGGCGGCGACTTCGGCGAGCCGCTGCACGACGCCAACTTCGTCACCGACGGCCTGGTCCTCCCCGACCGGACGCCCTCGCCGGGACTGGTCGAGTACAAGAAGGTCATCGAGCCGATCGCGATCACCGTCCGACCGGACTCGGCGACCGTGGCCGTGAGCAGCGGATACGACTTCACCGACACCGCCCACCTGCGGTTCGCGTGGTCGCTGGAGGACGACGGCCGCCCCGTGGCGACGGGAGGGCTCGACGTGCCCGCCGTCCCGGCCGGGGGCGCGGTGTTCGCCTCCTGGCCTCCGGCGCTGCGCGAGGCGGTCGCGACGCCCGCCGCGGGCGAGCGGTGGCTGACGGTGACCGCGTCCCTGGCCGAGGACCGGCCGTGGGCCGAGGCCGGGCACGAGATCGCCTGGGGCCAGGAGCGCCTCGCCGGCACCGAGGCGGCGGCGCCGAGGACGGCGGGCGTCGCGCCGACCGTCGAGGACGGCGCGATCAGGCTCGGCCCCGGCGTCTTCGACGCCCACTATGGGCGCCTGACGGCGCTCGACGGCCTCGCGATCGAAGGGCCGCGCCTGGATCTGTGGCGCGCCCCGACCGACAACGACCTCCTCGGCTGGCACGGCCGCGGCCCCGTCGCCGAGCGCTGGCGCGAGGCGGGGCTGCACCGCTTGGAGCACAAGGTGCTCGACGTGGTCGCGGGCGGGGACGGGCTCACCGTCGCGACCAGGGTGGCCGCGGCGGCGACCGACGCCGCC
This sequence comes from Glycomyces sp., assembly GCA_035765105.1. Classification (GTDB taxonomy): domain Bacteria; phylum Actinomycetota; class Actinomycetes; order Mycobacteriales; family Micromonosporaceae; genus Glycomyces. The sequence goes on from DASTYG010000079.1 coordinate 83,774, forward strand.
ATGCGCGCGGTCTACCGGTGGCGGACCGACGCCGAGGCGCCGGGGCGGCTGTGGCTGACCGTCGAGGCGGTGCCGGAGGGCGAGTGGGACTTCCCGCTGCCGCGCCTCGGACTCCGTACCTCGTTGCCGAGATATATCTCAAATGTCGAATGGTTCGGGGGCGGCCCCGGGGAGGCCTACGCCGACACGCGGGCCGCCGCCCGCATCGGGGGCCACGCCGCCACCGTCGCCCGGATGCAGACGCCGTACGTCTTCCCGCAGGAGAACGGCTCGCGCATCGACGTGCGCCGCGCGCACCTGACCGGCCCGGACGGCCCCGGGCTGACCGTGCTCGGCGCCCCGCACTTCGCGCTGACGGTGCGGCCGTGGACCTCCGAGGACCTGGACGCGGCCAGGCACACCACGGACCTGGTCGAGGACGAACGGGTCCACCTCAACCTCGACGCGGCGCTCCAGGGCATCGGCACGGCCTCGTGCGGGCCCGGCGTGCTCCCGCAGCACCGGCTGATCGCCGCCCCGACCGCGTTCACGGTCGGCTTCGAGGCGACGGGCCGGTGAACGTCGGCGGCGCCGCACGCCCGGGGCGTGCGGCGCCGCCCGCGGCCGTCAGTCGTCGCGGGAGCCGTCGGTGAACTTGTCCATGTCCGGCGCGAGCTCGTCGACCAGGAGCAGGCCGCCGCGGGCGTGGCCGTCCCGGTAGCCGGCCCGGCCGACCATGTGGGCCGCGACCGGGGCGGTCGCGAGCTGGAACAGCGCTATGAGCACCATCGTCGTGATGTCGACGACCGTCCCGATCCGGATGGCGCAGCCGGTGAGGATCAGCAGGAGCCCCAGGACCTGCGGTTTCGTCGCGGCGTGCATGCGGCTGAGCAGGTCGGGGAAGCGCAGCAGGGCCACGCCGGCCGACAGGCCCAGCAGCGCCCCGGCGATCATGCAGGCGGCGGCGATGACGTCGAGGACGGTCGCGAGCGTCATGACTTCTCCCTGGTGATGAATCGGGAGACGGCGACCGAGCCGGTGAACCCGAGGATCGCCAGGACCACCAGGACGGGCAGGGACGTCGGGTCCCGCGTGAAGGCGGCCTCGGCGGCGATGGCCGAGGCGGTGATGGCGAGGAGGACGTCCGTGGCGACGATCCTGTCCAGCGTGGACGGGCCGCGGACGATCCTGACGAGGGTCATGGCGCCGGCGGCGGCGAGCAGGACGGCCACGGCGTAGGCGGCGACGGTCACGGTCGAGGCTCCTTTCGTTCGCTCGGGTCGATCCCGCACCTCCGCAGCTCCTCGTCGGAGCCGAGGGCCCGGGCGATGCGGTCCTCCAGCAGCCAGACGTCCTTGCGGAGCCGCTCCAGGTGCTCGTGGTCCTCGACACCGAGCATATGGATGTAGAGCGTCGCGGTCCGGCGGTCGGCCTCGACGATGAGGCTGCCGGGGACCAGCGAGACCGCCTCGCCGACGAGCGTCATGTTCAGGTCCGAGTGGATGCGCAGCGGCACCGCCACGATCGCGCTGGTCGGGTGGCGGCCGAAGCGGAAGGCGAGCATGGCGACCTGGACGCTCGCGACCACGAGGTCGGCGATGAACCGCAGCGCGAAGCGGATGAGGCCGATCGGGCGCAGTCGGCCGACGAACACGACCGGCGGGAGCGGGAAGAAGACCAGGACGGCCACCGCGACCAGGATGCCGGTGATCAGGTTCGCCCAGGTGAACGCGCCCCACAGGAGGTTCCACACCAGGGTCAGGAAGACCACCGCCGTGATGTGGTCGCGGATGCGGTCGCGCTTGGTGGGCTTTCTGGTTCTCATGGGGCACCGTCCGGGAAGACCGCTTCGATGTACGGCGTGCGGGTCAGGAGGTCCTCGGCGGCCTCGGTGGTGATGGTGAACAGCGGCCCGGCCACGAACGTCAGCGCGACGCTGAACGCGACCAGGGCGAGCGTGGAGGCCACCATCAGCTTCGGCATGAGCTCGGTGGCCTGCCCGGCCTCCTCGTCGTCGTCTTCGTCGTCGCCGTTGGCCGGGCGCGGCACGTCGGCGTGCGGGGAGCGCCAGAACGCCAGGTTCCACACCCGGACGATCGCGTACAGCGTCAGCAGGCTGGTGAGCACCCCGCCGGCTACCACGATCCACGCGAGCGCGCCGGCGTCGTCCACCCCGGCCTGGAGCAGGCCGAGCTTCCCCAGGAACCCGGAGAACGGCGGTATGCCCGCGAGGTTGAGCGCCGGGACGAAGAACAGCACCGACAGCAGCGGCGCGAGCCGCGCCAGGCCGCCGAGCCGTTTGAGCGCGGTCGTGCCGCCGCGCCGCTCGATCAGGCCCGCGGCGAGGAACAGCGCCGTCTGGATGGTGATGTGGTGCGCGATGTAGAAGATCGCGCCCGACAGGCCCGAGACGCTGGTGAGCGCCACGCCGAAGACCATGTAGCCGATATGGCTTATGAGCGTGAACGACAGCAGACGTTTGATGTCGGACTGCGCGACGGCGCCGAGGATGCCCACGACCATGGTCAGCAGCGCTATGACCATGAGGACGTCGGCGATGCGGCCGTCGGGGAACAGCAGCGTCTCGGTGCGGATGACAGCGTAGACGCCGACCTTGGTCAGCAGGCCGGCGAACACGGCGGTGACGGGCGCGGGCGCGGTCGGGTAGCTGTCGGGCAGCCACGCCGAGAGCGGGAACACCGCGGCCTTGATGCCGAAAGCCAGCAGCAGCATCCCCTGGAGGAGCAGGCGCAGGTTGTCCGGCAGTTCGTCGAAGCGGCCGGCGAGCTGGGCCATGTTCAGCGTGCCGGTCGAGGCGTACACCAGCCCGAGGGCGCTGAGGAAGATGAACGAGGACAGCAGGCTGACCACGACGTAGGTGGTCCCGGCCCTGATGCGGTTCTCGGTGCTGCCGAGCGTGATGAGCACGTAGCTCGCCACCAGCAGGATCTCGAATCCGACGTACAGGTTGAACAGGTCGCCCGAGAGGAAGGCGTTGGTGACGCCGGCGGTCAGGACGAGGTAGGTCGGGTGGTAGATCGAGAGCGGCGTCTCCTCGTTGCCGTCGGCCATGCCCTGGCCGATCGAGTAGACCAGGACGCACAGCGTGACCGCCGCCGAGACCACCAGGAGGAGCGCGGCGAGCTTGTCGGCGACCAGGACGATGCCGATCGGCGGGGCCCACCCGCCGACGGCCACGACCTGGGGTCCTTCGTAGAACGTCAGCGCGAGCAGCCCCGCGGCCACGGCGAGCGTGGCCGAGAGCGCGGTCAGGCTCACCACGCGCTGGGCGCGCGGGCGGCGCGCCATCATCAGCGTCAGCGCGGCGCCGAGCAGGGGAATGATGACCGGGAGCGGGACGAGGTAGCTCATAGGGCGGGCCTCTCGGGTTCCACGTCGTCGATCGGGGTGGGCGGGTCGTCGGAGTCGCCGGACTCGTACTCCTTGGAGTGCGGGCTCTCGTCGCGTTCGGCGAGGTCCATGATGCGGCGGTCCTCCACGTCGTCCTGCACCTCGTCGTGCCCCAGGAGCTGCCAGCTGCGGTAGGCCATGGCCAGGAGGAATCCGACGATCCCGAGCGTGATGACGATGGCGGTCAGGATCATCGCCTGCGGCAGCGAGTCGCTCATGCGCTCCTGCGCGGTGTCGCCGACGATCGGCGGCGCCCCGGGCTCGCCGCCCATGAGGATGAGCACGTTGATGCCGTTGCTGATGAGGACCACGCCGATGAGGACGCGGGTGAGGGTGCGCTCCAGCAGCAGCGTCACTCCGGCGCCGAACATCACGCCGATCACGATCACGTAGACCAGGTTCGGTGTCATGCGGTCTCCTTCCCCTGCGCCTGCGGGATCATGGCGTGGGTGTCGGGCTCGTCGCCGGACTCGTGGTGGCGGTCGATCTCGGCGCCGAGGCTGCGCAGGATGTCCAGGACCAGTCCGACGACGATGAGGTAGACGCCGATGTCGAAGAAGGTCGAGGTCACGAAGTGGAGGTGGCCCACCAGCGGCAGGTCGAAGTCGAAGACGGCGCTCTGGAGCACGTCGCCGCCCAGCACCATCGCCGCGGCGCCGGTGCCGACCGCTATGAGCAGGCCGGTGCCGAGCAGCCGCCCGGCGTCGACCGGCGCGGCGGCGTTGAGTTCGGAGCGGCCGCCGGCGAGGTAGCGCACGGCCAGGGCGAGCCCGGCCACGAGCCCGCCGGCGAAGCCGCCGCCCGGGTCGTTGTGCCCGGTGAACAGCAGGTAGATCGAGAACAGGACGATGGTGTGGAACAGCAGGCGGGTCACGACCTGGAGGATGACGGCCTGCTGGCTGTCGTCGGGTTCGGGCCGGGAGAGCCAGCGGACGTGCTCGCCGGTCTTGGGCGGGGCGGGGCGGGAGCCGCCGCGGCGGCGCAGCGCCTGGTCGCGCCCGAAGATGAGGCTCGCGACGCCGGTGGCGGCGACCAGGAGCACCGAGATCTCCCCCATCGTGTCCCAGGCGCGGATGTCCACCAGGATCACGTTGACGATGTTGTGGCCGCCGCCGTAGGAGACGGCCAGGTCGGGGAAGAGGTCGGAGATGGTCGCGGCCTGCCTGCCGCCGACGGCGACGTAGGCCATGCCCGCGACGACGATGCCGACGGCTATGCCGATGCCGACGCGGAAGCGCCGCACCTTCTTCAGGGGCCGTTCGGAGAAGTGGGGAGGGAGGCGGCGCAGCACCAGGACGAACATGACGATGGTGACGGTCTCGACCAGGAACTGGGTGAGCGCGAGGTCGGGTGCGCCGTGCAGGACGAACAGGGCGGCCACGCCGTAGCCGGAGACGCCGGCGAGGATCATCGCGGTGAGGCGCCGCCGGGCGAGCGCGGCCGAGACGACCGCGGCGACGATGGCGCCGCCCGCCGCCAGTTGGAGCGGGGTGTCGTACAGGTGCGCCTCGAGCGGCCAGGGGCCGTCGAAGAGCAGCAGGCCGCCGGCGAAGACGACCAGGACGACGAGGATGACGCCGAGGTAGAACGGCAGGGAGCCGCGCTGGGTGCCGCCGGTGAGCTCGACCGCGGCCCGGTCGATGCCCGCGACGGAGCCCCGGTAGACCTCTTTGGCGGTCAGGGGCAGTCGCACCGACTTCCACGCCTCGGTCCGGCGGGTCATCAGGTAGATGAGGAACCCGGCGGCGAGGATTCCCAGGGACATGCCGAGCGCCGGCGTCAGGCCGTGCCACAGGGACAGGTGGTAGGGGTGGTCGGTGTCCGGGTAGCGGTCGGCGTAGGGCGACAGGAGGACGTCGAGGCCGGGGGCGGGGAGGCCCGCGGCGAGTCCGGCGAGGGCCAGCAGCGCGCCGGGGGCGAGGAAGCCCGCGCCGATCCGGGCGGCGGGGGTCGCCTCCAGGCCCGGTTTGCGGGCGAAGGCGCCCCACAGGAAGCGCAGGGCGTAGGCGGCGGTCAGCGCGGACCCGGCCACGAGGCACACGAGCATCGCGCGGGACCAGCCGTCGCCCTCCCAGAACGCCTCCAGCATGGCTTCTTTGGCGATGAAGCCGAGGGTGGGCGGCAGGCCGATCATCGAGGCGGCGGCGACGGCGGCGACGGTCGCCAGGACCGGTCTGCGGGCGCCGAGGCCGCTGAGCTCGTGGATCTGGCGGGTGCCGGTGGCCTTGTCGATGATGCCGACGACGAGGAACAGCGCGGCCTTGAACAGGGCGTGGCCCGCCAGGAGCGCGGCCCCGGCGAGGGCGGCGGTCCGGGTGCCGCCGTCGAGCACGATGGTGATCATGCCCAGTTGGCTGACGGTCCCGTAGGCGAGCATCAGCTTCAGGTCGGTCTGGCGCAGCGCCGTCCAGCCTCCGAACAGGAAGGTCAGCGCGCCGCAGATCCATATCAGCTGCTGCCACGGCAGGTCGGCGACGAAGACGGGGGTGAACATCCCGACCAGGAACACGCCGGCCTTGACCATGGCGGCGGCGTGCAGGTAGGCGCTGACCGGTGTCGGGGCGGCCATCGCGGCGGGCAGCCAGAAGCTGAAGGGGAAGATCGCCGACTTCGACAGGGCGCCGAGGAGGATCAGGATGAGCGCGACCACCAGGTAGGCGCCGCTCGGCAGGTCGGCGACCACCTCGGAGACGCGGTAGGTGCCCGCGTGCTGGCCGAGCATGATGAAGCCGACGAGCATCGCCAGGCCGCCGAAGGTGGTCACCATCAGCGCCTGCATCGCGGCCCAGCGGCTCGCGCGCTTGGTCGGGTCGTGGCCGATCAGGAGGTAGGAGAAGACCGAGGTCAGTTCCCAGAACACGTAGAGCAGGAGCAGGTCCTCGGCGACGACCAGGCCGAACATGGTGCCGGCGAAGCCGATGAAGACGGCCGCGAAGCGCCCGAGCCCCCATTCGTCGGGGTCGAAGTAGTGGGCGCTGTAGACGAGCACGAGGGTGCCGACGAGGCTGACCAGGAGCACCATGAGCCACGGGAAGGTGGTCATGCGGAAGGCGAGTTCCTGGCCGAGCTGGGGCACCCAGGGGTAGGTTTCGGTCACTTCGCCGCCCGAGCGCATCGCACCGGTGTGCGTCAGCGCCCAGGCGAAGGTGGCCGCCGGGACGACGGCGACGAGGTACATGGCTTTGCGGCCCAACCATCGCACCAGAGCGGGCGCGATCACCGCAACCGCGGCATAGCCGACAAGTAGTCCGAGCAAACGCCCTCCAAGGAATGATCACGCCGATTCGGGACTCAGACTATCCGTTCCGAGGCCGTCACCGCCAAGCTCAGCGCCCACGAGTTTTATCCATCCATTGAGACCACTCCGATATAATGCGGGTCTGCCGTCGCAACCCACAGTGATGTTCGTCGCGCTCCCCGCATGCGCGTGCGAGAATGCCCTCATGTACGTATCCTCCTCCCCCGGCTTCGCGGTCCGTCCGGTCCGCGAGTCCGAGCACGCCGCGCTCGGCGGCGTCACCGTCGAGGCCTACCTGCGGGACGGGTTCCTCCACGGGCCCGACGACCCGTACGCGGACTTCCTGCGGGACGTCGGCTCCCGCGTCGACGGCGCCGAGGTCTTCGCGGCCATCGAGGGCGAACGGGTGCTCGGCGGCGTCACGCTGGTGCCCCCGGGCAGTCACCTGGCGCAGCTCGCCACGGAGCGCGAGGCCGAGATCCGCTCGCTCGCGGTCGCCCCGGCGGGGCGGGCGCGAGGGGTCGGCACGGCGCTGGCGGCGGCGTGCGTCGAGGGCGCCCGGGAGGCGGGGGCCAAGCGCGTCGTCCTGTGCAGCCAGCAGGAGATGCGGGCGGCGCACCGGCTCTACGGGCGGCTCGGCTTCGAGCGCGCGCCCGACCTCGACTGGCGGCCGCGCCCCGGGACGCTGCTGTGGGGGTTCGCGCTGGAGCTCTAGAGGTCGGCGACGAAGCGGCCGTAGTCGCCGAATGCCTGCTCGATCTCGGCGTCGGTGACGCCGTAGCGCGACAGCTCGTAGACGTGGCCGCTGCCGCCGCCGGGCCGGGCGAGGAGCCGTTCGAGGCTGCGCCGCTCGTGCTCGCCCCAGGGGGCGTCGAGGCGTTCGAACAGTTCGGGCAGCCGCTCGCCGGGCGCCTCGGTCAGGTGCCGGTAGGGGACGTCGACGAGCGTGCCCTCGGGGAGGTTCCGGCGGGCCTCCTCGGCGCGGTTGACGCCGGTGGCGAGCATGCTGAGCCAGGTCCGGCCGATCCGGTGCGGGTCGGGGTCGCGCAGGTGCACGGCCATGGTGGCCTCCGACAGCGAGCACATGGAGCCGAGCACGGTGGCCGGGTCGCGGTGGGTCCACACGACCTGCGCGTCGGGGAAGGTCTTGAGCAGCGTCTCGAGGCTCCACAGGTGCGCCGGGGACTTGAGGACCCAGCGGCGCCGCTCCCGGCCGTGCTGGAGGACCTGGAGGGCCTGCTTGAGGTACTGGTAGTCGGGCGTGTAGTCGCGGTCGAGCATCCACTGCTCGTAGCGGGGCAGGTGGGCGCGCACGACGTAGATGAGCCCGTGGGGCAGCACGAAGACGCACTCCTCGGGCTGGTCGGCGTCCAGGCGGTGGATGCTGCTCATGATCGGCGAGGCCTTGACGCTGCCCTCGGCGACCTGCCGGGCGCGTCTGCGGTAGCGCTCGCGGGTCGATTCGGGGATGTCGCCGAGGTCGGTGTTCAGCAGCTCCCACATCAGCGGGGCGCGGTGGGCGGCGGGCGCGGCGAGGGCGTGGTGGGTGACGGTGGTGCCGGTGCGGGGCATGCCGACGACGACGATGGGGCGCTCGATGGGCTCGTCGGCGATCTCGGGGTGCCGGGCGTGGAGCTTGCGGATGCGGAAGCGGTTCTCCAGCCGGGAGGCGATGTCGTTCACGGTGCCCGTCCAGCCGATGGGGGTGAGCCCTTCGGCCTCGGCGAAGCAGCCGAGGAGGAAGCGCATCTCCTCGATGAACCGCTCGTCGCCCGAGGCGGTGCCCTGGGTCTTGGCCTCGGCGTCGCGGACCGCCCGGTCGATGAGCTTGTCGACCTTGTTGCGTCGGTTGGCGATGGTGGGGGCGAGCATGACGTTGACCGCCTTGAGCCACGGGGCCACTCGGTGCATTGCGGCTTCTCCTCTTGGAGCATTGAAATGTGAAGCAAGCCTATATTTAACCGGGGCGGTGCGTAACCCTTGGGGCCCAAGGCGGTCTCCCGGCTACGGCGCCCCGCCCTCCGGCGCCGCCCCCTCCAGCGGCATGACGGCGGCCAGCTGCGGCGCGAGCTCCGCGGCGAAGCGCGAGGACAGGTGGTTGTCGTCGCGGTAGACCAGGAGGTTGCCCACCACGACCGGGCACTTGCCCTCCTCGGTGTCGCAGATCCACGGGACCGGGTCGATCACCTCGGCACCGGCGTCCGCGACCGCCGCCATCGCCGCCTCCCGGCGCTCGGGGAAGACGACGGCGTCCTCGATGTCGTTGACGCACTCGGTGGCGTCCTGCTGGTGCGCCGAGAGGCAGTCGGGCACGTTCCCCGCGCCCCAGGCCGTGTCGGCCATGACGTAGACCTCGTCGGCGGCGGCGGTGAGCCGCTCGACGCTCTCGGTCCAGCCCTCGACCCACGCCGCGTCCGGGTCGTCGTCGAGCACTTCCTTGTCGTCCGAGTTGGAAGCGAAGACCAGCTCCGGCTCGATCCGCTCGATCTCCGTGAACGCCTTCTCGCGCCATTCGGCGCACTCGGTGTACTCGCGGCCGCGCTCGTCGTTGTACTCCTCGATCAGGGGCACGCTGCACGTGGCCTTGGTGAGCACGAGCATCCGCCACCCCGAGACCTCCGCCAGCTGGTTGAGCGGCGCGAACCACTGGGCCGCGTGGGAGTCGCCGAAGACGACCATGGTCCGCTCGCCGTCGGGGTCGCCGAACCAGCAGTCCTCGGCCAGGTCGGTGCCCGCCTCCATGACCATGCAGCCCTGGTCGTAGGGCAGCGGCTTGTCCTCGCGGGCGGTCTCCAGCGGCGGCATCAGGTTCGCCGGGACGTTCTCCACGTCGGCGGAGCCGTCGATCAGCTGCCACACGGTCGTGTCGTTGCCGGTCACCTCCGCGGCGGCCTCCGCGTCCTCGCGCTGCACGGGCTGGGTGACGGCCGCGAACGAGGCGGCCAGGGCGCACACCATGAGCCCGCCGCCCATCGCCAGGGCCCGGGAGGGCACCTGCACCAGCGGCCGGCGGGTGCGGACCGGGTGCTCCACCAGGTGGTAGGTGGCGACGGCGAGCACGAACGCGGCCGCCACCAGCGCCAGGAGGTGGCGCAGGCGCGGCTCGTCGATCCCGAGCGCGACCGGGCCGATCATGATCAGCGGCCAGTGCCACAGGTACAGGCCGTAGGAGATCTTGCCGACGTACTGGGCGGGCGCGAGGCCCAGCAGCGCCGTCGCGCCGCCGCGGTGCGGGACGCACCCGGCGGCGATGACCGCGGCGGTGCCGGCGACGGGCAGCGCCGCGGCGTACCCGGGGAAGGCGGTGCGCTCGTCGATGACGAGGACCGAGGCGACGACGAGGCCCAGCCCGAGCCACGAGGCGGCCGCCGCCAGCGGCGCGGGGACGCGCCTGAGCCCGGCCGCGCCGACGGCGACGAGCGCGCCCGCGGCGAGCTCCCAGGCGCGGGTGTGGATGCCGAAGTAGGCCCAGGTGGGGTTGCTCCCGGTCTGGGTGACGCTGAGGTGGAGGGAGCCGGCGGCGACCGCGACGAGGAGCACGGCGATCAGCGCGGTGCGCCGGCCCGCGGGCGCGCCGAAGCGGGCGCTCAGGAGCGCGGCGGCCAGCAGCAGCACCGGCCAGGCGAGGTAGAACTGCTCCTCGACGGCGAGCGACCAGAAGTGCTGGAGCGGTGAGGGCTCGGCGGTGGCGTTGAGGTAGTCGGTGCCTTCGACGGCCAGGCGGACGTTGACGACGTTGAGCGCGGCGGCCGCGGTGTCGGCGGCGATGTCGCCGAGCCTGGTGCGCGGCAGCCACAGCCAGGCGGCCGCCAGCGTCGCCAGCAGGACGGTCGCGGCGGCGGGCAGCAGCCGCACCGCGCGGCGGGCGTAGAAGCCCATGAGCGAGACGCGGCCGGTGCGGTCGATCTCGCGCAGCAGCAGCGCGGTGATCAGGAACCCCGAGATCACGAAGAACACGTCGACGCCGACGAAGCCGCCGGCCATGTACGGGAAGCCGATGTGGGCGGCGATGACGGCGCCCACGGCAACGGCCCGCATGCCCTCGATGTCGGGCCGCCAGTGGCTCGGTCGCCTCGGTTCGGGGTTCGCGGCGGCCGGGCCGCCTCCAGTGCTTTCAGCCGGTCGTGGTGCGCTGGTCGAACGCATGCGTGTCGGTCTCCGAACGGTTCACCGGGCAGGATTTCCCCAGTCGGGCGCCACTGGGCTGACAAACGGGATCGATACCGGGAGGCTGCCGACCATAGCACTGCCCGCCGATGGGCGCGGGCATGCCCCGAAACGGTGATCGCCGACGCAGCGGCGGCGGTCGCCGCCGGGCTAGGGGACGCCCGGGGGGACGTCGGGGGTGCGGCGCAGGAGTCCTTCCTGGGTCGCCGAGGCGATGTGGCGGCCGTCGCGGTCGAAGAAGCGGCCCTGCGCCAGGCCCCGCCCGTCCGAGGCGGTCGGGGACTCGGCGTCGTAGAGGATCCACTCGTCGGCGCGGAACGGCCGGTGGAACCACAGGGCGTGGTCCAGGCTCGTGCCCAGGTAGCCGCCGGGGCCCCACACCGCGCCGTGGCGGCTGAGCACCGTGTCCAGCAAGGTCAGGTCCGAGGCGTAGGTGAGGACGCAGACGTGGATGAGCGGGTCGTCGGGGAGCTTCCCGTCGGCCTTCATCCAGACCCGCTGGCGGGCCTCGGCCGAGCGCTCCCCCGAGCGCAGGTAGCCCGAGCCGCCGAGGTAGCGCACGTCGATCGGGCGCGGGATGCGCGCCCACATGCTCAGCCGGTCGGGGTCGGCGTTGAGCCGCTCGGCGATCGTGGGGACCGCCTCGGGGGCCGGCAGGTCGGCCGGGGCCGGGTCGGCGTGGTCCAGCCCGGCCTCGCCGGTGTGGAAGGAGGCCGACATGAAGAAGATCGTCCGCCCGCCCTGGAGGGCCACGGTGCGCCGCACCGAGAAGGACCGTCCGTCGCGGATGTTCTCCACCTGGTAGAGGATCGGCTTCGACGAGTCCCCCGGCCGCACGAAGTAGCCGTGGAGGGAGTGGACGCGCCGCTCGGGCGCGACGGTGCGCCCGGCGGCGACGAGCGCCTGCCCGGCCACCTGGCCGCCGAAGACGCGCTGGAGCCCGACCTCGGCCCGGGGCCCCCGGTAGAGGCCGGTGTCGATCTGCTCAAGGTCGAGGACGCCGAGGAGCGAGTCCACGGCGTCCTGACCGACGAGGACCTCGTTCACTACGAACCGATCTGGTGGACCCGGACGGTGTTGGTCGAACCGGGCGTGCCGGCCGGGGTGCCCGCCACGATGACCACGAGGTCGCCGGTGGAGGCCAGGCCGTGCTCCTGCATGGTCTTGTCGACCAGCTGGAACATCGCGTCGGTGTGGTCGACGTGCTCGACGAGGTAGGAGTCGGTGCCCCACGACAGCGCCATCTGGTTGCGCACCGACTCGATCGAGGTCATGCCCACGATCGGCAGGTTCGGCTTGAGGCGGGCCAGGCGCTTGACGGTGTCGCCGGTCTGGGTGAACGCGGCCAGGGCCTTCGCGCCGATCGACTCGGCGACCTGGGCGGCGGCGGCGGTGACGGCGCCGGGCTTGGTCTTCGGGTCGTGGTCCATGCGGGTGACGTCGATGGGGCCGCCCTCGGTGGTCTCGACGATCTTGGCCATCGTGCGGACGGTCCCGATCGGGTACTTGCCGACCGAGGTCTCGCCGGAGAGCATGACCGCGTCGGTGCCGTCGAGGACGGCGTTGGCGACGTCGGAGACCTCGGCGCGGGTGGGCCGGGCGTTCTCGATCATGGAGTCGAGCATCTGGGTGGCCACGATGACGGGCTTGGCGTTCTCGCGGCAGAGGCGGACGATCTCCTTCTGCACGATCGGCACCTCGTCGAGCGGCATCTCGACGCCCAGGTCGCCGCGGGCGACCATGACGCCGTCGAAGGCGCGCACGACCTCTTCGAGGCGCTCGACGGCCTCGGGCTTCTCGACCTTGGCGATGATCGGGCGGCGCACGCCGACCTCGTCCATGACCTTGTGGCCGAGGCGGACGTCGTCGGGGTGGCGCACGAACGACATGGCGATGAGGTCCACGCCGAGGTTGAGCGCGAACTTCATGTCGGAGATGTCCTTCTCCGACAGGGCGGGCACGGAGATGGCCACGTTCGGCAGGGACAGGCCCTTGTGGTTCGAGACCGGGCCGCCCTCGACGACGAGGCATTCGACGTCGGTCTCGTCGGCGCCCAGGACCTCCAGGGCCAGCTTGCCGTCGTCGACCAGGAGCCGGTCGCCCTTGGTGACCTCGGCGGGCAGCTTCTTGTAGGTGCACGAGACGCGGTCGTGGGTGCCGTCGACGTCCTCGGAGGTGATGCGGACGCGGTCGCCCGCGGCCCACTGCTCGGAACCGTTGGCGAAGGTGCCGAGGCGGATCTTGGGGCCCTGCATGTCGGCCAGGATGGCGACGGGCTTGCCGGCGGCGTCGGCGGCCTCGCGGACCATCTGGTAGACGGCTTCGTGGTCGGCCTGGGTGCCGTGGCTGAAGTTCATACGGGCGACGTTCATACCGGCGTCGATCAGGCCGGCCATGCGCTCGGGCGTGGCCGTCGCGGGCCCGATGGTACAGACGATTTTAGCTCTACGAGTCACCTGGCGAGCTTATCTCCACGCCGTTTCGCGCTCACGGGGTCACCGCAGTTGAGAGGCGGAATTCACCGCCGCGCGAACGGCGTCGCGCTGCACATTGGAGCAGCGCGGAAGGGCGCGCGGGCGAAACGCCCGCGCGCCGTTCCGCGCCTCGGCGCTCACGCGCTCAGCGGCTGCGCGCTCGCGGTGACCGGTTCGGGAAGCGCCGTCTCGCCGCCGAGGTAGCGGTGGACCGCCGCGGCGGCGGCGCGGCCCTCGGCGATCGCCCACACGATGAGCGAGGCGCCGCGGTGGGCGTCGCCGGCCACGAACACGCCGGGCGCGCCGGTCTGCCAGTCCTCGCCGCAGTCGAGGGCGCCCCGCCGGTTGCGCTCGATGCCGAGCTGGCGCAGCAGCTGCTGGTCCTCGGTGCCGGCGAAGCCGATGGCCAGCAGGACCAGGTCGGCCGGGACGAGCCGCTCGGTGCCGGGCACCGGGGTGACGACGCGGCGGCCGGAGGACTTGTCGACGGTGACCTCGCTCAGGCGCATCTGGCGCACGTGGCCGTCCTCGTCGCCGATGAACTCGGCGGCGGCGCTGCCGTAGTCGCGCTCGCCGCCCTCCTCGTGGGCCGGGTAGTCGCGCACGATGACCGGCCAGGTGGGCCACGGGTCGCGGTCGGCGTCGCGGTCGGCCGGCGGCATCGGGTACAGGTCGAGCTGGCGCACCGAGGCCGCGCCCTGCCGGTGGGCCACGCCCAAGCAGTCCGCGCCGGTGTCGCCGCCGCCGATGATGACCACGTGCTTGCCGCGCGCGTCGATGGGCGCGAACGGGGCCTTGCCCGCCACGACCTGGTTGGCGCCGACGAGGTGCTCCATGGCCTGGTGGATGCCGGTGAGCTCGCGGCCGGGCTGGTCGGTCTCGCGGCCTTCGAGGGCCCCGACGGCCAGGACGACGGCGTCGTGGCGGTCGCGCAGGTCCTCGGCGGACAGGTCGAAGCCGACGTTGACGCCGCACGCGAACTCCACGCCCTCGGCCCGCATCTGCGCCACGCGGCGGTCCACGTGGTGCTTCTCGAGCTTGAAGTCGGGGATGCCGTAGCGCAGGAGGCCGCCAGGCGCATCGTCGCGCTCGTAGACGGTGACGGCGTGACCGGCGCGCGCCAGCTGCTGGGCGGCGGCCAGGCCGGCCGGTCCCGAGCCGACGACGGCGACGGACTTGCCGGTGGGCCGCTCGGCCGGCCGGGGGGCGACGTTCCGGTCGTCGAAGGCGCGGTCGATGATCTCGACCTCGATGTTCTTGATGGTCACCGGGTCGTCGCCGATGCCGAGCACGCAGGCGGCCTCGCAGGGCGCGGGGCAGAGCCTGCCGGTGAACTCGGGGAAGTTGTTGGTGGCGTGGAGCTGCTCGATCGCGGCCCCCCACCGGCCGGTGCGGGCCAGGTCGTTCCACTCGGGTATCCGGTTGCCCAGCGGGCAGCCGTTGTGGCAGAACGGGATGCCGCAGTCCATGCAGCGCGAGGCCTGCGCCTTGACCAGTGCCTGGCTAGCGCGCTCGTAAACCTCGCGGTTGTCGTGGAGGCGCACCGGGACCGGGCGCTTGGGGGGCACTTCGCGCCCGTGCTCGAGGAATCCGTTGGGATCAGGCATGCTGCCCCTCCTTCGTGCTCTCGGCGAGGCCGCGAGCCTGTTCTTGGGCGGCGAGCACGGCCTTGTACTCGGTGGGGATGACCTTGGTGAAGCCGCTGGCGGCCCGGGGCCAGTTGCCGAGCAGTTCGGCGGCGACGGTCGAGCCGGTGGCGCGGCCGTGGCGCAGCAGCAGGTGGTGCACCAGGTCGATGTCGGCGGCGCCGAGCTCGTCGAGGTCGGCCAGCGCGGTGTTGGTGCGGCCCTCGTCGAGGCGCCACACGTAGGCGACGCCGCCGGACATGCCGGCCGCGAAGTTGCGCCCGGTGGGGCCGAGGACGAGGACGGTGCCGCCGGTCATGTACTCGCAGCCGTGGTCGCCGACGCCTTCGACGACGGCGACGGCCCCGGAGTTGCGGACGGCGAAGCGCTCGCCGACCTTGCCGCGGATGTAGACCTCGCCGGCGGTGGCCCCGTAGAGGATGGTGTTGCCGGCGATGACGTTGTCCTCGGCGGCGAAGGGGGCCCCGGCGTCGGGCCGCAGGACGATCCGGCCGCCCGACAGGCCCTTGGCGAGGTAGTCGTTGGCGTCGCCGACGAGCTTGAAGGTGGCCCCGCGGGTGAGGAACGCGCCGAAGGACTGCCCGGCGGTGCCGCGGAAGGTCAGGTCGATCGACCCGTCGGGCAGGCCCTCGCGGTGGACGCGGCTGACCGCGGCCCCCAGCAGCGCGCCCACCGAGCGGTCGGTGTTGCGGATCGCGAGTTCGGCCGCGACGGTGCGGCCCTCCCCGATCGCGGGCCCGGCGAGTTCGGCGATGCGGGCGCCGAGGGTCCGCCCGACCTCGTGGTCCTGTTCGCGGCCGCGGACGCGCGGGCCCGCCACGGGCGGGGCGATGACGTTGGACAGGTCGATGCGGGCGGCCTTGCGGCCCTGCCCGGCGGTCTGGCGCAGCCGCTCGACGTTGCCGACGGCCTCGTCGAGGGAGCGGTAGCCGAGGCGGGCGAGGTGCTCGCGGACCTCTTCGGCGATGTAGCGGAAGAAGTTCTCGACGAACTCGGGGCTGCCGTTGTAGCGCGAGCGCAGCAGCGGGTCCTGGGTGGCGACGCCGACCGGGCAGGTGTCGAGGTGGCACACGCGCATCATGACGCACCCGGCGACGACCAGCGGCGCGGTGGCGAAGCCGTAGCCCTCGGCGCCGAGCAGGGCGGCGACGACGACGTCGCGGCCGGTCTTCATCGCGCCGTCGACCTCGACCTTGACGCGGTCGCGCAGGCCGTTGCGGACGAGGGTCTGCTGGGCCTCGGCCAGGCCGATCTCCCAGGGCGTCCCGGCGTGCTTGACCGAGTTGACCGGGGCGGCGCCGGTGCCGCCGTCGTAGCCGGAGATGAGGATGTTGTCGGCCTTGGCCTTGGAGACGCCGGCGGCGACGGTGCCGACGCCGACTTCGCTGACGAGCTTCACGTGGACCTCGGCGTCGCCGCCTCCGGCGTGCTTGAGGTCGTGGATGAGCTGGGCGAGGTCCTCGATCGAGTAGATGTCGTGGTGCGGGGGCGGGCTGATCAGGCCCACGCCCGGCGTGGCGTTGCGGGTCTTGGCGATCCACGGGTGGACCTTCTTGCCGGGCAGCTGGCCGCCCTCGCCGGGCTTGGCGCCTTGGGCCATCTTGATCTGGATGGCGTCGGCGGTGGCGAGGTACTCGGAGGTGACGCCGAAGCGGCCCGAGGCGACCTGCTTGATGGCGCTGCGCCGCTCGGGGTCGTAGAGGCGGTCGACGTCCTCGCCGCCCTCGCCGGAGTTCGAGCGCCCGCCGAGGCGGTTCATCGCCACGGCGAGGGTCTCGTGGGCCTCGCTCGAGAGCGCCCCGTAGGACATGGCGCCGGTGTGGAACCGCTTGACGATCGCTTCGACCGGTTCGACCTCGTCGATCGGGACGGGCGGGCGCGAGTCGGTCTCGAATTCGAGCATGCCGCGCAGGAGCCCGGAGTCGGCGGCGATCGCGTCGACCTTCTCGGTGTAGCGCTTGAACACCTCGTACTGGCCCGAGCGGGTGGCGTGCTGGAGCAGGAACACCGTCTCGGGGTTGAACAGGTGGACCTCGCCTTCGCGGCGCCACTGGTGGTCGCCGCCGGGCGGCAGCGGCAGCGCCGGGTCGACCGGCTGCTCGTAGGCGCGGCGGTGCCGGTCGGCGACCTCTTCGGCGATGGTCTGGAGGCCGATGCCGCCGATGCGGGACTCGGTGCCGGCGAAGTAGCGGTCGACGAAGTCGGCGTCGAGGCCGACGGCCTCGAAGACCTCCGCGCCGGTGTAGGACGCGATCGTGGAGATGCCCATCTTGGACATCACCTTGAGGACGCCCTTGCACAGGCCGTCGATGTAGTTGTGCACCGCCTGGGCGGGTTCGAGCCCGATCACGCCCGCGTCGCACAGCTCCTCGATGGAGTCGAACGCGAGGTAGGGGTTGACCGCGGCGGCGCCGTAGCCGATGAGGACCGCGGCGTGGTGGACGGTGCGGCAGTCGCCGCTCTCGACCACCATGGCGATCTTGGTGCGGGTCTGCTCGTGCACGAGGTGGTCGTGCAGGGCCGCGGTGAGCAGCAGCGAGGGGATCGGCGCGAGCTCGGCGGTGGAGTCGCGGTCGGAGAGGACGAAGATGCGCACCCCGTCCTCGATCGCCTCGGAGACGTGGCGGCAGATCTCGGTCAGGCGGTCCTTGAGGCCGCGCGCGCCGTGGCGGGCCTTGTAGACGCCCGAGACGCGCACGGCCTTGAAGCCGGGCATGTCGCCGTCCTCGTCGATGTGGAGGATCTTGGCCAGCTCCTCGTTGTCGAGGATCGGGCGGGCCAGCTCGATCTGGCGGCACGAGTGCGGTCCGGGTTCGAGGATGTTCCCCTCGGGGCCGATCATGGTGCCCAGCGCGGTGACCATCTGCTCGCGGATGGCGTCGAGCGGCGGGTTGGTGACCTGCGCGAACAGCTGCGTGAAGTAGTCGTAGAGCAGCTTCGGGCGCTTGGAGAGTCCCGCGATGGGGGTGTCCGAGCCCATGGAGACGACCGGTTCGGCGCCGTTCGCGGCCATGGGCGCGAGGATGAGGCGCAGCTCCTCGTCGGTGTAGCCGAAGGTGAGCTGGCGGCGGCGCACCGACTCGGCGGTGTAGGCGGCGAGCTCGCGGTCGGGCAGCTCTTCGAGGCGGATGAGCCCGGCGTGGAGCCAGTCGCCGTAGGGGTGCTCCTTGGCGAGGGCGTCCTTGACCTCCTCGTCGTCGACGATGCGGCCGGCGGCCGTGTCGACCAGGAACATGCGGCCCGGTTCGAGGCGGCCCTTCTGGGCGACCTGCGAGGGGTCGAAGTCGACGACGCCGGACTCGGAGGCGAGGACGACGAGGTCGTCGACGGTGCGCCACCAGCGGGCGGGGCGCAGGCCGTTGCGGTCGAGGACGGCGCCGATCTGGGTGCCGTCGGTGAAGCAGACCGCGGCGGGTCCGTCCCACGGCTCCATGATGGAGGCGTGGTAGCGGTAGAAGTCGCGCCGCTTGGGGTCCATGGTCGCGTTGTGCTCCCACGCCTCGGGCATCATCATGAGCATCGCGTGGGGCAGGCTGCGCCCGCCCAGGTGCAGCAGCTCGACGACCTCGTCGAACGCCAGCGAGTCGGAGGCGCCGGGCGTGTTGATCGGGAACAGGCGGCGCAGGCGGCCGGGCAGGCGGGCGCTGGCGAGGTCGGCCTGGCGGGCGGTCATCCAGTTGCGGTTGCCGCGGATCGTGTTGATCTCGCCGTTGTGGGCGACCATCCGGAACGGGTGTGCCAGCGGCCAGGACGGGAAGGTGTTGGTGGAGAAGCGCGAGTGGACCAGCGCGATCGCGCTGACGAGCCGCTCGTCGCGCAGGTCGGGGTAGAACTGCGGCACCTGGGCGGGCGTCAGCATCCCCTTGTAGACGACGGTGCGGGCCGAGAGGCCGACGACGGCCGCGCCCGCGAGGCGGCGCTCGCGGATCTCGCGCTCGGACTGCTTGCGCACGGCGTAGGCGAGCCGGTCGAGTTCGAGTCCGGCCGCGGCCTCGTCCTCGGCGGCGAGGAAGACCTGGTTGACGCGGGGCATGGAGGCCCGGGCGGCGGCGCCGAGGCCGTCGGGCTCGACGGGCACGTCCCGCCAGCCGACGACGCGGCAGCCCTCGGCGACCGCGTACTTCCCGACGATGGCGCGCACGCGGGCGGTGGCGTCCTCGTCGTCCAGCGGAGAAAAAACAAGCCCGGTGGCGTAATGCCCGGGCTCTGGGAGAGTGAATTCGACCACGTCGCGATAGAAGGCGTCGGGGAGTTGGAGCATGATTCCCGCTCCGTCCCCCGAGTCCGGGTCCGGAGCGGTGGCTCCTCGGTGCTCCATCCGGACGAGCGCGGACAGACCGCGCTCGACAACGGTGTGGGCGGCCCGGCCTTGCATGTCTGCGACGAAAGCGACGCCACAGGCGTCGTGCTCCAAGTCGGAGCGGTACAGACCCGGTTCGGTATTCAGCGCGAAACGCAACCTCGGCCTCCTTCGTCGTCGAGCATTCCAGCAGGTGAAAGGCGGAATGCGGTGGTTTCTGATACGGGACGACGTCGGCCCGAACGAAGCAAAGTGTCAGACGAGTGTAATGCATCGCTCATCCGGTGGTCATCTGCGTCCTGCCATTCGAGCGATCCGGGCGTTCGCCGCCGATGCGGCGTCCGCCCAGTACAACGGTACCGCCGTGAGCGGGCGGCGCGCTTTTCCAGGCAGGAACGCCGCGCGGCCGCGTGGCGGGGTGCGGTTAGAGTGATGGCACCTCACGGCGCCCGTCACCGTGATCGGGCATCTGCCGAGGCAGCGCCGTCGAACAGCCCCCCGGCGTTCCGGGGGAGAGAACCTGTCGGTGGCCTCTGGCAGTGTCATGGCGACGTTCACAAGCCACCCCTGGCACCGTCATGGCGACACACGCCGGCCTTCGGTCGGCGCTGCAACAGTACGTTTCAAGGAGCAGTACACCAATGACCTATCCCCCGCCCGGCGGCAACCCTCCGCCCCCTGGTTACGGCCAGCAGCCCCAGCAGCCGGGATATCCCCCGCAGCAGGGCGGGCCCGTCCCCCCGCACCCCGGCCAGGGGCAGCAGCCCGGGTACCCGCCGCCGCAGCAGCCCGGCGGCTACGGCGCACCGCCGCCGCCGATCCCGCCGGCCGGCGGCAAGAGCGGCGGCGCCCTGGTCGGCAAGATCCTCGGCGCCGTCGGCGTCATCGTGGTGGTCGGCGTCGTCATCGCCATCCGCGCCTTCGGCGGCGGCGGTTCGGACGACGACGACCCGAACAACGACACGCTCGACAAGGAGCAGATGGAGGCCGCCGAGGCGGCCGAGGTCGGCGACTGCATGGCCGACGCGCTCTCGGCCGCGACCGACGACCTGGTCGTCGGCTGCGACGACCCGAACGCGTTCTGGACCATCACCGAGGTCTCCAACGACTCCGGCGCCGAGGTCGACTTCATGGGCGAGCTGACCGACCCGCAGATCGTGATCGACGTGTGCGGCCAGGAGTTCATGGGCTGGGAGATCGGACAGCTCTGGAAGAGCTACCAGTACGTCTACACCGAGCAGACGCAGGGCCTGGGCGGCCCGGTCGACTACCTGTACTGCGTCGAGGCCATCGACAAGCAGGACGAGCGCGGCCGCACCCCGAAGGTCCCCGACACCGGCGAGTGCCTCAACGACGACCAGGGCTTCTGGACCGTCGACTGCTCCTCGACCGAGGCCTCGTACGAGGTGCTCAACACCGAGACGTACGACCCGCCGGCCTCGATGACCGAGTCGGACGTCCAGAACGCCCTCGGCGGCTGCACCGAATCGTCGAGCTTCTACCCGTACGGCCTGTACGGCGCCGACGAACTCGTCTACGGGGCCATGTGCATCGACTACGTCTCCTAGCGGGACGCGCATGACCTGAGCGAACGACGCCGAGGGGCGTCCCGCCTCGCGGCGGGACGCCCCTCGCGCCGTCGGCCCCTGTCGCGGCGGCCTCATATGATGGACGGCAAGGATCGAAGCCTGCCCCCGCTCGGCGACGCCAACGGAGAACCAGATGAGCTACCCGCCCCCCAACCCCTATGACCCGAACCAGCAGCCGGGCTACGGCCAGCCCTCCCAGCCCCAGCACTTCGGCACCGACGCCGACCCCTACGCGCGCCCGGACGTGTACGGGCAGCAGGGGTACCCGAACCCGCCCATGAGCGTCGCGCCCGGCAGCGTGCCCCCCGCCGGCCCCACGCCGCAGCCCGGCGGCTTCCCGGCCGCGCAGGCGTTCCAGCCCGGGCAGCCCGCCCCCGCGCCGCCGCGCGGGTCCTCGAACACGCCGCTGATCGTGACCCTCGTGGTCGTCGTCGCGGTCATCGCGGCCGGGGCGATCTTCATCGGCATGACCCTCACCGGCGAGGACGACGATCCGGTCATCGCCGACGATGCGACGGAGGAGGCGACCGAGGAGGCGAGCCCGACCGAGGAGCCCACCTCGGAGTCGCCCACGCCCGAGGAGGAGACGACCGACCCCGACGAGGCCGTCTACCGCCAGCCGAAGGTGGACGAGTGCATCGAGAACGTGGAGGAGGGCTTCTACGTCGTCTCCTGCGACGCCCCGACCGCCTACTGGCTGGTGCTCCACATCGCACAGAGCCCTGAGGACCCCGACCCCGAGGACCAGTGGCACTCCGTGGCGGCCAGCAACGCCTGCTCGGGCTATGAGTACACGAACTACTACTTCGTGGACACCGCCATCGCCGCGGGCCGCGACTGGGACCCCGATATCGACTCGATCACGGCGATCTACTGCGTCCGCGAGGTCGGGTAGCGGCGGCGGGCCGGTTCGCCGCGTCGCCGGGAGGCCGCCCGCCCGGTTAGGATCGGCCCATGTCGCTGCGTTCGCACGAGGTCGACCTCTTCGAGGCCGCCAGGGCACGCCTGGGGGCCATCGCCTACCGCCTGCTCGGGTCCGCGAGCGAGGCCGAGGACGCCGTCCAGGAGACCTTCCTGCGCTGGGAGGCCGCCGACCGGGACCGGGTCCGGGTGCCCGAGGCGTGGCTGACGAAGGCGCTCACCAACCTGTGCCTGACCCAGTTGACCTCGGCGCGGGCCAGACGGGAGACCTACGTGGGGCAGTGGCTGCCCGAGCCGCTGCTCGACGGCGACCCGATGCTCGGCCCCGCCGACACCGCCGAGCAGCGCGAATCGGTCTCCCTGGCCGTCCTGGTGCTCATGGAGCGCCTCGCCCCCGCCGAGCGCGCCGTCTACGTCCTGCGGGAGGCCTTCGCCTACCCGCACGCCGCGATCGCCGAGATCCTCGACATCACCGAGGCCGGCAGCCAGCAGACCTACCACCGCGCCAAGCGGCACCTCGCCGCCGCCTCGGCCCGCACCGAGGTCGACCGGGCCGCGGCCCGCAAGGTCGTCGACGAGTTCCTGGCGGCCGCCTCCAGCGGCGACACCGAGGCGCTCGTCCGGCTCCTCGCCGACGACGCCACCGCCGTGGGCGACGGCGGCGGCAAGGTCCCGGCCCGCGCCAAGCCGTTCCTCGGGGCGGTCGCGGTCGCGAAGTTCATGCGCGGCCTGTTCAAGCCCAGCGAGGCCAAGCGCGCGCTCCTGGGCGGCCCGGCCGCCGTCTACGCCGACCGCGTCAACGGATCGCCCGCGCTGGTGGCGGTCGTCGACGGCCGCGTCGCGGGCATCATGTGCGTCGAGACCGACGGCGAGCGGATCTCGGCGATCCGCAACATGGTCAACCCCGACAAGCTGGTCCGGGCCGACCGCCGGTGGCGCTCGGGCGACCGCGGCGAGCCGCTCATCCACGCCTGGTGACCGGCGTGTGCCGGGCGTCATAGGCCCCGCCTGTCAGGAATCGCGCCGCTGCTCAGTTCAGGGAGCGAACACACCGAGACAGGAGCAGGATCATGAAGCACCGCATCGTCGTCCTCGGAGCCGGTTACGCCGGGGCCTCCGCCGCCGGACGCCTCGCCAGGCGGCTCCGCCCCGAGGGCGCCCAGATCACGCTCGTCAACGCCGAACCCGACTTCGTCGAACGGGTCCGGCTGCACCAGCTCGCCGCGGGCCAGGACCTCGCGCCCAGGCCGCTGGCCGACATGTTCGCGGGCACCGGCGTGCGGCTGCGCCTCGGCCGCGTGCGGAGCGTCGACGTCGAACGCCGGACCGCGGCGCTCGAGGAGGGCGGCCCGATCGCCTACGACACGCTCGTCTACGCCCTGGGCAGCGCCACGGCCGGGCACGGGACGCCCGGCGTCGCCGAGCACGCCCACGAGATCGCGAGCCGCCCGGGGGCGCTGCGCCTGCGCGAGCGCCTCGCCGCGCTCGAAGCGGGCGGGCGGGTCCTGGTCGTCGGCGGCGGCCTGACCGGGCTGGAGGCCGTCACCGAGATCGCCGAGGCCCGGCCCGACCTCGATGTCGCGATCGCCGTCCGCGGCGGCCTGGGCGACTGGCTCAGCGGCAAGGGCCGCGACCACCTGCGCGGCGTCGCCGAACGGCTCGGCGTCACCGTCCACGAGCACGCGTCCGCGACCCGCGTCGGGCCCGAGGGCGTGCTCGTCGAGGACGGCCGGGCGATCGCGTCCGACGCGACGGTGTGGACCACCGGTTTCGCCGTCCACCCGATCGCCGCCGCCTCGGCGCTCGAAGTCGCGGGCAACGGCCAGATCGTCGTCGACGCCACCATGCGCTCGGTCTCGCACCCGGAGGTGTACGCCGTCGGCGACGCCGCCCTGGCGGCGGGCCCGGGCGGGGAGCCGCTGCGCATGTCCTGCGCCTCGGGCGTCCCCACCGCCTGGCAGGCCGCCGACGCGATCGCCGCGCGCCTGACGGGCCGCAAGGTCCCCAAGGTGCCGCTGCGCTACTTCAACCAGTGCGTCAGCCTCGGCCGCCGGGACGGGCTCATCCAGTTCGTCACCGCCGACGACCGGTCCAAGGACGCCGTGCTGAAGGGCAGGGCGGCCGCCCGCTACAAGGAAGTGGTGTGCAGGGGCGCGGCCTGGGGCGTCGCGCACCCGACCGTCGGGATGCCGACGCGGCGCCGGCCGCTCGCGGCGCGGCCGGCCCCGGCGGGCGCGATCGCCGAGGCGCCGGCCCGGTAGCCGTGCGCGGAGCGGGCGTCCTCGGCGCGGGGGCGTCCGCTCCGGGCGCGTCAGGGGGCGACGATGCGCGGGTGGAGGTCCTCGGCCGGGGGCTCCCAGGCGTCCACGTCGACCGCGACCTGCTCGCCGGAGCGGATGTCCTTCATCTGCGGGCCCTCCTCGCCCGAGAACAGGACGAACGGGATGCCGCGCTTGTCGGCGAACTTGATCTGCTTGCCGAACTTGGCCGCCGAGGGCGAGACCTGGGTCGGGACGCCGCGCTCGCGCAGGCGCCGGGCCAGGGCGTTCGCCTCGGCGCGGCCGTCCTCGTCGGCGAGGGCGACGAGCACGCACGTCGGGACCTCGCGGGTGGCGGTGAGGCTCCCCGACTGGAGCAGCGGCACCAGCAGGCGCGAGACGCCGATCGACAGGCCCACCCCCGGGTAGGTGTGCTTGCCGTCGGAGGCGAGGGTGTCGTAGCGGCCGCCCGAGCAGATCGAGCCGAGGCGCTCGTGCCCTTCGAGGAACGTCTCGTAGACCGTGCCGGTGTAGTAGTCGAGGCCGCGGGCGATCCGCATGTCGGCGACGACCAGGCCCGGGGCCTCCTTCGCGGCGGCGCCGACGACCGCGGCCAGCTCGTCCAGGCCCTCCTCCAGCAGCGGGTCCGCGACGCCGAGGGCCTTGACCTCGTCGACGAACGAGGTGTCCTCGGCGCTGATCGAGGCGAGCCGCAGGCACGACTCGGCCTGCTCGGGGGTCGCCCCGACCCGCTCGGCGAGGAGCCCGGCGACCGCGTCGCCGCCGATCTTGTCGAGCTTGTCGATGATCCGCAGGGCCTCCTCGGTGTCGCCGATGCCGAGCCCCTGGTAGAAGCCCTGGGAGAGCTTGCGGTTGTTGACGTGCATGCGCACCGGCGGCAGCGGCAGGCCGCGCAGCGCGTCGGCGATGACCAGCGGGATCTCGACCTCGTAGTGGGCGGGCAGCGCGCCCTGGTCGACGATGTCGATGTCGGCCTGCCAGAACTCGCGGAAGCGGCCCTCCTGCGGGCGCTCGCCGCGCCAGCACTGCTGGATCTGGTAGCGGCGGAAGGGGAACTGGAGCTTCCCGGCGTTCTCCAGGACGTAGCGCGCGAACGGCACGGTCAGGTCGAAGTGGAGTCCCAGCCCGGCGTCGCCGGACTCGGCGTCGGCCTGGAGGCGGCGCAGCACGTAGACCTCTTTGGAGGTCTCGCCCTTGCTGAGCAGCTGGTCCATGGGCTCGACGGCGCGGGTCTGGATGTTCGCGAAGCCGTGGAGCTCGAAGGCCCGGCGGAGATGGTCGACCACCTGCTGCTCGACGATGCGCTGCCGGGGCAGCAGTTCGGGGAATCCCGAGAGCGGCTGGGGTCGTGACATGGAGGTCTCCTCGTTCGGACTGGCGGCGTTCGGACTGCGGTGCGGGGCGGCGCTCAGCTATGGCGCCGCGCCGCCGCCTGCTTGAGGTAGGGGTTGGTGGCGCGCTCGGTCGCCATGGTGGTGCGCGGGCCGTGGCCGGGCAGGACGACGACCTCGTCGTCCAGCGGCAGGACCTTGCGCTCCAGGCTGTCCCACATCTGCCGGTCGCTGCCGCCGGGCAGGTCGGTGCGGCCGATGGCCCCGGCGAAGAGGACGTCGCCCGAGAGCGTGTAGGGGGCCTCGCCGTCGGCGGTGTGGAACATGGCCGAGCCCTCGGTGTGCCCGGGGGCGTGGTCGACGGTGAAGCGGAGGCCCGCGAGCTCGATGACGCCGCCGTCGGCGAGGACCTCGACGTCGTCGGGCTCGGTCCACTCCAGGCCGGTGCCGAACATGGCGCTGGTGCCGGGGCCGAAGCCGAGGGTCGGGTCCGCCAGGAGGTGGGCGTCGCCCGCGTGGATGTAGGCGGGCACGTCGTTCGCGCCGCAGACGGGCGTCACGGAGAACGTGTGGTCGAGGTGCCCGTGGGTGAGGACGACGGCGACGGGCTTGAGGCGGTGCTCGGCGAGCACGTCCTCCAGCCGCGGGGCGATGCCGATGCCGGGGTCGACCACGACGCATTCGGCGCCCCGGCCGTCGGCCAGCACGTAGCAGTTCGTGCCGAGCGCGTCCGCCACAAGCGTCTCGATGAGCACCTGCTCTCCCTTCCTTCGCCGCGCCTCAGGATACACCTGGTAGACGGCGTCGCTTCAGGGCGCGCAGGCCGCCATGCGGGCGTGACCGGCCTGACAGGGCCGGTTACACTGCTGAGCGCGTAACCCCTAGGACGGACCGGGCCGATGTGCGGCTCGTAAGCCTCGTCC
>DASTYG010000080.1:0-47579 GCA_035765105.1 Glycomyces sp.
CCCTTCGGCGAACGGTCCGCCCGCCTCCGGTGCGCCCGCAGTGCGACGGCGGCGGGCCGCCCGGTCAGTCGACCTGGTACCAGAGGTGGAAGTCGTCGAAGACGTGGACGCCCGGGGCGCCGCCGATCTCCTTGACCACCCGCTGGAGTTCGCGCAGCTGCGCGACGGTCATCGGCAGGTCCGCCTCGTGCGGCTGGTAGGTCCAGCCGCGCGGGTAGTCGACGCCCGCTTGGATCGACATCTCGACATGGCAGCCGAGCACGTGCGAGACCGGATGCTCGTCGCACCAGGCGACCAATCGGTCCACAGTGGCTTCGAAGGCGTCCCAGTCCTGCACGTAGAGCCTCCCGGGATAGAACGTGTCGCCGGTCAGCAGCAGGCCCGTGCGGTGGTCGTAGAAGACGGTCGCCGAGACGTGGTGCCCCGGCCCGGGGATCACGTCGACCACGCGCCCGCCGAGGTCGATCCGCCGCGGCGTGCGCGGCCAGTCGTCGAACCCGTAGTGCTCGACGACGTCCTCCAGGCCGGTGCCGACGACCGTGGTGCGGTCCCGGTCGGCGAACTGGGCGTCGGCCGCCTTGTGGTCGCCGTGGCCGTGCGTGTGGGCCACCAGGAGCCGGTAGTCCGAGCGGGGACGGGACGACAGCCAGGCGTCGATGTGGTCGTCGACGGTCCGGCGCAGGGGGAAGTACTCCGGTTCGGCGGTCGCGCCGGTGTCGATCAGCAGCGCCGAGTCGTTCCCGAACAGCAGGAACATGAACGGTGCCTCGAAGTTCACTGATTTGTTCTGCCGCATGATGATCGTGTGCTCATCGGCGGCATGGGACTGGATCTCGGGCGCGGGGTCGTGCTTCGGCGAGGGCCAGCCCGCGTGCCAGTCGACGTCGAGGTCCGGCTCGCAGCGTCCCGGTCCGAAGCGGAGCGGCCCGGGGGAGGCGGTGGCGGGGTCGGGGCTCGTGGTGCTGATGGCGAATCCTCCCAGGGTTCCGGCGATGAGCGTGCGTCGCGCAATGGTCATTGATGCTCCTCTAGCGATCGGCCTCCAGTCTCACCGCCTCCCGCGCACGGCGCATCGATCGCGTGAACGATCTGCGCGGCAACGGTTCCCCGCCCGAAGCGCGAGCGCGCCCGCGACGAAAGTCGCACGGCCGCCGCGTCCGCGAGGCGGCGACGGCCGCGGCGGGAGGCGACCGGCGCGTGTCCACTTGGTGACATCGCCTTGCGGACGGCGCTCGCGATGACGTAGCGTGGGCCGCGTAAACGAATACACCCACGGGAGTCCGATGCATCGGGCTGAGAGGGGACTGCGTAGTCCCGACCGTCGAACCTGATCCAGATCATGCTGGCGCAGGGAGAAGGAGCCATGCACGCTACTCGTCTACCCCGGCTGCACGTCATCACCGACACCCGCGACGGCGCCGCACCCCTGGTCGTCGCCGAATCCGCACTCGCAGCCGGAGCACGGCTCGTCCAGGTCCGGCCCGAAGACCACTACACCGACCGGGCCGCCCTCGACCTCGCCGCGGCCCTCGCCGAACTGTGCGCCGCACACGACGCGCTCTGCCTGGTCAACGACCGCGTCCACATCGCGCAGGCGGTCGGCGCCCACGGCGTCCACCTCGGCGCGGACGACCTCCCCATCGACGTCGCCCGCCGCCTCCTCCCCGGCGCCGCCGTCATCGGCGGCACCTGCCGCGAACCCGAAGCCGCCCGCGCCGCCCGCCGCGCCGGGGCCTCCTACCTCGGCGTCGGTCCAGTGTGGTCGACCGGCACCAAGACCGGCCTCCCCGACCCCATCGGGCTCGACGGGCTCGCCGCCGTCTGCGCCGCCGTCGACCTCCCCGTCATCGCCATCGGCGGCATCACCGCCGAACGCGCCGCCGCCTGCCGCGAGGCGGGCGCCCACGGCGTCGCCGTCGTCGGCGCGATCTCCCGCGCCGCCGACCCCGCCCGGGCCACCGCCGAACTCCTCCGGGCGGTCGGCGAACACCCCGCGCGGCCCTCCGCCGACGGTGCGCGATGACGCGCCTCGCCGTCGTCGGCGCCGGATCGATCGGCCTCGCCATCGCCTGGCGGGCCGCCGGGCGCGGCGCCGAGGTCACCGTCCACGACCCCGACCCCGGCTCGGGCGCCTCCCGCGTCGCCGCGGGCATGCTCGCCGCCGTCACCGAAGCCCAGTTCGGCGAGGAGGGCCTCCTCCCGCTCACGGCCGCATCGGTCGACGCCTGGCCCGCCTTCGCCGCCGAACTCGCGCACGCCTCCGGCGCCGACCTCGGCTACCGCGACGTCCCGACCCTCATGGTCGGCATCGGCGACGGCGACCGCGCCGAGATCGACCGGCAGGCCGCCCTCTACCGCTCCAGCGGCCGGGCCTTCGAAGTCCTCGCCGGACGCGCCTCCCGCCGTGCCGAACCGCTCCTCAGCCACCGCACGAGAGGCGGCGTCCTCGTCCCCGGCGACCACGCCGTCGACCCGCGCGCCGTCCACACCGCGCTGCTCGCCGCCGCCGAACGCGCCGGGGCGCGGCTCCTCCCCGAACGCGTGGACGACCCCGCCGCGCTCGACGCCGACCAGGTCGTCATCGCCGCCGGATGCGGCTCGGCCGCCTTCGGCCTCCCCGTCCGGCCCGTGCGCGGCGCCGTCCTGCGGCTGCGCGCCGCCCCCGCCCAGCCCCTGCCGCGCACCACCGTCCGCGGCCAGGTCCAAGGGCACCCCGTCTACGTCGTCGCCCGCGACTCCGGCGAGGTCGTCATCGGCGCCACCAGCGACGAGCGCGGCCTCGACCGCACCACCGGCACCGCCGGGGCCGCCCACGACCTGCTGCGCCGCTCCATCGACCTGGTCCCCGAGATTGCCGAGTACCACCTCGAAGAGGTCACCGTCGGCTTCAGGCCCGCCGCCCCCGACAACCTCCCCCTCATGGGCCGCCTCGACGAGCGGACGATCGCGGCCACCGGCCACTACCGGCACGGGATCGCGCTCCTCCCGGCCACGGCCGAGCGCATCGCCGCCCTGGCCGCGGGCGAGGAGACCGCCGTTCCGAAGACGTTCGACCCACTGCGATTCGAGGAGGACTCATGAAGTTCGCACTCAACGGGCGCGCGCACGACGGACCCGCCACCGTCGCCGACGCCGTCCGCTCCGCGCTCGGCGCCGCAAGCGCCGCCGCGAGCGGGCGCGGCATCGCCGTCGCCGTCAACGGCGAAGTCGTCCCCCGCTCCGAATGGCACCGCCCGCTCCGCGACGGCGACGCCGTCGAGGTCCTCACCGCCACCCAGGGAGGCTGAACCGTGGACGAACTCGCCATCGCCGGCAGGCGCTTCGGCTCCCGCCTCATCCTCGGCACCGGCGGCGCCGCCAACCACGCCCAGCTCGCCGACGCCATCACCGCCTCGGGCACCGAACTGGTCACCGTCGCCCTCCGACGCGTCGACCCCGCCGCCGCAGGGTCCGTCCTCGACGTCATCGAGCGCTGCGGCGTGGGCGTCCTGCCCAACACCGCCGGGTGCCGCACCGCCGAGCAGGCCGTCCGCACCGCCCGCCTCGCCCGCGAGGCCTTCGCCACCGACTGGGTCAAACTGGAGGTCATCGGCGACGAGGACTCCCTCCTGCCCGACCCGGTCGAACTCCTCGACGCCGCCGAGACCCTCGTCGGCGAGGGCTTCACCGTCCTGCCCTACACCAACGACGACCCGATCCTGGCCCGCCGCCTCGAAGAGGCCGGGTGCGCCGCCGTCATGCCCCTGGCCGCCCCCATCGGCACCGGCCTGGGCATCCGCAACCCCCACAACCTCGCGCTCATCTGCGAGCAGGCCGAGGTCCCGGTCATCTGCGACGCGGGCATCGGCACCGCCTCCGACGCCGCGCAAGCCATGGAACTGGGCTGCTCGGCGGTCCTGCTCGCCACCGCCGTCACCCGCGCCGCCGACCCCGCGCTCATGGCCCGCGCCATGCGCGAGGCCGTCAGCGCCGGGCGGGCCGCCCGCCTCGCCGGACGCATCCCCCGCCGCCCGCTCGCCCGGGCCTCCACCAGCTTCGAAGGGATCGCCGACCTATGACCGCGCCGCACCGGCAGCCGCCCGTCGCGCTCACCATCGCCGGATCGGACTCCGGCGGCGGCGCCGGCATCCAGGCCGACCTCCACACCTTCGCCGCCCACGCCGTCCACGGCACCAGCGTCATCACCGCCCTGACCGCGCAGAACACCCGCGGCGTCACCGCCGCCCACGCCGCCCCGGCCGACATTGTCCGCGCCCAGCTCGAAGCGGTCCTGGCCGACTTCGACGTCGCCGCGGCCAAGACCGGCATGCTCGGCGGCGAGGCGATCCTCGGCGTCGTCGCCGCGTACGGGGACGCCGGCCGGCTCCCGGCCCTCGTCGTCGACCCGGTCATGGTCACCACCTCGGGCGACCCGCTGTTCTCCGGCGACGCCGACGCCTACCTCGCCGGGCTCGGCCCGATCGCCGCCGTCCTCACCCCGAACCTCCCCGAGGCCGAGCGGCTGCTCGGCCGCGCCATCGACGGCCTGGACGACATGCGCGAGGCCGCCCGCGCCCTCGCCGCCCGCGGCCCGCGCGCCGTCATGCTCAAAGGCGGCCACGCCCGGGTCGCGCCGGGAGCGGCCGAGGTCGTCATCGACGTGCTGTGGTGCGAGGGCCGCATGCTCGACCTCGCCGCGCCGCGGATCGCGACGCCCAACACCCACGGCACCGGCTGCACGCTCGCCGCCGCGATAGCCGCCCGGCTCGCGCTCGGCCACCCGCTCGCGCACGCCGTCGCGGGCGCCAAGACCTATGTCACCGAGGCGCTCAAGGCCGCGTCGCACTGGCGGCTCGGATCGGGCCCCGGGCCCGTCCACCACCATCACGGCCGCGAGAGCGCCGCCCTGTAACCGCAGCGAGGAGACGACATGACATCCGCCGCAAGGAAGAAGATCTACGTCGAAGGCCCCCGCCCCGACATCCGCGTCCCGTTCGCCCAGGTCGGGCTCAGCGGCGGCGAGGCGCCGGTGCGGCTCTACGACACCTCCGGCCCCGGCTCCGACCCCGAGCAGGGCCTCCCGGCGCTGCGCCGGGCCTGGATCGACGAGCGCCCCGAGGGGGAGTGCAACACCCAGCTGCGCTACGCCAAGGAGGGGACCGTCACCCCCGAGATGACGTTCGCCGCGATCCGCGAAGGGCTCGCGCCCGAGTTCGTGCGCGACGAGATCGCCGCCGGGCGCGCCATCCTCCCGGCCAACCGCAACCACCCCGAGACCGAGCCGATGGTCATCGGCAAGCACTTCCTCACCAAGATCAACGCCAACATCGGCACCTCGGCGGTCTCGGACTCCATCGCCGACGAGGTCGAGAAGCTCACCTGGGCGATCAAATGGGGCGCGGACACGGTCATGGACCTGTCCACCGGCAAGCACATCCACCAGACCCGCGAGCACATCGTCCGCAACTCGCCGGTCCCGATCGGCACCGTCCCGCTCTACCAGGCGCTGGAGAAGGTCGGCGGCGACCCGGTCAAGCTCGACTGGGAGGTCTACCGCGAGACCATCGTCGAGCAGGCCGAACAGGGCGTCGACTACATGACCGTCCACGCCGGGGTGCTGCTGCGGTACGTGCCGCTGGCCGCCGAGCGCGTCACCGGGATCGTCTCCCGGGGCGGGTCGATCATGGCCGCCTGGTGCCTGGCGCACCACGAGGAGAACTTCCTCTACACGAACTTCCGGGAGCTGTGCGCGATCTTCGCCGAGTACGACATCGCCTTCTCCCTGGGCGACGGCCTGCGGCCCGGCTCGATCGCCGACGCCAACGACGAGGCGCAGTTCGCCGAGCTGCGCACGCTCGGGGAGCTGACGAAGACCGCCTGGGAGTACGACGTGCAGGTCATGGTCGAGGGCCCCGGGCACGTCCCGATGCACAAGATCAAGGAGAACGTGGACCTCCAGCAGGAGATCTGCGGGGAGGCGCCGTTCTACACGCTCGGGCCGCTCGCCACCGACGTCGCCCCGGCCTACGACCACATCACCTCGGCGATCGGCGCGGCCATGATCGGCTGGTTCGGCACGGCGATGCTCTGCTACGTGACGCCGAAGGAGCACCTGGGCCTGCCGAACCGCGAGGACGTCAAGGAGGGCGTGATCGCCTACAAGATCGCCGCCCACGCCGCCGACCTCGCCAAGGGCCACCCCGCGGCGCAGGCGTGGGACGACGCGCTGTCGAAGGCGCGGTTCGAGTTCCGCTGGGAGGACCAGTTCAACCTCTCGCTCGACCCGGACCGGGCCCGCGAGTACCACGACGAGACGCTCCCGGCCGAGCCGGCCAAGACCGCGCACTTCTGCTCGATGTGCGGCCCGAAGTTCTGCTCGATGAAGATCAGCCAGGAGCTGAAGGAGTACGCCGCGCAGGGGCGGTCCGCCGAGGAGGGCATGCGCGCCAAGAGCGAGGAGTTCCGCGAATCGGGCGGGAAGGTCTACCTGCCGGTCGTCGAGACGCCGTAGCCCCCGCCCCCTGCTCCGGGGCGCTGCCGCCGCCTCGGCGCGGGCTGTATCCGAGGTCACGGCGGCCGCCTGCAAGTCGGCCGCCGTGACCGCGTAAAATGAGTAGCTGTTGTTCGAGTGCGCTCGTCGCGAGCGATCGCCGCGAGGCACTGTCCAACGAATCCCGGCCGATACCGGCCGCACTCGTCGAGCGCGGGGCCGCAGGGCCCGCGGGATTCAGGCGGCTCCGCGACATCTCCGCGGGGTTCGTTCCACACCGACAACGAAAGCTAGGTAAACCTGTGCGCACGTACAGCCCCAAGCCGGAAGACATCGACCGGCAGTGGCTCGTGATCGACGCGTCCGACGTGGTGTTGGGTCGGCTCGCGACGCACGCAGCCCAACTGCTTCGCGGCAAGCACAAGCCCACGTTCGCTCCGAACACCGACACCGGCGACTACGTCATCGTGGTCAACGCCGAGAAGGTCGTCCTGACGCGCAACAAGCTGCTCCAGAAGAAGGCCTACCGCCACTCCGGTTACCCGGGCGGCCTCAAAGAGAAGACCTACGCGGAGTTCATGGAGAAGGCCCCGCACAAGGTCGTCGAGAAGGCCGTGCTCGGCATGCTGCCGAAGAACAAGCTCGGCCGCGCCATGTTCAAGAAGCTGAAGGTGTACGTCGGCCCCGGCCACCCGCACACCGCCCAGCAGCCGAAGCCGTACGAGATCACGAAGGTCGCGCAGTAGGCGCGTCGAGGAGCGAGATACACCCATGAGCGACCAGAACCAGGTCCCCGAGACCGTCGAGACCGAGGCCGTCGAGGCCGTCGCCGAGGCGCCCGTCGAGACGCCCGTGGAGGTCCCCGCCGACGTGGCCGCGGCCCCGACCGTGCCCAGCGTCCCCGCCGTCCCGGCCGACCGCCCCATCCAGACCGTGGGCCGCCGCAAGCGGGCCATCGCCCGCGTGCGCCTCGTCCCGGGCACCGGCAAGTATGTCGTCAACGGCAAGACCCTCGAGGACTACTTCCCGAGCAAGGTCCACCAGCAGACCGTGGCCGAGCCCTTCGTCACCGTCGAGGCCGGCGACAACTTCGACGTCCTCGTCAACATCCACGGCGGCGGCGCCACCGGCCAGGCCGGCGCGCTGCGCCTGGGCATCGCCCGCGCCCTCGTCGAGGTCGACCCGAACATGCGCCCGGCCCTCAAGGCCGCCGGCTTCCTGACCCGCGACGCCCGCGAGAAGGAAAGCAAGAAGTACGGCCTCAAGAAGGCCCGCAAGGCGCCGCAGTACTCGAAGCGCTAGCACGGTTCCCCCCCCGCGAGGGGGACGCGCTAGTCTGCAACATGCAACGGGGCTGCCGAGGACATCCTCGGCGGCCCCGCTTTCCGTCATCCGACGACCAGGGCCGGGCCGGAACGCGGCTCGCCAACTAGGGGATACACCGTGTCACGACTGTTCGGCACCGACGGCGTCCGGGGACGGGCCAACGCCGACCTCACGCCTGAACTGGCGCTCCAACTCAACATCGCGGCCGTCCGGGTGCTCGGCTCCTCGGGCCGCCGGCCCACCGTCGTCATCGGACGCGATCCCCGCGCCTCCGGCGAGATGCTCGAAGCCGCCTCCGCGGCCGGGCTCGCCGCCGCCGGAGCCGAAGTCATCGACCTCGGCGTCCTCCCCACCCCCGCCGTGGCGCACCTCACCGCCGCCACCGGCGCCGCGTTCGGCGTCATGATCTCCGCCTCGCACAACCCCATGCCGGACAACGGCATCAAATTCTTCGCCGCGGGCGGGCGCAAGCTCCCCGACGAGATCGAGGACGCCATCGAGCGCGCCATGAGCGAGGCCGAGCCGCTGCCGCAGGGCGAGGCCGTCGGCCGCATCGCCCAGGCCACCGCCCCCGTCGAGGCCTACATCGAGCACCTGGTGTCGGTGTGCCCCAACCCCCTCACCGGCCTCAAAGTCGTCGTCGACCCCGCCAACGGCGCCGCCACCCACGCCGCCCCCGAGGCCCTGCGCCGCGCCGGAGCCGAGGTCGTCGCCATCAACGCCGCCCCCGACGGGCTCAACATCAACGACGACTGCGGCTCGACCCACATCGACGGGCTCCGCGCCGCCGTCATCGAGCACGGCGCCGACGCGGGCATCGCCCTCGACGGCGACGCCGACCGCTGCCTGGCCGTCGACGCCGCGGGCGACCTGGTCGACGGCGACGCCATCATGGCGATCCTGGCGCTGGCGATGAGCGAGGCCGGGACGCTCCGGGGCGAGACCCTCGTGGCGACGGTCATGAGCAACCTCGGGCTCCACCAGGCCATGGGCGCGGCGGGCATCAAGCTGGAGACGACCAAGGTCGGCGACCGCTACGTCCTCGAACGCCTCGGCGAGGGCGACTTCTCGCTCGGCGGCGAGCAGTCCGGGCACATCGTCCTGCCCGACCACGCCACCACCGGCGACGGCACCCTGACCTCGCTGATGCTCCTGGCCCGCATGGCCGCCACCGGCCGCAGCCTCGCCGAGCTGGCCTCGGTGTTCACCCCCGCCCCGCAGGTCCTGGTCAACGTCCGCGTGCCCGACAAGTCCGTCATCGAGACCGAGGCCGTGCGCACCGCCGTCGCCCAGTGGCAGCGCAAGCTCGGCGCCGACGGCCGGGTCCTGCTGCGGCCCTCGGGCACCGAACCGCTGGTGCGCGTCATGGTCGAGGCCTCCGAGGAACCGGTGGCGCAGTCGGTCGCCGCCGAGCTCGTCTCCGTGGTCGAGAACGCCCTGATCGACTGATCCGCGGCCGCCGGAGCCGTACCGCGCGGTGCCGGTTCGGTGGCGTAGATGCACTAAGCTCTCATTTCATGAACACAGCCATCGTTATCCTCGTCGTAGTGCTGCTGATAGCGCTCATCCTGGTGTTCGTCGCACTGGGTGGCCGCAACAAGCTGGTGCGACTGCGCAACATCACGCAGGAATCGTGGGCGCAGATCGACGTGGAGCTGCAACGCCGGTACGACCTGCTGGACAACCTGATGCACGTCGTCCAGCAGGCCGCCGGGGCTGAGAACGCCACACTGATGCAGGTGTCGCAGGCGCGCGCGGCGGCCATGCAGGCCCGCCAGGACCCGAGCCAGGGCCACGCCGCCCAGGGCCAGGCCGAAGGCCAGCTCTCGGGCGCGATCCGCGGCGTCATCCACATGCAGGAGGCGTACCCGACGCTCAAGACGAACCAGAACTTCCTCCAGTTGCAGGCCGAGATCGTCGAGACCGAGAACCGCATCGCCGCGCCGCGCCGGTTCTACAACGCGAACGTCCGCGAGTACAACACCGCGCTCCAGGTCTTCCCCGGCAGCATCTCCGCGAAGATGGGCGGTTTCCAGCCCGAGGAGTACTTCGAGCTCGACAGCCCCGAGGCCCGCACCGCCCCGCGCCTGCGCGACATGGGCCAGCCCGGCTACATGCAGCCCCAGCAGCAGTTGCCGCCGCAGCAGCCCCCGCCCCCCGGCCAGATGCCCGGCTACCAGCAGCCGCAGCAGGCCGGCTACCCCCAGCAGCAGCCGGGATACGGCCAGCCCCCGGCCCAGCCCGCCTACGGCCAGCCCCCGCAGCAGCCGGGCTACGGCCACCCCCAGCCGGGCTACCCGCAGCAGCCCCAGCAGCCGCAGCACCCCGGTCACGGCCCCCAGCCCGGGTACGGTCAGCAGCCTTACGGCCGGTAGCCCGCCCACCCCCCAGTCCGTCCCCGACAAGGATCTCCCCCCGTGAACGACAGCTCCCTGCCTTGGTGGGCCTATCTGCTCTTCCTGGCGCTCGCCGGCGTGCTCGCCTACTTCGCCTGGCGCGCCAGGCAGAAGAAGATCGCCGCGTACCGGGCCTGGGCGGCGCAGTACGGCTTCCACTACGAGCCGCGCGACGACTCGGTCGTGGGCCTCTCCAGCGAGGACCCGTTCGGCATCGGCCGGGCGCGCCAGGGCCTCGACGTCTTCCGCGGCAGGTACAAGAACCTGCACATCGTGTTCTTCCAGTACAACTACACGACCGGCTCGGGCAAGAGCTCGAAGACGCACCCGAACCAGATCGTCGCGATCGGGCTGCCCGCGGCCCGCCCGCTGCTGGACATCAGCCGGGAGAACGGGTTCACCAAGCGGTTCCAGAAGGACATCGACTTCGAGAACCAGCTGTTCAACGACACCTTCAAGGTCAAGTCGCCCAACCGGCGGTTCGCCTTCGACGTGATCCACGCGCGGACCATGGAGTGGATGCTCGCCGACCAGCGGGCCATGTCCTACCCCTGGCGGTTCGAGGGGCCGTGGCTGATGACGTACCGCCCCGGCGAGCTGAAGCTCGAAGAGGTCTTCTTCTACGCGGACTTCCTCATCGACGTGTACGCCCAGGTGCCCCGGCACGTGTGGTCTAACGGCTGAGGCGGCCTCGGCCGCATGAGCGGCTGCGTCCAGACGTGGTCGGGGACGCGGTCGAGGAATCCGACGAGCATCCCGATCAGCGGGTCCAGCGGCTCCAAGAGCAGCGGCTCCTTGCGCCAGGTCATGAGGAAGTCGCCCTGGACCAGCAGCGGCCGCTGCGAGACCAGCGGCTCGGCGAGCATCCACTCCATCATCCGGGGCGTCAGGACGTCGTGGGCGAACCGCTCGTTCTCGGCGGTGACCCGGAACCGCTCGTTGAACCTCGGGTTCTCGTACCGCAGGCCGACCGGGGCGAACCCGGCCCGCTGCGCGGTCTGGTCGAAGGCCGTGCCGGGGACGATGAGCAGTTCGAGCCGCGGCGCGGGCAGCCTGACCGCCACGCAGGTGTTCAGGGCCCGGCGCCGGTCGCGGACGAGGGCGGACCGGCCCCGCTCGTCGAGCCGGGCGCTGTACTGGAACGCGACCACTTCGCGGCCGCGGACCCTCCCGGTGAACACGTGCTCGGCGCGCGCGTCCGCGCCGGCGGCCGGCCCCTGCGCGGCGACCCGGACCCAGGCGTCGTCGCGGGGCGTGTAGGCCATGCCGCGCTCGGCGGCCCACTGCGGGAAGTACGGCGCCTGGCGGTGCTGGTGCGGCAGGAGGCGCCGCTGCTCGCGCCAGCCGATGAGCACCCCGTTGGTCCACCGGTGGAGACCCCACACGAACAGCACCGGGAGCGCTATGAGCAGGACGAGGCACAGGGCGCTGGCAGCCCAGAAGGCGACGGAGTGGGAGGAATCGAGCGGCATGGTGCCCAAGCGTAAACGGGTGTCGCGACACGCGGCCCGCACCGGCTCGGGGCGCTGGCGCGCTCTCGCGTCGCTCAACTACACTTGAGCCGCATTCGGGCGGTACTCGGCCCGGTGGCCCATGGTGTAATCGGCAACACTACTGATTTTGGTTCAGTCATTCCAGGTTCGAGTCCTGGTGGGCCAGCCAACACCCCAGCCCGCGGGCTTCGGACCCGCCGCGTCGTCCACCGCCGTTCAGCGCCCCCGATATGCGCCGCAGGCTGCGGCTCATGGCGTAGGACGCACTTCGCACAAGCTTCGCGTCAGTGGCGGAAACGTTTCATCGGTAACGATTTGACAATAGCGCGCAACGACGGGTCCTGGCCGTTCACCGACCCGTCACCGACTACGATGGCCCATCATGAGCAGTGAGCGTTCGGCGATCATCCTGGCCGCAGGTCTTGGCACTCGCATGAAATCCACGAAACCCAAGGTCCTCCACGAGCTTCTCGGGCGGACGCTGCTCGGCCACGTGCTCCGCAGCACCAAGGCCGTCAGCCCCGACCGCCGCATCGTGGTCGTCGGCGCCGCCGCCGACCAGGTGACCGCGCACCTCGAAGCGCACGCCTCCGACGTCCAGACGGTCTTCCAGGCCGAGCAGCTGGGCACCGGGCACGCCGTGCGCATCGCCCTCGAATCCGTCCCCGACCTCCAGGGCACGGTCATCGTCGCCTGCGGCGACGCCCCGCTGCTGCGCCCCGACACCCTGGGGCGGCTCGTGGAGACCCACGAGAAGGCCGGCAACGCCGCCACCGTCCTGACCGCCGTCGTCGACGACCCCGCCGGCTTCGGCCGCATCGTCCGCGACGCCGACGGCTCGGTCCTGCGCAACGTCGAGCACCGCGACGCCGACGCCGAGGAGCTCGCCATCCGCGAGATCAACTCCGGCACCTACGCCTTCGACGCCGCCGTCCTGCGCGAGCAGCTCGGGAAGATCACCCCCGCCAACGACCAGGGCGAGGAGTACCTCACCGACGTCCTCGAACTCACCCGCGAGGCCGGGGGCGCCATCGGCGCGGTCGCCTGCGACGACGCGACCGAGGTCCTGGCGTGCAACGACCGCGCCCAGCTCGCCGGGCTGCGCAAGGTCCTGCGCGATCGCATCAACACCGATCTGATGAAGTCCGGCGTCACCCTCGAAGACCCCGACACCACCTGGATCGACGTCACCGTCAAGGTCGCCCCGGACGTGCTCGTCCGCCCCGGATGCCAGCTCAAAGGCGCCACCGCCGTCGACACGGGCGCCGAGATCGGCCCCGACACCACCCTGACCGACACCATCGTCGGCGAGGGCGCGGCCGTCGTGCGCAGCCACGTCGACCAGGCCACCGTCGGCGAGGGCGCCAAGGTCGGCCCCTTCGCCCACCTGCGGCCCGCCTCCAAGCTCGCCGAGGGCGCCAAGGTCGGCGCGTTCGCCGAGACCAAGAACGCCGAGATCGGCGCGGGCGCCAAGATCCCGCACCTGTCCTACATCGGCGACGCCACCGTCGGCGAGAAGGCCAACATCGGCTGCGGGGTCATCGTCGCCAACTACAGCGGCGAATCCAAGCAGCACACCGAGATCGGCGCGGGCGCCTTCGTCAGCTGCAACTCGACCCTCGTCGCGCCCGTGACCGTGTCCGACGGCGCCTACGTGGCCGCCGGATCGACCGTCACCGGCGACGTCGCCCCCGGCGACCTGGCCGTGGCGCGCGCCCGCCAGGTCAACAAGGAGGGCTGGGTCGCCAAGCGGATGCCCGGCACCGCGATCGACGCGGCCGCTAAACGAGCGACGGGCGACAGTCAAGCCTCCGGAGAGTAACGGCACATTTAACGGCCCACCGGGGAGCGGTCCGGTTCAGGGCAGGGGACACTTGAAGCGTCGAGGTTCAGGTGACGACTATGGGGGAACCATCGCCATGGCGAGCATGTCCGCTGTCAACTCCAAGATGCTCATGCTGTTCTCCGGGCGCGGTTACCCGGAGCTGGCCGAGGAGATAGGCAAGCATCTCGGGGTCGCACCGACGCCCATGAGCGCCTACTCCTTCGCCAACGGCGAGCTCTTCGTCCGCTATCAGGAGTCGGTGCGCGGCTGCGACGCCTTCGTGGTGCAGTCCATGCCCGCGCCGATCAACGAATGGGTCATGGAGACGCTCATCATGGTCGACGCGCTCAAGCGCGGCTCGGCCAAGCGCGTCACCGTCGTGCTGCCGTTCTACCCGTACGCGCGCCAGGACAAGAAGCACCGCGGGCGCGAGCCCATATCGGCGCGCCTCGTGGCCGACCTGCTCAAGTGCGCCGGGGCCGACCGCATTCTCACCGTCGACCTCCACACCGCCCAGATCCAGGGCTTCTTCGACGGGCCCGTGGACCACCTGTTCGCGATGGGCACCCTGGCGCGCTACGTCGAGGAGAAGTACGCCGACCGCCAGATGGCCGTCGTCTCGCCCGACACCGGGCGGGTGCGCCTGGCCGAGCGCTGGTCGGACCGCCTCGGCGGCTGCCCCATCGCGTTCGTGCACAAGACCCGCGACCCGCTCAAGCCCAACCAGGTCGTGGCGAACAAGGTCGTCGGCGACGTCGAGGGCCGCACCTGCCTGGTCATCGACGACATGATCGACACCGCGGGCACCATCTGCTCGACCGCCGAGCTGCTGCAGGCTGAGGGCGTGGAGGACATCGTCATCGCCACCACGCACGGGATCATGTCCGACCCGGCCGGCGAGCGCCTCGCGGCGGCCCCCGTCTCCGAGGTCATCGTGACCAACACTCTGCCGCTGCCGCCGAAGGTCGCCGAGCTCGACAAGATCACCGTCCTGTCGATCGCGCCGCTGGTCGCCAAGGCCATATGGGAGGTCTTCAACGAAGGCTCGGTCACGACCCTGTTCGGCGGGCTCTCCTAGGGGTACACCGCAGATCACACCCCCGCGCCCGTGGACGGGCCCCGATGGCGCACGTAGTAGGCTTGTGGGGTTGCCGACGGCGAGGGCGTCCTCCGAATGGGCGCCGTTATCGACGCAAAGGCGTAGGTCTATCACAGGACTGTTCTGTCCTTCTGATGCCGACGTGAGCGTCGAGCGCCGAGAATTTTCTGAGAACCAGGGGAGTATTTCCGTGTCCGAAGTTCGTATCAGCGCAGAGCCCCGCACTGACTTCGGGAAGGGCGGTGCGCGCCGTACACGCCGGGCTGGAAAGGTTCCGGCCGTGGTCTACGGCCACGGCGAGAAGCCGCGTCACATCTCCCTTCCCTCGCTCGAGTTCGCCGCCATCCTCCGCAAGGGCGGCCTCAACCAGCTCATCGAGGTCCAGGTGACCGACGGTGCCCGCGAGCTGGTCATCACCAAGGACCTCCAGCGCGACCCGCTGCGCGACGACATCGTCCACGCCGACCTGCTGATCGTCCGCCGCGGCGAGACGATCACCACCGAGGTCCCGATCCAGTGGACGGGCGAGGCCGAAAAGGGCGGCCTGGTGGTCTACGAGGTCGACGACCTCACCGTCGAGGCCGAGGCCACCAACATCCCCGAGACGATCGAGGTCTCCATAGAGGGTCTGGCCGTGGGCGCGCAGCGCACCGCCGGCGAGATCCAGGTGCCCCAGGGCATCACGCTCGTGACCGAGCCCGAGACCGTGCTGGCCTCGGTCACCGTGCCGCGCGCCGAGGCCGCGGCCGAGGAGACCGAAGAGGCCGAGGGCGAAGCGGCGGCCGAGTAGCCGCGGCGGGACCATACTGAGAACATGACCGACTCCTCGACTCTCGTGGTCGGCCTGGGCAACCCCGGGCCGAAGTACGCCGCGAACCGTCACAACGTCGGTTTCATGGTCGCCGACGTGCTCGCCCGGCGCGTCGGCGGCCGTTTCGCCGTGAGCCGCAAGGTCCGCGCCGAAGTCTGCGAGGCCCGCTTGGGGGTGGGCGGGCCTCGTGTCGTACTCGTGAAGCCCTTGACGTTCATGAACCTCTCGGGCGAGTCGGTGGGCCCGCTCGCGCAGTACTTCGGGATCGCGCCGGAGTCGGTGATCGCCGTCCACGACGAGCTCGACATCCCGTACGGGCAGCTGCGGATCAAGCGCGGCGGCGGCGAGGG
The DNA here is from genome assembly GCA_035765105.1 of Glycomyces sp. Taxonomy (GTDB): domain Bacteria; phylum Actinomycetota; class Actinomycetes; order Mycobacteriales; family Micromonosporaceae; genus Glycomyces. The sequence continues at coordinate 15,770 of DASTYG010000080.1, forward strand.
CGGCCACAACGGCCTGCGCTCGATGTCGAAGGTCCTGGGCACCAAGGACTACGCGCGGGTGCGGTTCGGCATCGGCCGTCCGCCCGGCCGCCAGGACGCCGCCGACTACGTGCTCAAGGACTTCGCGAAGGCCGAGCGCGCCGATCTGGACCTGAACCTCGAACTGGCCGCCGACGCCGTCGAGGCGATCATCGAGAAGGGCGTGGAGTTCGCGCAGAACTCATTCAACGGCACGAAGTGACGTTGAACGGCCGGCGCAGTACGGAACGAAGTGACGTTGAACGGCTGGTTCGGCACGGAGCGAAGCGCCATTGAACGGCCGGCGCCGAGCGAAACGACGCGAGCGAACTTCGCTAAATGGCACAAAGTGACTTGACCGTCACTCTTCGTCGTCACGATCGTTAGTCCCATCGTGACGGCAGCAGAGGCATGTGGCGACCTCCGGTCGGCCCGACCGGAGGGACACGTCTACTCCATCAACCAGCAGACCCGCGGGTACAGCGCGCAGCACACGTGGCAGCGCAAGTACTTCGCCGGGGTCATCGGCGGCGACGTCGCCGCCGCCTTCCTGGGCGCGGCGGTCGCCTTCTTCGCCCGCTTCGGCGACCTCAACGGCCACAGCCAGGTCTACGCGCTGGGCCTGATCGCCATGCCCGCCGTCTGGCTCGCCGCGCTCGGCCTCTCGCGGGCCTTCGAGAGCCGCTACCTGTTCGTCGGCACCGAGGAGTACCAGCGCGTGGTGCACGCCGCGATCGCGCTCACCGCGGCCGTCGCCGTGGTCTCCTACGGGCTCGAACTGCCCACCTCGCGGGTGTTCGTCCTCATCGCCATCCCGGCGGCCGCCTCCGTCTCCATCACGGTGCGCTTCGTCCTCCGCAAGTGGCTCCACCGCATGCGCCGCCGGGGCCGCTGCATGAAACGGGTGGTCCTGGTCGGGCACGAGTCCTCCGTGGCCGCGCTGATCGCCCAGCTGCGGCGCGAGCACTACCACGGCCTGGGCGTGGTCGCGGCCTGCCTGCCCACCGAGCGCGCCGAGGGCGCGCTGCTGGAGTTCAACACCCGCGTCAGGGGCACCTTCGACCGCGTCGCCGAAGCCGTCGCCGCCGAGCGGGCCGACACCGTGATCGTCCTGTCCTGCCCCGAGCTCGACGGCCCGGCGCTGCGGCGCCTGGCCTGGAGGCTGGAGCGGTCCGAGGTGGACCTGATCGTGGCCTCGGCGCTGGTGGACGTCGCGGGCGACCGCACCACCATCCGGCCGGTCGACGGGCTGCCGATGCTGCACCTCGACCACGCCAACCTGACCGGCGTGCGGCGCTGGGCCAAGGGCACGGTCGACAAGCTCGGCGCCGCCGCGATGCTGCTGGCGCTCACGCCGCTGCTGCTGGCGGCGGCCTTCCTCATCCGCTGCACCTCCCCGGGCCCGGCGCTGTTCAAGCAGGAGCGCATCGGCAAGGACGGGCGGCCGTTCACCATCTGGAAGTTCCGCACCATGTACGTCGACGCCGAGCGGCGGCGCGCGCACCTGGCCCACCGCAACGAGTGCGACGGCGTGCTGTTCAAGATGAAGGACGACCCGCGCGTGACGCCGGTCGGGAAGCACCTGCGCCGCTTCTCGATCGACGAGTTCCCGCAACTGGTCAACGTCCTGCGCGGCGACATGAGCCTGGTGGGCCCGCGCCCGCCGCTGGCCGCCGAGGTGGCCGCCTACGAGGCCGACATGCGCCGCCGCCTGGCCGTCAAGCCGGGGATGACCGGCCTGTGGCAGGTCTCGGGCCGCTCGGACCTGCCGTGGGAGGAGGCGGTGCGCCTCGACCTGCGCTACATCGAGCACTGGACGCTGTCGCTCGACTTCGTGATCCTGCTGCGCACCGTCACCGCGATCCTCAGGCCCCGCGGGGCGTACTGAGACCCGAAAACGCCTCCCAGTCCCTGGGAGCATATGGCCCATAATTTGGACCGGCTTGTGACGCAGCGTAGACTGCCGCTCATGTCCCATGCCCGTCTCGTCAACCCGCGGCCCGGCACCGAGCGCGCCCCGCGCCGCGCCGGCGCCGCTTCGCGACGTCGCCCCCCAGGCCGGAGTGAGCGCCGATGAGCCCCGGCCCGGCGAAGTCCGAAGGGACCCCCACCGCCACCCCGGAGGCCGCCGCAGCGGAGGACGCGGCCTTCGCCGCCGAACTGGCCGCCGGGGCGGGGGAGCTGCTCCGCGGCCTCCGCGACGAACTCGGCTTCGACGACCCGCGCGCCCTCAAGGACGCCGGCGACACCCGGGCCGACGCCTACCTCCTCGGCCGCCTCGCCGCCGAACGCCCCGACGACGCCGTGCTCTCCGAGGAGGGCGAGGGCGAATCGGGCCGCGTCGGCACCGCCCGCCTGGACGCCGACCGGGTCTGGATCATCGACCCGCTCGACGGCACCCGCGAGTACGCCGAGGCCGGCCGCGACGACTGGGCCGTGCACGTGGCCCTGTGGCAGCGCGGCCTGGGCCTCACCGCCGCCGCCGTGGCCCTCCCCGCGCAGCATGTGACCTTGCGCACCGACGGAGGGCACCCGGTGTCCGGGCCCCGCCCCGACCGCCCCCGCATCGCTGTGTCCCGCACCAGGCCCCCCGCCGAGGCCGAGGCCGCCGCCGCCGCGCTCGACGCCGAGCTCGTCCCGTGGGGCTCGGCCGGAGCGAAGGCCATGGCCGTCGTCGCGGGTAAGGTGGACGCCTATGTGCATGCCGGCGGGCAGTACGAGTGGGACTCGGCCGCTCCGGTCGCCGTCGCGCTCGCCTCCGGCTGGCATGCCTCGCGGATCGACGGCAGCCCCCTGCTGTACAACGACCCCGACCCGTACCTGCCCGACCTGCTGGTCTGTCGCCCCGACCTGGCCGAGCCGCTGCTGGCGGCCGTCCGCGGCGCGGCCTGAGCCCGGCCCGGCCGATCAGACGCGCCGGGCCTCCGAACGAGAACGAACCAGGCCCCACGGGGTCATGCTGAGAGGAGTGTTGCGCCGGTGAGCGACTACCGCGTCAGCCATCTCGCCGCGCTGGAGGCGGAGGCGATCTACATCTTCCGTGAGGTCGCGGCGACCTGTCAGCGCCCAGTGCTGCTCTTCTCGGGCGGCAAGGACTCCATCGTCATGCTGCACCTGGCGCAGAAGGCGTTCGCGCCCGCGCCGATCCCCTTCCCGGTCATGCACGTCGACACCGGGCAGAACTTCGACGAGGTCCTCGACTTCCGCGACAGGAGGGTCGCCGCCACCGGCGTCCAGCTCCTCATCGCCTCCGTCCAGGACGCGATCGACCGCGGCCTGGTCACCGAGCCGCCGGACGGCACCCGCAACCGCATCCAGACGCCCGTGCTGCTCGAAGCCGCCGAGAAGTACCAGTTCGACGCCCTCTTCGGGGGCGCCCGGCGCGACGAGGAGAAGGCCCGCGCCAAGGAGCGCGTGTTCTCCTTCCGCGACGACTTCGGCCAGTGGGACCCCAAGAACCAGCGCCCCGAGCTGTGGAACCTGTACAACGGCCGGGTCCACCCCGGCGAGCAGATCCGCGTCTTCCCGCTGTCGAACTGGACCGAGCTGGACGTGTGGCGCTACATCGGCGAGCAGGACATCGAACTGCCGCCGGTCTACTTCGCCGCCGAGCGCGAGGTCGTCGACCGCGGCGGGATGCTGTTCGCGGTCAACCGGTTCATCCGGCCCAAAGACGGCGAGCCGGTCTTCACCGAGAAGATCCGCTACCGCACCGTCGGCGACGCGACGCTGACCGCGGGCGTCCGCTCCGACGCGACCACCGTCGACCAGATCATCGCCGAGGTCGCCGCCACCCGCATCACCGAGCGCGGCGCCACCCGCGGCGACGACAAGACCTCCGAGGCCGCGATGGAAGACCGGAAACGGGAAGGGTACTTCTGATGACGCAAGCGCCGACCTTCGCGACCGAGGCCCCGCCGGAGGCCACCGAGCTGCTGCGCTTCGCCACCGCCGGCAGCGTCGACGACGGCAAGTCCACCCTCATCGGGCGGCTGCTGTTCGACACCAAGACGCTCTTCGAAGACCAGTGGGACGCCGTGGAGGCCGTCAGCGCCGGCCGCGGCGACGAGTACACCGACCTGGCGCTGCTCACCGACGGCCTGCGCAGCGAACGCGAGCAGGGCATCACGATCGACGTCGCCTACCGCTACTTCGCCACCCCCGAGCGCAAGTTCATCATCGCCGACACGCCCGGCCACATCCAGTACACGCGCAACATGGTCACCGGCGCCTCCACCGCCGACCTCGCGCTGATCCTGGTCGACGCCCGCAAGGGCCTGGTCGAGCAGTCGCGGCGCCACGCGTTCCTGTGCTCGCTGCTGCGCGTCCCGCACATGGTCCTGTGCGTCAACAAGATGGACCTGGTCGACTACGACGAGGAGACCTTCAAGCGCATCGAGAAGGAGTTCTGCGCCTTCACCACCAAGCTCGAGGTGCCGGACCTGACGGTCGTCCCCATCTCGGCGCTCAAGGGCGACAACGTCGTCTCGCGCTCGGCGAACATGCCGTGGTACCAGGGTCCGAGCCTGCTGCACCACCTGGAGAAGGTCCACATCGCCTCGGACCGGAACCTCGTGGACGTGCGCTTCCCCGTCCAGCAGGTCATCCGGCCGCACTCCAACGACAACCACGACTACCGCGGCTACGCGGGGCAGATCGCCTCGGGCGTCATGAAGCCCGGCGACGACGTCATGGTCCTGCCCAGCGGGTTCACCTCGAAGATCGCCTCGATCGAGACCGCCGACGGCCCGCTCGCCGAGGCGTTCCCGCCCCTGAGCGTCACCGTCCGCCTGGAGGACGAGCTCGACGTCTCGCGCGGGGACATGCTGTGCCGCCCGGCCAACCAGCCGCGCGTCGCGCAGGACGTCGAGGCGATGGTGTGCTGGATGGACGAGCAGCGGCCGCTGCGGCTGCGCGGCAAGTACGCGATCAAGCACACGACCGCGGACGTGCGGGCCATCGTCAAGGACGTCCAGTACCAGCTCGACGTCAACACGCTGCACCGCGACGAGAGCGCCGACGAGCTGAAGCTCAACGAGATCGGCCGCGTCACGCTGCGCACGACCAAGCCGCTGCTGTGCGACGACTACCGCCGCAACCGGTCCACCGGCGGGTTCATCATCATCGACGAATCCGACAACCGCACCGTGGGCGCGGGCATCATCGTCTGAGCCCGCGCCCGCTCCACAAGCGAGCCCGCCGCCCGTCGGCCGTCCGCGCCCACGGGCTGTGAGCCGCAGGAACACCGCCTTCCACGGGCGGTGCCGCCCCCGCCGGAGCGGCACCGCCCGCGATCGCTGTAGACGCCGCTCACTACAGTTGCCACATGGCCAATCTCAACCCCCGAGCAGCGTCCATCAGCGTCGACTTCGGCACCTCCCACACGGTCGCGTCCATTCGCCGCGCCGACGGCCGAGTCCAGCAGCAGCTGTTCGACGGCGTCCCGCAGCTGCCCTCTGCGGTGTTCATGAACGACGAGGGCGGCCCCGAGGTCGGCACCGACGCCCTCCACAACGGACGCCGCAAGCCCGAGCGGTACGAACCGAACCCGAAGCGCCGCATCGACGACGGCACCGTCCTCCTCGGTGAGACCGAACTGCCCGTCACCAGCGTCATCGCCGCCGTCCTCAGCCGCGTCGCCCGCGAATGCGAGCAGACCCTCGGCGGCCTCGGCCCGGTGACCGTCACCGTCCCCGCCGCGTGGGGCCCGACCCGCAGGCACGTCATCGCCGACGCCGCCACCGCCGCGGGCCTCGGCAAGGTCGCCCTGGTGCCCGAACCGGTGGCCGCCGCGGGCCACTTCGTCGAGACCCTCGGCGCCGACGTGCCCACCGGCTCCGGCGTCGTCGTCTACGACCTCGGCGGCGGCACCTTCGACGCCACGGTCCTGCGCCGCTCCGCGAGCGGCTTCGACGTCCTGGCCGTCGACGGCGCCGACGACCTCGGCGGCCTCGACTTCGACCAGGCCCTCGCCGAGCACCTGGCCGCGAGCGTCCAGAGCGACGACGAGCGCTGGCGCCGCCTGACCGCCCCCGCCGAGCCCGCCGACCTGCGCCACCGCGCCGCCTACCTCGAAGAGGTCCGCCAGGCCAAAGAGCGGCTCTCCCGCAGCACCTCCACGGACCTGACCATCCCGCTGCTCGACATCGACGCGCACCTCACCCGCGACGAGCTCGAAGCCGTCGCGGCGCCGCTGATCGAGCGGACCGTCCGCATCACCCAGGGCGTCATCCGCGAGTCCGGGCTCGCCGCCGAGCAGATCACCGGCCTGTTCCTGGTCGGCGCGGCCAGCCGGATGCCCCTGGTCGCCACCATGCTGCACCGCGAGCTGGGCATCGCGCCCGCCGCGATCGAGCAGCCCGAACTGGCCGTCTCCGAAGGCGGCCTGGTGGCCCAGGCGCTGGCCTCCTCCCCGCCGCCCCTCGCGCCGAGCCCGGCGCTGCCGCCGCAGACGGCGCAGCAGCCGACGACGCCCATGCACGTCCCGTCCGCGCCGCCGCAGGCTGCGCCCATGATGACGCCCGCGGCGCCGATGCCCACCCCGCAGCACCTGAGCGGACCGATCCACACCCCCGCGCCCGCCGCGGCCCCCGGCGCCGGCGGCGCCGGCGGGTGGCTCAAGAGCAGGAACGGCGTCATCGTCCTCGGCGCCGCGGGCGCGGCGGTCGTGCTGCTCCTGGCGGTCCTCATCGTCCCCGGCCTCCTCGGCGGGTCCGAGAAGGAGGACCCGGGCGCCGACGAGGGCGACACCGCCGTGGAGGAGCCGAGCCGGGAGCGCACCGAGGAGGCGGACGACGCCGACAGCGGCGCCGGGAACGAGGGCGCGCAGGCCGGCACCGGCGCCGAATCCGACGTCGTCGACCTGATGAGCGCCGCCGTCGGCGACGTCGTGGGGCTCGGCGAGGCGAGCCACACCGGGGCCGTCACGGCCCTGGAGACCGCGGTGGTCGACGGCGTGCCAGTGGCGATCACGGGCGGCGAGGACTACCTCATCCGCGTCTGGGCGCTCCCCACCGGCGGCGCGGTCGGCGAGTACCGCAACCACAAGGAGCCCATCACCGACCTCGAGGTCACCATGGACGGCGACCGCCCCGTCGTCATCTCCACCGACCGCTACGAGGAGCACGTCTGGTACCTCGACGACTTCACCGAGGCCAGCCCGCCCCGGGACGCCAACACCGACGTGATCCACTGGGTCGGGTCGATCGGCTCGACCGCGGCCTACGCCGACGACCACTCGTTCTACCAGCTCTTCACCGGCAAGAGCCTGGACACCTTCAACGCGCCGTGGGCCTCGTACTGGACCATGATGGAGATCGACGGGACGCTGCGCGGCGTCGGCGTCGAGGACGACCGGGTGTTCGTCTCGGACCTGGACACCGGCGACTACGTCGGCGGCACCTTCGACCAGCAGGCGTTCGCGGTGATCGCGGCCGAGACCGCCGTGGTCGACCAGACGCCGGTGATGGTGACCGCCAACGACAGCGGCGCCGTGCAGGCGTGGGACCTGACCTCCGCCGGGACCTACGGGACCGGGTTCACCGAGCAGTACCAGACCGTCGAGGAGATCGAGGTCGTCGACCTCGGCGGCGGCGCCTCCGGCGTGCTCGTGCGCGGCGACCGGGGTCTGAGCCTGTGGGACCTGACCACCGGCGAGCGGATCGGCGAGACCTTCGGGCAGCTGACCGGCGAGGCCACCTGGGTGAGCGCGGCCGTGGCCGACCTCGGCGGCCACCCCGCGGCCGTGACCGCCTCCAGCGACGGTTCGGTCACGGTCTGGAGTCTGGAGGGCTGAGCGGCGCGGTTCGCGGCCCGAGGCAGGACGGGCCGCGAACCGTCATCCCGCGGAGGACTCGTGGGCCTTGCGGACCCGTACCGGCGCCTTGCGGTGCCAGGCGTCCTCCACGAGCTCTTCCAACCGCTCGTACTCGACCCGTTCGAGGTCGACCAGGATCATCCCGTACCCGTCGTAGTGCGGCGTGGTGTAGTACGCCCGATCGCCCGAGGCCAGCAGCGCCGCCTTCTCGCTCGGGTCGCACACGAGCGCCAGGCCGCCCTCCGCCTCGGCGCGCAGCCGCGCGAAGAACCTGCCCTTGACCTTCAACGACGGGGTCTGCCAGCTCGTGGTCTCCTCGACCTCGGGGTATCGCTTCGCGATCGCGACGACGTCGTCCCATGTCGGCATCCGGAGGCTCCTTTCGTCGACCCCATGATCCCGCGCGCCACCGACAATCCGGCGTCGACGGCGCTGCCGAGCCTAACCCCCGGCCGGCCGTCCCCGGGGACGCCACGCTCAAGGGTTGATCCACTCCGCGATGTACACCAGGCTCGCCGCCGAGGCGCCCAGCACGGCCAGCGTCACCGCGGCCGCGGCCAGGAGCCGCAGCGGCATCTGCGTCCAGTCGGGCCCGAGCTGGCGCCGGAGCACCGGCATGTGGCGCTGGCCCGCCGCGGCGGGCCGCTCATCGGCGGCGGGCGCGGGCTCGGCCTTCGATCGCGGCGAGATCCGGGGGAGGAGCTGCGTGTCGCCCACCGGGCGCCGCGCGCCGGGGTCCTGGACGTGGTCGATCTGCACCGTCAGGCCGCCGACGGTGCCGCGAGCGCCGTCCCCGGCGGGGTCGTCGCCGCCGCCCACGCGCGGCAGGTTCGGGTCGGTCACGGCGTCGATCTGCACGGTCCGCACCTCGCCGGTGCCGCGCCTGCCGTCGCCGACCTGCGGCAGCTCGCCCGTCGTCGGATGCGACGGATCGCCGTAGCCGGGGCCCCAGCCGTAGCTCATGCTCGCCCTTACCCCTCGCCGCCGACGGAGGCGAGGAGGTTGCCGAGGTGGCCCTCCATGTTCGCGATCTCGCTCTGCTGGACGGTGACCATCCGCTGCGCCGCGTCCACGACCGTCGCGTCGTCGCACAGGGCCACGGCGGACTCGGCCATGTCGATCCCGCCGATGTGGTGGGCGATCATCAGCTCGGCGAACATGATGTCGGCCTCATGGCCGGTGAGCTGCTTGAACTCGGCCATCTGCTCGTCGGTGGCCATGCCGGCCATGCGGCCGCCGTCCTCCGCGTCGTGGACGTGCTCGTCGCCCGCCCACGCCATCGGCTCGGCGCTGCTCATCTGGACGTCCCACTCGCGCAGCCACGACCGCATCATGCCGATCTCGGCGGCCTGCGCGGTGGCGATGTCGTAGGCGATCGCGCGCATCGCCTCGTCCTCGCCGTTCTGCCACTCGTACATGGCCATCTCGACGGCCTGCTGGTGGTGGGTCTGCATGTCGCGCGCGAAACCCGCCTCGGGGGAGTCGTTGCCCGGCGTCGCCGCGGCGCTCACCCATCCGATGGCGAACCCCGCGCCGAGCATGAGCACGGCGGCGATCGCGACCAGGACTGCGGGCTTCTGCCACAGGCGACTCATCGGGGTCTAACCCTCTCCTTCGGCGGGGGCGTTCTCCATCTCCTCGAGCAGCGCCGCCATCTCCTCGTCGGACATCTGAGTGTCGCCCCCGCCGCCGGCCGCGGCCGTGGTCGACACGCCGCCCGAGCAGGTGGCGTTCATCTCGGCGAGGTTGTCGCCGTTCTGGATGTAGTAGCTGAGGAACTCGTCGATCTTGGCGTCGGCGACGTCGTCGGTCTGGTACTGCACGCCCCACGACTGGAGCGAGACGGCGGCGCCCTGCCCGGGGTAGGGGCTCATGAGGGTGTAGTCGCGTCCCTCGATCTTCGAGGACAGGGCGGCGACCTGGTCGCCGTCGACCAGCTCGGGGTCGTAGGTCAGCCAGACCGCGCCGTGCTCCAGGGAGTGGACGGCGTGGCCGTCGATGATCGGCTCGGCGTAGACCGTGCCGGTGCACGTCTGCCACTGGCTGAGGTGGTTGCCGCCCGCGGGCGGGGTGACCTCGTAGGTGGGCTGGTCGTTGCTGGGGTCCTCGTCGGCGTCGACGTGGTTCTGCTGGAGCACCCACGGGTGCTCCAGGTCCTCGACGGTGACGTCGCCGCTGCCGACGGCGTCCGACGCCTCGCTGTAGTTCGCGTACTCGCCGTAGAAGCTGGTGACGCCTTCCGGCGGCTTGCTGCGGTCCCAGACGACGAACACGGCGGCGCCGATGAGGCCGAGGGCGACCACGCCCACGCCGGCGAACGTGAGGATGAGACCCCACGGCTTCGGCTGCCGCACTTGGACGGCGCGACCCTTGCCCTTGCCGCCCGCGTTCTTCGCGGATTTCGCGCCCGCGTTCTTGGCGGACTTCGAGGAGGTTTGCTTCTTGGATGCCATTTCGCGCGGAGAGCCTTATTCGTCGACTTCGGGATGGTAGCGGCGGCGACGCCGGGAGGACCCGATGAAGCGTGCTCGCGTACGCCACCATACCTTGGGGACCGGAGGCGGGCGAATTGTGGTGTCCCCCACTACCCGTTCTCGGTGAGCCCTTCAAGTTCGTCGAGGAGCCCCTGAAGCTCTTCGAGGTCCTCGGCGGTGCCCGGGTCGAGGCCGAACTCCGCGCCCGTCCCGCCCGCGGACTCGGCGTCGGTGGTCACCCCGCCCGAGCAGGTCGCGTTGATCTCCGGGTTGAACGCCTCGTTGAGGATGTAGGCGTCCAGGTAGGCGTCGATGTTCGGGTCCGCCGGGTCCTCGGTCTGGTACCGGTTGCCCCACGACTGGAGCGAGACCGGGACGCCCTGCCCGGGGTAGGGGCTCATGAGGCTGTAGTCGCGGCCCTCGATCTTCTCGGCGAGCGCGGCGACGTGGGGCGGATCGACCAGCTCAGGGTCGTAGGTCAGCCAGACCGCGCCGTGCTCCAGGGAGTGGACGGCGTTGCCGTCGACGATCGGCGCGGCGTAGACGACGCCGGTGCACGCCTGCCACATGCTCAAGTGGTCCCCGCCGGCCGGCGGCGTCAGCTCGTAGACGGGCATGGTCCCGTCCCAGTTGCCCACGGCGTCGACGTGGTCCTGCTGCGCCACCCACGGGTGGTCCAGGTCCTCGGCGGCGACCTCGCCGTCGGCGATCGCGGCCATCGTGCCCGCGTAGTCCCCGTACTCGCCGTAGAAGGTCTCCACGCCCTCCACCTCGGTGGACGCCTGCCGGTCGGCCGCCTCCTCCGAGGAGCCCTCCGCGATCGTCCCCTCGGAGTCCAGGACGCCGCACCCCGCGGCCAGGGCGGCGGCGCACACGGCGGCGAGCGAAGCGGATCGGGCGCGGGAGGTCTTCATGGCTGGGGGCCTTCCGATAGGTGCCGGCACTGCGGTGAGCCTACCGGCAGGCCGCACCGCGCGCCTCCGCAGGCGAGCGCGACGCGCCGCCGCCTGCCACACCGGCGTTCGTCCGACGCAGGAGCGGAACCACGGCGTTTAGGATTGCGGGGTGACTCCAGAAACGCTCGCAGAGAAAGTGCTGTCCGCCACGCGCGCGGTGTTCGCCGAACTCGGCCTCGACGCCGCCGCGCTGCCCGCCGAAACGGCGGTGGAGCGACCCCGAAACCCCGAGCACGGGGACTACGCCTCCACGATCGCCCTCCAGGTGGCCAAGAAGGCCGGCACCAACCCGCGGGCGCTGGCGCAGGGCGTCGCCGACGCGCTCGCCGCGACCGACGGCGTCGCGCGCGTCGACATCGCCGGACCGGGCTTTCTGAACATCACCCTCGACACGGGCGCGGCCGGCGCCGTCGCCGAGCAGATCGTCGCCGCGGGCACCGTCTACGGCTACAACGAGTCCATGAACGGCGTGCACGCCAACCTCGAATTCGTCTCGGCGAACCCGACCGGCCCCATCCACGCCGGCGGCACCCGCTGGGCGGCCATGGGCGACGCGGTCGCCCGGATCATGCGGGCCTCGGGCGCGCAGGTCGTCGCCGAGTACTACGTCAACGACGCCGGCGCCCAGATCGACCGGTTCGCCGACTCCCTGGAGGCCCGCGCCAAGGGCGAGCCGACCCCCGAGGACGGCTACGGCGGCGCCTACATCGACGAGATCGCCGCCGCCGTCCTGAAGCGCGCCCCCGGCGCCCTCGACGCCGCCGACCCGCACGAGGTCTTCAAGACCGTCGGCGTCGAGCTGATGCTCGAGGAGATCAAGGGCACCCTCGCCGACTTCGGCACGCACTTCGACGTCTTCTTCAGCGAGAAGAGCCTCCACGACGGCGGCGAGCTCGACGCCGCCGTCGAGCGCCTCGCGGGGCTCGGCCACGTCTTCGAATCCGAGGGCGCGACCTGGCTGCGCACCACCGAGTTCGGCGACGACCGCGACCGGGTCCTCAAGCGCTCCGACGGCGCGTGGACGTATTTCGCGGCCGACTGCGCCTACTACCTGAACAAGCGCGAGCGCGGCTTCGGCAAGCTCGTGTTCATGCTCGGGGCCGACCACCACGGCTACGTGGGCCGGATGCACGCCATCAGCCGGGCCTTCGGCGACGAGCCGGGCGTCCTGGAGATCCTCATCGGCCAGTTCGTCAACCTCGTGCGCGAGGGCAAGCCGGTGCGGATGTCCAAGCGGGCCGGGAACGTCGTGACGCTCAACGACATCGTCGAGGCCGTCGGCGTCGACGCCACCCGCTACGCGCTCACCCGCTACTCGGCCGACTCGCCGATCGACCTCGACGTCGACCTGTGGACCAAACACGGCAACGAGAACCCGGTCTACTACGTGCAGTACGCGCACTCCCGCACGTGCAGCATCGGCCGCAACGCCGCCGAGCGCGGCGTCGTCCGCGGCGACGGCTACGACCCGGCGCTGCTGTCCGACCCGCTCGAGAACGAGCTGCTCAAGGCCCTCGCCGAGTTCCCCTCCACCGTCGCCTCGGCCGCCGAGCTGCGCGAACCGCACCGGATCGCCCGCTACGCCGAGGAACTGGCCGCCGCCTGGCACCGGTTCCAGAACAGCGACTGCCGGGTCGTCCCGCGCGTCGGCGAGGAGCCCGCGCCGGTCAACGTCGCCCGCCTGTGGCTGGCCGACGCCACCCGCATCGTCCTCGCCAACGCACTCGGCCTGCTCGGCGTCTCGGCCCCGGAGCGCATGTGATGCGAACCCACGAAGCAGGCGCGCTGCACGGCGACTTCGCCTCCCTCCGCCCCTCCTGGCTGGGCGTCCCCGACGACGTGAACGCGCTGCTCCCGCAGCTGTGGGCCGCGAACGTCGAACGCTCCGGCGAGGGCTCCCTGCACATCGGCGGCATCCCCGTCGGCGAGCTCGCCGAGCGGTTCGGCACCCCCGCCTACATCCTCGACGAGGACGACTTCCGGGCCCGCTGCCGCGCCTGGGCCCGGGCCTTCACCGGCACCGACGTCTTCTACGCCGCGAAGGCGTTCTGCTCCAAGGCCGTGCTCCGCGCGGCCGTCGAGGAGGGCCTGAACGTCGACGTGTGCACCGGCGGGGAGCTGGCCGTCGCGCTCGCCGCCGGGATCGACCCGGCCCGCCTCGGCTACCACGGGAACAACAAGTCCGCCGCCGAGCTGCGCCAGGCGATCGAACTGGGCGTCGGGCGCATCGTCGCCGACTCCTACACCGAGATCGAGCGCATCGGCGAGATCGCCGCCGCGACCGGCGCCCGCCCGCACGTGATGGTCCGCGTCAACGTCGGCGTCGAGGCCCACACCCACGAGTACATCGCCACCGCCCACGAGGACCAGAAGTTCGGGTTCTCGCTGGCCGACGGCGACGCCTACGAGGCCGCGCGCCGCGTCGCCTCCTCCGAGCACATGTACCTGGCGGGCCTGCACTCCCACATCGGCTCGCAGATCTTCGACACCGCCGCGTTCGAGGTCTCGGCCGCGCGGCTGGTGCGCCTGTTCGCCAAGCTCCAGGACGCGATCGACGAGCCGATGGGCGAACTCGACCTCGGCGGCGGCTTCGGCATGGCCTACACCAGCCAGGACGACCCGCAGCCGCCGGTCGACATCGCCGCCTCGCTGGGCAAGATCGTCGAGGCCGAGTGCGCCGCGGCCGGCATCGCCGCCCCGCGCCTGTCGATCGAGCCCGGCCGCACCCTCATCGGCCCGGCCGTGTTCACGCTCTACGAGGTCGGCACCGTCAAGCCCGTGACGCTCTCGGCGGCAAAGCACGGCCTTCAGTCCGGTCAGGGCGGTGGGGGGCGACGGGCGGGCTCCTCGCGCCTGTACGTCTCGGTCGACGGCGGCATGAGCGACAACATCCGCCCGGCGCTGTACGACGCCACCTATTCGGCCACGCTCGCCTCACGCGTCTCGCGGGCGGCCCCGGCGCTGGCCCGAGTAGTGGGAAAGCATTGCGAATCCGGCGACATAGTTGTTAAAGATGAATTCCTACCCGCCGACGTCGCCCCTGGCGACCTGATCGCCGTACCGGGCACCGGCGCCTACTGCCGGTCCATGGGCTCGAACTACAACCACGTGCCCCGCCCGCCCGTCATCGCGGTCGCAGGCGGCGAGGCCCGAGTGATCCTCGCCCGTGAAACGGTCGACGACCTCCTGCGCCTCGACGTCGGCTGAACTCACCAGAAAGGGAAACGGCGAATGAAACTCGCGCTACTCGGATGCGGCACCGTCGGCAGTGAAGTCGTGCGCCTCATGCGAATGCGCGGGGAGGAGCTGGCCGCCCGCGTGGGCGAGCCCGTCGAGATCGCCGGGATCGCCGTGCGCCGCGCGGGCCGCGACCGCTCGCACCTGCCGGTGGACCCGTCCCTGTTCACCACCGACCCGTTCGCGCTGGTCAAGCGCGACGACGTCGACATCGTCGTGGAGGTCGCCGGCGGCATCGAACCGGCCCGGAGCTGGATCACCGCCGCCCTCGACGAGGGCAAGTCCGTCGTCACCGCCAACAAGGCGCTCCTGGCCGAGGACATGCCCGCGCTGGCCGCCGCCGCGAAGGCCGGCGGCGCCGACCTCTACTACGAGGCCGCCGCCGCCGCGGCCATCCCGCTCATGCGCCCGCTGCGCGAATCGCTCCACGGCGACCGGATCAACCGGGTCCTCGGCATCGTCAACGGCACCACCAACTACATCTGCACCCAGATGTCGCACACGGGCGCCACCTTCGCGGAGGCGCTGGCCGAGGCCACCGAGCTGGGCTACGCCGAGGCCGACCCGACCGCCGACGTCGACGGCTACGACGCCGCCGCCAAGGCCGCGCTCATCGCCTCCCTGGCCTTCCACACCCACGTCGACCTCTCCGAGGTCTACCGGGAGGGCGTCACCCGCGTCAGCCCGGCCGACATCGCCTCGGCCGCCGCCGAGGGCCGCGTGGTCAAGCCCCTGTGCATCGCCACCCGCGAGGAGGACGGCGTCTCGGTGCGCGTCCACCCGGCGATGATCCCGGCCACGCACCCGCTCGCCAACGTCAACGGCGCCTACAACGCCGTGTTCGTCGAGGCCGAGTCGGCGGGCCGGCTCATGTTCTACGGTGCGGGAGCCGGGGGGACCGAGACCGCTTCGGCCGTGCTCGGCGATATCGTGGCCGTAGCGCGCAACAAGCGCGGCGGGATCACGGCGTTCCCTCCGGAGGCCGCCTTCTCGGACGTGCCGGTGAAACCCATCGGCGAGGCCCGGACCCGCTACCACGTCAGTCTCGACGTCGTCGACGAGCCCGGCGTGCTCGCCCGCGTGGCGGCCACCTTCGCCCATCACGGGGTCAGCCTCGCCACCGTCCACCAGTCGGGCAGGGGCGACGACGCCCAGCTCGTCGTGGTGACCCACATCGCCGCCGACCGACAGCTGTCGGACACGGTCGAGGAACTGTCGCAACTGTCACTGGTGCACAAGGTCACCAGCGTCATGCGCGTCGAAGGAGAATAAGGACGACATGTCCGAACCCGCCATGCGCCCGCCCGCCGCCTCCAACCGCCCGGACCCCGGGGCCCGGCGGCCCGCCGCCCGGCTCGGGTGGCGCGGCCTCATCGAGGAGTTCAGGGACCGGCTGCCGGTCACCGACGCCACCCCGGTGGTCACGCTCCAGGAAGGCGGCACGCCGCTCGTGCCCGCCCCGGTCCTCTCCGAGCGGACCGGATGCGACGTCTACCTCAAGGTCGAGGGCCTCAACCCGACCGGCTCGTTCAAGGACCGCGGCATGACGATGGCCGTCTCCAAGGCCGTCGAGGCCGGCTCGAAGGCCGTCATCTGCGCCTCCACCGGCAACACCTCGGCCTCGGCCGCCGCCTACGCCGCCCGCGCGGGCATCACCTGCGCCGTGCTCGTCCCCGCCGGGAAGATCGCCCTCGGGAAGCTCGCCCAGGCGCTCGTCCACGGCGCGAAGCTCCTCCAGCTCGAAGGCAACTTCGACGACTGCCTCGCGATCGCCGACAAGCTCTCGCAGGACTACCCGGTCACCCTGGTCAACCACATCAACCCCAACCGGATCCAGGGCCAGAAGACCGCCGCGTTCGAGGTCGCCGCCGTCCTCGGCGACGCCCCCGACGTCCACTGCCTGCCGGTCGGCAACGCCGGGAACATCACCGCCTACTGGCTGGGGTACAACGAGGACCGCGAGGCGGGCAAGGTCACCCGGCTGCCCCGGATGCTCGGCGTCCAGGCCGCCGGCTCGGCCCCCATCGTCAACGGCCACGTCGTGGAGCACCCGCAGACCATCGCCACCGCGATCCGCATCGGCAACCCGGCCTCCTGGACCAGGGCGCTCGACGCCGAGAAGGAGTCGGGCGGGAAGATCATCGCCGCCACCGACCGCGAGATCCACGCCGCCTACATGCTGCTGGCCCGCTCCGAGGGCGTCTTCGTCGAACTCGCCAGCGCCGCCTCGGTGGCCGGTCTGCTCAAGCAGGCCGAGTCGGGCTGGCTCGACAAAGGCCAGACGGTGGTGTGCACGGTGACCGGCAACGGCCTCAAGGACCCCGACTGGGCCGTCTCCACCGCCCCGCAGCCGCAGACGGTGCCGGTCGACGTCGTGCAGACCGCCGCGGCGCTCGGCCTGTGACGGGGGAGCGAAGCGGCCGCGGCGCCGCGCCGGAGGAGGAAGGCGGGGCGACCGCGATGCGCTCGGCCACCGTCAGGGTCCCGGCGACCTCCGCCAACCTCGGCCCCGGCTTCGACTCGCTCGGGCTCGCACTGGACCTGTTCGACGAGGTGACCGCGACCGCGCTCGACCCGGCCGCGGGCGTCACGGTCGAAGTGGACGGCGAGGGCGCGGGCACCGTGGCCGCCGACGAGCGACACCTCGTCGCCGCCGCCATGCTGCGCGCCTTCGACGCCCTCGGCGTCCCCGCGCCCGGCCTGCGGCTCGCGTGCCGCAACCGCATCCCGCACGCGCGCGGCCTGGGCTCGTCCTCCGCGGCGATCGTCGCGGGGGTCGTGCTCGCCGACGCGCTGGCCGGCGGCGGCATGAGCCGGGCCGAGAAGCTCGTGCTGGCCGGGGAGATCGAGGGCCATCCGGACAATGTGGCGCCGTGCCTGCTCGGCGGCTTCACCATCGCTTACGGCACTGAGGACGGTGCGCGGGCGGTGGGCATCGAACCCTCGCCGCGCGTGCGCCCCTGGGTGTTCGTGCCCGAGCACAAGGGTCTGACGGCCGCCGCGAGGGCGGCGCTGCCCGAGCACGTCACCTACGCCGACGCGGTCTTCAACCTCTCGCGGGCCGCGCTCCTGGTCGACGCGATCACGCGCCGCCCCTCGCGGCTGTTCGACGCCACGGCCGACCGGCTCCACCAGGCGCAGCGGGCGCAGGGAATGCCCGAGAGCGCCCGGTTGCTGGATCGGTTGCGTGCCGCCGGAGTGGCGGCGGCCGTCTCGGGCGCGGGCCCGACCGTCATCGCCTTGAGCGTGGGCGGCGGTCCGGTACCTGACGACCTGTCCGGTTTCGCCCCCGCGGGGTTCACGGCGTTGCGCCTGGACGTCGCGGAGGGGGCGGCGGTCATCGCGAGCAGTGTGAGTTTACGGCTCGCACGCATCACCGAGGGGCGAATTCACGGCTCGCGGGCACCGCCGAAGGGCGAGTCCGTGGAACGCGAGCGCCGGGGCCCCGAGCCCGCGGTCCGCGGGCGCGTCCGCGGGGGCCGTTTCCCGGCCCGCCGACGCTCTCAGGTGGGCAAACGCGCAGCGCGGCGGGCGCCGCCGAAAACGGGGGAGAGTGTTCCTCGGGTCTGTTGGTGATGATGGGCAGGGTGCGCTACTATTCCCCGTAGACGACCACCCGGTGTCGTGACTGCTTGAAGCCTTGATTATGCTTGTAGTCACAACAGCTGCGGCGCATCCAGCGCACGCCTGATCTCTTGTTTGGGTCATCACCCTCAATCATGGATTTGTGACTTTGCATAGCTCTAGCGTGACATGGCACAGTTCCGACTTCGCCTCCGTGAAGTTCCACGTTCTGTGGCGCTGGGGCTTCGGCTCCGGCGAGGATCGCAATCACGTACCGCACCGTGCGCGTCGATCATCTATCGCGGGCCGTCGAGTCGCAGGCCCAGAGGCACCGCCTCATTCGGGACCGTCTGCTCAGCGGACTGCCCCAGGGTGTACCCAGGACCAGCTGTTGCACCACTTCCACCGTGACCATTCGACTAGCGCGCGGTGGGCGACGCGATGGCAGGACGCAAACCAGAACATCGGCATTGCGGCTATTTGAAAGACGCGGAAACTCCTCGAATTCGATTCGAAGGACTCCGCCAGGGAAGGAATCCATTGAGCGACACCACCGGCACGACGTCGGACCGGAATAGCAGTGCGGCGTCGGCTCCGGGAACTCTCCCGGAGACCAAGAAGCGTCGCCGGGCAGGCACCGGTCTGGCCTCTATGCTGATGCCCGAGCTCCAGCAGATGGCGCAATCGCTCGGCATCACCGGCGTCGGCCGGATGCGCAAGAGCGAACTCATCGCGGCCATCCAGACGCAGCAGGCGAACGGTTCGGAGTCCGGCGGTGCCAGCGCAGAACAGGAGGCCCCGCCAGTGCCCGACTCTGAACACACACCGACCGCTGAGGCATCGGCCGCCGCCGAGACCGAGTCCGCCGAGAGCGGCTCCGCGGAGAGCGCCGAGGCCAAGGGCGGCGGCAGCGTCCGCCGCGCCACGCGCCCGGCGGGACCGCCGCAGCCGCGCCGCCGCCAGCAGGAGGCGGCCCGCGAGAACGACGGCGAGCGCACCGACGACACCGCCGCCGCACCCGCGGCCGAGTCCGATGAGGACCGACCGGTCCGCCGCCGCCGCGTCCGCGGGGGCGAGCGCGCCGAGCAGCACGAGCGCCGCACCGACGAGGATCACACCGAGTCCGAGGGCCGCGGCGAGCGCCGAGGCGACCAGCGGAACGAGCGCGACGACCAGCGCGAGCAGCGGGACCACCGCGACCAGCGCGGCGACCAGGGCGACCAGGGCGACGGCAACCGCCGCCGCAAGCGCCGGGACCGCTCCGACCGCCGCCGCTCCGGCAACGGCAACCGCGGCTCGGACGACTTCGAGCGCGGCGGCAACCAGAACGACGACCAGCTCGTCCCCGTCGCCGGCATCCTCGACATCCTCGACAACTACGCGTTCATCCGCACCACCGGCTACCTGGCCGGCCCGGACGACGTCTACGTCTCGATGTCGCAGGTGCGCAAGCACCGGCTGCGCCGCGGCGACGCCATCATCGGCGCCGTCAAGCCCGGCCGCGGCGGCGAGGAGGGCAACGGCGGCGGTGGCGGCGGCAAGCAGCGCCGCGAGAAGTACAACCCGCTGGTCCGCCTGGACACCGTCAACGGCATGAGCCCGGACGACGCCAAGAACCGCGAGGACTTCTACAAGCTCACGCCGCTCTACCCGCAGGAGCGCCTGCGCCTGGAGACCGAGCCGAACGCGATCACCACCCGCGTCATCGACCTGGTGGCCCCGATCGGCAAGGGCCAGCGCGCCCTCATCGTCTCCCCGCCCAAGGCCGGCAAGACGATGGTGCTCCAGGCGATCGCCAACGCGATCACCACGAACAACCCGGAGTGCCACCTCATGGTGGTCCTGGCCGACGAGCGGCCCGAAGAGGTCACCGACATGCAGCGCTCGGTCAAGGGCGAGGTCATCGCCTCGACCTTCGACCGCCCGCCGTCGGACCACACCACCGTCGCCGAACTCGCGATCGAGCGCGCCAAGCGCCTGGTCGAACTCGGCCACGACGTGGTCGTCCTCCTCGACTCCATCACGCGGCTCGGCCGGGCGTACAACAACGCCTCGCCCGCCTCGGGGCGGATCCTGTCGGGCGGCATCGACTCCACCGCGCTCTACCCGCCGAAGCGCTTCCTCGGCGCGGCGCGGAACATCGAGCACGGCGGATCGCTGACGATTCTCGGCACGGCGCTGGTCGAGACCGGCTCCATGGGCGACACGGTCATCTTCGAAGAGTTCAAGGGCACCGGCAACGCCGAGCTCAAGCTCGACCGCAAGATCGCCGAGAAGCGCACCTGGCCGGCCATCGACGTCCACCAGTCGAGCACCCGCAAGGACGAGCTCATGATGAGCCCCGAGGAGCAGGCGGTCATGCTCAAGCTGCGCCGCGTCCTCGCCTCGCTGGAGCCGCAGCAGGCCATCGACCTGCTCATCGACCGGTTGAAGAAGACGCAGACGAACGCCGAGTTCCTCATGTCGATCGTCAAGCAGACGTCTCCGGACTAGTGGTCACAGCCGCTGAGGCCGCTCTGGTTGAGAGCGGCCTCACGGCTTAAAATTGACTGCCGGCGCGCTTCGGGGCGCGGCCGCGAATTCCGAACGGGCCGGACACCGCCCCGCCCGGAGTCCGCGGACGACCCCCCGGGGCGCACGGCCATGGCGAAACCAGCGAGCCATGAATCGGCTGGATCCAAGCGCCCCGCGTGTCGGGGTCCGATGCGGTACCGGTTCACGGCCCTCCGTCGCGACGCCTTCGAGCGGCGAACGCGCCTGATCCTCGTGACGCTCCCGAGCGGCGAATCAGGCCGGCCTTCGCGAAGCTCGCGGGCGACGGCGCGGCGAGGGGCCGACCCGGCGACCGAACAGAGAGGGAAACTCATGAAGCAGGGCATTCACCCTGAATACGTCGTCACGGAGGTGACCTGCTCCTGCGGGAACAGCTTCACCACCCGCTCGACGGAGTCCAGTGGCAAGATCCAGGCTGCGACCTGCAACAAGTGCCACCCGTTCTACACGGGCAAGCAGCGCATTCTCGACACCGGCGGCCGCGTGGCCAAGTTCAAGGCCCGCTACGCCAAGGCCCAGGAGAAAGCCGGCAAGTAGCTCAACCGTGCAGCGCCCGTGCCCGAGGCACGGGCGCTGCACGTGTTTTGTCCGTCTTTCACCGGTTCACAATCCGAAGGGTCCACCATGTCCACCGCCGCCGACAACCGCCTGGCTGCACTCCTCGCCGAGTACCACGACCTCGAAGCGCAGATGGGCGACCCCGCCCTGCACGCCGACCCCGGCCAGGCCCGACGCGTCGGCCGCCGCTACGCCGAGCTCAGCCCCATCGCCAAGACCGCCGCCGACATCGCCGGCGCCAAGGACGACCTCGAGACCGCCGAGGAGCTGGCGGGCGAGGACGCCGAATTCGCCGACGAGGCCGAGCGGCTCCGCAAGACCATCCCCGAGCTGGAGTCCAAGCTCGCCGAGCTGATGATCCCGCGCGACCCCGACGACTCCCGGGACGTCATCATCGAGATCAAGGCCGGCGCGGGCGGCGAGGAGTCCGGCCTGTTCGCCGGCGACCTCATGCGCATGTACCTGCGCTACTTCGAGCGCCGCGGCTGGGCCGTCGAGACCCTCGAACACGCCCCCACCGACCTCGGCGGCGTCAAGGACGCCTCGATCGCCGTGCGCACCAAGGGCGCGCCCGAAGGCGGCAACGGCGTGTGGTCCCGCATGAAGTTCGAAGGCGGCGTCCACCGCGTCCAGCGCGTCCCGGTCACCGAGTCCCAGGGCCGCGTCCACACCTCGGCCGCGGCCGTGGTCGTCATGCCCGAGGCCGAAGAGGTCGACGTCGAACTCAACATGAACGACGTCCGCGTCGACGTCTACCGCTCCTCGGGGCCCGGCGGCCAGTCCGTCAACACCACCGACTCGGCCGTGCGGCTCACCCACGAGCCCACCGGCATCGTCGTCACCAGCCAGAACGAGAAGAGCCAGCTCCAGAACAAGGAGGCCGCGCTGCGCGTCCTGCGCGCCCGCCTGCTCGCCAAGCAGCAGGAGGAGGCCGCCGCCGCGGCCGGGGAGGCCCGGCGCTCGCAGGTGCGCACCGCCGACCGCTCCGAGCGCATCCGCACCTACAACTTCCCGCAGAACCGGCTCACCGACCACCGCATCGGCTACACCGCCTACAACCTCGACCACGTCATGGACGGCGACCTCGACGAGGCCCTCGACGCGCTCGCCGCCGCCGACCGCGCCGAGCGCATGGCCGGCGGTAATGACCAGCAGTAGCTGGGCGGGGGCCGTCGCCGCGGCGGCCGATCGGCTCGCCGCGGCCGGGGTGCTCTCACCGCTCGTCGACGCCGAACTGCTCGCCGCCCACGTCTCCGGACTGCCCCGCGGGCGACTGCTCGTCGCCGACGCGCCCGGCGAGGCCGACCTCGCCGCGTTCGCGGCCCTGGTCGAACGGCGCTGCGCCCGCGAACCGCTCCAGCACCTGACCGGCGCGGCCCCGTTCCGCTACGCCGAGATCGCCGTGGGCCCCGGCGTGTTCGTGCCCCGCCCCGAGACCGAACTGCTCGTCGACTGGGCCCTCGACCACCTCCCGAAGGACGGCCTGGTCGTCGACGCCTGCTCCGGGTCGGGCGCGATCGCCCACGCCGTCGCCACCGAGCGGCCCGACAGCCGGGTGTGGGCCGTCGAGGCCGACCCCGACGCGTTCGAGTGGCTGGTCTCCAACCTCCAGGGCACCGGTGCGACCCCGGTCCTGGCCGACGCCCTCGCCCCGGACACGCTCGCCGAACTCGACGGGCGGGTCGACCTGGTCGTGGCCAACCCGCCGTACGTCCCGATGGACATGGAGGTCGCCCCCGAGGTCGATTTCGACCCCTCCGGGGCGGTCTACGCCGACGAGGCCGGCCTGGCGGTCATCCAGCCGCTCGCGCTGCGCGCCGCCCGCTGGCTCCGGCCCGGCGGCTGGTACGGCTTCGAGCACGACGACACGCACGGCAAGGCCGCGCCCGAGATCCTCAGCGTCTCCGGCTTCACCGATGTCGCCGATCATGACGACCTGGCGGGGCGCTCGCGCTTCGCCACGGGAAAGCTAGGCTTGTCGCCGTGAGGCTCTTCAACTGTAGGAAGATCAAGGACCGCGCCACCGGGATCAAGTCGGCCGGCCGCGCCGTCAAGGGCGGCAAGCTCGTGGTGATCCCGACCGACACGGTCTACGGGATCGGCTGCGACGCCTTCTCCCACACCGCCGTCCGCGCGCTGCTGGCCGCCAAGGGCCGCGGCCGGGACATGGCCCCCCCGGTCCTCATCGGCTCCAAACGCGCGCTCGACGGGATCGCCTCCGACATCTCGGCGTCCGCCAAGGACCTCATCGAGGCGTTCTGGCCCGGACCGCTCACCGTCGTGGTGCCCTACACCCCGACGCTGACGTGGGACCTGGGCGACACCGACGGCACGGTGGCCGTCCGGATGCCGCTGCACCCGCTCGCGCTGGACCTGCTCAAAGAGACCGGCCCCATGGCCGTCTCCTCGGCGAACAAGACCGGGCAGGCGCCCGCCGCGACCGCCGCCGACGCGAAGGCCCAGCTCGGCTCCGACGTCTCGGTCTACCTGGAGGCCGGCGCCTCGGAGGACAGCCGGCCCTCGACCATCGTCGACTGCGTCGCCGACCCGCCGCAGGTCCTGCGCGAGGGCGTGCTGACCGTCGAGCAGATCCGCAGGATCGTGCCCGACGCGCTCGACCCCGACGGCCACGGCCCCGGCGAGCGCGCCGAGGACCGCGAGCCCGAACCGGCCGAGGAAGCCGCGCCATGAGCCCGCCCTTCACGGTCCTGCACGTCTGCACCGGCAACATCTGCCGGTCGCCGATGTCCGAGCGCATCCTCGACGGGCTCACCGGCGACGACGTGCTCAACCACGGCTCGGGCATCTCCGACTACCACGAGGGCGCCGCGATGGAGCCCGAGTCGGCGCTCGAACTGGAGGAGCGCGGCTTCGACCCCGCCGGGCACCGCGCCCGCCACATCGACCGCGCCCAGGTCGAGAGCGCCGACCTGATCCTGGTCGCCACCGCCGTGCACCGCGAGTACATCGCCGAGCGGTTCCCCGAAGCGGTCGGCAAGACGTTCCTGGTCCGGCAGTTCGGGCGCATCACCGAGGACCTCCTCAAGGGCGAGGCGGCGCTGCCCGGGGGCGACGCCGTCGCCCGCGGGAAGGCCCTGGTCGCCCTGGCCGCCGAGCGCCGCGGCGACCACCCCGAGGACGACCTGTCCGACCCGTGGGGCCTGAGCCGCGCCGTCTACTCCCAGATAGCCGACCAGCTCGAGGACGCGCTCGAACCGGTCGCCGACGCACTCGAAGGAGGCACATGAGAGCGGCACGGGGGTTCCTGCGGCCGTGCTTCGCCGTGGCGGGGATCGCGACGGTCCTGGCCGCCCTCGTCGGCCTGATCGCCGACGGCGCGGACGCCGCCGCGGGCGCGGCGCTCGGCGTCGCGCTCACCTCGCTCGGTTTCGCGGGGTCGGTGTGGGCCGTCGCCGGGGCCGAAAAGATTGACCTTCGTCTCACTCTTCCCGTGGCGTTGATCACGTACGGAGTCAAGCTGGGCCTGTTCGGCGCGGTGCTGGGCGCCGTCGACTCCAGCGGCTGGGAAGTGATGTGGCCGATGGCCATGGGCATCATCGGCGGGGCTCTGGCCTGGCTCACGACCCAGGCGATCTGGCTGCTGCGGGCGAAGATCCCCTATATCGAACTCGAGGAGCGCGCCTGAAACGTCGCCTACGCCCGGTTCTTTGCGGTTGACAAACGCGCCCCACCGCTGCTCACGGTGAGAGCCCGGCGCTCGTTTCCCGCGAAGGCCCTGTTAGAGTTCATCGCGACATGGCCGACAGGAATTCCCCCGATGACAGGCCCCAGCCCGATGGTTCTGAAATGGGTTGGCGCGCCTTGGGGTATCTCTTGTCCGGGATCATCTTCTGGGGTGGTGCCGGCTATCTCGTCGACCTGTGGCTCGGACTGCCCAAAGTCGGGCTCCTGGTAGGGATGCTTGTCGGTGCTGCAGCGGGTATGTACCTGCTGATCAAGCAGATGTCAAAGTTATTGACCGACACTGACTGAGAGGCGTGACTCGGTGACCGACTCAGCCCAGGTGCTGGCCGCAGGCAGCCATTTCCCTCCCGGGACCGACAGCTTCAACTTCCGGGACTGGTTCGCGGGCCTCAGTGACACCGCGCTGGCCAATGTCTTCACGACACTGACTTTCACGGTGTGGCTCTCCGTCGCCATTCTCATCGTCTTCTTCCTGTGGGCCTACCGCAAGCCGCAGATCGTCCCCACCAAGCGACAGTGGATGGCCGAGAGCGCTTACGGATTCATCCGCAACTCGGTCTCCATCGACCTGCTCGGCAAGCAGGCCGGCGTCCGCTTCGCCCCGTACCTGACGACCCTGTTCCTGTTCATCCTCGTCATGAACCTCTGGGCGATCATTCCGGGCATCCAGATCTCCCCGAACTCCCACATCGCCTTCCCCGCGACTCTGGGCGTCATCTCGTGGCTGGTCTACAACTGGGTCGGCGTCAAGAAGCACGGCTTCATCGGCTACCTGAAGATCACCTGCATCCCCCCGGGCTCGCCGGTGTTCATCCTCCCGCTGCTGATCCCGCTGGAATTCCTCCAGAACCTCATCCTGCGCCCGGTCACCCTGGCCCTGCGGCTGTTCGCGAACATGTTCGCCGGCCACCTGATCCTCCTGGTCTTCACCCTCGGCGGCTTCGCCCTGCTCAACTCGGAGAACCTCTTCATCCAGGGCGTCTCGGTCCTGTCCTGGGCGCTGACCATCGCGATGACCTTCTTCGAACTCATCGTCATCGTGCTCCAGGCCTACGTCTTCACCCTGCTGACGGCCATGTACATCCAGGGATCACTCGCGGACGAGCACTGATAGCCGTCCACCTCGCCACCAGATTTCCCAATTGAACACAACGTGCGCGTGACGGACACGCCACGCTGACACCTAGGAGAAAAACGCCATGGAAGGCACTCTCAACGTCGTCGGTTACGGTATCGCTGCGCTCGGCCCGGGCCTCGGCGTTGCGCTGATCTTCGCCGCGTGGATCACCGCGACCGCCCGGCAGCCCGAGTCGGCCGGCATCACCCGTCCGATGCTCTTCATGGGCTTCGCCCTGGTCGAGGTTCTGGCCCTGTTCGGCCTGGTCCTCGCCTTCGCCCTTTAACCGATTAACGGAGCGATCATGATTCAAGCCGCCGAAGGAGGGTCGGGAATCCTCTTCCCGATCTGGCAAGAGATCGTCGTAGGTGCGGTCGCCTTCGGTCTGCTGTGCTTCGTACTCGCGAAGTTCGTCTTCCCCCGCATGGAGAAGACCTTCGAAGCACGAGTGGACGCGATCGAGGGGGGGATCGAGCGCGCTGAGCGGGCCCAGGAAGAGGCCAGCCAGACGCTCGAGGAGTACCGCCGCAAGCTCGCCGGAGCCCAGGAGGAGGCCGCCGCCATCCGCGACGAGGCGCGCGCCGACGCCGTCGCGGCCAAGGAGGAGATCCTCGTCTCCGCTCGCGAAGAGGCCAATCGCATCATCGCGGCCGGTCACGCCAATGTCGAGGCCTCGCGCCAGCAGCTCGTCCGCGAGCTGCGCGGCGAGGTCGGCAACCTGGCGGTCGACCTGGCCGGGAAGATCATCGGCCAGCGACTGGCCGGCGAGGCCGCCACCGAGCAGACCGTCGACCGGTTCCTCGCGGAGCTGAACGACGACACCGCTAACGAAGCGAGCGGAGCACGCTGATGTCGACGACTGGACGCGAAAGCATCGAGGCCGGTCGCGCGACCCTGGAGGCGTTCGCCGCCGGGGCCACGACCGAGCAGCTCACCGAGTGCGGCGAACAGCTGCTGGACGTGACGCGGTTCCTCGTCGACCAGCCTCGGCTGCGTCGCGCCCTGTCCGACCCCGCCCGCGAGGCGGACGACCGGGAGGGCCTGGTCCGGCGACTCATCGCCGACCAGGTCGGCGCGGCCGCGACCGACATCACGGCCACGCTGGTGCGCGGCCGCTGGGGCACCCCCGGTGAACTCGTCAACGGCTGCGAGCAGGTCGCCGTCGAGGCGCTGCTCGCCGCCGGAGCCAAGGAGGGCACCCTCGCCGACATCGAAGACCAGCTGTTCCGCTTCGGGCGCCTGGTCGACGGCGACACCGAGCTCTCGTCAGTATTGAGTTCGACCGGGTCCGACCCCAAGGGCCGGGCCGCGCTGGTCGAGCGCCTGCTCGACGGCAAGGCCGAGCAGGTGACGGTCGAGCTGGCCGTCGCCGCGTGCTACGGCATCGGCGGCCGCGGGTTCCACGCCTCGCTCGAACACCTCGTCGAAGCCGCCGCGGCGGCCCGCGACGAGGCCGTGGCGTACGTGACCGTGGCCCGACCGCTCGACGAGCCCGGTGAACGCAAGCTCGCCGCCAAGCTCAGCCTCGTCTACGGTCGCCCCGTCGGTGTCAAGATCACCGTCGACCCCGCGATCGTCGGAGGCATCCGGGTGCAAGTCGGCTCGGATCTGTGGGACGGCTCCGTCTCGCGCCGCCTCGACGAGGCCCGCCAAGCTTTGGCCGGACGCTGAGATCCAGCCGGTAAAAACAGAAGGGAAACGCAACGATGGCTGAACTGACCATCTCCTCCGACGAGATTCGCAGTGCGCTCGACGACTACGTCTCGTCCTACCGGCCCGAGATCTCGCGTGAAGAGGTCGGTACCGTCACCAGCGCCGGCGACGGCATCGCGATCGTCGAGGGCCTGCCCTCGACGATGGCCAACGAGCTCCTCGAATTCGAGGGCGGCGTGATGGGCCTGGCCCTGAACCTCGACGTCCGCGAGATCGGCGCCGTCCTCCTGGGCGACCCGATCAAGGTCGCCGAGGGCCAGTCCGTCAAGCGCACCGGCAAGGTCCTCTCCGTGCCGGTGGGCGACAAGTTCCTGGGCCGCGTCGTCGACGCCCTGGGCAACCCCATCGACGACCTGGGCGACATCGAGTCCGAGGGCGACCGCGAACTCGAACTCCAGGCCCCCAACGTCATGAGCCGCCAGCCGGTGACCGAGCCGGTCGAGACCGGCATCAAGGCCATCGACGCGATGACCGCGATCGGCCGCGGCCAGCGCCAGCTGATCATCGGCGACCGCAAGACCGGCAAGACCCAGGTCTGCATCGACACGATCATCAACCAGCGCGCCAACTGGGAGTCCGGTGACCCGAAGAAGCAGCTCCGCTGCATCTACGTCGCGGTCGGCCAGAAGGGCTCGACCGTCGCCGGCATCAAGGCCATGCTCGAAGAGCACGGCGCGATGGAGTACACCACCATCGTCGCCGCCAACGCCGACGAGCCGGCCGGCCTGAAGTACCTGGCGCCCTACACCGGCTCGGCCATCGGCCAGCACTGGATGTACGGCGGCAAGCACGTCCTCATCGTCTTCGACGACCTGTCGAAGCAGGCCGAGGCCTACCGGACCGTGTCGCTGCTGCTGCGCCGCCCGCCGGGCCGCGAAGCCTTCCCCGGCGACGTGTTCTACCTGCACTCCCGGCTGCTGGAGCGCTGCGCGAAGCTGTCCGACGACCTCGGCGGCGGCTCGATGACCGGTCTGCCGATCATCGAGACCAAGGCCGGCGACATCTCGCAGTTCATCCCGACCAACGTCATCTCGATCACCGACGGCCAGGTCTTCCTCGAAGAGGGCCTGTTCAACTCGGGTGTGCGTCCGGCGATCAACGTCGGCACGTCCGTCTCCCGGGTCGGCGGCGCCGCCCAGACCAAGGGCATGAGCTCCGTGGCCGGCTCCCTGCGTCTCGACCTCGCCCAGTACCGCGAGCTGGAGGCCTTCGCGGCCTTCGCCTCCGACCTGGACGCGGCCTCGAAGGCGCAGCTGGACCGCGGCCTGCGGATGGTCGAACTGCTCAAGCAGGGCGTGGCCGAGCCGCTCCCCATGGGCGAGGAGACCATCTCGATCTGGTCGGGCGTCTCGGGGCAGCTCGACGACATCCCGGTCGGCGAGGTCCGCCGCTTCGAGAGCGAATTCCTCTCCTACATGCGGTCCAACCACGCCGACCTCATCGCGACGCTGAACGAGGGCAAGGAGAAGGTGAAGGGCGACCTCGCGGACAGCCTGGAAGCCGCCGTCACCAAGTTCAAGCGCATGTTCAGCGCCAAGGCCGACGACCTCCACGTCACCGACGAGCCCGAGTCGGCGCTCGAAGGCGACGTCGACGTCGAGACCGTCAAGCGCGTCAAGAGGGGTTAGCCATGTCAGCGCAGCTTCGTACGTTGCGGAAGCGGCTGAAGTCGACCCAGTCCATCAAGAAGATCACCAAGGCGCAGGAGCTGGTCGCGACCAGCCGCATCACCAAGGCGCAGGAGCGGGTCGCGGCGTCGCTGCCGTACGCCCGGGCCATGACCTCGGTGATGACCTCGCTGGCGTCGAACGCCTCGATCAACCACCCGCTGCTCCAGCCGCGCGAGTCCGTGCGCCGGGCCGGGGTCCTGGTGGTCACGGCCGACAAGGGCATGTGCGGCGCCTACAACGCCAACGTGCTCAAGAACGCCGAGCAGTTGATCACGCGCCTGGTCGAAGAGGGCAAGCAGCCGGTGCTGTACGTCACCGGCCGCAAGGGCGTGGACTACTACCAGTTCCGCAGCCGCCGGATCGAGGCGTCCTGGACCGGCTTCTCGCAGAAGCCCACGGTCTCGGACGCCCAGGAGGTCACCAGGACGCTGCTCGCGGCGTTCATGTCCGGCGCGGACGACGAGGGCGACGACCCGGGTGAAGACGGTATCCTCGGAGTGGACGAACTGCACATCGTCCACACCAGGTTCACCTCGCTGCTGACGCAGACGCCCGAGCCGCGCCAGCTCGCGCCGCTGGAGGTCGAAGAGGTCGAGGAGCACGAGCTCGACGAGCACGTGCTGCTCCCGGACTACGACTTCGAGCCGAACCCGGAGGCGCTGCTCGACGCGCTGCTGCCGAAGTATCTGACGACGCGCATCTACGCGGCGTTGATCGACGCGGCGGCGAGCGAGTTGGCGGCCAAGCGCCGGGCCATGAAGGCGGCCACGGACAACGCCGAAGAATTGATCAAGACCCTGCGGCGGAGCGCGAACGCGGCGCGGCAGGCGGCGATCACGCAGGAAATCAGCGAAATCGTGGGTGGGGCCAGTGCCCTCTCCGCCGCAGGAAAAGAGTAACGATGACTGACACTGATGGAGTGGGACGCGTCGTACGGGTCATCGGGCCGGTCGTCGACGTCGAATTCCCGCGCAATGCCATTCCGGAGATCTTCAACGCGCTGCACGTCCGGATCGGGCAGGGCGAGAGCGCGACGCGGCTCACCATGGAGGTCGCGCAGCACTTGGGCGACAACCAGGTCCGCGCGATCTGCATGGCCCCGACCGACGGCCTGGTCCGCGGCGCCGAGGTGACCGACACCGGCGCGCAGATCCAGGTCCCGGTCGGCGACGGCATCAAGGGCAAGGTCTTCAACGCCATCGGCGAGTGCCTCAACCTCGAAGAGGGCGAGGAGCTCCAGGCCGACGACCACTGGAACATCCACCGGCACGCCCCCGACTTCGCGCAGCTGGAGCCGAAGACCGAGATGCTGGAGACCGGCATCAAGGTCATCGACCTGCTCGCGCCGTACGTCAAGGGCGGCAAGATCGGCCTGTTCGGCGGCGCCGGCGTGGGCAAGACGGTGCTCATCCAGGAGATGATCATCCGCGTCGCCCAGAACTTCGGCGGTTCCTCCGTGTTCGCCGGCGTCGGCGAGCGCACCCGCGAGGGCAACGACCTCATCCTGGAGATGGACGAGTCGGGCGTGCTCGACAAGACCTCCCTGGTCTACGGCCAGATGGACGAGCCGCCGGGCGTGCGTCTGCGCGTCGCCCTGTCGGCCCTGACGATGGCCGAGTACTTCCGGGACGTCAAGAACCAGGAGGTGCTGCTCTTCATCGACAACATCTTCCGGTTCACCCAGGCCGGCTCCGAGGTCTCGGCCCTGCTGGGCCGCATGCCCTCGGCGGTGGGCTACCAGCCGACCCTCGCGGACGAGATGGGTGAGCTCCAGGAGCGCATCACCTCGCTGCGCGGCAAGGCGATCACCTCGATGCAGGCCGTGTACGTCCCCGCGGACGACTACACCGACCCGGCGCCGTTCACCGCGTTCACGCACCTGGACGCGACGACGAACCTCGAGCGGAAGATCTCGGACAAGGGCATCTACCCGGCGGTGGACCCGCTGGCGTCGAACTCCCGCATCCTCGAGCCCGAGGTGGTCGGCTCCGAGCACTACGCCGTGGCCGGCCAGGTGAAGCAGATCCTGCAGAAGTACAACGAGCTGCAGGACATCATCGCCATCCTCGGCATGGACGAGCTCTCGGAAGAGGACCGCCTGGTCGTCGGCCGGGCCCGCCGCATCGAGCGGTTCCTGTCGCAGAACACCTACGCGGCCAAGCAGTTCACCGGCGTCGAAGGCTCCTTCGTCCCGGTGAAGGAGACCGTGGAGGCGTTCAAGAAGATCGCCGAGGGCGAGTACGACCACTTCCCCGAGCAGGCGTTCTTCATGTGCGGTGGTCTCGACGACCTCCACAAGAACGAAGAGGAGCTGCGCAAGAAGGGCTAGCCTTCCGCGCAGCGCCGCGGCGGCCGTGGCGGTGGCCGCGGGCATCGGGGCGGTGGCGCTGGCGCAGGGCGGGACGCTGGACCCGTCGACCGAGCCGCTG
>DASTYG010000081.1:0-59295 GCA_035765105.1 Glycomyces sp.
GACTGACAATGGCATGTGGGTTCTCGATGGGCTCTTGTCGGCCGATACCGGTGCCATGTTCGCCAAGCTGCTGACCACCGCCCTCCCGCCCCCGCGCCAGGACGAGACCGACCAGGACGGCACCCTCCCTCCTGCGGCGAACCGGCGGGCCGAAGCGTTGCACCAGATGCTCACCGTCTACGGCAGCGACCCGAAGGCCCCGAAGCGGCACGGGCAGACCTGCACCCTGAACCTGACCGTGGATGCCGAGACCCTGGCAGGCAAAGACACCGGCCGCACACCCACGCTCGAAGGCAAACCGGTCAGCATCGCTAAGGCCCGGCTGCTCGCTTGCGAGGCCGAGGTCATCCCCTCAGTGTTCAACTACAGCATCGGCGAAGCCATCGAACTCGGCAGAGCACTGCGGCTCCCGAACACCGCCCTGCGCCGCAAACTGGAGCTTGAACAGGCCGGCGGGTGCGCCTGGACCGGCTGCGGCCGCCCAGTGCAGTGGACCGAAGCCCACCACATCACCCACTGGGCCAACGGCGGAGCCACAGTCGCAGAGAACCTGATCCTGCTGTGCCGCTTCCACCACGGACGAATCCACACCCCCGGATGGTCAATCACCAAGACCAGCCCCGGCACAGCCCTCATCACCCACCACGACCACCACACCGAGGACGCAACCGACCCGGACCAGCACTGCGGCTGCACCGACTACCGCACCCCCGAAGACCTCGACCTCGACTTCCAAGAAGATGCCGCCAACGTCTTCCCCACCGGCCTCTACCCCGAAGAATGGTCCGAAGCGCTCACCCCCGAACTCGAAGCCGCCGCCGAACACGCCGAACGGCAACAACTCGAAGCCGAACTCAAAGCCGCCAAGGCCAGAGCCCGAGCACGCTTCACAGCCCCCATAGAACCCACCGCACCCGCACCTGAGCCCGCCTCGGGACCACCACCCTGCTTAGTACTGCTGCGGCACTTGGCGTTACTGCTCTGAGGTTCGCTCGTTTCTCTGGTCGTGGAAGATGTGAATCTGGCTCGTTGGAGTGCGGAGTTCGAGGAGCTGATGGGGCGGATCGGTCCGCGTTTCGCGAGGTCGGAGCCGCGGGCGCGGGTGCGTGACTATGTCGCCGGACTGGTGTCGGGGCTGCAGCGGAAGAACTCGTGGTGGCTGGCCGAGCATGCCGGTGCGACCGGGCCGGACGGGATGCAGCGGCTCCTTCGCAAGGCCCGCTTCGACGTCGACGCTATCCGCGATGACCTGGCAGGATTTATGGCCGAGCGGCTCGGCGAGGACGACGGGGTGCTGATCCTGGATGAGACCGGCTTCGTCAAGAAGGGCCGGGCCTCGGTCGGGGTGGCCCGGCAGTACTCCGGGACTGCCGGGCGGATCGAGAACTCCCAGATCGCCGTGTTCGCCGCCTACGCCTCTGCGAAGGGCCATGCCTTGGTCGATCGGGAGCTCTACCTGCCCAAAGAGTGGATCGAGGCCCCGGACCGCTGCGAGGCCGCTGGGGTGCCGGCCGAGCGCGTCTCGGCGGGGACGGTCACCAAACCCCGCCTGGCCCAAGCCGTGGTCGAGCGCGCCGAAGCGGCAGGGCTGCCGTTTCGGTGGGTGACCGCTGATGCGGTCTATGGTTCGGCGAAGTACCTCAGGGTCTGGCTCGAGGCCCGCGACCGGTTCCATGTCCTGGCGATCCGCGGCAAGGACGATGTGGTCATCGGCCTCTCCCAGCAGCGGGCCCAGGCGGTGATCGCCGCACTGCCCGCGACCGCCTGGCAGCGGTTCAGCGTCGGCGCCGGCTCCCACGGCCCCCGACGCTATGACTGGGCCCGGGTGCCGGTTCGGTTCCTATGGCGTCCGGGGCGGGGCCACTGGCTCCTGGCGCGGCGCTCGATCGCGGACCCGAGGCAGATCGCCTACTACATCTGCTACGGGCCGCGCCATTCCAGCCTGACCGACCTGGCCTGGATCGCCGGCACCAGATGGAAGGTCGAGGAGTGCTTCCAGCAGGCCAAGGGCGTCTGCGGGCTCGACCAGTACCAGGCCAGGACTTGGCGGGCCTGGCACGCCCACGTCACCTTCGCGATGATCGCCCACGCCCTGCTCGCGGTCACTCGCGCCGCCGGGACCGAAAAGGGGGCACCACCGAGAGACAGAAGCAGCGCATTCCACTGACCGTCCCCGAACTCCGGCGACTGGTCTACGCTCTTCTACTTGCACCCCAACGGGATAACGAGCGAGTCCTTGCCTGGTCACGCTGGCGGAGACGAAAACAACACCAGGCCAGACAAAGGCATTACCGCCGACGATGCGCCCAGGCGCCGTAGCAAGCTCCCGGTCCGTCAACACCCAGTGGAACGGCGATACGCTGGCCATATGGGACTTCTCGGTGGGATCGGTGCCGGTATAGGGGCCTTCGTCTGCCCGGCCATCATGGTTCTCACGGTCGTTGGCCTGGTCATCATGATCCCACTGGCAGCCCTGTCCAACCGCCGAGACGAGGAGCGCGAAGACGAGTTATGCGAACGCCTCGTCCCACCCGCCGGTTTCACCAAGTGCCGCAGCAGTATTAGGCTGCCCGCCACGGGATGCCCGCGGCGGGGAAGGGAGCACCATAGAAGCGCTCAACCCGGAAACCCCACAGGGACCGGGTACTTCCCCACACCCACACACTCCACCGCCGTCCCCACGACCACCTCCACGCCGACCGGCCACCCCGGCACCCTCACACCCCTGCATCGCTGCCCGCCTGAAGTCCAAACAAAGACGGCCCTCAACCCACAAGCCGGCCCCGGCCCCTCCCTCCCTCGTGGTCGCTGACTGCCAGAAGCTGGACCCAAGAGGACCCCCAATCCACAAACCGACCCCCGCACCCTCCTACCTCGCGATCGCTGACCGCCTGAAGCGCAGCCCAAGACGGCCCCTCAAGCCCTAAGTCGGCTCCGATTCCTTCTCCCCCGTCATCGCCGCCTTGTTCGCAGACTGACCGGCGTGGTGCCTTTCCAGCCTGCCTCCCCGCTGCGCCTTCCCGTCCCCGAGCCCGTCTCTCCCGCACGGTTTCTCGGCTTGTTCTCGACTTGGCTCCGGGGACCCGTGGCACCGTGGATCGCCGCCCTGCATGGGTTCTTCTAGTCCTCAGACCCAGGTCACCGTCTCGATGGATTGAAGCCCTGCGAAGTCCGCCGCGTCCCAGCCGGGCGGGTACTCCCCTCCGTAGGGCCGCGCGCTCATCGCAGTCGTGTACACGCCCGGCTCGTCCCCCGGCGGGACCACCGTCTCCGGGCCGCACACCTGGACCTCCCCCGAACCGTCGAAGGTCAGTTCGCAGTGCCGCAACGTCGATACGTCCCGCGCCGTGTGCAGCTGCCCGCTGAGTTCAGGATCGGTGTCCATCAGCCACATCCACACCATGACGTACCCCGGCGGCTCCCCCGCGTCGATCGCCCTCGTCCGCACGGAGAGGGCGATGCCCTCGTCGGTCGCCTCGATGCACGGACGCGCCTCGATCGGTCCCACCTTCTCCCACGCCGCGCGGCATTCGGGGTCCACCGCGTCGGGCGCGGCCTCGTCGGTGGTGGGCACCGCGGCCGTGGCCCCGGTCGCCTCCCCCTGCGCGTCCGGCTCGTCGTCGGGGCCGAACCATTTGTCGATGTACGGGAGCACCGCGGCCACGGCGAGGATCAGGCTTGCGACCACGCTGCCGATCACGTAGAAGGTCTTGAGCTTGCCGCTTCTGAGGCCCTTGGGCTTGCCGGGCTCTTTGGAGGGTAGGTCGAACAAGGCGGCTCCATTGCAGTTCGGCGGCGTCGGCGTTCGGAACGGAGCGCGGAACCCGCAAGAGCTGACCGGTGACCGTCCGGGCCATGAGCCCTACAACGTAATCAGAAATACGGGTGAAAGCTATGTACTGTCGCTTATCAGACATTTCCAGGACTATATGGAATAAGAGTACGATTCTTCGTTGCGGCGGACGCGCTCGTGCTCCGGTCGGCTTCGCCGCGTTCCTCGGCGGGGCACGAGCACCCGCCTCACCTGCACCTCGGCGCGGCCCCGCACGCGAAACGGGGGCACCCGGCCGAAGCCCGATGCCCCCGTTCGTCGCTGTCCGGTCAGGTGCCCAGGAAGTTCCCCGCCTGACTCACGATGTCGAGCAGGAAGCCCGGCGCCACGCCCAGCAGGACCGTGGCGGTGACGCCCGCGGCCACCACCGTCCCGGCCATCGGGCTCGGCAGGTTCACCGTCGGCGCGTCCGGAGCGGGCTCGTTGAGCCACAGGAGCACCACCACGCGCAGGTACGGGAAGGCCAGGATCGCCGAGGACAGCACCCCGACGATGACCAGCCCGACCTCGCCCGCTTCGAGACCGGCGCTGAACAGGCTGAACTTCGCCGTGAAACCGCTGGTGAACGGGATGCCCGCCAACGCCAGCATGAAGACGGTGAAGATCGCGGCCATGCCCGGGGAGTTCTTGCCCAGCCCAGCCCAGCGGGACAGGTGGGTGGCCTCCTCGTCGCCGTCGCGCACCAGGCTGACGACCGCGAACGCCGCGATCACCGTGAAGCCGTAGGCGGCCAGGTAGAACATGGTCTGGCCGACGGCGTCCCCCAGGGCGATCACGCCGATGAGGAGGTACCCGGCGTTGGCGACCGAGCTGTAGGCCAGCAGCCGCTTGATGTTCCGCTGGGTGACCGCGAAGATCGCCCCGCCGAGCATCGTGGCGACCGCGATGACCATCAGGATCGTGCGCCAGTCCCACGCCGAGGACTCCAGGCCGACGTTGAAGACCCGCAGCAGCGCCCCGAAGGCCGCGACCTTGACGCAGCCGGCCATGAGCGCCGTGACCGGCGTCGGGGCGCCGGTGTAGACGTCGGGGGTCCACATGTGGAACGGCACCGCGGCGGCCTTGAACAGCAGCGCCACGGCGACCATGCCGACGCCGATGTAGAGCAGCACGCGCGGCTCGTTGGAGTTCACGCCTGCCTCGTTGATGCCCGTCAGGTCGATCGTCCCGGCGAAGCCGTACAGCATCGCCATGCCGTAGACGAAGAACGCCGAGGCGAAGGCGCCCAGCAGGAAGTACTTGAGGGCGGCCTCCTGGGAGATGAGGCGGCGGCGCTTGGCCAGGCCGCACAGGAGGTACAGCGGGAGGCTCAGCATCTCCAGGGCGACGAACATGGTGAGCAGGTCGCCCGCGACGACGAACATCATCATGCCGCCCACGGCGAACAGCGTCAGCGGGAAGACCTCGGTGGCGCCGTTCTCGCGCCGCTGGGCGATGTCCGCGGCAGAGTCGGCGACGACGGCCGCCTCCGCGACGAAGTCGCCGCCCTTGGTGGTGCGCTGCTCGGCGAGCAGGAGCACGGCCACCAGCGAGAGGATCGCGATGGTGCCCTGGAGGAACAGGCCGGGCCCGTCGAGGGCCACCGACCCGAGGTCGATCCCGCCGATGGCGAACGCGGTCGCGTTCTTGCCGCTGTTGAGGACCACGGCGACGAACGCGGCGGCGAGCGTCAGGACCGCCAGTCCGACCTGGACGGGCAGGCGCCTGGACTTGGGCACCGACGCCTCGATCAGCAGGCCCGCGAAGGCCGCCCCGAAGACGATGATCATGGGCGACAGGCCGGCCCAGTCGATGGACATCTCAGTCATTGGTCTCTCCGGCGGCAGGTGCTTCGTTGGGTTCGTCCTGGACGAACTGCAGGGTGTTGTCCACGGCCGGCTCGACGGCGTCGATGAGCGGCTGCGGGTAGAAGCCGAACCCGATGATCGCGACCACCAGCGGTGCGACGAGGGCCTTCTCGCGCAGCGTCAGGTCGCGTTTCATCGCGGGCACGTCGTCCAGAGCCGGGTTGCGATCGCCCTGCATGGTGCGCTGGTACATCCACAGGACGTAGGCGGCGGCGAGGATGATGCCGAGGGTGGCGACCACGCCGACCGGTTCGTTCTCGGTGAAGGTGCCCAGCAGGACCAGGAACTCGGAGATGAACGGGGCCGTGCCGGGCAGGGAGAGCGAGGCGAGCCCGGCGAACAGGAAGATCCCCGCCAGCAGCGGGAGGGTCTTCGCCGCTCCGCCGTAGTCGCCGATCGAGGAGGACCCGCGGCGCAGGGCCAGCATGCCGACCACGATGAAGAGCAGGCCGGTGGCCAGGCCGTGGTTGAACATGTAGAGGATCGCGCCGGTCGCCGAGGCGGACGTGAACGCGAAGATGCCCACGCCGATGAACCCGAAGTGGGCGATCGAGGTGTAGGCGACGAGGCGCTTGAGGTCGGTCTGTCCGATCGCGACCAGGGCCGCGTAGATGATGCCGATGACGCTCATGCCGATGATCCACGGCGCGAACGTCTTCGTGGCGTCGGGGAACAGCGGGACGCAGTAGCGCAGGATCGCGAAGGTGCCGATCTTGTCCATGACGCCGACCAGGAGCGCGGCGATCGCGGCGGGCGCGGCGCCGCCCGCGTCGGGCAGCCAGGTGTGGAACGGGAAGAACGGCGCCTTGATGGCGAAGGCGATGAAGAAGCCGAGGAACAGCCAGTTCTGGAGCGTCCCGGCCTCCATGGGCTCGGCGGCCACGAGGGTCTGCCAGTCGAAGACGCCGCCGTTCGCCACCCACAGGCCGATGACGGCCACGAGCATGAGCAGGCCGCCGAGGAGCGAGTAGAGGAAGAACTTGACGGCGGCGTACTGGCGGCGGTTGCCGGTGCCGTAGGAGCCGATGAGGAAGTACATCGGCACGAGCATGGCCTCGAAGAAGAAGTAGAACAGCAGCACGTTGGAGGCCAGGAAGGTCGCCAGCATGGCCGCTTCGAGGGCGAGGATGAGCGCGAAGAACGTCGGCACCGAGCGCTGCACGGCGTCGAGGTCGCGCCAGGCCGCGAGCATCGCGATGGGCGTCAGCCCGGCGGTGAGGACGACCATGAGCAGCGCGATGCCGTCGACGCCCCAGGACAGGTTGAGGTCCCAGGCCGCGATCCAGGTGTAGGACTCGGTGAACTGGAGCCAGGGGGCGCCGTCGCCGTGGTCGAAGCCGATGGCGACGAGCGCGGCGATGGCGGCGACGGCCACGGAGCAGCCGAGCGCGATCCACTTGGCGACGTCGGCCTGCTCGCGCCGCACGGAGGCGACGATGATCGCGCCGATCAGGGGCACGGCGACGAGGGCCGAGAGCAATGGGAGCTCGTTCATCGGTCGCTCACCGCCAGGCGCGCGGGCGCCGCGTTGGTGACACTGGACGAGTCGTTCATTGGATAACCACCATCATCAGCACGGGCGCCGCGTCGGCGGCATGGGACGACTCCGTTCATTGGATAACCACCACCATCAGTGCCGCCACCACGATGACGGCACCCGAGAGTATGGACAGGGCATAGGAGCGGACGAAGCCGGTCTGGAGCGCCAGCAGGCGCCGCGAGGTGCCGCCGACGGCCGCGGAGAGGCCGTTGACGACGCCGTCGATGCCGCGGGCGTCGGCCGCGACCGAGGCGCCCGCGGCGAAGCGGCCGGGGCGTTCGAACAGGCCGCGGTTGACCGCTTCGCCGCCGAGGTCGGCGCGGGCGACGCGGACCGGCCAGGCGGCGGCCCGCGGCGCCTCGTCGGTGCCGCGGCGGAACAGGAGCCACGCCAGGGCCGCGCCGAGGACGACGACGGCGGTGGTGGCGATGGTGACCTGCATGTGGCTCAGGTGCCCGTGCGGCTCGTGCTGCTCCCCGAAGACGGGGGTGAGCCATTCGGTGACGGGGCTGGCCATGAGGCCGCCGGCGGCGATGGAGCCGAGGCCCAGCAAGACCAGCGGGCCGGTCATGATCGCCGGGGACTCGTGCGGGCGGACGTCGTCGGTCCACCGCTTGGGGCCGTGGAAGGTGAGGACGAACAGGCGGGTCATGTAGAACGCGGTGAGCGCGGCGCCGAGGAGGGCCGCGCCGCCGGTGACCCAGCCCTGCCAGCCTTCGCGGGCGAAGGCGGCGGCGATGATCGGGTCCTTGGAGAAGTAGCCGCTGAAGGGGAACAGGCCAATGATGGCGAGCCATCCGGCGGCGAAGGTCGCGTAGGTGACCGGCATGACGCGCCACAGTCCGCCGAAGCGGCGGATGTCGGTCTGGTCGTTCATGGCGTGCATGACCGAGCCGGAGCCGAGGAACAGGCCCGCCTTGAAGAAGCCGTGGGCGAGCAGGTGGATGATGCCGAGCGCGAACGCGGCGCCGCCGAGGCCGACGGCGAGGAACATGTAGCCGATCTGGGAGACCGTGGACCAGGCCAGGACGCGTTTGATGTCGTCCTTCGCGCAGCCGACGATCGCGCCGAACAGGAGCGTGAACGCGCCGACGGCGACGACGGCGGTCTGCACGGTCTCGTTGAGGCTGAAGATGGCGTGGGAGCGGGCGATGAGGTAGACGCCCGCGGTGACCATCGTGGCGGCGTGGATGAGCGCCGAGACCGGCGTGGGGCCCTCCATGGCGTCGGGGAGCCAGGTCTGGAAGGGCCACTGGCCGGACTTGCCGCAGGCGGCGGCGAGCAGGAGCAGGCCGATGGCGAGGCTGGTGCCCTCGGGCAGGCTCCCGGCGTTGTTGAACACCGTGGCGAAGTCGAGGCTGCCGATGGCGCCGACCATGAGGAACATGGCGAGCAGGAAGCCGACGTCGGCGACGCGGTTGGTGAGGAACGCCTTCTTGCCGGCGGTGGCCGCGGCGGGCTTGGTCTGCCAGAAGGAGATGAGGAGGTAGGAGGCGAGGCCCACGCCCTCCCAGCCGACGAAGGTCATGAAGTAGTTGCCGCCGAGGACGAGGATGAGCATCGCGGCGACGAACAGGTTGAAGTAGGCGAAGAACTTGCGCCTGCCCTCGTCGTGCTCCATGTAGCCGACGGCGTAGATGTGGATGAGGAGCCCGACGCCGGTGATGAGGAGGCAGAACACGGCGCTGAGCGGGTCGAACAGGAGGCTCGCCTCGATGCTGAGGTCGCCCACCGAGATGACGGTGAACAGGTCGGCGGCGATGTTCTTGTTGTCCAGGCCGGCCAGGCCGGCGAACATGCCGAGGGCGAGGGCGAAGGCCGCGCCGATGGTGGCGACGCCCACCCAGTGGCCCCACTTGTCGGAGCGGCGGCCGGTCAGGAGCAGGATCGCGGCGCCTGCGGCGGGCAGGGCGATGAGCAGCCACGTCACGGTGAGCAGTCCGGTGCCGGGCGCGTACGTTATCTCGTCCACTGGGTCCTCACTAGGCCTTCAGGAGGTTGGCGTCGTCGACCGAGGCCGAGCGGCGGGAGCGGAAGATCGCCATGATGATCGCCAGCCCGATGACGACTTCGGCGGCGGCGACGGCCATGACGAAGAACGCCATGACCTGGCCGTCGATGGTGCCGGTGGTGCGGGCGAAGGTGACCAGGGTCAGGTTGCCGGCGTTGAGCATGAGCTCGACGCACATGAACACGACGATGGCGTTGCGTCGCACGAGGACGCCGACGGCGCCGATGCTGAACAGCGCGGCGGCGAGGATGAGGTAGTACTCGTGGCTCATCGCTCGTCCTTTCCTTCGGTCGGCTTCGGGGCCGCCTCGGCGGCGGTGAGCTGCCGAGGCGGCACGTATTCGGACAGGCTCTGGGGCTCGACGGTGCCGTCGGGCAGCAGCGCGGGCGTGGCCGTGGAGTCCGAGGTGGCGAACACGCCGGGTCCGGGGAGCGGCCCGGGGTACTTGCCGGGGGCGAAGCGCTCGCGGCTGGCCTGCTTCTGGCCGCGCGTCTCGCCCTTGCGGGTGACGTGCGCGAACATCAGGGCGCCGACGGCGGCGACGGTGAGGACGCCGGACATGACCTCGAACGGGAAGATGTAGGTGGTGAAGAGGCTCTCGGCGACGGCGGCGACGTTGGAGTCCCCGCCGGCGGCCCCGGCCGCGCCGGGCGGCCCGTCGGCGACGGTCAGGCCCGCGACGGCGTGGGCGAGACCGGAGGAGAGCAGCGCGGCGAGGCCGATGCCGAGGCAGACGGCGAAGAAGCGCTGCCCGCGGAGGGTCTCGAACATCGAGTCCTTGGAGTCGCGCCCGAAGAGCATGAGCACGAACAGGAACAGCATCATGATCGCGCCGGTGTAGACCATGATCTGGACGAAGCCGAGGAACGGCGCCGACTGCATGATGTAGAAGACGGCCAGGCACACCATGGTGAGCGCCAGCATGAGCGCGGCGTGGACGGCCGAGCGGGCGAGGACGAGGCCGATGGCCCCGCCCAGGGCGAGCGGGGCGAGGATCCAGAACGCGATGGCCTCGCCGGTGCCGACGGACTGGGCCAGGTCGACTATCACTGTTCGGCTCCTTCCTTGCGGGCGAGCATCTCGCTGAGGGAGAACTCCGCCCCCGCGCTGGCGCCGGGGTGCTCCGGTCCGGACGCGTAGTAGTCCTTCTCGTTGTCGCCCAGGCGCATGGGGTGGGGCGGCTGTTCCATGCCCTCGGTGAGGGGCGCGAGGAGCTCCTCCTTGGTGAAGATGAGGTCGCGCCGGTCGTCGCGGGCGAGCTCGTACTCGTTGCTCATGGTGAGCGAGCGGGTCGGGCACGCCTCGATGCACAGGCCGCAGAAGATGCAGCGCGCGTAGTTGATCTGGTAGGTCTTGGCGTACCGCTCACCGGGCGAGTAGCGCTCGGTCTCGGTGTTCTCGGCGCCTTCGACGTAGATGGCGTCGGCCGGGCAGGCCCAGGCGCACAGTTCGCAGCCGATGCACTTCTCGAGGCCGTCGGGGTGGCGGTTGAGGACGTGCCGGCCGTGGTAGCGCGGCTGGACCTTCGGCGGCTCCTCGGGGTATTCGACCGTCACCTTCGGTTTGAACATGTGCGAGAAGGTGACGCCGAAGCCTTTGGCGAATCCGGTCATCGCTACTCCTCCTTCTTCTGTCGCGGTGAGGCCGGCGAGCCGCTGAAGGGCTCGCGCTTGCGGGTGTTCGGGTCGGGTGCCGCGGGCGCCTCCCGGCGCCGCTCGGTCTCACCGGGTGCGGTCTCGCTGTGTTCGAGTTCGGTGAGGCCGCGCGGGCTGGGCGGGACGACGAGGTCGAGCGGCGGCACGGGGAAGCCGCCGAGCCCGGTGTCGGGCTCGGTGGGCGGCTCGTAGGGCTTGCGGGTGGGCCAGAAGAAGATCAGGGCCATGACCGCGAGGGCCGCGCCGCCCGCGAAGGCGATGCGGGTGGGCGTCTCGTTGCCGGTGTCGAGGCCGATGTTCATCGCGGCCAGGACCATGAGCCAGACGAGGCTGACCGGGACCAGGACCTTCCAGCCCAGGCGCATGAACTGGTCGTAGCGGAAGCGCGGGAGCGTGCCGCGCAGCCACACGTAGAGGAACAGGAACGCCAGGACCTTCCCGAAGAACCAGACCAGCGGCATCCAGCCCTCGTTGGCCCCCGGCCACCACGAGTTCGGGAAGGGCGCGGCCCAGCCGCCGAGGAACAGGGTCACGCACAGGGCGGACATGGTGACCATGTTGACGTACTCGGCGAGGAAGAACGAGGCGTACTTGAGGCTGGAGTACTCGGTGCCGAAGCCGGCGACGAGTTCGGACTCGGCCTCGGGCAGGTCGAACGGGGCCCGGTTGGTCTCGCCGACCATCGCGATGACGAAGATGACGAAGCTGGGCGCCAGGACCAGGAAGTACCAGCCCGGGAGCGTCATCTCGAAGCCGCCGAGGCTGAAGGGGATGCCTTCGGCCTGGGCTTCGACGATGGCGCCGGTGGACATCAGCTGCGACTGGAAGAACACGGTGAGCACGGCCAGGCCCAGGGCGATCTCGTAGGAGATGACCTGGGCGGCCGCGCGGAGCGCGCCGAGCAGCGAGTAGGACGACCCGGAGGACCATCCGGCGAGGACGATGCCGTAGACGCCGACCGCGGAGCAGGCGAGGATGAGCAGGACGCTGACTTCGAAGTCGGTGAGCTGGAGGAGGGTCTGCTGTCCGAAGACGGAGACCTCCGGTCCCATGGGGATCACCGCGAAGGCGGTGAACGCGCAGGTGACGGCGATGAGCGGCGCCAGGAGGAAGAGGACCCGGTCCGCGGTGCGCGGGGTGATGTCCTCCTTGAAGGCGAGCTTGAGGCCGTCGGCGAGCGACTGGAGGAGCCCGAAGGGGCCGTTGCGGTTGGGGCCGGGCCGCACCTGCATGACGGCGACGACGCGGCGCTCGTACCAGATGGTGAACAGCACCAGCAGGACGAGCACCACGAATACGGCGACGCCCTTGATCAGCATGAGCCAGAGCGGGTCGTTCATCGGTTGGCCGCCTCCTTCTGCTCGTCGGCGCCGGCGGCGGGGG
The DNA here is from genome assembly GCA_035765105.1 of Glycomyces sp. GTDB lineage: Bacteria > Actinomycetota > Actinomycetes > Mycobacteriales > Micromonosporaceae > Glycomyces. The sequence goes on from DASTYG010000081.1 coordinate 12,269, forward strand.
CCGGTGTCGCGGTCGGGTAGGCGCGGATGGTGACGACGTCCCCGGCGCCCGCGCCGAGGTGGCGGTGGATGCCGCGGCCGGGCGCGTTGGTCGGGAGCCACACGACGCCTTCGGGCATGTCGGTGGTGCGCAGCGGCAGGGTGATCCCGCCGATCGCGGTGGCGACGGTGACGCCGCCGCCCTCGGTGGCGCCGATGGCCTTGGCGGTGGCGGCGCTCAGGCGCACCACCGGGTCGGGGGCGCACCCGGCGAGGTGCGGGTTGTTCTCCTGGAGGGAGCCGCCGTCGAGCAGCTGCCGCCAGGTCGCCAGGATGGCCTTGCCTTCGCGGGTCTTGGCGTTGGCCGCGTCGTAGGCGGGCCGGGCGGCGGGCTTGTCGGGCCGCCAGTCGGGCGCGGGCTGGCGGGTGAGCGGGTCGGGCAGCCCGGCGAGTTCGGCGCGGACGCGCCGGGTGTCGCCGAGGCCCAGCTCGTGTCCCATGGCCTGCGCGAGGATGTCGAGGACGGCGTGGTCGCCCATGAGGTCGGATTCGAGGGTGGCCTCGAAGGTCCGCAGGCGCCCCTCCCAGTCGAAGTAGGCGCCCTCCTTGTGGGTGGCGGGCGCGACGGGGAGGACGACGTCGGCGACGCGGGTGACCGCGGAGTGGCGGATCTCCAGCGAGACGACGAAGCCGGCCGCGTACAGGGCCGCTTCGACGGCGGGCGCCCCGGCGAAGTCGTAGGGGTCGACGCCGCCGACGAGGAGGCCGTTGATCTCGCCGTCGGCCGCGGCCTGGAGGATCTGCCAGGCGCCGCGGCCGTCGCCGCCGGGGAGGGCGTCGACGCCCCAGTAGGCGGCGAGCTGCTCGCGGTCGGCGGCGTAGTCGGCGAGGCCGCCGCCGGGCAGGAGCCCGGGCAGGCACCCGGCCTCGACCGCGCCGCGGTCGCCGGCGCGCCGGGGGATCCAGGCGATGCGGGCGCCGGTGGCGGCGGCGAGCTTGACGGCGGCGGTGAGGGCGCCTTCGACGGTCGCCAGGCGCTCGCCCAGGAGGATGACGGCGCCGGACTCGGTGAGGGCGTCGTGGACGGCGCCGCGGTGGCGCCAGCCGTCGAGGATCTCGGCCTCTTCGCCGGGGAGCCCTTCGACGAGGTTCGCTTCGAGCTTGCGGGTGCCGCGGGTGGCGTAGGGGGCGAGCACGTGGACGCGCTGGCCCTTGTCGCGGACGGCCTTGCGCATGCGCAGGAACGCGATCGGGCATTCCTCTTCGACTTCGAGGCCCGCGACGAGCACCACGGGGGCGTTCTCGAGGTCCTCGTAGGTGACCGCGCCCGAGGAGGGGTAGACGCCCGCGACGGTGTGCGCGAGGAACTCGGCCTCCTCGGTGGAGTGCGGCCGGGAGCGGAAGTCGATGTCGTTGGTGCCCAGGGCGATGCGCGCGAACTTGGCGTAGCCGTAGGCGTCTTCGACGGTGAGCCTGCCGCCGGGCAGGACGCCGACGCCCTCGGCCTCCTTGAGTCCGGCCGCGGCGCGGCGGAGCGCCTCGGGCCAGGACGCCTCGCGGAGGCTCCCGTCGCTCTGGCGCACCAGCGGCTTGGTGATGCGGTCGGCGGCGTCGACGTAGGACATGGCCCAGCGGCCCTTGTCGCAGTTCCACTCCTCGTTGACGGCCGGGTCGTTGCCGGCCAGGCGCCGCAGGACCTTGCCGCGCCGGTGGTCCGAGCGCTGGGAGCAGCCCGCCGAGCAGTGCTCGCACACGCTGGGGCTGGAGACGAGGTCGAACGGGCGGGAGCGGAAGCGGTACTGGGTGCCGGTGAGCGCGCCGACCGGGCAGATCTGGACGGTGTTGCCCGAGAAGTAGGACTCGAACGGCTCGTCCTCGTAGACGCCGACCTGTTCGAGCGCGCTGCGCTCCATCAGCTCGATGAACGGGTCGCCCGCGATCTGGTCGGAGAAGCGGGTGCAGCGGGCGCACAGGACGCACCGCTCGCGGTCGAGCAGGACCTGGGAGGAGATCGGCAGCGCCTTCTTGTAGGTGCGCTTGTCGGCCGCCTCCATGCGGGTCTCGGTGCGGCCGGTGCTCATCGCCTGGTTCTGGAGGGGGCATTCGCCGCCCTTGTCGCAGACGGGGCAGTCGAGGGGGTGGTTGATCAGGAGGAACTCCATGATCCCCTCTTGGGCGTTCTTGGCGACCTCGCTGGAGTACTGGGTCTTGACGACCATGCCCTCCATGGCGGTGGTGGTGCAGGAGGCGGCCGGTTTGGGCATCCCGCGGCCGTTGCCCATGTCGGGGACTTCGACGAGGCACTGGCGGCAGGCGCCGGCAGGGGCGAGCAGCGGGTGGTCGCAGAAGCGCGGGATGTCGATGCCGAGCTGCTCGGCGGCGCGGATGATCAAGGTGCCCTTGGGGACGGTGATCTCGACGCCGTCGATGGTGAACGTGACCTGGTCAGTCATGTCAGTGCGCTCCAATCGCCGCGGCAGCGAAGCGGGGTGGCTTGGTGCCCTCGATGTAGTCGAGGTAGTCCTGCTCGAAGTACTTGAGCGAGGAGGTGACGCAGGAGGTGGCGCCGTCGCCGAGACCGCAGAAGGCCCGGCCGAGGAGGTTCCCGCAGGCGTCCTTGAGGAGTTTGAGGTCGCCGGGTTCGCCGCTGCCGGAGAGGATGCGCTCGTAGACGCGGACCATCCAGTAGTTGCCCTCGCGGCAGGGCGTGCACTTGCCGCACGATTCGTGGGCGTAGAACTTGATCCACCGCCAGCAGGCGAGGACGGGGCAGTCCTGGTCGGAGTAGATCATCAGCGCGGTGGTGCCGAGGATCGATCCGGCCTTGGCGACGTTGTCGAAGTCCAGGGGGACGTCGACGTGCTCGGCGGTGAGCATCGGCGTGGAGGAGCCGCCGGGGGTGAAGAAGCGGAGCTCGTGCCCGTCCTCCATGCCTCCGGCGAGCTCGATGAGCTCCTTGAGGGTGGTGCCCATGGAGCACTCGTACTGGCCGGGGCGTTTGACGCGCCCGGACAGGGAGTAGATCATGGTGCCCGCGGAGTTCTCCGAGCCGATGGACTTCCACCATTCGGCGCCGCCGAGGACGATGTGCGGGACGGCGGCGATGGTGCCGACGTTGTTGATGCACGTGGGCTTCTGGTAGAGCCCGTGGGTGGCGGGGAAGGGCGGGCGCAGACGCGGCTGGCCGCGCATCCCTTCGAGGGAGTCGAGGAGGGCGGTCTCCTCGCCGCAGATGTAGGCGCCCGCGCCGGAGTGGATGACCACTTCGAGGTCGAAGCCGGAACCGAGGACGTCCTTGCCGAGGTACCCGGCGGCCTTGGCCTCGCTGACGGCGTGGCGCAGGCGGCGGGCGGCGTGGACGGCCTCGCCGCGGACGTACACGAACGCCCGGCTGGCCTTGATGGCGTAGGAGGCGATGGCGATGCCCTCGATGACCGAGTGCGGGTCGTTCATCATCAGCGGCAGGTCCTTGCAGGTGCCCGGCTCGCCTTCGTCGGCGTTGACGACGAGGTAGTGCTCATTGCCGTCGTCGGGCACGAACTGCCACTTCATGCCCACGGGGAATCCGGCGCCGCCGCGTCCGCGGTGGCCCGACTCCTTCATGAACGCGATCAGGTCCGCCGGAGTGTAGGACAGGGCCTTGCGCAGGGCGCGGTAGCCGTCGAGCTGCTCGTAGACGTCGAGCTTCCAGGCTCCGGGCGAGAGCCAGCGCTTGGTGACGACGGGCTTGAGCTTGTCGAGCACGTCTTCGCGGGGTCTTCTTGGTCCAGGCACGGTTACTCGACTCACTTCGCTTCCTCTTTGTCCTTGACGACCAGCGGCACGTCGGCGTCGAAGGCGGGGGCGGCGACCCCCGCTTCGGCCGCGAGCCGCACGCCGGCAAGGGTGGCGTCGCCCGCGGCGGCGCCTTCGATGCCGGCTTCGCGGTCGTCTTCGAACCCGGCCAGCTGCACCGACGTCTCGCGGAGCGTGCACAGCGGGGCGCCCCGGCTGGGGACGGGGCGCTTGCCTTCGCGCAGTTGACGGACGAGGTCGAGGGCTCCGGCCTCGTCCATGTTGTCGAAGAACTCGTAGTTGACGGTGACGACGGGCGCGTAGTCGCACGCGGCGAGGCATTCGGCGTGTTCGAGGGTGACCGTGCCGTCGGGCGTGGTCTCGTCGTGGCCGACGCCGAGCTCGTCGGCGAGCGCGTCGTAGACCTTCTGGCCGCCCTTGGTGTGGCAGAGGGTGTTGGTGCAGACGCTGACGAGCCAGTCGCCGGTCGGTTCGCGCTTGTACATGGTGTAGAACGTGGACACGGCCTGCACCTGGGCCTTGGTGAGGCCCAGGGCCTCGGCGCAGAAGGCGATGCCCTCGTCGGTGATGTGGCCGTCGTGGGACTGCACGAGGTGCAGCAGCGGCAGCAGGGCCGAGCGGGAACGCCCCTCGGGGTAGCGGGCGATGACCTCGCGGGCCTGCTCGTGGATCTTCTCGGGGTAGCTCATCGGTCGCAGCCTCCCATGACCGGGTCCAGGGAGGCGCCGCCCGCGATGACGTCGGCCAGGAGGCCGCCTTCGGAGACGGCGGGGATCGCCTGGAGGTTGACGAAGGACGGCTCCCGCATGTGGATGCGGAAGGGCCGGGTGCCGCCGTCGGAGACGGCGTGGATGCCGAGTTCGCCGCGCGGGGCCTCGATGGCCGTGTAGACCTGCCCGGCGGGGACGCGGAACCCTTCGGTGACGAGCTTGAAGTGGTGGATGAGGGCTTCCATCGACTGGCTCATGATGTGCCGGATGTGGTTGAGGCTGTTGCCCATGCCGTCGGCGCCGAGGGCGAGCTGGGCGGGCCAGGCGATCTTCTTGTCCTCGACCATGACCGGTCCGGGTTCGAGTTTCGCCAGGCCCTGCTTGATGATCTTGAGGCTCTCGCGGATCTCTTCGAGCCGGAGGAGGTAGCGGGCCCAGGCGTCGGCGCCGGTGTGCGTGGGGACGTCGAAGTCGTAGTCCTCGTAGCCGCAGTAGGGCTCGGTCTTGCGCAGGTCCCAGCCGAGGCCGGCGCTCCGCAGCACCGGGCCGGTGACGCCGAGGGCGAGGCAGCCGGAGACGTCGAGGTAGCCCACGCCCTGGGTGCGCTCCTGCCAGATGGGGTTGCCGGTGAGCAGGCCCTCGTAGTCGTCCAGGCCCTTGGGCATGTAGTCGAGGAATTCGCGGATCATGGTCACGGCCTCCGCGGGGAGGTCCTGTGCGACGCCGCCGGGGCGGACGTAGGCCATGTTCATGCGCAGGCCCGAGACGGCCTCGAAGATGTCGAGGACCTTCTCGCGGTCCCGGAAGCCGTAGATCATCATCGACAGGGCGCCCAGCTCCATGCCGGTGGTGGCGAGCGCGACCAGGTGCGAGGAGATCCGGTTGAGCTCCATCATGATGACGCGGATGACGTCGGCCCGCTCGGGGACGGTGACGCCCAGGAGCTTCTCGACGGCGAGGCAGTAGCCGGTCTCGTTGAAGATCGGCGCGAGGTAGTCGGCGCGGGTGACGAAGGTGCAGCCCTGCGTCCAGGTGCGGTATTCGAGGTTCTTCTCGATGCCGGTGTGGAGGTAGCCGACGACGGGCCGCAGGGAGCGGACGGTCTCGCCCTCCAGTTCGCAGACCAGGCGGAGCACGCCGTGCGTGGACGGGTGCTGCGGGCCCAGGTTGACGATGAGGCGCTCGTCGTTGACCGGGTCGACGGCGGCGACGAGTTCGTCCCAGTCGCCGCCGGTGACGGTGTAGACCTTGCCTTCGGTGGTCTCGCGCTCGGCGGCGTAGGCGTCTTCGTCGGCGAAGATGTCGTGGGCGTTGTCAGTGGTGGTCACCGGTAGGCCCTCCTCTCGTTCGGCGGAGGAATATGTGCGCCCTTGTATTCGACGGGGATGCCGCCCAGCGGGTAGTCCTTGCGCTGGGGGTGGCCCTCCCAGTCGTCGGGCATGAGGATGCGGGTCAGGTGCGGGTGGCCGTCAAAGCGGACGCCGAACATGTCGTAGACCTCGCGCTCCTGCCAGTCCGCGGTCGGGTAGACCTCGGTGACGCTGGCGACAACGGGGCTGTCGAGGCTCACGGCGGTCTCCAGGCGCACGCGGCGGCGGTAGGTCATGGAGGTGAGGTGGTAGACGACGTGGAGCCGGTTGGTCTGGTCGGGGTAGTCGACGCCGGAGACCGAGTTGCACAGTTCGAACCGGAGGCTCTCGTCGTCGCGCATGGTCCGGCAGACCTCGGCGGTGCGGTCGGGGGCGATGTAGATCGTCAGCTCGCCGCGGTCGAGGACGACGGCGCGGGTGACCTCGGGGCCGTGGGTCTCGCGGACGGCGGCGAGGACCTCGTCGAAGTACCCGCCGAGCGGCTCGGGCGTGGAGACCAGTTCACCGGCGGTCGGGTTGGCCCGCACGAGGCCGCCGAAGCCGGAGGTGTCGCCGGAGCCGGAGACGCCGAAGAGCCCTTGGGCCTCTTGGCCGACCGGTTGCATCTCGCCGCTCATGGCTTCGCCACCGCCTTCTTGATCCGCAGCTGCTCTTGGGTGCCGGCCTTGACCGCTTCGGTCCACTCCTTCTTGCGCTGCTTGTCGAAGCGGTAGGAGGAGGGCATGGAGCCGGGCTTGACGACCGGTTCGGGCAGGTCCTTGAGGGCTTGGCGGCGCTTCTCGCCGAGCGGCTCGTGCTGGACCTTGTCGTGGAGCTTGAGGATCGCGTCGAGGAGCATCTCGGGGCGGGGCGGGCAGCCCGGGAGGTACATGTCGACGGGGACGACGTGGTCGACGCCCTGGACGATGGCGTAGTTGTTGAACATGCCGCCGGAGGTGGCGCACACGCCCATGGACAGCACCCACTTGGGCTCGGCCATCTGGTCGTAGATCTGGCGCAGGACCGGCGCCATCTTCTGGGAGACGCGTCCGGCGACGATCATGAGGTCGGCCTGGCGGGGGCTGGCGCGGAAGACCTCCATGCCGAAGCGGCCGGTGTCGTAGCGGGCCGCGCCGGTGGCCATCATCTCGATGGCGCAGCAGGCGAGGCCGAACGTGGCCGGCCACATGGAGGCGCGCCTGGTCCAGTTCACCAGGGCCTCGACGGAGGTGAGGATGATGCCTTGCGGCAGTTTCTCTTCGATACCCATTGCTAATCCCAGTCCAATCCGCCGCGGCGCCATTCGTAGGCGTAGGCGACGAACAGCGCTCCGATGAACATGAACACGGCCCAGAACCCGAAGACGCCGAGCACGTCGTGGTGGACCGCCCACGGCACCAGGAAGATGATCTCGATGTCGAAGACGATGAACAGCATCGCGGTGAGGTAGAACTTCACCGGGAACCTGGCCGCCGCGGAGGCGGTCGGGGCGGGTTCGATGCCGCACTCGTAGGGGTCGGACTTGGCCCGGTTGGCACGGAACGGGCCCGCGATGCGCGAGGCGATCACGGACACGATCCCGAACCCGAGTCCGATCGCGAACATGATGACTACCGGTACGTAGACTTCCATCGGCTCAGGCCCTCCTTTCGGCGAAGCTGGCGAGCCGATCATTGGCTCGGGCGGCGGGGCTGGCGAGCCGGTCGTCGGCTCGGGCGGCGGGGCCGTCGAGCCGGCGGCCGGCTCTGGCGGCGGACCGGATGCGGGGGCCCGCGGGGCGGCCTCCGGCCAGGCCCGGTCTGGGGGTCACGATCCTCATGCCGTTGACGACCCGGTCGGCGAAGTCGCCGCCGGGGGTGTCGGTGAGGTTCGCCAGGAGCTTCAGCACGATCCGCATGAGGGCGGGGCGCTGGAGTCCGTGCTCGGTGCAGAGCTTCATGATCTGCGGGTGTCCGATGAGGTGGACGAAGATCTGGCCCATGCGGTAGTAGGAGCCGAGCCGCCGGTTCATCAGCTCGGGGTAGCGCTTGAACTGGGCCTCGCGGCGGGGCGCGTTCGGCTGGCGGAGCGCGGCGGCGGCCACCTCGGCGGCGATCTCGGCCGATTCGATGGCGTAGGCGATGCCCTCGCCGTTGAACGGGTTGACCATGCCGCCGGAGTCGCCGACGAGCATCAGGCCGCGGCTGTAGTGGGGAACGCGGTTGAAGCCCATGGGGAGGGCGGCGCCGCGGACGGGGCCGTCGGCGGCGGACTCGTCGCGCAGGCCCCACGCTTCAGGGGTGGCGTCGAGCCAGTCGCGCAGGAGGGCGCGGTAGTTGGTCTTGCCGTAGCCGGCCGAGGAGTTGAGGACGCCGAGGCCGACGTTGACGCGGCCGTCGCCGAGGCCGAAGATCCACCCGTAGCCGGGCTGGAGGACGTCGGGCTCCTCGGCGGTGCGCAGCGCGAGCCACGATTCGAGGTAGTCGTCGTCGTGCTTGGCCTCGGACTTGTAGTACTGGCGGACGGCGACGCCCATGGGGCGCGCCGGGTCGCGCTTGATGCCCAGGGCAAGGGCGAGGCGCCCGGAGACGCCGTCGGCGGCGATGACGAGCGGCGCGCGGTAGTCGACGGGTTCGCCCTCGACGCGGGCGGTGACTCCGGCGACGCGCCCGGCGAGGTCGAAGAGGGGGGCGGTGACCTGGACGCCGGTCCGGAGGCGGGCCCCGGCGGCGACGGCCCGCTCGGCGAGCAGTTGGTCGAAGTCGTAGCGGGTGCGGGTCAGGCCGTAGTCCGGGAAGTCCTGGAGGACGGGCCAGTCCAGTTCGATGGCGGTGTCGTCGGCGACGACGCGCAGGCCGCGGTTGCGGGTCCAGCCGGCCGATTCGGAGGTGTCGACCCCCATCTTGAGCAGCTGGGCGACGGCGCGGGGCGTCAGGCCGTCGCCGCAGACCTTCTCGCGCGGGAAGGCGGACTTCTCGAGCAGGAGCACGTCCAGTCCGCGGTGGGCGAGGTGGTAGGCCGCGGCAGCACCACCGGGTCCCGCGCCGACGACGATGACGTCGGCATCCGGGGTTGCGTGAGTGGTCACAAGCGTCCTCTCAGGCGTTTGAGGCGGTGATCATTCTTACGAGCCACCCGCTTGTGAAGCTCTTCACAAGCGTTCGTGAGCAGTCTAGAACTCCGCTGTCTCCGCCCCGTCACTTAGGTCCGCCTAAGTTGGCGTTATGCGTGGTCACGTGACGTACAGGAGTGTGAACCCATGGGGGCGCGGCGGCGGGGGCAAGCCGTTTCCGACGCGGGGGGCGAGCAGTGATGAAGCAGACAACGGCGGCACCCTGCCACTCGCAGCAACCGGAATCACTTTCACAACAGCGCCATGAGCTGGGATGCCGTGGCGAGCGACACAATGATTCAAAATTGAACTTTGCCGGATGGGCGGTTATCGTCGACAGGGTAGTTCAAATCTGAACTAACGACATCGCTTCCGCGGCCCAGCCGCACGACACCGCTAACGAGGTACGCACATGACCGTCAACGCCGCAGAGCCCACCAAGGTCGCCGTCATCTTCTACTCCGCCACCGGCAACGTCACCGCGCTCGCCCGCCACATCGCCGAGGCCGCGGAGAAGCTCGGCGCCGAGGTCCGCCTGCGCCGGGCCACCGAACTGGCTCCGCAGGCCGCGATCGACTCCAACCCGGCATGGGCCGAGAACGCCAAGGCCATCGCCGAGATCCCCGAGGCCACCCCGGACGACATCCTGTGGGCCGACGCGGTCCTCATGGGCTCGCCGACCCGCTACGGCAACGTCGCCGCGCAGCTCAAGCAGTTCATCGACACCCTCGGCCCGCTCTGGTTCCAGGGCCTGCTGGCCGACAAGGTCTACTCGGGCTTCACCGCCACCTCCGGCAAGCACGGCGGCAACGAGTCGACCCTGCTGGCGCTCTACAACTCGTTCCACCACTTCGGCGGCATCGTGGTGGCCCCCGGCTACGCCGGCGAGGAGCTGTTCGCCAACGCCTCCCCGTACGGCGCGGCCCACTTCGGCAGCGGCGAGATCGACGAACTCGTCCTCAAGGGCGCCACCGCCCAGACCGAGCGCGTGGTCAACACCGCCACGGCCCTGAAGATCGGCCGCGCCGCCGCGGTCACCGCCTGAGGCGGCCGCTCTAGGGGGACGCCCGAGAACCGGGCGCGGCCCCCGGCCGATGCGACACGCGAGCGCCCGGCCGCCTGACCGCAGGCGGCCGGGCGCTTCGGCGTCAGAGTCGCCGGAAGATCCGGGCGCTCTCGCCGCCCCCGTCCTCGATGCGTTCGAGCACGCGCCGCGAGAGGCGGCCCAGGCGGTGGGCGTCCTCCTCGCCGAGGGCCTCGAAGATCAGCTCGCGGACGAGCGCGACGTGGCCGGGCGCGGCCTTGGTCAGGCGGTGCACGCCCTCGTCGGTGAGCCGGGCGAGGGTGGCGCGCCCGTCGGTGGGGCAGGGGAAGCGCTCGATGAGGCCGGCCTCCTCCAGCCGCCTGGCGACGTGGGAGAGCCGTGAGAGCGAGCCGTTGACGAGCGCGGCGAGGTCGCTCATGCGCCGCGTGTGGTCTTCGGCCAGTTCGAGGGAGGCGAGCACGCCGTACTCGAAGTGGCTCATCTCGCCGTCGCGCCGCAGCTGCTCGTCGAGGGCGATGGGGAGCTTCGAGACGAGTCCGATCAGCGCCAGCCACGTCTCCATCTCAGATTCGTTCAGCCAGGGCGTGTCGTCACTCATAACGCAAGCTTAACTTCGCCGCTTGCCTGAGCGGGCGGTGTGAGCGATAATTAGTTGAAGGTTCAACATTATACGCCGCGGGACGCCGTCCGCGCGGCCGCCCCGCGAGGAGAGCCATGACCGCCCAGCCCGGAGCCGCGTTCGACGCGTTCCTCCAGACCACCGCCGCCCGCACCGCCGAGCGCCGGGCGTGGACGCCCGCCGACGGCCCCCTGCCGACCCTCTACATCAGCCACGGCGCGCCGCCGCTGTTCGACGAGGCCGGCTGGATCGACCAGCTCTTCGCGTGGGCGCAGGGCCTGCCCAGGCCCAAGGGCGTCCTCATCGTCAGCGCCCACTGGGAGTCGGCCCCGCTCATGCTCTCCAGCCCCGAGGCGGCCACGCCGCTGGTCTACGACTTCGGCGGCTTCCCCGAGCGCTACTTCCGGATGCGGTACGAGACGCCGGACGCGACCGCGATGGCCGACCGCGTGGCCGCGGCGATGCCCGACACCGAACCGGCCCACCGGCACCCGAGCCGGGGCCTGGACCACGGCGCGTGGGTGCCGCTCAAGGTCATGTACCCCGACGGCGACGTCCCGGTGCTCCAGCTCTCGATCCCCACGCACGACCCGGACCGGCTGATGGACCTCGGGCGGCGGCTGCGGCCCCTGCGCGAGGAGGGCTACCTCGTGATCGGCTCGGGGTTCATGACCCACGGGCTGCCGTTCATCGACTTCTCCGACCGGGTGCCGGGCTGGTCGGCGGACTTCGACGCCTGGGCCTCGGAGGCCCTGGCCTCGGGGGACGTCGACACGCTCGCCTCGTACCGCTCGAAGGCCCCGGGCATGCCCTACGCGCACCCGACGGTGGACCACTACGTGCCGCTGTTCGTGGTCTACGGCGCCGCGAGCGAGGCCGAGCAGGCCGCCCGGACCGTCATCGACGGCTTCTGGATGGGCCTGTCCAAGCGCTCGTTCCAGCTCGCCTGAGGGGCGGCTACTTGAAGCCGCGGTGGAGGGCCACGGCGCCGCCGGCGAGGTTGCGCCAGGCGACCTTCCGGTAGCCGGCCTTCACGATCCGGTCGGCGAAGGCGGCCTGGTCGGGCCACTCCAGCGTGGAGGAGGCCAGGTACTCGTAGGCGTCGGGGTCGGAGGCGACGCGCTTGGCGACCTTCGGCATGATGCGCTTGACGAACAGGCCGTGCGCGGCCCGGTAGGGCTTCCAGACCGGCCGGGAGACCTCGCAGACGACCAGGCGCCCGCCGGGCTGGAGGACCCGCTTGATCTCGGCGAGGCCCGCGTCCAGGTCGGCGACGTTGCGGATGAAGAACGAGCCGGTGACGGCGTTGAACGTGTCGTCGGCGAACGGCAGCCGCAGCGCGTCCCCGGCGACCAGGGGCACCTCCCGGTCGGCGTGCGCCTTGAGCATCCCCAGGGAGATGTCGAGGCCGATGACGTCGGCGCCGGACCGGGCCAGTTCGGCGGTGGAGACGCCGGTGCCCGCCCCGAGGTCGAGGCACCGCTCCCCCGGCTGGAGGCTGAGCGCCTCGCGGGTGGCCTTGCGCCAGCGCCGGTCCTGCCCGGCGAACATGACGGTGTTGGTGCGGTCGTAGGCCGGAGCGACCCGGTCGAACATCGCGGCGATGCGGCGGGGCTCCTTACCTGGGGTATTCGGTGCACTCTCCTGGCTCACCCGCTCAGCCTCGCACACGGCGAAAGGGAAATCCGCCGGAGCCCTGTCGTTGTGGGCCCCGGCGGATCAAGGGGTTAGCGGGCGCGCGGGGTGCGCGTCACGCGCTGCCTGGAGGGAGCGAGGGAAGGAAGGCAGCGCGTTCGCCCGGCGGGAGTGCCCTTTCGGGAAGGACGTGAAGCCGCGTGGCGGCTCGGTTCGACGACGGGAGCCCCTGCGGGGCAAGGCGGAGGGCGCCGGGATCGGTGTTCGCTGCGATCATCTGCTCCTCCTCGCGCCGTCGGGTCGGACGTCCGGCGGGCCGCTTCGGGAGCGAAGCGCCGCGGCCTGCCGTCCCCGTCCGGATCGGCGCCCGGGCCGCTTCGCGGTGCGGCCTGCGTTACACGACCACAGTGACGCACTTCTTGCTGTGATGTCGATCTATGAAACCGAACCGTTATCGCACGTGACCCTTCCGATAACAATGGCGTGCTCGTTGTCACCTTTCGGCAGGCGGTCGACCGGTTCGGGCGCGGGCGGGGGGTTGCGAGGGGTTTGCAGCGGACACCGGGGGCGAACCGGGCGATGCCGGGCGGTGCGGCGCGGTGCCGGACGAGCGAACGGCGGGACGCGCGTACACACACAAACGCACGCCCCGCCATCTCCAGGGGATAGACGGGAGCGGCGCAAGCCGCTCCCCGATCGATCCGAGTCTCGGGTTCTGAAAGCATCCCGGACGCGGGCGGCGCGACACAAGCAGTGTGATCGAACCGTTATGGAAACTCAATGTTCGATGAGGCGGCCCTTGACGACGGTGGCCTTGCAGTTCCCGGCGGCCTCGGAGACGAGGGCCGCGTACGGGTTGGCCTCGGTGTCGACGTCGAACACGGCGAGGTCGGCGCGGGCGCCGACCGCGATGACGCCGATGTCCTCGCGCCCGAGGGCCTTCGCGCCGCCTTCGGTGGCGGCGCGGACGAGCCATTCGTTGAGGCCGTCGCCGTCGTCGCCCTGGGCGAGGGCGAGCCTGCGCAGCACGGGCCATTCGGCGGCGACGTCGAGGTCGGGGGCCGAGGCCCGCGAGTCGGTGCCGATGGCCACGGGGTTGCCTTCGGCGCGGTGGGCGGCCACGGGCGCCTCGCCGGCCTCCAGGCGGGCGTTGGAGCGGGCGCACAGGGCCACGGCGGTGCCGTGCTCGCGCAGCAGCGCCCGGTCCTCGGCGTCGAGGTGGACGCCGTGGGCGACGTGCGAGTCGGCGCCGAGCAGGTTGACCTTGCCCATCTGCTGGGCCGGGGAGTGCCCGGCGCCGCCCGAGGCGAGTTCGAGGTCGAGTCCGATGCGGCGGTTCATGAACGCGAACGGCCCCGAGCCCTGGCGCACGAACATGTCCTCGTGGAGGGTCTCGGCCAGGTGCGGGTGGAGGCGGATGTCGAGGGTGCGGGCGAGTTCGGCGAGGCCCTTGGCGACGCCGGTGCCCAGCGAGTAGAGCGTGTGGGGGCTGATGCCGACGGCCACGTCCGAGGCGTTGACCGCGCGCGTGTCGGTGACGGTGGACCACCAGGAGGCGCGGCGGTCCTCCCAGGCGTTCTCGTCGATGAAGCACGCCTCCCAGTAGGCGACGCCGGCGAGGTCGGAGGCGAGCAGGGGCTCGAAGGCGGCGGCCGGGGTGACGACGTCGGCCACGGCGGTGACGCCCGCGGCGAGGGACTGGTCGACGCCGTCCCGGACGGCGGCCTTCCACTCCTCCTCAGTGGTGGCGGGGTTGCGCCTGGCGAACTCCTGTATCCACTCGAAGAACTCCTTCTCGTTGTCGTGCATGTCGGCGAAGCCGGTGTAGCACAAGTGGGTGTGGGCGTTGACCAGGCCGGGCGCGAGCACGCCGGAGAAGGCGGTCGCGTCGTCCGTCTCGGGCGCGTCGGCGGCGGGGCCGACGTAGGCGATCCGCCCGTCGTCGACCCCGACGGCTCCGTCGCGGATGGGCTCACCCGCTATGGGGACGACGACGGGGGCGGTGTAGATGTGCATGGGGGCGAGCCTACCCAGTGTGCTATGCGGACTGCTTCAGCGCCGCGTACGCGGGGCGGATCACGTCCTCGACGAGGGCCAGGCGCTCAGGGTAGGGCAGGAACGCGGACTCGGCTGCGTTGACGGTGCAGCGCTCGACGTCGGCCCAGCCCCAGCCGAACGCCTCGGACAGCAGGTGGAACTCGCGCGAGGTGTGGGTGCGGCTCATGAGCCGGTTGTCGTTGTTGACCGTGACGTTGAACCCGAGCTGGTAGAGGTCGTCGACCGGGTGGGTCGCGATGCTCTGGGCCGCGCCGGTCTGGAGGTTGGAGGAGGGGCAGACCTCCAGGGTGATGCGCCGGTCGCGGACGTAGGCCGCGAGGCGGCCCAGCTCGGTCGGGAAGGCGGTGGCGTCGATGTCGTCGGTGATCCTGACGCCGTGGCCGATGCGGGCCGCGCCGCAGTCGGCGACGGCCCCGAGGATGGACTCGACGCCCGCCGACTCTCCGGCGTGGATGGTGAACGGCATGCATTCGCGCCGCAGGTAGGCGAAGGCGTCGCGGTGCCGCTCGGCCGGGAAGCCGCTCTCGGCCCCGGCGATGTCGAAGCCCACGACGCCCTTGTCGCGGTAGGCGACGGCGAGTTCGGCGATCTCCTTGACGCGGTCGGCGTGGCGCATCCCGCACAGGATGGTGCCGGTCCGGATGGTGCGCCCGGCCTCGGCGGCGAGGCGCTCGCCCTCGGCGAGCCCGGCGACGGTGGCCTCGACGACCTCGCCAAGGCTCATGCCGCGTTCGAGCTGCTGCTCGGGGGCGTAGCGCAGTTCGGCGTAGACGACGCCGTCGGCGGCGAGGTCCTGCACGGCCTCGGCGGCGACGCGGGCGCAGTGCTCGGGCGTCTGCATGGCCGCGACGGTGTGCGCGAAGGTCTCCAGGTAGCGCTCCAGGCTGCCGGAGTTCGCGGCGTCGAAGAACCAGTCGGCCAGCGCCGCCGCGTCGCGGGTCGGGAGCTCGTGGCCGATCTCCCCGGCGATGTCGATGAGTGTCTGGGGGCGCAGTCCGCCGTCGAGGTGCTCGTGGAGCACGACCTTCGGAGCGGAGCGGATCTCTTCGTGGGACAGCGGTGCGGCATTCATCCCACGAATCCTAGTGTCCGGGGAATGCGAACCGGATTCAGAGGCGGACCTCGTCCCAGCGGACGGGCCGCCGGTCCTCGGGGCACACGGCCCACTCCAGGGCCCAGCGGCGGTGCCACACCAGGCTGTCGTCGATGCCGCGCGGCAGGGGCGATCCCGAGCGCCGCGCCTGGTCGCACACCCAGTCCAGGCAGTAGTACAGGTCGAGCATCTCGGCGACGACGCCCGCGTCGCGCAGGGGCGTGAGGTGGCGGTCGCGCCATTCGCTGAACGATTCGGGGCGGCGCAGGTCCGGCAGGAGTTCGGGGAGGTCCTCGGCGCAGGCGGCGGTGGGGTCGAGGTGGTCGACCAGGCCGATGAGCCAGGCGACGGCGTAGAGGCTCTCGAGCTGGTCGGCGTAGCGGGCGCGGTCCCCTCTGCCGCAGGCGATGAAGCCCCATTCGTCGGGGGCGAGGTGGTCGAGGACGTGGGCGTCGAGGAGCCAGCGCATGGCGAGCTCTTCGGGCATGTTGAACACGCGGGCCTGGACGATGTTGAGGATGGCCGCGCGCGCCTCCATGTCGCCGCGGGCGCGGAGCCGGGGGACGCGGTTGTCGGGGAAGGGCGTGGGGAACCTATCGGGGGGAGCCGGTATGCCCAGGGCACCAAGGCCGTCCACTGTGCGCGCACGCAGGCTTCGGGGATCGGAGATCAGCGACGGCATATGGGCTCCCTACCACTAAGGGTTCACCTGACGGGGTGGTTGCATAACACGGAAGGGTATTTGTGAAAGACTGTAGCGTCCGACACACGCCCGAGTCAATCGGGCCCGCGGGGGACGCGGCTCTCGCTACCCAAGGGTATTCACTCGCTACGCAGGAATTTCACCGCTGGTCACAGTGAGTCTCTTGTGGCCGGGGCGCACGGTTGGCGACGGATCGCCCGCAGAGTGTCAGGTGTGGCACGGGGCCGGGGCCGCCCGCCAGCGGCCCCGGCCCCGTGCAGTACAACTGACCGGTGAACAGCTCTCGCGTCATCGCCGGCCGCTACGCGCTGACGCGGCCGATCGGCGCGGGCGGCATGGGCCGCGTCTGGCAGGGCCGCGACACCCGCCTCGGGCGCGAGGTCGCCGTCAAGGTCGTCAGGCCCGACCTGCTCGACGGCCCGCAGCGCGAGGAGGCCGTGGCGCGGTTCCGCCGCGAAGCCCGCGTCACCGCCCAGATCGCCCACCCCGGCGTCCCCGCGATCTTCGACGCCGGGATCGACGAGGCCGCCGACGAGCTCTACCTCGTCATGGCCCACCTGCCGGGCCTGAGCCTGCGCGACCTGCTCGACGAGACCGGCGCGCTGCCCGCCGACTGGTCGGCGGCGATCGGCGCGCAGCTCGCCTCCGTGCTGGCCGCCGCCCACGCCCGCCAGGTCGTCCACCGGGACCTCAAGCCCGCCAACGTGATCCTCGGCACCGACGGGCGGGTCTTCGTGGTGGACTTCGGGATCGCCGCGGTCCTCGAAGGCGACCCGACCCGCCTGACCGCCACCGGCGACAAGCCCGGCACGCTGCACTACATGGCGCCCGAGCAGATCAGGGCCCGCCCGCCGGGACCGGCCGCCGACCTGTACGCCCTAGGGGCCCTGCTGTACGAGATGGCCACCGGCGAGCGCCTGTTCGCCGGGCGCGGCAGCGCCTACGAACTCCAGACCGCGCACCTGGAGGAGACGCCCGAGCCCGTCCGCCGCCGCAGGCCCGACCTGCCGCCGGAGTTCGACGAGCTGGTGGGGCGGCTGCTGCGCAAGGAGCCGGGCGAGCGCCCCGGCGCCGCCGCCGAGGTCTACCTCGCGCTCGCCGCGCTCCTGGCCCGCCTGCCCGCCTCCGGGACGGCCGCGTACGACTCGGGCGACCCCACCTGGCCGTTCCGGGCGCCGCTGGCCCCGCCCGCCGTCGCCGAGGCGGCGGCCCGCGCGGCGGCGCTCCCGTCCGCCCGCGGCGCGGACGAGCGCCTCGCCGAGGCCGACCGCCGCCTGCGCGAGAGGGACTTCCACGGCGCGCTCACCGCGTTCCGGGCCCTGGCCGCCGACTTCGAGGCCGCCGACCCGGCCCGGGCCCTGCACTGCCAGGTCCGCGCGGCGCAGTGCCTCGCGGCCCTGGGGAACGCGGCGACGGCGCTCAGCGGGCTGCACAGCGTCGTCGAGCGCCTGCGGCGCCTGGCCGGGGAGGGCGACCGGCGCACGCTGCACGGCCGCCGCGTCGCGGTCGACCTGCTGGCCGCGATCGGGCGCGGGGCCGAGGCGCACGGGGCGCTGGCGCGCCTGGCCGAGGACATGGCCGCCGCGCTCGGCCCGGACGACCCCGATACGATCGAGGCCGGTCGGCTGCTGCACGACTGGACCGCCGCCTCGCCGGCGGGCCGCGAGCGGCCGCCTCGTGCTCCTTCGACGCCTCGGAGTGTTCCCCCCACATGACCGCCCCCGGTCCCCTGCTCCCCCCTAGGGGAAAGCGCCCCGACACCGTCGCCGAGATCGGCACGGTCCTGTGGGCGATGCTGCCGATCCTCACCTGCGGGCTCGGCGTCCCGATCGCCTTCGGCATGGCCGTGGCGAAGCGGCGCACGACGCTGACGGTCGTCGGCCTCGTGGTCTACAGTGCTCTGTCGTTGACGTGGTGCGGCCTGGCCGCCGCCTACGGGAACCAGGCCCCGCAGTGGGCCGACGTGCTCACCTACGCGATCCTGCCGGTGGTCACGGTGATGGCCACCGTGCACCTGATGGTGATCCGGCCGCGGGTGTGGGCCCGGCAGGCGCCGCCGGACGTGCTGGTGGCCAGGGCGAACGGCCCCGAGGCGGTCGACCGGGCGCGGCGGCTGCGCGAGCAGGCCCGCGCCACGGCCGAGGCCGACCCGATGCTCGCCAAGCGGCTCGCCATCGGCCGCCCCGACCTGCCGCGCCAGTTCGACGACGGCGGCCTGATCGACCTCAACCACGCCCCCGAGCACGTCCTGACCTCCCTGCCGGGGGTGACCGCGGTGAGCGCCAGGCAGATCCGGGACCGGGTGGAGCGGTCGGGGCCGTTCGCGAGCCTGGGCGAAGTGCTCCTGGTCGTCGAGATCAGCCCCTCGTTCGAGCACCACTTGCGCGAGTACGTGGTCTTCATCCCGTGAGCACGGCCGGGCGCGGGGCTCAGGCGCGCGCCAGGTCGGCCAGGACGGCGACGGCGGCGCGGGCCGGATCGGCGGCGAACGTCGAGGGGAAGGCGTCGAGGAGCCGCCACCCGGCGCGGCGCAGCGCCCGGTGGCGGGCCAGGTGCGCCCGGGGGCCTTCGGGGTGGACGGCGCAGACGACGCCGACCGCGCCCTCGCCCTCCCCCACGGCCAGGTCGAGCCGCCAGTGCCCGACCGGGTAGGAGCGGCGGACGGCCGCGCCGGACCCGGCCAGGGCCTCGGCGAGCGCCGCGGTCCACTCGTCGCCGCCGTCGCCGTCCGCAGGGGATGAGGGCGGCCGGTCGGCGTAGGCGAGGAACTCGCCCACCAGCCCGTCGGGTGCGGTCAGGGCGGTGACGACGTGCAGGTGCTCGCGGGCGCGGGTGATCATGACGTTGAACAGGTTGGGGTTCGCCGTGAAGCGCTTGCGCCCCGCCGCGTCGCCGTCCCCGGTGCCCAGGGAGGCGATGACGGTGTCGGCCTCGGAGCCCTGGAAGGCGTGCACGGTGCCCGCGCGGATGCGGTGGGCGCGGATGGCGGCGATGTCGAAGCGCCCCACGATGGCCGCCTCGATCGCCTCGGCCTGGGCGCGGAACGGCGAGAGGACGGCCAGGCCGCGCTCGCCGCGCTCGACCAGTTCGGCGAGCAGTTCGACCGAGCGGTCCACTTCGGCTTCGAGGACGCCTTTCGCGGAGGCCTTCGCGGCGGTGACGCGGTGGACGGTGACGGCGTCGGCCTCGTGGTTGCGCGGGTGGGTGGTGATCGGCTCGACGCGGCCGCGGTAGAACTTCGCGGCCGAGAAGCCGATGAGGTGGGGGACGCTGCGGTGGTGCTCGGTCAGCTCGACCACCGGCCCGGCGCCGCGGGCGAGGTCGTAGGCGCTGACGCGCCGGGTGTCCAGCTGCGCCCGGCGGTCGGCCAGGCCGTGGGCGTCGAGGGCCTCGGCCAGGCGCTCCTCCCCGGCGAAGGAGACGAAGCGCAGCTGCCTGGGGTCGCCGGCCACGACGGCGCGGCGGGCGCGGGCCAGGACCGGCGCGGCGCGGAGCTGGTTGATGTGCGAGGCCTCGTCGAGGATGACGAGGTCGAACATGCCCGCCCGCGCGGGCAGCAGGTCCTCGGCGTCGGCGACGGTCCCGATCCACAGCGGCATGGCCCGCAGCATCGCCTCCGCGTCCACCGCCGCGAGCGCGCGTCGCCGGCCGCCGCGGTCGCCCACCCGCAGGGCCGTCGCGAGGTCGGCCAGGGCGCGCCTGGAGGCGCCCGACCGACGCTCGGCCGCGCCGGTCTGGACGCGCAGGGCGGTGCCGAGGGCTTCGGCGGCGTCGCGGTCGGCCGCCTCCAGGCCGTGCCACAGCGCCGCCAGGTCGGTGCCCTCGGCGGCGAGGAGGGTCATGGCGCGCCGGTCGCGGGCCGCTTCGAGCGCGCGGGCGAGCGCGGCGGCGGGACCTTCGGCTCCGGCGAGGGCGCGGAGGCGGCGGCGCGCGGAGCGGCGCCGCGGCAGCCGCCACCAGGGCCCGGCGTCGCCGTGGGCGAGGCGGGCGAGGCGCTCGGCCTCGTCGAGGTCGGCCTCGCGCAGGCCGGGGAAGTCGTCGAGGACGAACGCGGGCGCCTCCAGGGCGCGGGCGCGGCGGCGTTCGCGGTCGAGCGCCCGCGCGATCTCGCCTTCGATGCGGTCGACGTAGGCGAGGGCGTCGGCGGCGGCCTGGGCGTGCCGGTCCACCTCGCGTCGGCGGTGCCCCCTGCCCGCGCCCGCGCCGAGCGCGGCGGTGAACTCGTCCCTGCGTTCGGAGTCGCCGAACTGGACCGGCAGCGGCCCCGGGTGGCGGTCCAGCAGTTCGGCGAGGACGTCGGCGGCGTGGACGGACTGGGTGGCGACCAGCACCGAGCGTCCGGCGGCGACGGCGTCGAGCGCGACGGCCGCGAGCGTGTGGCTCTTGCCGCAGCCGGGGGCTCCGGCGACGACGGTGACCGCCTCGGCGCGCGCGGCGGTGACGGCGGCGGCCTGCTCGCGGCTGAGCGGGAGGGCGCAGCGCGGGGGCGCGGGCGGGGCGTCCTCGGCGGGGCTCTCGCGGGGCTCGTAGACGGCGGCGAGCGCGGTGGCCTCCAGGCCGGGCCGCTCGGCCCAGGCGCGCAGCCCGGAGGCGATCGGGGTGGGCGCGGCCTCGCGGTCGATGTAGACGACGGAGCGGGGCACGAGGACGAGCCGGTCGCGCTCGCGCTGCGGTGGGAGGTGCCAGATCGAGGCGTCGGCGAACCCGGCGGCGGCCGCGGCCTTCAGCAGCCGGTCGGTGTCCTCGGTGAGGGCCGCCCGCCCTTCGGGGTCGAAGGCGGCCTGGAGCAGCGGGGCGAACTCGGTGTCGGCCAGCTCCTCGCAGACGGCGACGTCCCCCGCCGGGACCACCCGGCGGCCGGTGGCGCCGCTCGCGGCGCTGCGCAGGCGCACGGGGCGGCTGACCAGCGGGTAGCGCACGCGGTGGGTCCTGCCCTCGGACTCGAAGCGGCCCATGACCACGCCCCAGCCCTGCCGCAGCAGCCGCTCGTCGCGGTGGAGTTCGTCGTAGGCTTCGAGGTCCTGGCCGTCCTCGACGGTGTCGAAGGCGGTGCCCCAGGCGGTCTTGGCGCCGAGGCGGTCGAAGGTGGGGGCGTTCGCGGCCGGGGCGAGGTCGGCGAGGACGCGAAGGAGCCGGGACACGCTCATGTGCGCAGTGTACGACCGCGGTGCGGGGGTGGAGGAGGACGCGGGTTCCGCCCTTGGTCGCCGCGTCCTCCGGTCCTGGCGGGCGCTAGTCGATCGCGACGAAGCGCCGTTCGGCGTCGAAGGACAGGAAGTCCTCGAAGTAGACGACGTAGGTGTCGGCGTCGGCGGGGATCTCGACGCAGGCGGCGCCCGAGGCGGTGCCGCCCGCGGAGACGTCGGGGGCGTCCATCAGGCCGCCGTCGACGACGTTGGTGCAGCCGGTGCTGTCGTAGAAGGCGCCGTCGGCCCAGACGCCGAGCGCGACGTCGAGCCACAGCGCCCCGGTCTCGGTGCCGTTGTAGGTGCCCTCGATGGTCAGCAGGGCCTGCTGGAAGCCGTCGGCGGGCGCTTCGTTGAACTGGTTGGCACCCATGATCGCCTCGGTGGCGTCGAGTTCGATCGAGGCGAGGGCGAGGCTCCAGTCGCCGACTTCGACGGTGGACCCGGCGGGGAGGGGGGACTCGTGGCCGGTGCCGTCGGCGGCGGCCTCGTCGGTGTCGGCGTCGGCGGCCTCGGCGCTCGCCGGGGCGTCCTGGGCGGCGTCGGTCTCGTCGTCGCAGGCGGTGAGGGCGGTGAGGCCGAACAGGCCGATCGTGCCGACGGCGAGGAGCTTGCCGAGCGCGGGGGCGTCGAAGTCGAAGTTCATGATCTGCCTTCCGTGTGGATCGATTCGCGATCAGATTCTTGTGAACTCAGTTCACGAATATAATCGGCTGTGTCGAACCTCCAACACGCGGGGTGGGCTACGATTTCCGAAGACGCGAACAGGGGAGCCGCATGAACGACGACGCGACCATCACCTCCACCGACCTCGCCCGCCTCGCCCGAGTCGGACGCAACGCCGTCAGCAACTGGCGCAGAAGAGAACCCGACTTCCCCCCACCCCTCGACGAAAGCACCCGCAGGCCCCGCTTCGCCCTCGCCGACATCGAACGCTGGGCCGCCGAACACGGCCGCCGCCTCGACATCACCCCCGCCGACCGCCTCTGGTTCGCGCTCCGCAGCGCCCACTCCACCGCCGACCGCGCCCTCCAGGCCATCGCCGCCGCCCTCGACGACCCCGCCGCGCCCGACCCCCTCGCCCGGCGGCTCGCCGCGCTCACCGAGACCACCGCCCCCACCGAACTGTTCGAGTTCTTCCTCGAACGCGCCCGCGAGGCCACCGGCACCGGCACCCCGCCCGGCACCGCCGCCCTCGCCCACATCGCCGCCGTCTGCGCCCCCGACCGCGAACACCTCGCCGTCCACGACCCCGCCTGCGGCGAAGGCGACCTCCTCACCGGCCTCCTCCGCGCCGTCCCCGGCATCGGCGCCGTCAGCGGCCGCGACCTCGCCGCGGGCCAGGCCGCCGTCGGCGAACAGCGCCTGCGCCTCGCCCACCCCGGCACCAAGGTCGACATGGCGGTCGGCGACTCCCTCCTCGACCCGCTCCCGGCCCGCCGCTTCGACCTCGTCGTGTGCGACCCGCCGTTCAACGTCAAGGACCAGGGCCACCACCGCCTCCCCGCCGGAGACGACCCCCGCCTGGCCTACGGCACGCCCCCGCGCACCGAACCCGAACTCGCCTGGGCCCTCCACTGCCTCGCGCTCCTCGGCCCCGACGGCATCGCCGTCGTCCGCATGCCCGCGATGGTCGCCCACCGCCGCTCCGGCAGGCGCCTGCGCTCCGAACTCCTGCGCTGGGGCGCGCTGCGCGCCGTCATCGACCACCCCGAGGCCAAGGCCCACGTCTGGGTCCTCGCCCCCCGCGCCGAGACCACGCAACTGCTCGTCTCCACCGGCGGGGACTTCGACACCGCCTGGCGCACCGTCACCAAGGACCCCGGGGCCGCCGTCGCCACCGCCCATTCCGCGACCGTGCCCCTCATGCAGCTGTGGGACGAGGACGTCGACGTCTCCCCCGCCGTCTACCTCGCCGCGGGCGACACCGGCGCCGAACAGCTCGCGCAGCGGGCCGAACGCCTCGGCGAGCGCATCACGACCGCCTCGGACTCGATCCCCCGCTTCACCGGCGCCGCCGCCGCGACCACCCCCGAGACCAGCCTGGGCGACCTCGAACGCGAAGGGCACCTCACCGTCGGCGCCGCCGAGGGCGCCGGCGTCATCGTCGACCCGGTGGGGCCGCGCACCGTCCGGCTCGGCCCGCTGGAGACCGCCGGGGAAGCACAGTGGACCATCGCCTGCGGGGAGACCCTCGACCCCGGCTGGCTCGCCGCCGTCATCGCCGCGCGCCTGCCGTCGACCGCGAAGCGGACCGCCACCGGCGCCAAGCGCCGCATCCTCTCGGTCAAGGTCCCCAGGATCGCCCTGGAGGAGCAGCGCCGCCGCGGCGCGGCCTTCGCCCGCGTCCTCGCGCTGCGCGACGCCCTCACCGAGGCGGGGACCGAAGCCGCCGCACTGGCCGACGACACAGCCACGGGCCTGGTCAACGGAACCGTCACTGTGGACGAATGAGGGAAGAAGGCGCCCGCCGGGACCGAGCCCGGCGAGGCGACATGTCGGAGCCGCAGAGGGGACTCGAACCCCTAACCCTCAACTTACAAGGTTGATGCTCTGCCAATTGAGCTACAGCGGCTGGTCAACACCGTTTTCACGGAGAGACGACACGATTGTACTGGACGCTGCAACGAGCCGGTTAATGCCCGAGATCACATTTCATCTCGAACATCCGGGATGTGATTCTTGTCGGTGGCTACGCCTACTCTGGGCGGTATGCTCCTGCGTTACCAGTTCCGCGTCTATCCCGGAGGTCCCGAGCGCGCACGCGCCGCTCGGACCTTCGGGTGCGTCCGGACTGTTTTCAATGACGCAGTGGCTGAGCGGCGAGCCGCATACGCCGAGAAGCGTCCTTACCCGTCGTCTGCTCAGTTGCAGAAGCAATTGATCACCGAGGCGAAGAAGACCGAGGAGCGCGCATGGTTGGCCGAGGTCAGCGCGGTGCCGCTTCAGCAGGCGGTGCGTGACTGTGACCAGGCATATCGCCGTTTCTTCGCGTCTCGGTCGGGGAGGCTCTCGGGTGAGAAGGTCGGTCGGCCGAGGTTCAAGAAGCGGTCCGGTCGGCAGTCTGCTCGGTTCACGCGGGTGGCGTTCAGTCTCCGTGAGCGTGGTCGGTTGTATCTCGCCGGCATCGGGGAGCTCCGGGTGGTCTGGTCTCGGGAGCTGCCGGCCGCGCCGTCGAGTGTCACGCTCATCAAGACCCCGGCCGGCAGGTATTTCGTGTCGTTCGTGGTGGAGGTGCCCGGTGAGCCGCTGCCGTCTCGGGAGGCGGACGAGGATACGGGTGTCGATGTGGGGTTGTCCTGTTTCGCGGTCCTGCGCAACGGTAGGAGGATCGAGACGCCGAAGTTCCTGCGCAGGCAGGAGAAGCGGATCGCCAAGGCGCAGCGTGCGTTGAGTCGCAAGCGGAAGGGTTCGAACAACTGGCACAGGCAGCGTGTGCGGGTCGCCCGGCTTTATGAGCGGGCCGGTGATCAGCGGCGGGATTTTCTGCACAGGCATTCCACGGCGATTGTCCGCGAGAACCAAGCGGTCTATGTCGAGGATCTCGATGTGCGGGGTATCCAGGAACGCTTCGGAAGGCTTGCCGGGGATCAGGCGCTCGGTGCTTTCCTTCGGATGTTGGAGGCCAAGTGCGCGCGTTATGGGCGCGACTTCGTGAAGGTCGACCGGTATTTTCCTTCGACGCAACGGTGTTCGGTGTGTCTGGAGTTGACCGGTCCGGTGGGGGTCGCGGGTCTGCATACGCGCGATTGGACCTGTTCGGCCCGGGGGTGCGGCGTCGTCCATGACAGAGATGTGAACGCCGAAGCCAATCTTCGCGCTTACGGGCGCGAAGTGCTCGCCGCAGGACGGAAAGGTCCGGGTGTGTCCGGGCCGGGCGGAGAGCGGAAACGACTGCGGAGCGCGGGTGAGTCCGGGGTTGCCCGGCACGGTGCGGAATCCCGCTCGCTGCGAGGCGTGCGGACGGAACCAGTAACTATCGCTGCCGTGAGGTAAGTGTCTGCGCTGGTTTCGATCGGCGCGGTGTCTCCGGTTCGTTCCGGGGAGGACGTCAAAAGACCGGCGCTCTGCCGCCGTGGGTCACTCTTCGCGGAAGGCGTAGACCTGCATGCCCTCTTCGATGAAGCAGGCGAGGTGGACGTCGGAGGCGCCGCATTTGTAGACCTCCAGGTCCGCGCGCAGGTGGTGGCGGGAGCCGTCGCGCACGCCGAGGCCGACCACGTCGCCGCCGCTGCCCAGGATGCCCGAGGAGGCGGCCGGGTAGGCCAGGGCGCTGCCGCCGTCGATGCCGCCGAAGGTCTCGTCCTTGCTCTCGCCGACCGGGTCGAAGTCGTTGTCGTAGACCTGGGTGCGGACCTCGTCGCCTTCGTAGACCTCGGCCAGGAGGCGGTCGCCGACCGCCTCCATGCCGTCGTAGTCGCTGTCGTCGAAGCGGTGGACCACTTCGTTCTTGTCGGCGTCGTAGACGCGGTAGTGGTAGCGGCCCTCGTCCATCTCGCCCTCGTGTTCGCGCACGCAGACGCGGTGCTCCCCGCAGGGCACCACTCCGGCCGGGGCGACCTCGTCCCTGACGCGCTCGGAGTGGACCTCCTCGAGCCCCTCGCCGATGTCGTAGACGTTGAGCGAGTAGCCGTTGGACTCCTGCTTGGTCACGTACATCAGGCCGTTGTAGGCGAAGTACTCGTCGTCGGCGGCCTCGATGGTCTCGGAGGCGACCGAGTCGCCCGAGTCGATGTCGAACACGTGGGTCGCGCCGTCGTCGGTCACGGCCCACACGCGGCCGTCGCCGTTGGCCGGGTTCGCCTGGTCCACCAGGTCGTCGGGGGTGCCGACCAGGCCCCACCGGGCGATGTCGACGTTCTCCTCCTCGTCGCCGACCTCCCAGGAGCGGACCTTCCCGCCTTCGCGGTCGTAGACGGTGATGCCGTTGCCGCCCTCCCAGGCGGAGACGAGGTGGTCGCCCGAGCGCTCGGCGCTCTGCGAGGGCAGCTCCACGGTGCGCAGCGTCTCGCCGCTCTCCCAGTCCAGGAAGTGCCAGCGGTAGGTGTAGTCGCCCTCGTCGTACTCCTCGTTGCTGATGACCAGCAGCGCCTCGGAGAGGTAGAAGGAGGAGGCCCAGTCGGCGCCGTCGAGGACGGTCTCGGCGTCCCAGGCCGGTTCGCCGGTGGCGGTGTCGAGGGCGAGCACGTGGAGCTCTTCGCCTGCTTCGGTGTCGTTGTCGGCGGTGTAGGCGAAGACGGCCTTGTCGCCGCGGATCTGCGCCGAGTAGACCGAGCCGTTCGCGTCGGCGTCGAGCGGGACGGTCGAGCCGACTTCGCCGAGGTCCTCGGTGAAGTCGCGCTGCTTGTAGGGGTCGGTGAGGTGGGACCACAGGAGCGGGACGGCGACGGCCAGCACGGCGATGCCCGCGGCGAGCGCGATGAGCTTGTTGCGCCGGGGGTGGCGGCGCTTCTCGGCGGGGGGCATCTGGAGCGGGAGGGTCCGGTCCCCGTTCGGGGGCTGGGGCGGGAGGCTCCCGGAGGTGTGGGGGGCGGGCGCGTGGGGCGGGGACATGGCCGGCGGGGTGATGGGCGCGGGGGTCTCGACGGCGACGGCGGCGCCTTCGGAGACGGGCAGTTCGGGCTGTTCGAGGACGGTGGGGGCGATGCCGAGCTGCTCGTGGAGGACTTTGGAGACCAGGGGCATGCGGCTGGAGCCGCCGACGAGGAAGACGCCGGTGAGCCGGCCGGGGTCCCTGCCCGTGAGGCCGATGACGCGGCGGGTCTCGCCGACGGCGCGGGACAGGAGGGGGCGGGCGAGCTGGTCGAGTTCGCCCCGGGTGAGGTGGAGGGCCTGTTCGAGGTCGGGGACGGCGACGGGGGCGACGGAGGAGCGCGAGAGCATCTCCTTGGCGCCGCGGACGTCGTGCCAGAGGCTCCGGCGGTCGCGCAGTTCGGTGGCGGAGGAGGGGTTCTCGAGGCGCTGCCACAGTTCGGGGTCGCGCTGTTTGACGGTCTCGCCGATGTGGGCGACGAGCGCGGCGTCGATGTCGAGGCCGCCGAGGTCGGGGAGGCCGCCGTCGGCGAGGACGCCGAAGGAGCCGTCGGGCCTGCGTTCGACGACGGCGATGTCGAGGGTGCCGCCGCCGAAGTCGAAGACGGCGAGGGCCTGGCCGGGGTCGATGGGGTGGGACAGGCGGGTGGCGTAGTAGTGGGCGGCGGCGACCGGTTCGGTGACGAGTTGGACGGGGGCGTATCCGGCTCCGGCGGCGGCGTCGTGGAGTGCGGCGCGGCGCTGCTCGCCCCAGGCGGCGGGGCAGGTCATGACGGTGCGGGGGAGGCCGCCGATGGCTTCGGTGCAGACGCGGGCGACGCGGGTGAGGAGGGCGGAGAAGGCGGCGGTGACGGGGATTTCGCGGTCGCCGAGGAGGAGGGTGCCGTCGGCGATGCGCTGCTTGGGGTTGGGTTCGAAGCGTTCGGGGGCGGTGGGGCCGAGGCGTTCGGCGTCGCGGCCGACGTGGATGGTCCCGGCCTCGTCGAGGAAGACCGCGGAGGGCATGACCGGGGAGCCGTCGAAGAGGAGCGGTCTGGTGCGGCCGTCGGGCCAGACCACTACTGCGACCGTGTGCGAGGTGCCGAGGTCGACGCTGAGGAGGTATTCGGCCGGCATGGTCAGGGCTGCTCCGGGGCTCGTTGCTTGCTGGTTCGTTTGGCGCTCGGGGTGGGTCTCAGGGTAGGCGGCGGGGTCTAGCGGCGTTGGCGCTGGACCTCGGCGAGGGTGATGGAGGCGGCCACGGAGGCGTTGAGCGATTCGACCTCGGAGGCGATGGGGATGCCGACGCGGTAGTCGCAGGTCTCGGCGACGAGCCGGGAGACGCCTTTGCCCTCGTCGCCGACGACGATGAGGAGGGGGTCTTCGGCGACGGGGAGGTCGTAGACGTCGGCGTCGCCTGCGGCGTCGAGGGCGACGGTCATGAATCCGGCCTCTTGGCAGGCTTTGACGGTGCGGGCGAGGTTGACGACCTTGGCGACGGGGAGGCGGGCGGCGGCTCCGGCGGAGGCCCGCCAGGCGACGGCGGTGACGGAGGCGGCGCGTCGGGAGGGGACGAGGAGGCCGTGGCCGCCGAACGCGGCGGTGGAGCGGATGATGGCGCCGAGGTTGCGGGGGTCGGTGACGCCGTCGAGGGCGACGAGGAGGGGGGCGGTGCCGCTGGTCTCGGCGATGTGGAGGACCTGCTCGAAGTCGGCGTAGGCGTAGGGTTCGACTTCGAGGCCGATGCCCTGGTGGAGCGCGTTGTTGGTGCGGCGGTCGAGGTCGCGGCGGGCGAGTTCCTTGACGGGGAGGTCGCGGTTGCCGGCGAGGCGGACGGATTCGGCGATGCGGTCGTCGATCTCGGTGCCGAAGGCGACGTAGAGGGCTTTGGCGGGGACGCGGGCGCGGAGGGCTTCGAGGACGGGGTTGCGTCCGAGGAGCATCTCGGGTTCGTCGCGGCGCTGGTCGCGTTTGGGCTTGGTCTTGCCGATGTTGGTGGAGCGGCCTTCGGCGGCGGCCTTGGCGCGTTCCTTGGCCTGCTTCCACTGGGTGCGCTGGGGCTTGTCGTCGCCGGTGTAGGACTTGTGCCAGGGGCGGTCCTCGGCCTTGAGGGTGCGGCCCTTGCCGCCGAGGCCCTTCTTCTGGCCGCCGGAGCCCTTGCTGGGTCCGGCCTTGGAGGTCTTGCGGCGGTTCGGGTGGCCGCCTTTGCTGCTGCTCATGTGTGTCTCCCCCTGGGTGTTGCGCGGTGCGGTGCTGGCTCGGGACGCGGCTACTCGACCGTCCAAACGGGACCGCGAGGGGTGTCTTTGACGGTCACGCCGGCGCGGGCCAGTTCGTCGCGGATGCGGTCGGCGGCGGCGTAGTCCTTGCGGGCGCGCGCTTCGGCCCGCTGTTCGAGCGTGATCGCGACCAGCGCGTCGACGACGCCGCTCAGTTTCGCGTCGGCGGGCTCGCCCCAGTGGGGGTCGAGCGGGTCGAGGCCGAGCTGGTCGAGCATAGCGCGGACGGCGGCGGCGAGGTCGGCGGCGGCGGTGTCGTCGCCCGCGTCGAGCGCGGTGTTGCCTTCGCGGGCGGCGTCGTGGACGGCGGCGATGGCGGCGGGGGTGTTGAGGTCGTCGTCCATGGCGCGGGTGAAGGCGTCGTGGAAGGCGCCGCCGACGGTGGCGGCCTGGCCGAGCTGTTCGGCGGCGCGGCGGGTGAAGTTCGCGAGGCGGTCCCAGGCGCTCTGGGCTTCGCCGAGGGCGGCCTCGGAGAAGTCGAGGGGGGAGCGGTACTGGGCGGTGGTGAGGTAGTAGCGGATGTCGACGGGGCGGAAGCCCTTCTCGCCGAGCGCTTCGACGCTGAGGATGTTGCCGAGGGACTTGCTCATCTTGGTGCCGGAGAGGTTGAGCATGCCGTTGTGGACCCAGTATTCGGCGAAGCCGAGTCCGGCGGCGGTGGACTGGGCGAGCTCGTTCTCGTGGTGGGGGAACATGATGTCGGTGCCGCCGCCGTGGATGTCGAAGGCGTCGCCGAGGTAGCGGCGGGCCATCGCGGAGCATTCGATGTGCCAGCCGGGGCGGCCGGGGCCCCAGGGGGAGGTCCAGGCGGCGTCGGCGGGTTCGCCGGGTTTGTGGGCCTTCCAGAGGCCGAAGTCGCGGGGGTCGCGTTTGTCGCCGGTGTCGGGGCTGGAGAGCATGTCGTCGGGGCGGCGGTGGGAGAGTTCGCCGTAGGCGGCCCAGGAGGAGACGGAGAACCAGACGTCGCCGGCGGGGGTGACGTAGGCGTGGCCGCGGTCGATCAGCTCGGTGATGAGGTCGATCATCTGGGTGATGTGGCCGGTGGCGCGCGGCTCGTAGGTGGGGGCCTCGACGCCGAGGGCGGCGTAGCCCTCGGCGAGGCGGCGCTCGTTCTCGTAGGCGATGGACCACCAGGGGCGGTGCTGTTCGGCGCCGCGGACGAGGATCTTGTCGTCGATGTCGGTGATGTTGCGGACGTAGGTCACGCGGTGGCCCGAGCGGCGCAGCCAGCGGATGAGGACGTCGTAGGCGACGCCGGAGCGCAGGTGGCCGATGTGGGGCGGGCCTTGGACGGTGAGTCCGCACAGGTACACGCCGACCTCCCCGGGCTTCCGGGGCCGGAAGTCGCGGACGGATCGGGTGCCGGTGTCGTACAGTCGCAGGCTCACCCGGCAAGTTTAACGGTCGCGCCCGCCGGGGCCCGCGACCCCGGCGGGCGCTTCGCGCGTGTCAGGCGGCGACGGGAGACGGCCCGGGGCGAGCGCCCCGGGCCGTCGTCGTCTGTCCGGGGGCGGCTACCGGGCGGCCTCGAGTTCGCGGCGGACGAGGTCGGCCGTCTCGATCGAGTTGAGGGCCGCGCCCTTCATGAGGTTGTCGCCGACGACGAAGAACTCCAGCGAGTTCGGGAAGTCGATCGACTGGCGCAGGCGCCCGACCTGCGTGCCGGGCCTGCCGACGCCGTCGATGGGCATCGGGTAGACGCCGTTCTCGGGGTCGTCGACGAGGTCGACGCCCGGGGCGGCCCCGAGCGCGCGGCGGGCGGCCTCGACCGAGACCTCGCGCTCGAACGTGGCGTGGACGGCCTGCGAGTGGCCCACGGCCACGGGGACGCGCACGCACGTGGAGGCGACCTTGAGGTCGGGCAGGCCGAGGATCTTGCGGGACTCGTTGCGGACCTTGAGCTCCTCGGAGGTCCAGCCGCCGTCCCTCCAGCCGCCGACCTTGGGGACGACGTTGAGCGCCAGCGGCGCGCCGAAGGGCGCGTCGAAGTCCTCGCCGAGGACGGCGCGGACGTCGCCGGTCTCGGTGCCGATGCGGTCGGCGCCGGCGATCTTCCCGATCTGGGCGTACAGGGCCTCCAGGCCCTCCTTGCCGGAGCCGGAGGCGGCCTGGTAGGAGGCCACGGACATCGAGACCAGGCCGAACGCCTCGTTGAGGGCGGCGAGGGTCGGGATGAGCGCGAGCGTGGTGCAGTTCGCGTTCGCGATGACGCCCTTGGGGCGGTCGTGGGCCGCCTCGGGGTTGGCCTCGCGGCACACGAGCGGCACCTCGGGGTCCATGCGGAAGTGCGCGGACTTGTCGATGACGACCACGCCCGCCGCGGCGGCGACCGGCACCCATTCGGCGCTGACCTCGTCGGGCAGGTCGAAGTGGGCGATGTCGATGCCGTCGAAGGCCGCGGCGGACAGGGCCTGGACCTCGACGGTCTCGTCGCCGACGGCGAGGCGCTTGCCGGCGGAGCGGGCCGAGGCGATGAGGCGGACCTCGCCCCAGTTGTCCCGTTCGGCGGCGACGAGGCGGCGCATGATGCCGCCGACCACGCCGGTCGCGCCGACGATGGCGACGTTGAGTTTGCGGCTCATGGCTATCGCCCCGTTCCCGCGTAGACGACGGCCTCTTCGTCGCCGCCGAGCTCGAACTTGTCGTGGACGGCGCGCACGGCGGCGTCCAGGTCGGTGTCGCGGCACACGACCGAGATGCGGATCTCGGAGGTGGAGATGATCTCGATGTTGACCCCGGCGTCGGCCAGGGCCTGGCAGAAGTTCGCCGTCACGCCCGGGTGCGAGCGCATTCCCGCGCCGACCAGGGAGATCTTGCCGACGTTCTCGTCGTAGATGAGCTTGTCGAAGCCGACGGCGGCCTGGTGCTTCTTGAGCGCCCCGGTGGCCTTGGGCCCGGAGTCCTTCGGGAGCGTGAACGAGATGTCGGTGTGGCCGTTGCCGGTGGTCGACACGTTCTGGACGATCATGTCGATGTCGATCTCGGCGTCGGCGAGGACCTGGAAGATCGAGGCGGCCGCGCCGGGCTTGTCGGGCACGTGCGTGACGGTGATCTTCGCTTCGGAGCGGTCGTGCGCGACGCCGCTGATGAGTGCTTGCTCCACGGGCAGCTCCTCCATGTAACCCGACACGATCGTGCCGGTCTTGGTCGAGTACGAGGATCGGACGTGCAGCGGGATGCCGTAGCGGCGGGCGTACTCCACGCTGCGCAGGTACAGGATCTTGGCGCCGGAGGCGGCCATCTCCAGCATCTCCTCGAAGGTGACGCGGTCCAGGCGCCTGGCGTTGGGCACGATGCGCGGGTCGGCGGTGTAGACGCCGTCGACGTCGGAGTAGATCTCACAGAAGTCGGCGTGCAGGTGGGCGGCCAGCGCGACCGCGGTCATGTCCGAGCCGCCGCGGCCCAGCGTCG
Organism: Glycomyces sp.; assembly: GCA_035765105.1. Taxonomy (GTDB): domain Bacteria; phylum Actinomycetota; class Actinomycetes; order Mycobacteriales; family Micromonosporaceae; genus Glycomyces. The sequence goes on from DASTYG010000081.1 coordinate 44,732, forward strand.
TTATGTCCTTGGTGTCCGGGCTGACGCCCTGGAACCCGGCGACGATGGTGATGTACCCCTCGTCGAGGGCGGCGCGGATGCGGCCGGGCGTGACGTCGATGATGCGCGCGTCGCCGTGCGCGGCGGTGGTGAGCATCCCCGCCTGCGAGCCGGTGAACGAGCGGGCCTGGAATCCCAGGTCGTTGATGGCCATCGCCAGCAGCGACATGGAGATGCGCTCGCCGGCGGTCACGAGCATGTCGAGTTCGCGGGGTTCGGGGACCGGTGAGACCTGCGCGGCCATCTCCAGCAGTTCGTCGGTGGTGTCCCCCATGGCCGACACGACGACGACGACGTCGTCGCCCCGCTTTCGCGTGTTGACGATCCGCTCCGCCACGCGTTTGACGCGCTCGGGATTCTCCACCGATGATCCGCCGTATTTCTGGACGACCAGCGCCACGGGCTTCACCTCACCTCTCTTTGTGAGTACAGTCGTTGTCTCGGGTGCTGTCGTGCCGTCCGGTTCACGGACGGCCACATCACCTTAACCGCGACCTGCGGCGTGGCGCCAGGTCGTTCGGTGCTCCGGGACGCACAATCACGTTGTGGCGTGGCGAAATTCCCTGCAAATGAAGGCGGCCGCCCTAGTGGCGACATTCACACTGCTGTCCGGGTGCGGAACGGCGAGCGTGGTCAACGGCCCCGGGTCGTCGCCGCAGCGCGCCGATCCGCAGGCGACGCTGATCGGACGGGTGTCCAAAGCGTTGGACGCGACGTTCACCGCCGAGTACGAGTGGTCGGGCGGGGAGCCGGTCACGGTGTGGGCGGCCGAGGACGGCACGTGGCGCGTCGACGTCCCCGGGTGGGGGCTCGGCGGGACGGTCGACGTGTCGGTGGCGTGGACGACCGGCGGGTTCTTCCAGTGCGCCGAGGAGCGGTGCGTGAAGCTGGCGGGGATCACCGGCGAGGTCCCCGAGGCGTACGACCCGCAGGTGCAGCGCCCGTTCACCGAGTGGCTGCCGCAGCTGCTGGACCGGCACCTGCCCTTCGCGGTCGCCCGGGCGGGCGACTGCTTCGAGCTGACGTCGAACACGGTGGTGGTGGACGCGCCGATCCCGGCCGGGGAGTGGTGCGTGGACCAGCACGGCACGATCCTGTCGGTGGCCGCCGAGGGCTTCGGGACGCTCACGCTCGCGGGCCCGGTCGAGCCGGCCGCGGCCACGGTCGAGCTGCCGGGCGAGATCGAGGAGGGCGAGCCGGTCGAGCGCGAGCTGCCCGAGCCCCCGGAGGAGACGCCCTCGCCGGACGCCGAGGAATCGCCCGAGGACGCCTCGCCGCCCTCGCCGTCGCCCTCTGCCGAGCCGGAGCGCTCTGAGTAAGGAAGACGACACAGCAGCCGGATTCGAGGCCGGGCGTGGCACCATGAAGGATGGCAGATCGCCAAGCCGCGCCCGCGCGCGGCGACCGACACCATCCAGGTGATAACGCATGAACGGACCGATCGACCGGCACGCTCAGACCTCCGTGCCGATCCACCCGCTGCTGGCCTCCCGCCATTCGACCCGGGCCTTCGCGGCCGGGACGGACCTGAGCGACGGGCAGATCACCGCGCTCCTCGAGGCCGCCCGCTGGTCGCCCTCGGCGGGCAACACGCAGCCGTGGCGGTTCATCGTCGCCAGGCGCGAGACCCCCGAGTTCAAGCGGGTGCTCGACTGCCTCAACCCCGGCAACGCCGAGTGGGCGCAGCACGCCTCGGCGCTGCTCGTCGCCGTCCGCGTCGAGGCGAACGCGAAGGGGCCGCTGTCCCACGCCGCCTACGACCTGGGGCAGTCCATGGCGCACCTGACGTTCCAGGCCGCCGCCGAGGGCCTGACGGTCCGGCAGATGGGCGGGTTCGACGCCGGGGCCGTGGCCGAGGAGTTCGGCCTGCCGGCCGGGCTGAAGCCGACCGCGGTGGCCGCGATCGGCGTCGCGGGCGACCCGGCGGGCCTGGCCGACGCCGTCGCCGGCCCCGACCGCGCCGTGCGCTCGCGCCTGCCGCTGGACGAGCTGGTCATCGGCGCCTGAATCGTCCCGAACTCCGGACGTCGCATCGACTCGGCCGATCACCGGGTGTAAGCTCGGCGCAATCATGCGGTACTCGATGCTCCTTAGCTGCCGCGGCGGGGCCAACTAGGTCGGCTCCCTCGCCGCGGGTTCTCGCATGCCGGCTGGCAATGACAACCGCGATTCAGGAGCAACCGTTGACTTCCTCAGCCTTCGCAGACCGCGTCAAGCGCTACCAGCCCTATTCCAGTCAGTTCACCGTCGACCTGCCCGGCCGCACCTGGCCCGACAAGGTCATCGACACCGCGCCGACCTGGTGCGCGGTGGACCTGCGCGACGGCAACCAGGCCCTCATCGACCCGATGACGCCCGACCGCAAGAAGAAGATGTTCCAGCTGCTGGTCGACATGGGCTACAAGGAGATCGAAGTGGGCTTCCCTTCGGCCTCCCAGACCGACTTCGACTTCGTGCGCCAGCTCATCGAGCAGGACCTGATCCCCGACGACGTCACCATCCAGGTCCTCACGCAGTGCCGTGAGCACCTGATCGAGCGGACCTTCGAGAGCCTGCGCGGCGCCAAGCAGGCCATCGTCCACTTCTACAACTCGACCTCGACGCTGCAGCGCCGGGTCGTGTTCGGCCTCGACAAGGACGGCATCACCGACATCGCCACGTCGGGCGCGCGGATGTGCCTGAAGTACGCCGAGGCGATCACGCCGGACACGGCCATCCGCTACGAGTACTCCCCCGAGTCCTACACCGGCACCGAGCTGGAGTACGCCGTGGAGGTGTGCGCGAAGGTCGCCGAGGTGATCCAGCCGCGGCCGGACTGGCCGCTGATCGTGAACCTGCCGGCCACCGTCGAGATGGCTACGCCGAACGTGTACGCCGACTCGATCGAGTGGATGCACCGCAACCTGCCGAACCGGGAGTCGCTGATCCTGTCGGTGCACCCGCACAACGACCGGGGCACCGGCGTGGCCGCGGCCGAGCTGGCCGTGCAGGCCGGCGCCGACCGCGTCGAGGGCTGCCTGTTCGGCAACGGCGAGCGCACCGGCAACGTATGCCTGGTGACGCTGGGCCTGAACCTGTTCAGTCAGGGCGTGGACCCCCGGGTCGACTTCGCCAACATCGACGAGATCAAGCGGGCCGTCGAGTACTGCAACCAGCTGCCGGTGCACGAGCGGCACCCGTACGCCGGGGACCTGGTGTACACGGCGTTCTCCGGCTCGCACCAGGACGCGATCAAGAAGGGCTTCGCGCACCTGGAGAAGGACGCGGCGGCCGCGGGCGTCGACGTCGACGAGTTCACGTGGGGCGTGCCGTACCTGCCGATCGACCCCAAGGACGTCGGCCGCAGCTACGAGGCGGTCATCCGCGTCAACTCCCAGTCGGGCAAGGGCGGGGTCGCCTACGTCATGCACTCGGAGTACGGCTTCGACCTGCCGCGGCGCATGCAGGTGGAGTTCAGCCAGGCGATTCAGCGGCACACCGACGCCTCGGGCAAGGAGGTGTCCTCGGCGCAGATCCACGACATCTTCCGCACCGAGTACCACCCGGAGTACCAGCCGCGGCGGCGCCTGGTCGTGGACGGGCACACCACGCAGTACGCCGACGAGACGCTGACGCTCGACGTCGAGATCACGCTGGACGGCGTGGAGCAGAAGATCTCGGGCACCGGCAACGGCCCCCTGTCGGCGTTCACCGACGCCCTGGCGGCCGTGGGCGTCGAGGTCGAGGTGCTGGACTACGCCGAGCACGCCCTCTCGGCCGGGCACCTCGCGCAGGCGGCGTCCTACGTGGAGTGCGTGATCGACGGGAAGACCGTGTGGGGCGCGGGCGTGCACCCGAACATCGTCCTGGCGACGATGCGGGCGGTCGCCAGCGCTTACAACCGCGCTTGACGAGGAGAACGAGCTGAGAGAGGCGGGGTCGACCGGTGCACCGGTCGACCCCGTTTCGCGTGCCCGGTCAGGGCACTCGGCCGCCGGGAGGTCTCTGTGCATGCTTCGGACAGGACGGCGACGGCGGGGAGGGAAGGGGGCGGGTCGTTCTGTCGCTGCCGCCGGCATCCGGACGGACTGCCGCGTGATGAGCGGAACGCGCGCCTTCCTGCTCGGGTGAAGCGGCTCCCCTCCAGGAGACTCGACTTATAGGTCGGTCTTGATGTCCTGGACCTCGACGGTCTTGAGCAGGCCGTCGAAGGCGTGCACGATGTTGAAGCCCTCATCTGCGGTGTCGGCGACGGTTTCGTCCAGCACGACCGGGGCATCGGCCAGGCGTTGGAGCATGCGCTGCTCGTAGACGGCCAAGGCGCCGGTCGACTCGGGATGGGCCTCCCACAATGCGATGATCGCGCGCATGACCTCGGCCAGCACCCGGGTCTCCTCGGGCCACGACAGGCTCTTGGCGGGCACGAAGGTGACCATCGAGAGGTGATCGGCGCCGAGCAGCTCGGCCTCCTCCTCCCAGTCCTCATCGACATCGACTCGGATCGAGACCCAGAGCGCGTCGCTGATGAGCGGGACCGGCTTGTCCTCGAAGTTCCGGCGCAGGCCGAGCGCCCTGCCGAAGTGGTCGGCAAGCACGTCCTGGGATCGGATGGAGGTGTAGAAGGTGTAGTCAACGGACATCGCTCGGCCTCGCTTCGGACGGTGGGTGGTACGGGTAGCAATCGGTGACCTCGCCGCCGCGGACGATCTTGATCTCCTCCAGACCCGCGATCGGCAGGCGACGCAGCAACGCTTCGAGCTCGGCGGGATCACCGGGGTTGTCGTCCATGTCGAGGAGGATCCCGGAGGCTCGGCGATCGTCCTCACTGGCCCCGACCTTGTCCTTGATCGACTTGCGGATCGTATCAATGCTGCGGGTCTTCGACAGCGCGGAACAGTCCCAGCTCGCCCCTTCCATCCGGTAGTCGGGGGCTCTTGCCGTTCGGCAGGGTCGGCGGGTTCTGCTCGACGTCGAACCCGCGCTGGGACAGCAGCACCGCCGCCTCGTTCTCCCGACCGATCGCCCGTTTCCGGTCGGGAGCGCCTTCGACGACCGCGGGCTCCCCTCACGGTCGACACGAAGTATCCGGCGCCAACGACGGACGGGCGGCCCCGTCTCCACGGCTCGGTGGAACCGAGGCTCTACGGGTACGAATACCTTCCCCTTGCTGTCAGTGAGCCTGTTTCAGGCTGACCGGCTTCGCTTGGGGTGCAGTGCGGTCAGGGCGTCAGCCGGATCGAAGACTTGAAGAGGCTCCTGGTAGAACAGCGATTGCCACCTCTACCGTGTTCTCCACCAGGAACTCTCGTGCTGTCCTCCCTCGCCGCGCTACCCTCGCCCCCTCGGCCCTCAACCGCGTGGCAAGCCTCATCCGCTTCCACCGCAGGCGCATCGGCTCCCGCTGACGCGCTCTCGACCCCGGCACCCAAGCCCTGCTGCCCCTCGCCTGCCTGCGCAAAGGCGAGCGACTGGGCACCCTTGCAACAGACTTCCGCATCTCGGCCGCCGCAGCCTGGCGGCGCACCCGCGAAACCCTCGCACTCCTCGCCGCCAGGACACCCGGCATCCACGCCGCCCTGGTCCACGCAAAGCGATCCGGCACGGCCTTCGTCATCCACATCGACCGCAGCGACATCGACCGGCCCTTCTACTCCGGCAAGCACCGGCGACACGGCATGAACCTCCAGGCCATCGCCGGCACGCACAGGAACCTGCTGTGGGTCTCAGGGACGATCCGCGGTTCGCCCCACGACACCGACGCCGCCCACATCTGACAGATCCCACACTTGCTGGCCGAGCACAGCCTGTTCGCCTTGGACGACAAAGCCTACGACGAACTCGACGCAGACTTGGGGGGAGTGTAAGAACCTTTGTGGGTCAAGGTGTTCGGTTCTGATTCTATCGTTCGGTCTGAGCTGTGACGCGGTCGCCGAAGTACAAGGCGAACTGCTGGAGTGCCCGCTTCCAGCCGCCGGTCTTGCCGACCACGTTCGGTCGGTTCTTGCGCCGGTCGCGAATGACCAGGTAGAGCACCTTCAGCGCGGCCTGGTCGGAAGGGAAGTGACCCCGACAGCGGACCGCTTGGCGGAAGCGCGCGTTCATCGACTCGATCATGTTGGTCGTGTAGATGACCCGCCTGATCTCGGGCGGGAAGGCCAGGAACGGCGTGAACTGCTCCCAAGCGGCCTCCCAGGTCCGCGCGATCATCGGGTACTGCCCACCCCATTCGGCCTTGAAGTGCTCGAACTCGGCCGCGGCAGCATCGGCGGTCGGCGCGGTATAGACGCGCTTGAGCGCCTTGGAGACCGGCCCCCAGTGCTGCTTGGCCGCGTACTTGAGCGAGGCGCGGACCAGGTGGACCACGCACAGCTGGACCGTCGCCTGCGGCCAGATCTCGGCGATCGACTCGGGCAGCCCCTTGAGACCGTCACAACATACGACCAGGACGTCTGCAACACCTCGGTTGCGCAATTCGGCCAGCACCGACATCCAATGCTTGGCGCCCTCGCCGCCATCACCTACCCAGAGTCCGAGCACGTCCCGCTCGCCATCCAAGCCGATGCCCACGGCCACATAGACCGGCCGGGACGCGACCGCGCCGTCCCGGATCTTGACGTAGATGCAGTCGATCATGATCACCGCGTAGACCTGGTCGAGCGGCCTGGTGCGCCATTCGTCCAGTTCGGCGGCCACGGCGTCGGTGACCTTTGAGATCGTGTCGCGTGAGACCTCCGCGCCGTAGATCTCGGCCAGATGCGCCTGGATTTCGCCAGTGGTCAGCCCCTTGGCATACAGGCTCACGACCGCCTCGTCGAACCCGCCGATGCGCCGGGTGTGCTTGGGCACGATCGCCGGCTCGAAAGAGCCGGCTCGGTCACGCGGGATGTCCAGCTCGACCGGACCGACGCCGGTCTGCACGGTCTTCTTCGAGGTCCCGTTACGGTGGTTGCCCTCGCCGGCTGCCGCAGCGGTGACTCGGTCACCCTTCTCGAAGCCCAGGTGCTCGGTCATCTCGGCCTCGAGCGCGGCCTGGATGACGTTCTTGGTGACCGCCGCGAGCAGCCCGTCCGGACCGGTCAGCGACAGACCCTCGGCACGAGCCTTCTCGACCAGCTCCTCAGCGATCCGCACGTCCAGGCCGCCAGATGGAGTTCCGTTGTCGTTCACAATGATCCTTTCCCGGCTGAAGCAGCAGACTACTTCAACCTCTCTGGATCACCCTGGCCCCCAAAGTTTCTTACAGTCCCGACCCTGATCGTGCCCTTCGCAAACTCCGCACTCACCGGACGAGCCCCTTATAGGAGCGCGACAGCGGCGTTGACCGAGGAGGGCGTGACCTTCCTAGAACTACCCGAGCACAAACCCCACCACGGCGGCCCGCTCGCCGAATGGTTCCCTTGGCGCCCGGCCATGACGCAAGCCGCCGAACTCGCCGAGAGGCGCCGTTCCGGGCCAGAACCGGCCGCCGCCTCCGCGAGGGGCCCCGCGGAGCCCTCGCCTTCAAGCAGCACCCACGACTTGCCGGAATCCCGTTAAGCGGATCGAGTCACCATCCCCTTGGACGGAGCCCCTGCGTGCCTTCAGTCGATGAACTCGCCGCCTCAATCCGCGCCGCGATCGACCAAATCCGTGACCTCCTCGTCGGCCTCGGCACGAGCCGTGAACAGGCCACCGAGCTCCGAGACGCATTCGGCGCGCTCGGAGCCGAAGCGAAAGCCGCGCAGGCCACCTTGATCGTGGACAGCCTGGAAGAAATGCAGGCCGAGGCATCGGCAATCACTGCCGGGCTCGAGTCCGCTCTTGCCGCAGTCGAGGCGGCCCGCCACGGCACCGCAGGTGGCGGAGGCGGAAGTGCATCACGGGGTCTACCGGTGCCACCGGCAGCGGCGGCTCGATCGAGTCGGCCTGGGCCGGATCTCGCCAGAGCCGAATTCGATGATCGGAAACTCACCGAGTACGCCCTGAACCCTGAGCACCCGGTCGGCGGCAACAAAGCGCGCGTGATCAAGTCTCGGACCGGGCTCGGGCTCGACGACGCCGCCGAGGTCAAACGTCAGATACTGGAGAAAGCCCCGGCCGCAGAGCCGATCATGGGTGATACCGACGAACACGGAACACGCTGGAAAGCAGATGTGGAGCTGACCGGCCCTGATGGGACGATGAAGGTCCGCACCGGATGGATCGCTGATGCTGCCGGGAAGACTCGGCTGGTGACGATCAGCTTCCCGCCGAAGGGGGAGAGATGAACCTGTACGAGGTCGTCGAGCTGGCCGTGGATTTGCCGGAGAAGGGCCTCCACGAAGGCATGGTCGGCACCATCGTCGACGTCTACGACGATCCAAAAGCATTCGAGGTCGAGTTCGACGATGAGGACGGGGTAGAGATCGCGTTGCTCGCGCTCAAGCCCGAACAACTGCGCTCGAAGCGGAGGACACAGCGATGACCTACCCTTCGAAGAGGTGCGGCCGGGTTACGATCGCCGTCCTTTTTTGCGCACCCATACGACGGTCTTTGTTCCAGATTTGTTCGGCCCTCGCACGGTTTCCCAGTCCTCGTATTGCTTACCGAGCAGTTGGGTGAGCGCGTACCTGACTTGGTCATACGCCCATTGCTTTGGGTCTGCTTCCGCAGGCGGGGCCTTCTTTTTGAGGATGCCCTGGATCTCGCCCCAGCGGATACCCTGCTCAGTCTCGACCGCTTGCCAGAACTTTTGGGTATCTTTCAAATACTTGATGGCGGCGGCCCGGTAGTCCGCTGCTGCGCCGCTTTCGGTGTGGCCGTGCCCGGTTTCGGCCGAGAGCTGCTCGGCTGCCGTGCGCGCTTCGGCGCGGCTCTCTTGGAAGAGTGCTCGAGTCGCGACCGCGAACGTACCGGTCGGAGCGTCACGGTCGTACTCGGGGTCGAGCATCGGGTAGGACTCGGCGTCGAAGCTGAGCACCCGGACAGGAATGGGGTAGGGCCGGGCACCCTGCTCGGTGCCTGGAGCGCTGGACCAGAAGACGCCATGACCGACCAGGGGCTCGTTGAGGAGTGTGGCGAGCAGGTCCTCGGAGAAGTGCGCATTGGCCTTCTGCAAGGTTCGCAAGTCGCCGGCGGACAGCAGGTGGAAGACGAAGAAGTTGTCGCCCTGGCTTACCAGTTCCTGGGGAAGGCTTCCGGGCTGCTGGGTGATCAGGAACGCGCCGAGGTCGTACTTGCGACCTTCCTTGACCCAGGAGACGAAAGGCCCGTCCTCGTCGTGACGGGACCCTCCTAGAACTGACTGAGCCTCTTCGATGACCGCGATCGTAGGGATGGTTTTCGGGTCGGCTTCGGTGAACTGCGTTTGGTTGTGCTCGAAAATGTCACTCAAGATGATGCCGGCGAGGTGGAGTCCTTGAGCGCCACGCATCTGCGAAATGTCGACGATGCAGAGCTTGCCTTCGCTCAACGCGTGTTTCAGCGCGCCGAGCATCTGGCTCTCGGGGTCGTGGAGCGCGCGAACGACGCGGTCCATGTTGGCGACAGCGGCATTGAGCTGCGCATCGTCATTCCCGACCTCGAGACTGAGCAGTTCAGCGACCTGCTCGCGGTCGGCGCCATACTTCTCGGCATAGATCAGGTCGACCATCGCATCCCATTGGTGGCCGGTGAGAGACTTAAGTTTGGCGACGTTCTGCTGGTCTTGCTTTTCTGGCGGGAGCGCGATGCCGAGGATGTGCGGTGCGGCCAGCTCCTTGATGTTGAGTTTCACTCCGTCGACAACAAATGACTGGTAGAACTCGCTGGGCCCCTGACGGTTAGTAAAGACTGCGAGTTTGTCTTCCAAGTGGGGCACATCGCAAAGGCCAGGTCGCCCTTTCGGATCGGGCCAGAAGTACTCGCCGTCGGGGTCAAAGATGACCGTGCCGACCGGAGCGGTCTGACCTCCGCGGCGGTCCACGGTCGGCTTGCCCTCGTACAGTGCTGAGAACAGCAGCTTCACGAGGTTCGACTTGCCGAAGCCGGCCCGGGCAAACACGAAGCTGCGGCGGGCGACGAGCTTCTCGATCTGGAAGGTCGGCATGATCGTTGGGTGCTGGACCATCATCCAAGAGGTGTCCTCACCGACTCGGGTGTCCTCCCCGGCATACACGAACTCGCCGAAAGCCAGAAAACCCAGCGGAACGATTCCGTCTCCGGACATGGTGGCGCTGGTGATCTCCTTAAGGAGGTCGTCAGAGAGCTGCGCAACCTGGGCGCCGACCTGGGGCAGGCGGCGGTGGCTGGGGATGAACACGTGGTTGCCGTCGGTTTCGCGCAGGACACCAAGGATGCGGATGTCGACCTTGTATTTAAGGTACCGCTCCCGCAGCTCGTCGGGGATCGCGCGGCGGTCGCGGGCCGCACGGGTGGCGTAGTCCTCGCCGCTGGGTGAGACGAGGCGGCCTTGGGAGGAGACCGAGGTGATCCGCCCGAGGATAGCTTCGCGTTCGTGTTCGAGCTGGACAAGGACGAACTGGCCGTGCATGGCCATCGTCTGGAAGTTGTCGTGGTGGGGGAAGACTAGGTCGGCATGGAATTCCATGCCGCTCTCGGCGAAGCCTCGGAAGGTGCCGATGACGTTGGCGTGGTCAAACAGGGTCAAGAGGTGCTCCCCAGTCGGTCAGGAAGATTAAATGTGGCTCATTCATACCGTCTGGCTGCGACATCCGAGGCGAGGCGGAGCGCGTCGATGATGTCGGCGTTGTCTTCGCCGACGAGGTTGCGGACGGCGTCGACGAGCTGATCCTCGACAATGTCCATGTCGAGATCGGCGACGCGAGAGAAGTCATCGGCCTGTTGGATGCAATTGGGGTAGAACGGGATCGGGAACCCGGCCTCGGCGTCAGCCAAGAGGTAGCCGAAGATCTTCCCCGCCTCCCCTTCTTGACGCGACATCAGGTCAACCGTCCAGATCGGATCGCCGGAGTAGGGACCGAAGCGGACGAAATGCATCGAGCCAAAGTTGAACTTGGGGACCTCGCCGGTGCTGGTGTCGTCCACGCTGCGGGTGTATTCCTCCCATCGGTAGACCTTGTCGAGCATTGACCTCGGTACCTTGGTGTAGCAGGGAGCGCCGTTGTCGAAGACCTTCGACAGCGAGATCGCGAGCCGATAGTGCTCCAGAACCTGGGTCTTCTTGGCCAGGCCCGCGAGCCAGATCTGGCGACGCTCGGTCCTTTGGATGCGTTCGATAGCCTCCCACATGAGCTCGCCGAGTCGCACGAACAGGTTCCCGGCGAAGATCTTGCTGCGTAGCAGGCCGTCGCGGACCACGAGCGTGTCGGTTGCCCAGGGACGGTGGCAGATCAAGTCGTAAAGCGTCGCCCATTCGCACAGGTCCCGGAAGACCTGCACCCAGCTCGGCGACCGTCCTGACATCATGGGCGAGAGTTCTTGGAGCGTAGCCACGCCGAGTCCGGTCATCATCCGCCCCAGCGCAGTGCCTGGCGTTCCGTCCGCGAGAAACTGGCGGCGTCCCAGTTCATCTATGTCGTACATCGGCGAGACGACCTCCAGGCACAGCTCCTTGCCCTTCGAGTCGACCACCCGCACGACCTGCAGCTCGAATGGATTGAATGCGACCCGGTTGTTGCCCCCATCAGAGGCCATGAGCGCCACCGCGGTAGCCGAGCGCGGCTTGATCACCTTGACACTGCCGGACATAGCCCTGGCCTGGCTGATCAAGTGGTTCATCTCGACCTGACCAGCAGCGACCTGATCGGCGATCCGCCCTCTCAATTCTTCGATCTGCTCAGCGTCGAACATGAACCACCCCAAACGGCGAAAGCGCCTGCAAACGTGAGCAGCGAACTCGTCTAGTAGCAGTAGCATGACACAATGCGCATGAGCCTCACAATAGGGCTTGGGGGCGAAACAACGCTTCGGCCGCAGATTCAGCTCTTGAGCTCGGCGATCAGGTCGATCTCATCGATAGCCGTTCCAGCCTTACCAAACTGGGCGGCCTGCCGTGAGCGCGGAGTCGGCACTCCTGCAGGCCTGATCTCCTTTACAACCCAATCGGCACTGGCGGCTTCGACCGAATCAGCCAGCATCTGCCGCGGGTCGGTTCGCGCCGAGGGCAACGCGCCGAAACGGATCGCCAGACGGGCCCCAGGGCTACAGCGACGAGCAGTAGCCTCCCAGACCTCTGCCAGTGCGGCAGTGAATGCTTCCTGGCTGGGCTTGCGGGCGATCTGGCCGAGGGTGCCATAGGGAACTTCAGGCGGCCCGCCGAGGAACCATGCTCGGAGCCACTGGTCAGGCACGTAGGTCCGCATCCCGTAGTACGGAGGTGAGGTCACCACCAGATCGAAACGCTGCCGCAACGACCGCAGCTTCCGAACCGAGTCGCCCAAATGCACCCGTCCTCCGGCCGCCGGGGGGCTCTGCTCCAACATCCTTCGAGCACGCCGCTCGACGACGTCAAGGACCGGAATCCTGACAGGTTCGAGACCACGTTCCTTCCAGTACCGCACCGCATACGCAGGCTTCGAAGCGTACGTGCGCGGCATCTGGTTCGACACGTACGACGGCAAGCCTTTGTTTCGCGGGCCGTGCAAAACCCCCAGGAGGATTGCCCGAAGCATCGAGGCTGCCGCACCCCTCTCGGCCAACAGGCCGCTTCGGAGCGCCGTCAGCTCCAGCAGTGTCTCCCGATCAAAGCACCATTCCCAAAACTCGCCTTCCGGCACCGGTTCTTCCGTGGGGACAGCGAGAAGGTGCCGGGCCAGCGCTACGACCTCATCTGGGTTGACCTGGACGAGTTTGGCCTCAGCAATCGCGACGGCAACAGGGTTGATGTCGATACCCACTGCTGGCAGGCCCGCGAGGCGTGCGGCGTACAAGGTGGTTCCACGCCCACAGAACGGATCAAGGAGCCGACGCGCCTCCGGGCACTCAGCCAGCTGCCCCAGCGGGAAGTCCAACGGAAACATCGTGTAGTACGGACAGATCGCGTTGAGCCGACGCAATGGCTCTGGCCAGGTCGAATGTTCAGGAGTGTGCACCACAGTCATATAAACGAATATAGCGGTAGCGGTATCCCAAGCGCCGCAAGCACTTCGAGCCGACCGACGATCGGGACGAACTACGGGTGCTGCGAAGTGTCGGTAGCGCGTGCAATGCTGAGGAATCAAGATGTGATGAGGGGGAGCGGTCGTGGCCAGTGGTTTCAAAATCAACACGCAGGGGATCCGCCAGTTCACGCGCGAGGTTGAACGGGAGTTCGCGAAGAATCCAGTTCGAATTCCGGTGGAGGCGGACCCTAGCGAGGCTGCCCTCCCGTCGGCCTCGACGGTGAACAACTACTTTGGGCCGGTCGTGACCTCGAACGGTGACAATGCCAGATCGCGTGGGGGAACGGTGTCATTAATCAGACCCAGAACATCGTCGAACAGATCGCCCCTGGTTACGCAGCGCTTGCCCGAATTATCGCAGATGTCTTGGCCAATCTCGATGCTCTTGCCATGTCAGAAGTGGACGCAGCTGAGGCCCGGTCTCAAGCAGTTGCTGTCTTGGGCGAAGTGGTCAAGGAGAACCCAGATCAGGGCATAATCAAGCAAGGAGTGACGATGCTCAAAGGTCTTCTTGCGCCCCTCGCCGCTGGGATCGGTGACGCTGTCACCGAGGAGTCAGCATCAGCCGCTCGCCACATCATCGGTGGACTTGGGAACTCGTTGCCGTTCTGAACAAGGACTATCAACGGGAACCTGCTTGCCACTCGGAGCCGGGTTCAGGGCCGGTGGGGTTCAAGGGCAATAAAATTGACCAAATTCGCGATGATATGATGGTTTACCTGCGTAAACGCAGTTAGTGAAACTGTCACCTACGGGCACCCGCCGGCTTGCTCAAGCTCCAGCTTGCGTCGCAGGGCGGTGTTCGGCAGGCGCAGGGCGCGGCCGAGTTCGATGGCTTCGCCGGTGCCGTAGTTGAACACTGAGGGGATGACCTCGGCCTCGCAGGCGAGCAGGCGGGCTTTGGCGATGCTGACCGGTTTGCCTTCGAGTGTGGCGCCCCTGCCGGTGTCGTTGCCTGTCAGGGTTTCGGCATCGACGGTCAGGTTGAGGGTGCAGGTCTGGCCGTGTCGCTTGGGGGCCTTCGGGTCGGTGGCGTAGACGGTGAGCATCTGGTGCAACGCTTCGGCCCGCCGGTTGGCCGCAGGGGGCAGGACACCGTCGTGGTCGGTCTCGTCTTGGCGGGGTGGCGGGAGGGCGGTGGTGAGGAGTTTGGCGAACATGGCCCCGGTATCGGCCGAGAGCAACCCATCCAGGACCCACATGCCGGTCTCGGTCTCGATCAGATCGAGGCGTTGCAGGGAGTCTTGGCCGAGGCCGTCGAGGAGGGTTTCACCGGAGTCCAGGGCGGCTTCGAGCTGGTCGAGGTGCGCGTGGACTTCCTTGACCGTGGCGTGGGTGCAGTACTGGGCGATCAAGTGCTCAGGAGTGGGGCAGGAGACCGAAGTATCGAAGGGTGAGGGGACGGCCTCGCGGTAGGGGGTCTTGGCGTAGATCCTGAGGGCCTTGGTCTTGTCCAGACGCCTGGTA
>DASTYG010000082.1:0-39018 GCA_035765105.1 Glycomyces sp.
ACGTCGTGGCCGGGGGCTCGTCGTACCACCTGCCCGACTGCACGCTGCCCGAGGCGCGCACCGAGGCGCACATGGTCCCGCTGACCGACGTGCTGGGCAGCGGCCTGGAGCCGTGCCGGGTCTGCCGCCCGCCGCAGTTCGGCCGGCTGGTCAACGGGACGGTGGCGCCGGCCGCCCCCGTCGACGCCCGCTAGCCGAGCCGGCGCCGGGCCAGGACGACGGCCGGGACGCCCACGAGCAGACCGGCCAGGGCGCCGACGAGCGCACCCCACTCCTCGTCGACGGCGAGCCCGGTCCGCGCGGCCGCGGCGACGAGGACGACGAGGGCGAGCCCGAGCGCCGCGTTGGTCATCAGCTCCCGCAGGAAGAGCCGGGAGAAGGAGTCGGCCGGCGGGTTGCCCTCGCCGTCGAGCGGCACCACCTGGACCACCGCCGCCAGGTCGATCGGGCCGTAGACGTGCGGGAACGTCTCGCCACCAGCGGGCGCGTCCGGCGGCGACTCGTCCACCATCGGTGAGCCGAGCCGGTCCGGGTCGATGACCAGCAGGACCAGCGGCTCGGCCACGTCGGCGTAGAAGCGCTCGCGCACGCCCGGCCACTGGTCGGCCCGGCTGGCATGGACGAACCCCTCCTCGGCCAGGGTCCGTCCCCGCGTCGAGACGGTGTAGGCGCCGGCCCGGCGCGCGGCCTCCCAGTCGGAGCGCAGTGCCACGTGGAAGATCCGCACCCGGGCATCCTGTCAGTGCAGCGACACCTCCGAGGTGCGCCGCACGACGTCGCTCGTGGGCACGCCGTTGCGGAACACGGCCGCCGCCGAGACCAGGCGCAGGGTGTACCGGCCGTCCGGCAGCCGCAGCTTCGCCGTCCAGCGGGACTTGCCGCCGCGCCAGTCGCGGTCGCGCTGGACGGTTCGCACGACCTTCTTGCCGCGGAGCACCTGGACCTTCTGCACCAGGTGGGAGCCGGCGGGGAGCCGGACCGCCCGGGCGGTGACGACCAGGACCCGCTTCTCGCCGGTCGCGGTGCGCAGGGTCGCCCGGGTCTTCCGGAGCAGGTCGGGGGAGGGGGGCCGGACGGTCGCGGACGAGACCACGTCGCCGTCGGCGTCGCGCACCTCGACGGTGGTCGGCCGGGTGGCGAGGTCGTCCCAGTCCTTCGGCCTGACCACCATCCGCTGACCCGGCTCCAGCGTGGTCTCGGGCAGCCGGATCGTGCCGGGCTGCCCGGAGCCGCCGCTGCGGCCCACCGTGCCGGTGACCGTGACCGTGCCGCCGTCGCTGTCGACCACGAGCGCTCCGTCCCCCTTCGGGACGGTGACCCCGAGGCGGTCGTCGGCGACCCCGCCGAGGTCGAGGTCGACGAGCCGCTGGCCGTCGCCCTTGCCGCTCTCCTGGCGGGCGACCTCCACCTCGAGCGCGCCGGCCGGCCCGGCCGGGTCGAGCCACACGGTGCCGGTCCCGGCGTCGCTGCCGATCAGGTCGGTCTGCCCGGCCGTGGCCTCGATCCCGTCGACGCGGGCGGCCAGCCCGGGACCGACCAGGCCCTGTCCGTAGGTGCGGCCGTCGGTGTTCGGCACGCTGTAGGTGAGCGGGCCCGTGCCGTCGACGATGAACGCGACCTGGTGGTCGTCGACGCCGCTGAGCATCGGCAGTGTCTGCCCGGGCAGGGTGCCCGTGCCGTCGGCGTTCAGGGTGTTGCCCTCGGCGTCGGTCACCGAGCCGGCCGGCGCCTCGCCGAACGGCACGATCAGCGAGAGCAGGTCGCGCAGGCCGGTCGGCATGCTCGGGTCCCGCGGCCACTCGCTCATCGGCACCAGCGCCACTGCTTCCCGTCCGCCGGACCAGCCGAGGTCCGCGTAGGTCCAGTTGCCGGAGCTGTCGAAGGTGAGCGTGCTGGCGGTGAGGTTGTCGACGTGGGTGCTGCCGTCGATGTCGGTCTCCTCCGTCAGCGTGTACGGGATGTTGGGGTCGTTGATGTCGACCTCCCAGCCACCGCCGGCCAGGGGGCGAGCGCCGTACGCGATGAAGGCGTGGCCGCTGGTGCCCTCCTTGATCGAGACCATCGCCGGGCTGGTCGGCGAGGTCGCCAGGAAGCGGCTGCGCAGGATCTCGGCCGGCTGCACCGCGTTGTTGACGAACTCCCGCACCCACTTCTGGATGAACTGGGTGCTCAGCTGGACCGAGTGCCAGCCGGAGATCGTGTTGCGCAGGGTCGGCGCCGGCCCGGTGCTGCTGTCCAGCTCCCACGGGGTGGTGGCTCCGGCGGGGGTGAACCGGGAGATCGGCTCGTGCCCCTTGGCGATCCGCTGCCCGGTCATCGCGATGCCGAAGCAGGACCCGCTGGTCAGGACCTCGTTGGCGATCTTCATGAAGACCCACGCCAGCGGGTCGATCCAGTCGGTGACGATGGAGCAGCCGAACGGCCAGCAGAGGTCGATCGACAGGTTCGTCTCGCTCCGGCCGTAGGTCCGCTCGAGGATGGCGTGGTTCATCGGGTGGTTGCCGTAGTTGTTGACGAAGGAGAAGCCCGTCATCCGCCGGAACTCCCCGATCTCGACCCGGCTGCTCGCACCGACCTGGGTGCCGGAGGCGAACACCCGGACCGGGCCGCTGGTCGCGTACCGCGGCACCGTGAGCGTCACCCGGGTGCGGTCGGCGTTGTAGGCGTCGGCGCCGGGGGTCACGGTGGCCTGGTCGTTGCCGAACCGGAACTGGCTGCCGGCACAGAAGCCCGAGCTGCGCAACGTGACCGTCGCGCCGGGCTTGGCCTGCGCGGGGACCTCGGTGAACTGCAGCGGGGCCACCGTCAGCGACAGGGTGTCGGAGCGGCTGGTCGCCCCCGGCCCGCTGCCCTGGACGACGAGCGGCGTGGTCGCGAGAGCGGCGCCGGGCCCGGGGGCGACCTGCATGGTGTGCTGGGACGGGTTGGTCGCCCCGCCGCCGGTGGGCGGCGAGAAGCTGACGCTGACGCCGGCCGGGATGCCGGTCGCGCCCAGGCTGATCGTGCTGGGGTACCCCGGGACCCAGCGCTGCTGGACGGTCGCGTTGGTGGTGCTGCACACCGGTGCGGTCATCGTCGCCGGGGCGAACGTCTCGAGCGTGGGGACCACCCGCAGCCGGAAGCTCGTCGTGCGGGGTCCGGGCGCCACGGAGGCAGAGGCCGGGGTCCCGGTGACGGTGACCACGGTGCTGCCGCTCTCGTCGTACGGCGCCGACGTGGACGCCGAGATCACCAGCTGGCTGCTCACGTCGGTGCCGGTGACGGGGTTCGGCGTGAACGTGGGCGTGACCCCGGCTCCGTGGCCGGTCATCGCGAGGGACAGGTTGCCGGTCGAGCCGTTGACCCGGGTCACCGAGATCGGGACCGTCTGGGGGGCGCCGGCGGCCACCGTGACCACGCTCGCCGAGGTGCTCAGGCCCAGGTCCGCCGGGGGCAGGTCGTCGGGCAGGGTCACCGCGAACGTGTCCACGCGGATCGTGCAGCCCGGCTGGTCGTCGAAGAAGCGGACGAAGGCGATGTCGGAGCCGGACGGGTCGCTGATCGTCAGCGGCACCATCGCCGTGTCGTCCACCAGCGCGGAGGCGGTCGCGACGATGTCACCGCCGGCGGTGTAGCCGCGCATGCTGACGGTGGCGCCGAAGTCGCAGCCGCTCGCCACGTGGGCGGAGACGTCGCGCGCGGTGGTCGCCAGGTTGGCCCGGATCGAGTGCGGCACGAACTCACAGCCGAAGCACGACGACTCGACGACGTTGCTGGGCGTGTGGGACAGGGAGGGGCTGTTCAGGACGATCGGCAGCCCGGTCGAGCCGAACTCACCGGCGGTCTCGACGAAGGTGACGCCCTGGCCGGCGTACTGGGTCCCGACCGCGGTGCCGACGGTCAGGTCGTCGAAGGCGACCGTCGTGGTGGTGTCGGCGGAGGCCGGGCTCAGGGTGCTGCTGACGACGAGGACCAGCGTCACGGCCAGGGTGAGAACGCCGGCGCGGCGTCGACTCGGCGAGGAGGCGGGGGAGGTGCGGGGGGTGCGGTGCATGACTGCTCCCGAGGGGTCGAACGCGGGGGATCCGATTCACGCTAGGGAGACCGGTCTGGTCCAGCCATAGTCCGGCCGGGGGGTTACCGGGAGGTACGTGTGACGGGTGGGCGCCCTGGGGTCAGAAGAGCCGGTGGCTCGGGTCGTCCAGCCCGCGCAGCGCGTCGTAGTCGACGACGGCGCAGGCGATGCCCCGGTCGGTGGCCAGGACCCGCGCCTGCGGCTTGATCTCCTGGGCGGCGAAGATCCCGCGGACCGCGCCGTTGCCGGTGAGCAGGAACTCGATTAGCTCATACGCAACGCGAGGGCGGTCACCCCGCCCCTCCGCCGGGACCGCGGAGACCGCACCGCTGGACCGCCTCCATGCGCCCGCCGGGCCCCGCCGCGGGGCCCGGTCCGGCGATGCGCCTTTGCGGCCTCGCCCGGGGCGCCGAGTAGGGTGTGCGGCATGCGTTTGGTTGTCGCTCACTGCTCGGTCGACTACACGGGGCGGCTCTCCGCCCATCTGCCCATGGCTCCGCGCCTGATCATGATGAAGGCGGACGGGAGCGTGCTGGTCCACGCCGACGGCGGTTCCTACAAGCCGTTGAACTGGATGACGCCGCCGTGCACGGTGGCCGAGGCGGACTCGGTGTGGACGGTGACGTCGAAGAAGTCCGGCGACCAGTTGAAGATCACCATCGCCGAGATCCTGCACGACTCCTCGCACGAGCTGGGCGTCGACCCCGGCCTCCAGAAGGACGGCGTCGAGGCCCACCTCCAGGAGCTGCTGGCGGCCGACACGAGCCCGCTGGGCAAGGGCTGGTCGCTGGTGCGGCGGGAGTACCCGACCGCGATCGGGCCGGTCGACCTCATGTGCCGGGACGACGAGGGCGGGCACGTCGCCGTGGAGATCAAGCGCCGCGGCGAGATCGACGGCGTCGAGCAGTTGACGCGGTACCTGCAGCTGCTCAACCGCGATCCGCTGCTGGCGCCGGTCGAGGGGGTGTTCGCGGCGCAGGCCATCAAGCCGCAGGCGCGGGTCCTCGCCGAGGACCGGGGCATCCGCTGCGTGGTCCTGGACTACGACGACATGCGCGGGGCCGTGGACGAGTCGCAGCCGCGCCTGTTCTGAGGCGAGACGAAAGGGCCGCAGCACCGCTGCGGCCCTTGTCGTTCGCCGGGCGGACTACATGGTCTCGAGGTCCTCGAGCTCGGAGTTGATCTCGTTGATGCAGTCGGTGGCGTTGCCGGTGTAGCCCTCTTCCTCGCAGGCGTCGCCGATCGCGTTGAAGACGAGCACGTACATGCCGATGGTCACCGCGAGGCCGAGGATGCCGGTGACGAGGCCCGAGATCGAGGTGCCCTTGCCGGTGCCGCGCTTGCCGCTGACGATGAGGCCGACGATCGCGAAGATGATCGCCAGCGGGGCCAGCACGAAGGCGAGGAGGTTGATGCCGGGGATGAAGCCGAGCACCAGGGCGATGATGCCGAGCACCAGGGCGGTGACGCCGAAGCCGTTGCCCTGTTTCGGGGCGGGCTGGGGGGCGGGGGCAGGGGGGTAGGCCACGGGGGGACTCCTTGCATTGTCGTTGGATCGTGTTCGGGCGGAACTTGGAGAGTGTAGGCCAGCGGCGCAAGCGCTGAGCTGCCCGGATGCCCCTTAACGCGAGAGATGCTCCTCACGGTCGCACTGCCGATCCCGGACATAGGCGGCCTCCGGAGTCGCGAACGGGCGCAACGCCGTCGCGCGGGCGGGGCGACATCGGTGCGATACCGGCGCAATGCCGACTTGCAAGCGGTATCGGACTCCGGGGCGTCCCACCGGGTGGACCGGCGCGCGGGGGCGGCGTGCAAGACTGTTGGCATGCTTCACGCGGTGGTCCCCGCAGGCGGTTCCGGCACCAGGCTCTGGCCCCTGTCTCGCGCTCAACGACCGAAATTCCTCCTGCCGCTGACGGGAACGGACTCGTCGCTGCTCCAGTCGACGGTCGAACGGGTGCGGCTGCTCTCGCAGCCCGACCACGTCTACGTCGTCACCGGCACCGCCCACGCGGTCGACGTCGCCCGGCAGCTCCACGAGGTCCCCGGCGACAACATCCTCGTCGAGCCCTCCCCCAGGGACTCGGCCGCCGCGATCAGCCTGGCCGCCGCCGTGATCGCCGAGCGCGAGCCCCGGGCGATCATGGGCGCCTTCGCCGCCGACCACTTCGTGCCCGACGCGAAGTCCTTCGCCGAGACCGTCGAGCGCGCCATGGAGCTGGCCGAGACCGGCCTGCTCATGACCATCGGCATCACCCCCGCCGGGCCAGAGACCGGCTACGGCTACCTCAGGCTCGGCACGCCGGTCGGCCCCGGCTTCAAGCTCGCCGCGTTCGTGGAGAAGCCCGACCAGGTCTCCGCGGTCGAGTACGTCTCCTCGGGCAACTACCTGTGGAACGCGGGCATGTTCGTGTGGCGCGTGGACGTGTTCCTCGGCGAGCTCGCCCGCCACCGCCCCGCCCTCCACGACGCGGTCCGCACCCTCGCCGCGGCCTGGGACTCCCCCGGCCGCGAGACCCTGTTCGCGAAGCTGTGGCCCACATTGGAGAAGATCTCGGTCGATTACGCGGTCATGGAGCCCGCCGCCGCCTCCGGGAAGGTGGGCGTCGTCCCCGGCGACTTCGACTGGCACGACGTGGGCGACTACGACACGCTCGGGCAGGTCCTCAAGGCCGCCGACCGCGTCGGCAACGTCGTGGTGCGCGCCTCGGGCCCGGGCGAGGCGCTGCTGACCGAGTCGAAGCGCAACGTCGTCGTCCCGGCCGCCGGGCGCCTCGTGGCCGCCGTCGGCGTGGACGACCTCATCATCGTCGACACCCCCGACGCGGTCCTGGTCTGCCCCAGGGACCGCGCCCAGGAGGTCAAGGGCGTGGTGGAGGAACTGAAGCAGTCCTCCCGGACCGATCTGGTCTAATACCGGCCATGCCGTCAATGCACCGCACCCGGACTTTCGCCGCCGCCGTCCTGATCGCCTGCGCCGCAGTGTTCATCGCCGTCGCGCTCTCGCAGTGGATCGTGGGGGGCGGGTTCGACCCGCGCGACGACTACGGTTCGCGGGCCGCGGGGATGGGGTTCACCGACACCGCGCGCCAGACGCTGTTCTCGATCGTGCCGGCGGCGGCGCCGGCCGCGGCGGCGTGGCTGTGCGCGGGGCACCGCCCCGGTCGAGTGATTCGCGGGCTCGCCCAGATCGTTTACGGGTGCTACATCGTTACCGGTGTGCTGCTGGCGTTGTCGGCGGCGATGTTCGGATACGACGGCGAGACGCAGATCGACCGCGGTTTCGCCACGCTGGACATGCCTTGGATAGACGCGCGCGCCGCCACGGAGCACCTGCTCCTCGACGCCGCGTGGCTGGCCTTGGCCGTCGTGGGCGTGGCGCTGGTGCGGTGGAGCCGCACATACGAGCGGTTCTCCGCAGTGCCGCAGGAGGATCAGAAGTCCCCGAATGAGTGAGTCTGAGGGGTCCTTTTATCACCGAGATCACTGTGCGCTATCGTTTGACATCGAAACGTTATCGAATAAGCGATGAACGCTCATCGTCATCGAGATGAGTTAGGCGGCGCGGCCCCATCTACAGGCCGCCCGCGGGCACTGGGACTTCGATCACATGCGGCCGGCCGGCGGCGCCGCATCACCGGATCGACGCGCGACACGGGGAGGGAGCGCGTTCGATCCTCGGGTCCGGCATCCGGTGCCGTGCAAGGAATTGCAAGGGGGGAGCACCGGCTCGACCGGTGCGCACACGAGGAGGCGGACGTATATGGACGGCCGTGACTACCTGGCCGACCTATTGGGCAACGTTCCGGAGTGGCAGGCTCGCGCACTGTGCGCGCAGACCGACCCGGAGGCGTTCTTCCCGGAAAAAGGGGGATCAACGCGCGATGCCAAACGCATCTGCGCACGATGCGAGGTCAAAGAGAACTGTCTACAATACGCACTCGAACACGATGAGCGCTTCGGCATCTGGGGCGGCCTCTCGGAACGAGAGCGCCGCAAGATCAAACGGCAGGCCCGCGAGGCCGCGCGGCGGCGCACCGAACACCCCATGCCGGTGGTGGTGTGCATGCCGTCCCCGATGATCAACCCCGAGCTCGAACCGGCCCTCGCCGAGATCTACGAGCCGGCCGCCGGCTCCGACGTGCTCGCCGAGCCGATGCCGGTGGGCGCGGTCCTGGTCGAGCAGCGGACGGAGTCCGAGCACGAACGCGTTCCGGTGGCGGCCTGAGCAAGGCCCGGGAACACATCGACACGTGAGGGGCGGGACGACGGCGTCCCGCCCCCGCGTCGTGCCCGGGGCCCGCGCGCGCCGGGCGCAGGCGGGCTCCGCCGCGCAGCGGCGGCCGGTCCGAGCGGGCCGGACGACGCCCGTCCGGAGTTCGTGAACGCGCCCTTACGGCTCCAGGCTCTCGGGCGGCATGTTCAGCAGCGTGCCCAGCTGCTCGGTCAGGACGTCGGTCAGCAGCAGCGCCAGCTCCAGGTCGCTGTCGGCCCGCAGCTCGATCGGGCGCCGGTACAGCACGATCCGCGGCGCGGCCGCCGCCGTCCCCGGCTGCGCCGGGTAGAGCTTGGAGAGCGGGACCCCCTGCACCTCCACGATGTCCGCCTCGTACGCCTGCGTCTGCGGCGGCACCTCCTCCACGGCGAACTCGATGTTCCGCAGGTGCGAGCCCGCGCCCATCGTCTCGGTCATATGCCGCTCGATGGCGTTCACCGTCTGCAGGACCATCGCGTTGAACTCCTCCACCGGCGTGCGCCGCATCGGCAGTCCGCTCGGCGCGAGCGGTCCCCTCATGCCCCGCCCGTGGCGCTCTCTCCGCATGCGCCCAACTTTAGCCTCCGGCGGGACCGAAACCAGCCACGGAGGAACGAGCCCCATAAATCGGTCCTGCACTACTGCTCAGCGCCACCGGGTTCACCTTCGCGAGTGGTAGTTTCGTGGGGTGAGGTCGGATCGGCGTTGCTCCCGGAACGGCTGCCGCCAACCAGCGGTGGCCACATTGACATATATCTACTCTGATTCCACGGCTGTGGTGGGACCGCTCGCGACGACACGCGAGCCGCACAGCTATGACCTGTGCGATGCCCACGCACGCCGTCTCACCGTGCCCCACGGCTGGGAACTGGTCCGCCACCAGGGCGACTACACCGCGCCCATGCCCACCGACGACGACCTGGTCGCCCTGGCCAACGCCGTCCGCGAAGCCGCCACGAGCGAGCGCGTCGAGCCGGGGCCGCCCCAGCCCGAACCCTCGCCGCGCCAAGGCATCCGCCCCGGCGGACCGGCGGCGGGTGCCCGGCGTCACCTCCGGGTGGTGTCGGGCGACGAGGACATAAGCCGCTAGTCTTCGGGGTACGACCGGCCCCGTGAACCACCTTCGAAAGGCGGATGCACACCCGTGGCTCCACAGCTCAGCGAATTCGTGAAGGCCTACGACGTCCGAGGACTCGTCGGGACCCAGTTGACGCCAGAGGTCATGGAGGCGATAGGCGCCGCGGCCGTCGCCGTGACCGGCGAGCGGACCTGGGCCGTCGGACACGACATGCGCGACTCGGGCCCCGGCTTCGCCGCCGCGTTCGCCCGCGGGGCCACCGCCGCCGGGGCGGACGTCGTCGAAGCCGGGCTGTGCTCGACCGACATGCTCTACTACATCGCCGGGGCGCGCGACGTGGCCGGGGCGATGTTCACCGCCAGCCACAACCCGGCCGAGTACAACGGGCTCAAGATGTGCCTGCCCGCCGCCCGGCCCATCGGCCTCGACACCGGGCTGGCCGAGATCCGCGACAGGGCCCAGGCGATCATCGACGGCGAGCCGGCCCCCGAGGCCGAGAAGCCCGGCGCGGTCACCCGCGAGGACTTCCTCGGCGGCTACGCCGCCTACATGCGCGGCCTGGTCGACCTCTCCGGCATCCGGCCGCTGAAGATCGTCGTCGACGCCGGCAACGGCATGGGCGGCCACACCGTCCCCGCCGTCCTCGGCGACCAGCTGCTCCAAGCCCTCCCCCTGGAGATCGACCCGCTCTACTTCGAACTCGACGGGACCTTCCCCAACCACGAGGCCAACCCGCTGGAGCCGGCGAACATCGTCGACCTCCAGGCCCGCGTCAGGGCCACCGACGCCGACCTCGGCCTCGCCTTCGACGGCGACGCCGACCGCTGCTTCGTCGTCGACGCGGACGGCGAGCCGGTGACGCCCTCGGCGATCACCGCGCTCATCGCCACCCGTGAACTCAAGAAGCACCCCGGCGGCGTCATCTGCCACAACCTCATCTGCTCCAAGGCCGTCCCCGAGATCGTCGCCGAGCACGGCGGCCGCCCCGTCCGCACCCGCGTGGGCCACTCCTACATCAAGGCCGTCATGGCCGAGGAGGACGCCGTCTTCGGCGGCGAGCACTCCGGCCACTACTACTTCAAGGACTTCTGGTTCGCCGACACCGGCATGCTCGCCGCCATGCACGTCCTCGCGGCGGTCGGCGGCTCCGATAAGACCCTCGCCGACCTGGCCGACGAGTTCGTCCGCTACGTCCCCTCCGGCGAGATCAACTCCGAGGTCGGCGACGCCCACGCCAAGATCGACGAGGTCGCCGCCCACTACGAGCCCACCGCCCGACTCGACCGGCTGGACGGCCTCACCGTCGTCCTCGACGACGGCTCCTGGGCGAACCTGCGCCCGTCGAACACCGAACCGCTGCTCCGGCTCAACGCCGAAGGCCCCGACCGGGCCTCGATGGAGCGGCTCCGTGACGAGATCCTCCGCATCGTTAGGAACTAGACGCCCATGCCCGCCTATCCCGCCCCCGTCCTGCTCGAACTGCTGCGCTGCCCCGACCCCCACCACGCCCCCCTGGCCTACGACCGCGAGGCGAACTGCCTCACCTGCTCACAGTGCGACAAGGTGTTCCGAGTCGAGGACGGCATCCCCGTCATGCTGCTCGACTCGGTCAAGGAGGAATAGCGATGGGTCCAGACGACGACGGCGTGGCGGGCATCACCGGCGACCGGCTGCCCGACGAACGGCGCATCGAAGGCGAACTGACCGACTCCACCAACCCCGGGGGCGCGCTGTGGGCGCTGTCCTCGGCGGGACCGCAGCTGCGCGAGTCCGCGGCGCTCGCCGCCGACGCCGGGCTCGGCGTCCTCGCCGACGAGGGCCGCCCCCGGGCGGTCGTCGTCGCGGGCGTCGGCACCGCCGCCCGCACCGGCGACGTCCTCGCCACCGTGGCCGGGCCGCGCTGCCCCGTCCCGGTCCTGGGCCACCGCTCCGCGGGCGTCCCCGGCTGGGTCGGCGCGGCGGACGTCGTCCTCGCCGTCTCCGCCTCCGGGCGCAGCCCCGAAGCGCTCGCCGCCGCCGAGGCCGCCGCCCGCCGCGGCGCCCGCCTCGTCGCCATCGGCGCCCCCGACTCCGAGCTCCAGGCCGTCGCCGAGCGCGCCCGCGCCCCCTACGTGGCCGTCCCCAGGCGGGCCCCCGCCAGGCTCAGCCTGTGGGCGCTGACGATCCCGGTGCTCCTGGCCGGACGCGAGCTCGGGCTCGTCCCGCTCGCCGAGGCCGACATCGCCGAGACCGCCAAGCGCCTCGACGAGGACGCCGAGCGCTGCCGCGCCAGCGCCGACTCGTACGTCAACCCCGCCAAGGAACTCGCGCTCAACCTCGCCGGGTCGATCCCGGTGGTGTGGGGCTCCAGTCCGCTCGCGGGCGTCGCGGCCCGCCGCTTCGGCGACATGCTCGCCGCCAACGCCCGCTACCCCGTCGTCTCCGGCGAGCTCGGCGAGGTCGGCCGCGGCCGCGTCGGCCTCCTCGACGGCGTCTTCGGCTCGCTCGCCGAGGGCGGGCGGGACCTCTTCGCGGACGAGGGCGACGAGCTGACCCGGCTGCGGATCGTCCTCATGCGCGACGACGGCCTCGACGGCGACGACACCGCGCCCAAGCCCGACACCCGGCGCGCCGACGCGGTCGCCAAGCTCGCCGAGCGGCGCGGCGTGCGCTGCGACGTGCTCCCCGCCGAGGGCGGCTGCGCCCTGGAGCGCCTGGCCTCCCTCGTCGCGGTCGCCGACTTCGCGTCGGTCTACCTCGCGCTCGCCCACGGGCTCGACCCGATGCGGGTCCCGGCCGTGTCCGAGATGAAGGACGAGGCCGTCGGGGGCGAGTAGGCACCCGGAGCGAACGGATACAGTTGGGCTTCGAACACGAACAGAAGTGAGGAGCGGCCGTGCAGGGGCTCGACGGTGTCATCCGCAACTACGCTTGGGGCTCGCAGGTCGACATCGCCAGGCTCCAGGGCCGGGCGCACCCCGCCGAACTGCCCGAGGCCGAGGAATGGTTCGGCGCCCACCCGACGGCGCCGTCGATCCTCGCCGACGGGCGCCCCCTGGACGACGCGATCGCCTCGGAGCCGGCGCCGCTGCTGGGTCGGCGCGCCCTCGACCGGTTCGGCCCCCGGCTGCCGTTCCTGATGAAGCTCCTCGCCGCGGACAAGCCGCTCTCCCTCCAGGCGCACCCGAACTCGCGGCAGGCCCACTCGGGGTACCAGCGGGAGCTGCGCATCGGCATCGACGCGGCCTTCCGCAACTACGTCGACGGCAACCACAAGCCGGAGCTGATCGTCGCCCTCACCGACTTCCGGGCGCTGTGCGGCTTCCGCGACCCGCTCGCCTCGGCCGACGGCATCGAGGCGCTCGGCGTCCCCGCCCTCGAAGGGATCGTGCGCACGCTGCGCGACGAGCGCGCCGGGCTGCGGCGGGCCGTCACCGACCTGCTCGGGCTGGGCCGCGACGAGTGCCGCGAGATCATCGGCCAGGCGGTGAAGACCGCCTCCGCGGACGCCTCGGGCGGCTCCGAGGTCGCCGACGTCCTCGTCGAGCTGGCCCGCCACTACCCCGACGACCCGGGCGTCCTGGTGGGCATGCTGCTCAACCGGCTCGCGCTGCGGCCGGGCGAGGCGGTCTACATGCCCGCGGGGAACCTGCACGCCTACCTCAAGGGCCTGGGCGTGGAGATCATGGCCGCCAGCGACAACGTGCTGCGCGGCGGGCTCACCAACAAGCGCGTCGACGTGCCGGAGCTGCTGCGCGTCCTGGACTTCCGGGCGATGGACGAGCCGCGCGCGGCCGTGAACGACGAGGGCCCGGTGCGGGACTGGCCGGTCCCGATCGACGACTTCTCGCTGCGCCGCATCGCGGTCGGCGCCGAAACGCAGTCGTTCGACATCGACGGCCCGCGGATCTGCCTGTGCACCGGCGGGACGGTGACGGTGGCCGACGACGGCGGCGAGGTCGCGCTCGCCCCCGGCCGGGCCGCGTTCTCGGCGGCCGCGGCCGGTCCGATCAGGACCTCGGGCGAAGGCGAGCTGTTCATCGCCTCCGCCTGAGGGCCGGAGGCGTCAGACGAGCTTCTTCTGCACGTCGACGTCGCGGCACAGGGCGCGGTAGCCGATGGCCTCGTTGATGCCGATCATGTGGTCGTTGACCTCGGCGTTCCAGGTGTGGACGTAGCGCATCCTCGGCCGGTACTCGCGCAGCAGCCGCTGGTTGGCGATCTTGAGGATCGTGCCGAGCCGCTTGCCGCGGTGGGCCGGGTCGACGATGGTGTCGTCCTGCCAGGCGTGCTCCTCGTCGCCGGGGTTGACCAGGATGGTGGTGTACCCGGCGACCTCGCCGGTCTCGATGTGGCGGACGGCCGTACCGAGCTGGAGCTGGGCGCGTTCGCGCAGGGTCCGCTCGATGTCGCGGACGCGCGCGGCGTCCCATTCGGCGGGACGGATGTCGAGGTCCTCGCCCATGGGCGGGTCGGTGTACATGCGTTCGCACAGGTGGGCCACGCCGTCGATGATCTCCTCGGGCGCTGCCGAGGCCCATTGGAGCAGTTCGTAGCCGGCCGCGCGGTCCCACGCCTCGGCGTAGCGGCGGGAGAGTTCGTCCTCGTCGACGAACGCGAGGTCGTTGCGGCGGTGGATCTCGTTGTCGACCTCGGCGTAGCCGACGGCCTTGGCGAAGTGCCGCCCGGAGTGGTCGAAGCGCGGCGCGCCCTCGAGGGAGTCGACGACGCCGGTCAGGAGCGTGTCGCGGCCGTTCTCGGCGGCGCGCCGCTCGGCGAACTCGGCCAGGCGCGTGCCGATGCCGCGGCGGCGGTGCTCGGGGTGGACGTCGATCTCGAGTTCGACCAGGTGCCGGTTGTCCTGCGTCGGCATGACCAGCTCGACCGAGCCGACCACGGTCTCGCCGAGGCGGGCGGCCCAGCGCTCGACCCGGATGGACTGGGGATGGAGCAGGACGCGCAGGCGTTGGAGGCCGGGAAGCGGCAGGTCCAGGCCGGGCAGGTCGTGCCGGCGGACTGCGGTCTGCATGTCGATCCAGGACCGGAGGAGGGCCTCGTCGGTGATCTCGATCGGGACGATGTCGATGTCAGGGTTGCTCACCACGCCGACGATTCCGCATGCGGTGCACGGGCGCAATCGATTTAGCGGAACGGCGGGAAGGGGGTTCCGGACACAAAAATGTGCCGGGCGGCCACCCCAGACCGCCCGGCACTCCCCCCGGTTTGGTTCCCCCGCGCGTCACAGTGGGCGTTTCACGACCCTGTGGGCCGTCCCGCCTCTGTAACGCTGCGTATCTGCAATATTACCCAGCGCCCCACGAGTGTCAAGCAGAAACGGGGGTTGACACAGATATTTTTTGCGTGTCCCCCGCCACCACGGCGTTCGGCGGCCCGCACCGGGCCTGCGCGTACCATTCCACCCATGACGAACACGCTGCGAGCCGACGACTACAAGGTGGCCGACCTCAAGCTGGCCGACTTCGGCCGACACGAGATCCGACTCGCCGAGCACGAGATGCCCGGCCTCATGGCGCTCCGCGAGCGATACGGCGACGCCAAGCCCCTCGCGGGCGCCCGCATCACCGGCTCGCTCCACATGACCATCCAGACCGCCGTGCTCATCGAGACGCTCACCGCGCTCGGCGCACGCGTCCGCTGGGCGTCGTGCAACATCTACTCGACCCAGGACCACGCCGCCGCCGCGATCGTCGTCGGCGGCGGCACCGCCGACGACCCGCAGGGCGTCCCCGTCTTCGCCTGGAAGGGCGAGACGCTCGAAGAGTACTGGTGGTGCACCGAGCGCGCCTTCGACTGGGGCGACGAGGAGCCGAACATGATCCTCGACGACGGCGGCGACGCCACGCTCCTGGTCGTGCAGGGCGCGAAGTTCGAGAGCGCGGGCGCCGTCCCGGACGCGTCGAGCGCCGCGAGCGAGGAGGAGGGCGTGGTGCTCTCGCTGCTGGCCCGCTCCCTCGAAGCGGACGCGACGCGCTTCACCCGCAAGGCGCAGTCCATCCAGGGCGTCACCGAGGAGACCACGACCGGCGTGCACCGCCTCTACGAGATGGAGCGCGAGGGCCGCCTGCCGTTCCCGGCCATCAACGTCAACGACTCGGTGACGAAGTCGAAGTTCGACAACAAGTACGGGGTGCGGCACTCGCTGCCCGACGGCATCAACCGGGCCACCGACGTGCTGATCGGCGGCAAGACCGCCGTGGTTTGCGGCTACGGCGACGTCGGCAAGGGCTCGGCCGAGGCGCTGCGCGGCCAGGGCGCGCGCGTCATCGTCACCGAGATCGACCCGATCTGCGCGCTCCAGGCGGCGATGGACGGCTTCCAGGTGCTCACCCTCGACGACGTCGTGGAGACCGCGGACCTCTTCATCACGACCACGGGGAACCGGGACATCATCTCGGCCGACCACATGCGGCGCATGAAGCACCAGGCGATCGTGGGCAACATCGGCCACTTCGACAACGAGATCGACATGGCCGGGCTCGCGGCCGTGCCGGGCGTCAAGAAGCTCGAGGTGAAGCCGCAGGTCCACGAGTGGCAGTTCCCGGAGGGGACCAAGGGGCCCGGCGAAGACGGGCACTCGATCATCGTGCTCAGCGAGGGCCGCCTGCTCAACCTCGGCAACGCCACCGGCCACCCGAGCTTCGTGATGAGCAACAGCTTCACCAACCAGGTGCTGGCGCAGATCGAGCTGCACACCAAGCGGGACCAGTACCCGATCGGCGTCTACACGCTGCCCAAGCAGCTCGACGAGGAGGTGGCCCGCCTGCACCTCGACGCGCTCGGCGTCAAGCTGACGAAGCTGACCAAGTCGCAGGCCGACTACATCGGCGTCGACGTGGAAGGGCCGTACAAGGCCGACCACTACCGGTACTGAGCGAAGCGGAGGCCGCCGCGGCGGCACCGCCGCGCGACCGATGGCATGGCGCGGGGCCCGGCTCGACGAGCCGGGCCCTTTCGCGCGCGTTCCCACCCGAGCCCCGGCGCCGCCGGGGCCGCTCACGCCTTGTCGATGACCTCCCGGGCGATCCCGGCGATCGCCTCGACGATCGGGACGCCTTCGACGTCGTCGAGGGCCTTGCTGGTCAGGACCGCCATCGCGACCGGGTCGTCGCCGTCGCCGCCGAGGACGCCCACCGAGTTGACCACCCACAGCCCGCCCAACCGGGATTCGACGTCCCAGCCGTTCTTGAGCCAGACCGACTCCCCCGCCGCGGCCGCCGCCGAGACGCCCCAGTTCTGGGAGTCGACCACGTCGCCCATGAGCTCGCGCCCGAGGCCGACCCGCTCGGCGTCCAGCACGCCCTCGAAAAGGTTGCGGTTCGCGACGGCGAGCTGGTCGGGGGCGACGCTCTCGGTCAGGCCCCACCTGCCCTCGGGGTCGGAGACCGTGCCCTCCAGGCCGTAGCGCTCGTGCGCGGCGTCGAGGGCCGCCTTGCCGCCCAGGAAGTTGAACAGCTCGGTCGTGGCGTCGTTGTGGGACTCGGTGATCATGAGCCGCAAGAGTTCCCGGTGGTCCTCGGGGATCGCGTCGACCGCGCCCCAGTACTCCTGGACCATCGTCAGGATCTCCATCTTGACGACGGAGGCGGTGATGTGGGCCTGCTCGGGGCGGTACTCCAGGCGCACGTCGCCGCGCTCGACGGCGACCGACGCCTCCACCAGGGTGCCGCTCGCGGCGAGGTACTCGTCGATGCGGTCGGCCAGTTCGTCCTGGAGCTCCTCGCGGCCGGGGCCGAAGACCCCCGCGAGGGCGGCGTCCGCCGCGCTCGCGCCCATGTCCGCGATGGTCGCGGCCCCGGCGACGGCCACGGCCGCGGGCATCGCGAGCCGGAGCACACTCCGGCGGTCGAGGGGCGAAAGGTCGCTTACGCCGCTGGTTTCCCGAATCATGCCGTAAAGGCTAGGGAGCGGACAAGAGCGCGTCAACGATGCGACGCTGAGAGTTCTCTCAGCAACGGTGTCGGCAATGCCATGCGGGCGCGAAGCAACCCAGAACGGGGCGAAGGGCGTGCGGCCGAGTGGCCGCACGCCCTTCGCGTGCGCGTCTCAGCGTGGGCGCGTCAGTAGGCCGGCAGGCTCGGGTCGACCTGGTTGATCCAGCCGAGGACGCCGCCCTGGACGTGGACGGCGTTGCTCAGCCCGGCGGCCTTCGCGGCGGCGAGGGCCTCGGCCGAGCGGATGCCGGACTTGCAGTAGAACACGGCCTGACGCTCGGTCGGCAGATCGGCCAGGGCGTTACCGGAGATGATGTCGCCCTTGGGGATCAGCCGCGAACCGGGGATCTTGACGATCTCGTACTCGGCGGGCTCGCGGACGTCGATCAGCTCGATGTCGCGGCCTTCCTTGATCCACGTCTCCAGCTCGCGGGCCGTGATCGTGGAGCCGACGACGGCCTCGGCGGCCTCGGCGGTGACCGAACCGCAGAAGTCGTCGTAGTCGATCAGCTCGGTGACGGTCGGCTCGTCGCCGCAGACCGCGCAGTTCGGGTCCTTGCGGACCTTGATCTTGCGGTAGCTCATCTCCAGGGCGTCGTAGACCATGAGCGAGCCCACGAGGGGGTCGCCGATCCCGGCGATGAGCTTGATGGCCTCGTTGACCTGGATGGAGCCGATCGAGGAGCACAGGACGCCGAGGACGCCGCCCTCGGCGCAGCTGGGCACCATGCCCGGCGGCGGCGGCTCGGGGTAGAGGCACCGGTAGCACGGGCCCTGCTCGGCCCAGAAGACCGACGCCTGGCCGTCGAAGCGGTAGATCGAGCCCCACACGTAGGGCTTGCCGAGCAGCACGGCCGCGTCGTTGACCATGTAGCGGGTGGCGAAGTTGTCGGTGCCGTCGAGGATGAGGTCGTAGCCCGAGAAGATGTCCATCACGTTGTCGTTGTCCAGCACGGTGTTGTGGATGACGACGTTGACGTGCGGGTTGACCTCGCGGACCGATTCGGCGGCGGACTCGGCCTTCGGGCGGTCGATGTCGGACTGGCCGTGGATGATCTGGCGCTGGAGGTTCGACTCGTCGACGGTGTCGAAGTCGATGATCCCCAGGGTGCCGACTCCGGCGGCGGCGAGGTACAGGAGCGCGGGCGAACCGAGTCCGCCGGCGCCGACGCAGAGCACGCGGGCGTTCTTGAGACGTTTCTGACCGTCCATCCCGACATCCGGGATGATGAGGTGGCGTGAATAGCGCCGCACCTCGTCGATGGAGAGGTCGGCGGCTGGTTCGACTAGCGGCGGCAAACTCATATAACCAGTAATGCATATCCACTCTGTGGTTATTCCAGCGGGAAGACCGTTGTGCTCGGATTCACCCGCGACGGCGGCCCTCAGGAGTCGGCGTAGTCGTCGGGCGGCAGTTCAGGGCCGTCGTACGAGCCCGGCGGGCCCTCCAGATAGGTCTCGCCGTCCGGGTAGGGCCAGGCGTTGCCGGTGCATCCCGCCAGTTGGAAGGTCTGCTGGGCCATCACCGGGGACGGCTCGCCCTGCTCGTGGCAGACCTCGTGCGGGTGGCCCAGGCGGTGGCCCACCTCGTGGTTGACCACGTACTCGCGGTAGGTCTCCAGGGTGCCGTCCCAGTGCTCGACGCCCGCGATCCACCGCGCGGAGTTGATGACGACGCTGTCGCCGTTGCGGCAGGAGACGGTGGTGTTGGGGTGGCTGCACAGGATCGAGCGCTGCTCGGGACTGGCCAGGTAGATCGTGAAGTCCGCGCCGGACTCGCCGACCTGCTGGAAGCGCCAGCCGCCGCCCGCGGTCCAGGAGCGCTCGTCGGTGAGGGTCGCGGCCACGAAGTCGCTGAACTCCTGGGCGTCGAGTTCGAGGCCGTCCTCGACGGCGACGTTGTACTTGAGCAGCGTGCCCGAATCGCCGAACACGGCGTTCGCGGCCAGGCTCGGGGAGGCGTACGTCCAGGTGCCGGTGCCCGAGTAGTACAGCGGCGGCGGCGCCTGCTCCTCGGCCTCGGGCTCGGGGCTCGGGGAGGCGTCCGCGGAGGGGGCGGCGTTGGTGTCGGTCAGCTGCGGCGGCGGCTCGGTGTCCAGCGCCTGCGGCGACTTGTCGTCGGAGGAGTTGACCACGAAGTACATCCCCGCGCCCGCCATGAGGATGAGGACCGCCAGCAATGCCGCCCGGCGGCGCCTGCGCATGCGGCGTCGGCGGGCCAATCGTCCCTCGGTCACACAGTGGAGTCTAGGTCAGCGCCGACTTCGAGCGAGCGAGGCTCGGTGCTTTCGTGAGCCTCGTCGAACATCGCCACCATCGCGCGGGCGACGGCCCAGGGCTGCTCCATCATCGCGACGTGGCCGACCCGGTTGAGGATGAGCAGCCGCGAGTCGGCCAGGGCCGCGCCGGTGCCGGGCGCCTGCCTGACGTCGATGACGCGGTCCTGCTTGCCCCACACGACCAGCGTGGGGGCCTGGATCTGGCGGGCGAGGCGCCACAGCGAATGCGTGCCGGGCACGAAGGACTGGAAGAACGAGGCCATCAGGCCCCGGTAGGTGCGGATGTAGGTGCTGGAGTGCCACGGCACGGCCAGGCGGCGGCGGGCCTCGGCGATGGCCTCGCGGCGCCGCTGCGGGTGGATGAGGCTGGGGTCGGCCCAGGTGCCCAGGAAGATGTCGTCGACGACCTGCTGCGGGGTGCGCGAGCGCAGCGCCCGGTCGGCGATCTGGGCCATCCGCGGCACGATGAGCATCGGCAGGAAGCGCGACTGGTGCGAGCGGCGCGGGTTGCCGAACGGCATGGCCGGGGAGACGAGGGTGAGGGTGCGGATCAGGTGGGGGCGGGTGGCGGCCAGGTAGACCGACACGGCCCCGCCCAGCGAGTGCCCGGCGAGGTGGACCGGCCCGCGCCCGGACTCGACGATCCAGGCGGCCACGTCCTGCGCCAGGGAGGGGATGGTGGCGCGCCGCGAGGGCGCGGAGTGCCCGAAGCCGGGCAGGTCGATCGCGTCGGCGGCGACGTGGTCGGAGAGGGCGTCGGCCAGGTCCGTCCAGTTCTGCGCGGAGCCGCCGAGCCCGTGCACGAACACCGCCGGCTCGGCGTCGGCGCTCGTGGCGGGGGTGTGGCGGATGAACAGGCGGCTGCGGCTCAGCTGGTGCTCGATGCCGGGCCACGGGGGGTGGGGGCGGGCCGGAATGCGGATCCTGTCCGCTCCGACCAGCCTCGCCCTCCGCATGGCCCTATTGTGCCACTTCGGCCGCGAGGGCGGACAAAGTCGCCGAAACCACCGCCCTGAACCGTTCGGCGGTGACCACGGCGGCGCCCGCGAGTCGCCGCGCCGACCGGCCGTCGAGCCAGAGCACGACGACGACGGCGGTCTTGACCGGGCCGGTGGCGACGATCGAGGCGTGCTCGACTTCGACGCGGGCCTCGCCGGCCCCGAAGTAGGGGCGCAGGGCCTCCACGGTGGCCGCGGCGGCGGCGTGCTGGACGTGCCAGTCGATCGGGGGGACGGTGACCGCGCCGGACGACTCGTAGTCGCCCACGGCGAGCGTCACGCTCACCTCGGCGTCGAGCCCGGCCGAGTCGATCTCGACGCGGCGCAGCTCCACGGCGCCGACGAGCGGCAGCTCGGCCGCGGCGGGCGCGGCCGGTTCGAGCTCGGTCCGGGTGTCCTCGCCGGGCTCGTCGAGGGTCTGCGGGCCGGGCGCCGAGGCGCGCTGCTCGGCGACGACCGCCGACACTGCCGCCTGGACCTCGTCGGGGTCGACGCCCTCCTCCAGTTCCAGGCGGAGGCTCGGGCTGCCGTCGGGCGCGGTGGTGTGGAAGGCGTCGCGGACGCCGGGGACCTGCCGGACCCAGGCGAGCAGCTGCTCGGAGTCGGTGTCGGGGACGTCGGCCTCGGTGGTCACCGGCGGGGTCGGTTCGAGCACCGGCTGGCGCGAGATCGGCGGCGTGCGCGGCGGCACCTGCTCGGTGACCGGGCCGCGGACCGGCGGGGACGGCATCGCCGGGGCGCTCGGCGTCGGGTGCTGCGTCTGGTGCGGGGGGCGGCTGGGAGCCGGGGGCGGGGCCGGCTCGGCCGTCGGCGGCTCGGTGCCTTCGGCCTGCGGCGCGGGAGGGTTCGCGGGCGTGGGCGGGACGGGGCCGCGCGGGGCGTTCGGCGCGGCGGGGGGCGGGCTGAACTGCTGGCCCGGCGCGGCGCCGTAGTCGGGGTTCGGTCCCGGGGGCGCGCTGAAGTCCTGGTGCTGGGCCTGCTGCTGGGCGTTGAAGTCCTGGTTCGCGCCGGGCTGGGCGCCGAACTCCTGCGGCGCGCCCTGCGGGGGCCCGTTGAAGTCCTGGTTCCCGCCCGGCGGGGGTGCGCTGAACTCCTGGTTGGCGCCGGGGGGTGCGCTGAACTCCTGCGGCGCGCCCTGGGGCGGTGCGCTGAACTCCTGGTTCGCACCCGGCGGCGCACTGAACTCCTGGTTCGCACCTGGCGGTGCGAACGGCGACTCGGGCTGCGGCGGCTGGTGCTGCGGCGCGGGCGGGATCGGCTCGAACTGCTCCCCGGGCGAGGGGCGGCGCGTCGCGGGCACCAGCGGGCCGGTCTCGGCGATCTCCACGGGCATGCCCGGCACCTGGCCGGTCGGCTCCTCCGAATAGCGGTGGCGGCGGCCCCGGTCGGGGTCGAAGCGGTACGGCTCCTGCTGCTGCGCGACCGCCTGCGGCGCGCCCTCGTCCGCCTCGGCCGCGGGTTCCTCCGCGGGCCCCCAGGACCGGCCAATGCGTCGGCGAGCCGGCTTGTCGTCCCCCGGTGGACGCTGTGGCTCTTCCGGTCGGTTCTGGTCATACACCACTGAAATTCTCCTTCACTTCCCGTCTCGAAGGTACCGTGGCGCGACTAGTCCCGTGAAGCCGCGTTTGCCCGCCCCGTACGCTGGGAAGCTGGATTCCTATTTCCGTAAACTTCGTCGTGAACGCGCGATCGCGCGACTGACGGATGAGCGACACAACCGAGATGAGGTGCCGGGTGAACAGCGCTGGAGAAGGCAGGATCCGACTGCCGCGGAGCGAACGCCGGGCGCAACTGCTCCAGGCCGCGCAGGAGGTGTTCGTCTCCCGCGGGTACCACGCCACCTCCATGGACGACATCGCCGAACGCGCCGGAGTCTCCAAGCCCGTGCTGTACCAGCACTTCACCTCGAAGCTGGAGCTGTACCTGGCGCTGCTCGACGGGCGCGCCACCGAGCTGGTCGACCGCATCCGCGAGGCGATGGACCGCTCCGAGGACAACAAGGAGCGCGTCGACCAGGCCATGCGCGCCTACTTCGATTTCGTGGACGCCCAGGGCGAGGCGTTCCGGCTCGTGTTCGAGTCCGACCAGCGCAACGACCCGGCCGTCGCCGAGCGGGTGCTGCGCATGGAGGGCGAGTGCGTGACGGCCCTGGCCGAGACGATCATGGCCGACACGCAGGTGGACAAGGCACGGGCCGAGCTGCTGGCGACCGGGCTGGTGGGGGCCGCCGAGTTCGCCGCCCGCAAGTGGATCGCCGCGGGCCGGGCGGTGCCGAAGGAGGAGGCCGTCGCCCTGATGAGCACCCTGGCGTGGCGCGGCATCTCCCACTTCCCGCTCGACGGCGAGGACGGGCGTGAAACCCCCGAGTCCGGGCCCGGGCCGGACGGGGCCTGAGCGCCCCGTTCGCTGTGGGCGCACGAGCGGTCCCGCCCCGAGCCGTTCGCCGCTAGTAATGTTGCATCGTCTGTAGACGTCAGAAGAAATCGTTTGAGGAGGGCCCGTGGAGGTCAAGATCGGTGTGCAGTACGCCCCGCGCGAACTGGTGCTCGAGAGCAAGCTGTCGTCTGAGGACCTGTCCGAGACGATCGACCGGGCCATCAGCGAGGGCGGCGTGCTGCGGCTCGAGGACGAGAAGGGCCGCCAGGTGATCGTCCCGGTCGAGAAGATCGCCTATGTCGAGTTCGCCGCGCAGGCGGCGCGACCGGTCGGCTTCACGGCCGGCCCCTGAGCCTGCGAAGGGGACGGGCCGTGAACCAGAGGCACGGCACGGCCGCCCCCTGAGCCTGCGAAGGGGACGGGCCGTGAACCAGAGGCACAGCACGGCCGGCCCCTGAGCCCGCGGACCCGTTCCGGCCCGGACGCCTCGTCCGGGCCTTCGCGCTGTCCGGGGCGGTTCACTCCGGGACGGTGAACGGGGCCGAGCCCTGGACGATCCCGCCTTCGCCGTTCTCGACCGGCTGGAGGCTGCTGGTGTGGACCCGGTACAGGTCGGCGCCGATGACCACGATGTTCGGCTCGCCCCGGTTCTGGTCGGCCTCGACGGGGTCGGCGGGCTTGGCGGCGATCTCCTGCACGATCGGGAACCCGGAGGTGCCCGCCTGGCTCTCGGTCTCGGCGTTGTCGATGGAGACCAGGAACAGCTTGTCGTCGTGCCCGGCGCGCTCCCCGGCGACCCAGATGAAGTCCTCCGAGCCCCAGTTGACGTCGGTGACCTGCGTGATGTCGAGCCCGATGCGCTGGGTCTGGCCGATCTGGAGGTTGCCGTCGGCGTCGTGGCTCAGCGGCGCGGCCCAGGCGCGGCCGTCCTCGACGTAGGCGATGCGGTGCCCGTCGGGGGCCACCGACAGCGACTGCACCGACTCTCCCGCGAGGGTCTGGACGGCCTCGCCCTCGGCGTCGACGGCGGTCAGGACGCCGTCGTCGACGACCATGACGGTGCCGTCGGTCAGCCACTGCGGGTCGCGCAGGGCGCCGGTGAGGCCCGCGACGGTCGTCATGGCCCCCTCGCCGCGGCCGATCCGGAGCTCGAAGCCGGCCTCCCCGGCGACGACGGCGGCGACCTGGTCGTCGGCGGCGACGGCGACCTGTTCGAGGCCGGGCGCGCTGAACCCGACCCACGGGTGGTCGATCGAGACGTCGGTGATGGCGTCGTCGGCGAACTGCCAGACGGTGTCGCCCGCGATGAAGTAGCCGGTCTCGTCGCCGCCCGAGGGCGGGATGGCGTTCCACCCGCGCCAGTCGTCCAGGGTGCCCGAGATGCGCTCCTCGCCGTTGAAGAGCAGCTCGAACCGGCTGGTCAGGCCGAGGCTCCAGGCGATCTGGGCGGCGATCGCGTCGGTGGTCGCGCCGTCGGGGTCGGCGCCCTCGCCCAGCGTCAGGTCGATGCGGACGACGCCGTCCTCCTCGGTGATCTCCGGCGTGGTCCCCGTCGGGATGACCGAGCGCGCGGACTGGCGCACCCACTCCGAGGTGCCCTGGAGGAGCCAGTCGAGGCGGATGTCGTTGTCGGTGGTCTCGTCGAGGTTGCGGTAGATCCACCGCAGGTCGGGCACGAGCAGGTCGTTCTGGCCGGTGGCCTGGAAGTACAGCGGGGCCTGCCCGTAGGAGCGCTCGAACTGGTCGCGCAGCATCATGACCTGGGAGGGCGGGGCGGGGATGGTCCAGTCCTCCTGGAAGCCCTCGCGTTCGAGGACGAACTCCTCCTCGTATTCGCGGGGCACGTCGTTCATGCGGACCTGCCCGTCGAGCAGGTAG
Source organism: Glycomyces sp. (assembly GCA_035765105.1). GTDB lineage: Bacteria > Actinomycetota > Actinomycetes > Mycobacteriales > Micromonosporaceae > Glycomyces. The sequence goes on from DASTYG010000082.1 coordinate 24,850, forward strand.
GTGCCCACGACCGAGCCGGTGACGGTGACGGTCGTGGTGTTGAGGTCGGCCGTGTCGTCGCCGAGGGCGATGTCCACGTCGTCGAGCAGGCCGATGCCGTCGACGGGCGCGGAGAACTCCCGGGCCTCGGTCGTGAACTCGTGGAGGCGGTCGTCGCGGCCGGTCGGGTCGCCCGAGGCGGCCCGCAGGAAGTGGTCGACGGTGGACGTCGCGTCCTCGGTGGGCAGGAACGACTCGGCGTCGATCGAGGAGGACTGGTCGAAGTCGGTGGGGGCCGGCTCGACGATCTCCGCCTCGGAGGACTCCGGGACGCCCCCGCAGGAGGCCAGCAGCGGGGCTGCCACGCAGGAGGCGACGAGGAGCCGGGTCAGGTTCTCAACGCGCATCGGGGGCCTCCTCGTCGAGTCGGAGCGGAATGGGGGACGTGATGACGCGGTTGCCCGCCTGGAGGGGCAGGGTGAGCACGAACAGGGTGCCGCGGCCGGGCTCGCCGACGGCCTGGAGGGTGCCCGAGTGCAGCTTGGCGTCTTCGAGGCTGATGGCCAGGCCCAGGCCGGTCCCGCCGGTCCGGCGGGTGCGGGAGGGGTCGGCGCGCCAGAACCGGTCGAAGACGCGCTCGGCGTGCCCGGGTTTGAGGCCCACGCCGTGGTCGCGGACGGCGACGGCGACGGCGGTCTCGGATTCGGCGACGGTGACGTCCACGGGGCGGCCCTCGGCGTGCTCGATGGCGTTGGAGACGAGGTTGCGGACCACGCGCTGGACGCGGCGCGAGTCGACCTCGGCGACGACGCGGCGCTTCGGCCGGTGGACGGTGACGGTGACGCCCCAGTCCTCGGCGAGCGCCGAGTGGTGGGCGACGACGTCCTCGACGATGGGGTTGACGTCGACCGCGTCGACTTCGAGGGACGCGAAGCCCGAGTCGAAGCGGGAGATCTCTAGCAGTTCCTGGAGGAGGTCCTCGAAGCGGTCGATCTCGTGCTGGAGCAGCTCGGTGGAGCGCTTGGCGGTGGCGTCGAAGTCGTCGCGGGTGTCGTAGAGCAGGTCGGCGGCCATGCGGATCGTCGCCAGCGGGGTGCGCAGCTCGTGGGAGACGTCCGAGGTGAAGCGCCGCTGCATCATGGACATCTCCTCCAGGCGCCGGATCTGGCTCTGGAGGTTCTCGGCCATGAGGTTGAACGAGCCGGCCAGGCGCGCCAGGTCGTCGGAGCCGCGGACCTCCATGCGCTCGTGGAGGAGCCCGGCGGCGAGCCGCTGGGAGGTGCGGGCGGCCTCGCGGACGGGGGTGACGACGAGGCGCGTGACCAGGGCGGCGATGACGCCGAGGAGGAGCACGAGGGCGACGCCGGCGAGCGCGAGGTTGGTGCGCAGGAGGCTGATGGCGTCCTGCTCGGAGTCGAGCGGGTAGAACGCGTACAGCTCGTAGTCGACGGTCAGCTGGATCGGCGCGCCGACGATCAGGTACGGCATCCGCTCGGCGTCGTCGAAGTCGAAGGTGCCGTGCTGGGCGGCGACGCTGCCGCCGCGCACGAGCTCGCGCAGCTCCTGCGAGGGCAGGTCGATGCCGCCGACGGGGTGGGATTTGACGACGTCGCCGTCGCCGGTCGCCAGCAGGAGGTAGGGCGCGAAGACGGGGTCCTCGGCGAGGTCGTTGACGACCCGCTGCATGGTCTGGCCGAGCGCGGGGTCGGCCGCCGAGTTGTACTGGCCCAGCTGCTCGGCCGCGCGCTCGACGGCGTTGACGGTCTCGTCGACGGCGGTGTCGCGCCGGTCGGTGAGCAGCCCCGAGGTCACCGATCCGGCGACGACGAAGCTGAAGGTGAGGACGAGGATCGTGGAGGCGATCAGCGTGGAGGCGACGACCCGCAGCTGGAGCGAGGCGCGGAACCGGCTGACCAGGGGGGTCGCGACCCGGCCCGCGTAGTCGAGCGCGCGGCCGGCGAATCGCCGCGGCCAGGCCGGTGGGCGCCGCCGCGGCCGCCGTTTCGCGGAGGGCGGGCCTGCCACTATCCCAATCCGGCTTTGTACCCGACGCCGCGGACGGTCTGGATGAGCTGCGGGCGCTCGGGGTCGGGTTCGATCTTGGCGCGCAGGCGCTGCACGTGGACGTTGACCAGGCGCGTGTCGGCCGAGTGGCGGTAGCCCCAGACCTGCTCCAGGAGGACCTGGCGGGTGAAGACCTGGCGGGGCTTGCGGGCGAGCGCCACCAGCAGGTCGAATTCGAGGGGGGTCAGCTTCACTTCGGCGCCGTTGAGGGTCACCTGGTGGGCGGGCACGTCGATCTGGACCTGGAGGCCGGGCTTGCCGATCTCGAGGCGCTCGGGCGTGACGTCGTCGCCGCGGCGCAGGCGGGCGCGTATGCGGGCGACGAGCTCCTTGGGTTTGAAGGGCTTGACGATGTAGTCGTCGGCGCCCGATTCGAGGCCGAGGACGACGTCGACGGTGTCGGACTTGGCGGTGAGCATGACGATGGGGACGCCGGACTCGCCCCGGATGGCCTTGGCGACGTCGAGGCCGCTCATGCCGGGCAGCATGAGGTCGAGCAGGACGATGTCGGGGCGGTGCTCCTTGAACGCGGCGAGGGCCTTCTCGCCGTCGGTGACGAACGTGGGGGTGAAGCCCTCGGTGCGGAGGATGATGCCGAGCATCTCCGCCAACGCCGGGTCGTCGTCGACGACGAGTACACGTGCTCTCATGGACACCAGTTTTCCACCTCACAAAAGCCGAGAGCACCACGGGTGGTCACCCGTGGTGCTCCAACTGTATCGGCTATGAGCTCGACTTCTCGGCCCGTGCGGGGTCGGAGCCCGCGGCGATGGCCTCGAACGGCTCGCGGCCGAGGCTGATTTCGCCGAGTTGCACCATTTCGCGCTTGGTGAAGAAACCGACGATCCAGTCGGCCAGGATGCGGCCCTTGCGGCCGATCCCGGGCACGCGGCTGAGGTGGTAGCCGCGGTGCATGAGCCACGCGAGGAGGCCCTTGGCCTTGAACCCGTACGTGTTGGCGACGCCCTTGTACAGGCCGAGGCCGGCCACCGAGCCGATGTACTTGTGCTCGTACGGCTTGAGGGCGGCGCCCACGTGCTTGGCGTAGATGTTGTCGGCCAGGATGTGGGCCTGGCGGACGGCGTGCTGGGCGCTGGGCGCGCAGTAGGCCATCGGGAAGTCCGAGGTGTCGGGCACCTGGGCGGAGTCGCCCGCGCCCCACGCGCCGTCGACGACCTCGCCGACCTCGGCGGTCCCGGCCTCGACGCCCGTGGCGACCTGGAGGCGCGTGTTGCACTCCAGGTGGCCCTTGGGACCGATGGGCAGGTCGGTCTTCTTGAGCAGCGGGTTGGGCATGACGCCCGCGGTCCAGATGACGGTGTCGGAGTCGAACTCCTCGCCGTCGGTGAGGACGACGTGGCCGCCTTCGCAGGACTTGAGCGTGGTGCCCAGGCGGACGTCGACGCCGCGCCTGGTGAGCTGGCGGGCCGCGTAGGCGCCCATCTGGGGGCCGACCTCGGGGAGGATCTTGTCGGCGTACTCGACCAGGTACCACTTGACCTCGGAGGGGTCGATCTCCGGGTAGTTCTTGACGACGGTGTCGGTCAGGTCCTCGAGTTCGCCGAGGGTCTCGGCGCCGGCGAAACCGCCGCCGACGGTGACGAACGTGAGCGCCTTGCGGCGCACGTCCGGGTCGTTGGTGGTGGCGGCGACGTCGAAGCGCTGGAGGACGTGGTTGCGCAGCCAGATGGCCTCGCCCATGGACTTGATGCCGATGGCGACGTCGGCCAGGCCCGGGATGGGCAGGGGGCGGGAGACCGAGCCGGGGGCGACGACGATCTCGTCGTACTCGATCTCGCGGGTGGGTCCGGAGATCGGCTGCATGGTGAGCTTGCGGGCCGAGTGGTCGATCTCGGTGACGCCGCCGGTGAGGATGGTGCAGTGCTTGAGCGCTTGACGCAGCGGCACCACGCCGTGGCGCGGGGAGATGTTGCCGGCAGCCGCCTCGGGCAGGAACGGCTGGTAGGTCATGTGCTGGTTGGGGTCGATGACCATCAGTTCAACTTGACCGCGCTTGATGTCGCTCTTCAGCTTCTTGCTCAAGCGTTCGGCAACGTAAAAACCGACGTGACCGGCACCTATCACGACTATACGTTTCACATGTTCAATTCTGACTAGCGCGGACTCCGGTTGTGTAGGGAACGCGCGAGGACGTAGATCACGGTGATGACGGCCACCAGGCCGACACCCACCGCCACCGCGGGGGATATCGCGGCGAAATACGCGGTGAACAGGGACAGAACGCCTGCGAAGGCCACTGTCGACCCCGAGACGATTCCCAGGTGGCGGGCCCAAGTGTGGACGATCTCACTGTCGATGACGGTGGTCGCCCGGAAGCGCTGCGCGACGGCGGCGGTGGCGTGGCCCGCGTACAGCGGGAGCGCGACCACGGCCGCGCGCACGATGCCGCCGTGGTCGTCGTACACGCTCGTGGTGAGCAGCCAGACCGCCGCGACGGCGGCGGTGGCGGCGAGCGGGGCGCCCCCGGCGGGCCGGGCCGCGGCGAGCAGCGCGAGGGCGGCGGCGAGGCCGACGTAGACCGCCGACGTCGCCCAGGCGGTCGGGGCCGCGAGCTCGGCGGCGGCGAAGTAGGCCAGGCCGATGACGGCGCGCAGCAGCACGGCGGCGGGCGCGAGGCGCCGCGCCCAGGAGACGGCGCGGCGGCGTCCGCCGACGACGCGGAGGCGCGTGCCGTCCCGGACCGCCTCGAACAGGCCCCGCTGGAGGTCGCTCACCGGTACCGCCTCCTGACCAGCTGGGCGAGGACGTCGTCGAGGGAGGCCGCGCCCGTCCAGGACTCGACGGCGACGCCGAGGTCGCGCAGCTCCATGATCGTGTTGGCGCGGCTGAGGCGCCACAGGCGCTCGGCGTAGGGCGTCCAGTGCGAGCGCCCGGGCGGGGAGACGTGGCCGGGGAGCGTGTCGATGCACAGCACGGGGCGGCCCGAGCGGGCCAGGGCGACGACCAGGCCGACGGAGCGCTCGCCGAGGAGCGGCGTGAAGACGACGTGCAGGCTGCGGTGGTTGCCCAGGAGGCGGCGGGTCATCTCGACCGAGGGCGGGAGCGCGTCGGTCGGGATGTCGACCGAGGCGAGCCAGCGCAGCGTCGCGAGGTTGTGGCGGCGCCCGGCCCCGGCGCGCAGGCGGCGGCCACGGGCGCCGAACTCGATGCAGCCGACCCGGTCGCCCTGGAGCGCGTAGTGGGCGGCGACGGCCCCGGCGGCGCGGACGGTCAGGTCGGCGACCGAGGCGTCGCCGTCGATGCCGCCGGAGGCGCCGGCCTCGACCTGGAGGTCGAGGATGAGGGTGACGTCGGTGTCGCGCTCGGAGAGGGTCGCGTTGACGTACAGCTCCTGGGAGCGCGCCGAGGTGCGCCAGTCGATGCGGCGGAGCCGGTCGCCGGACTGGTAGAGCCGGACCTCGGCGAGTTCGCCGGAGTCGCCGGTGCGGCCGGAGCGGTGGACGCCCGCGACGCCCGCGGCGAACGGCAGGGACTCGGCGGACTCGAACCAGTCGGGGACGGGCAGGACCCACACGCGCGAGTTCGAGCCGGGCAGGCGCTGCACGGTCGTCTCCAGGAGCCCGCCGCAGGCGTGCGAGCGGACGTGGACGGGGCCAAGCTGGTGGAGGCCCCAGCGGCGGGCGCGCCCGGCGATGAGCATCTCGCGGGCCGTGGCCGGGCCGATCCGCTCGGCGAAGTCGCCGCGGCCGGTGTGCAGTTCGATCCAGGGGTCGGCGGCGGCGGTGACGACGGTCGTGACCGGGGCGGGCGCGGGGTTGTCGACGCGGAGGACGGCCGAGGCGGTCTCGCCTTCGGCGCAGGTCTCCTCGGCGGCGTCGAACCGGGCCTGCGGCGCCCGGTCGGGCCGGTCGCGCAGCAGCAGGGCGGTGCCGAGGGCGAAGGGCGCGGCCAGCAGCGCGAGGTCGACGCGCCCGAAGGCGACGGCGGCGATGAGGCAGCAGGCGGCGATGACGACCGCGCGGGTCAGGGCGGGGGTGCGGCGCCATTCGACGGGCTTGTCGGGGGCGCGCTGCTCCGGCGTCCGCGCGTTGTCGGTGCGCAGCCGCAGCGCTGGGTCGGCGGCGAGGCTCATCGCTGGGGCGGTGCGCCGTGCGTCGGGGCCTGCGCGGACTGCGGCGCCTCGACGCCGCGGCAGATGTCGGCGACCACGGCGGCGGGGTCGATGCGGCGCATCCACAGTTCGGGGCGCAGCGTGATGCGGTGGGCGAGCGCGGCGGCGGCGACGCCTTTGACGTCGTCGGGGGTGACGAAGTCGCGCCCGTCGAGGACGGCGAGGGCCCGGGAGGCGAGCAGCAGCGCGAGCGAGCCGCGCGGGGAGGCGCCGACCTGCAGCTGCGAGTGGTTGCGGGAGGCGGCGGCGATGGCGACCATGTAGCGGCCCACGGAGTCCTCGACGGTGACGTGTTCGAGGGCCTGCTGCATCCGGACGAGGGTGGCGGCGTCGATGACCGGGTCGAGTTCGACGTCCTCGGTGCGGCGTCCGATGCGCCGCCGCAGGACCTCCCACTCCTCGTCGGCGGTGGGGTAGCCGAAGGAGACGCGCAGGAGGAACCGGTCGAGCTGGGCCTCGGGCAGCTGGTAGGTGCCCTCGAACTCGACGGGGTTGGAGGTGGCCAGGACCGTGAAGGGCCGCGGGAGCCGGTAGGTCTCGCCCTCGACCGAGACCTGCCGCTCCTGCATGGCCTCCAGGAGCGCGGACTGCGTCTTGGGGGGCGTCCGGTTGATCTCGTCGGCGAGCAGCAGGTTCGTGTGGACCGGGCCCTTGCGGTAGACGAACTCGCCGGTCTTCTGGTTGTAGAGGAAGGAGCCGGTGACGTCGGCGGGGAGCAGGTCGGGGGTGAACTGGAGGCGCCGGAAGTCGAGCCCGAGGCTCTGGGCGAAGCACCGCGCGGTGAGGGTCTTCCCGAGGCCGGGGAGGTCTTCGAGGAGGATGTGGCCCCCGGCGAGGATGCCGGCGAGCACCAGTTTCAGCGGCTCGTCCTTGCCGACGATGACGGACTGGACGGACTTGAGGACCGCTCGGGCGTGGTCGGCGACCTCGGCGAGGCCGATCGGCGGTGCTTGGTCGTTCATCGGTGTTGACTCCTGGTGACGGCGCGGCCCATCAGAGGGCCTCGATCCTGGTGAGGTGCTCGTGGAGCCGCCGCTCGTCGGGGCAGTCGGCGACGGGCTCGGTGAGGAAGGCGTAGGTGGACTCGCCGAGCAGCGCGCGGCACTGCTCGGGGTCGCCGTGCAGGGAGAGCCCGCGGCGCAGCCGCAGGCGCTCTTCGGCGAGTTCGACGATCTTCAGCTTGGCTTTGCTGTCCTCGAAGGCGCCGGGGCGGGTCTCGGCGAAGATCAGCTGGTCCTCCCAGCGGTTGACCTCGATGAAGGGGCGCCAGGTGGGGGCGTTGACGCGCCGGGTGGTGATCTCGTCGCCGTCCTCGGTGTCGGGGCGCAGCGCGGCGAGGATCGCGCTGAGGGCCAGTCCGGCGAGGGCGAGGAGGGCGATCTGCCACAAGAGGAGGTCGACGCCGGAGAGGCGCGCGAAGCCCCAGAAGGCGAGGGCGGCGGCGAGGACGCCGATGGCGGCGGCGGGGCGCAGCCGCCCGAAGGGGGCGAGGAGGTCGTTCACCGGGCCTCCTCGGCGCCGAGCTGCCGGCTCAGGTCGACCAGCGCCGAGCGGGCGCGGTCGCGGTCGGCCTCGCCGACCTCGTGCGGGGAGTAGCGGGCCAGGAGGTAGGCCTGGGAGAGCCGGGAGAGCGAGCCACCGTCCAGCTCGTGGCGTTCGAGGAGCCGGCGGGTGAGGTCGGCGGGCGTGTCGGAGGATTCCCTGGGGAGGCCGACCTGCTCGGCGGCGTGCTCGAAGTGCACCCAGCAGGCGATGATGGCGCTGCGCGGGTCGGTGCCGAGGTCGATCTCGGCGAGCCCGGCCGCGACGGCCTCTTCGACGAGGGCGACGTCGCGGTGCAGGTACTGCGGTTCGGGATCGGAGCGGGTCTCGCCGGCCTGGGTGTCGATGAGCCACCGCACGAGCTGGCGCAGCAGCAGCGCCATGATCAGCGCCGCCGGGACGCCGAGGACGATGCCGAGGAGCAGCCAGGAGATCCACGAGGGCAGGGAGGCGCCTTCGCTCGCTTCGCCCGTCGGCGCCTCGGTGGTCTCGGGCTGCGACTCGACCTGGAAGCTCGGCGGCGGGGGCTCGCCTTCCACGTTGAACATCGCCTCGCCCTGGCTCCATTGGACGCCGGTGCCCTGGGCGGCGATCCCGACGACGATGAGCGCGGCGACGACCACGACGACGGGCAGCCAGCGGCGGCGCGTCAGCATATGCCCGATCCGGGCGCGGCGTGCGTCATGAGGGACCTCAAGGGGGTGACATCGACTCGTGTTTCGTGACGCCCACCATAACGCCTGTCCGCACCCGCCGCCCAACCTCCCAGTAGGCCCAGCCCCGCGAAAACGGCGGCCCGACCGAACCGGCCACCGTCCCGCACCGCGCGAAACAGTGTTCGAACCCCGAAAACGTCTCCTATCCGACAGTGTCGCTCACCCGGTGTTCGAACGCCCATTCCTAACATCAGGCAAGTGGTGACACACGAACACGAGGCGCCACTGCGCGCTGAGACGCCCCCGCAGGTCGAACACGCTCGAATCCGCTCACGGACATTGCGCTGGAGCGACTGGAGGCCCTGATGACCGACACGATCTACCGCCGCAACTCCGGCAACTCGATCTTCCACCGCCTCGAAGCCAAAGGGGAAGCACGCGGCGAAGCGAACATGCTCCTGCGCATCCTCGAGCGGCGCGGCGTAACGGTCGACGCCGCGACCAAGGCCCGGATCGCCTCCTGCACCGATGTCGAGCAGCTCGAACACTGGGGCGACCGGGCGTTGGAGATCGAACGGATCGAAGAGCTCTTCGACTGACCGCTCTCGTACGCAACGGCCGGTCCCGCGGGACCGGCCGTTCGCGTCGCTCACGAACCGAATCAGGCGCCGAAGCAGACGAAGGGGTGCCAGGGGCGGTGCTCCCCCACCGCGGCGAGGGCTTCGGCCGGGGTCGCCCCGGCGGCGCAGCGGCGGTGGTAGTCGATCATCATCTCGGCGGCGAGGTCGTCGGGGACACGGCCGAGACTGGAGACGACCGTGGAGGTCCCGGCGTGGAGCAGCGCCGCGGTGAACCCCAGCGTCTCGTTGCCGACCGCGACCGTGGAACGACCGAGGTCGCAAGAGGACAGCACGACATGGCCGGGCGGTTGGTCGAGCCCGAGGAGCTCGTAGGCGTTGAGCGGTCCCTGACCGAAGTCGAGACGCGAGAAGAGGACGTTGTCCGGCTCGTGATGACCGTGGGCTGCAAGGTGCGCGACCGAGGCGCCGTCGAGGGCCTTGAGGACCAGTTCGGGATCGGAGTCGGTCGCTTCCATGCGGTTCGCGCCAGGATAAAGACCGGCTATCACATCCGTCTCAGCCGCCACGGTGTTCAACCTCGGCCCGGACGCCACCAGTACCGTCCCGGTCATACGCGGTCGGTTGACAGCCCTCCACCAGGCTTCCGCAGAGGGAGCGACAGTGACAGGCCGTCCGCGGAGCTGAGGAAGCAGCGGCCAAGGGACCCAAGCGATCTGACTGTGCGGAACGACCACAATTCGCCTGTCGCCGATGAACCGTCCAATAGGATCGATGATCCCCTCGCCAAGCATTACGGCATTGCGGCGCAATGATCCTTCAACACTGAGGCGAAGCCGTTCGTGGAGTTTAAGAGAGCCCAACGCGTCCAGGTCAGCGCCAAGGCGACGGCCCGCTTCCGCCGCGGTGTCGAGCTTCATGAGCTGCACATGCCGGAGTTCGTCTCCTCCGGCGAGTACCGCGTGAAGATACCCGCCCACCTCGAACAGATTGACCACCACGGTTTCCCGTTCCTGAGCAGCCTCATGGATCGATTCGGGGGAGACCGGTTCGGCCTGCTGGCCCGGGCCGCGCTTGCCTCGATCGTACGCACGGATCTTCTCTTCGAGCTCGCGAATCCGCTCCAGCGCTTCGGAGTCTTCTCTGCCTTCGAGCTGGGCGTCCCACAAGCGTTGGCGCGCTTGCCTCAGGCGCCCGAGCACCTCACGGACATCGGGATCGGCGCTGGATTTCACCGGCGGGATGCGCAGCCCCTGCGCTCTGGACCGTTCAACCCAAGACAGCATCGTGGAAGGGCATCCTCTATCGGCGGACAGTGTCAGCCCTTTGCTGGCGAGCTGGATCCCTAGTGCTGAGACCCCCGCTTGAAACTCCACTGAGCCGAACCCCGCGCGGTACTCGTTGAGCATGTCCAGTCCCGCTTTGAGTTCCGGGAGCGGATCGTGGCCATCAGCCTCGGCGAGTTCCGCCAGTGCCAGATGCCTGGCGAGCCTGGCCGAAAGAGCACCGTATCCGTGGCCTTCCACAGGGGCCGCCAACCGTCCCCTCGCCGTCTCGAAATCCCCGGCGCGGATATAAGATCGAGCGGCAAGAATACGCGCTTGTTCCAGTCTGAACGTCCACCCGCGCGATTCCAGCGCCGAGTACAGGACGTCGACCTTCGTGGCGAAGTCGGTCTCATCGCCTCCGGCGTCAAACCGCGTCTGCAGCACGAGCAGCCTCGCCAGAAAGGCCCAGGTCTCGATCCCCTGCCCGTACAGCGAATCCATGGCCCGCCGCGCCCATGCCTCGGCCACATCGTATTCCGCCGATTCGTGTGCGACGACCGCCCGGTTGAACTCAGTGATGGCAGCCGAACGCAGGTTGCCGTGAAGGCGCCAACTCGCAATCGCCTCTTCCCAGAGTTCACCGGATTGCCGATACATTCCGACCCTCATCAGGGCCTGGGCATAGGAGTCGTTGACGAACGCCTCCATTTCCGGTGCATGCTCACGGTACAGCCGGCGGACTTCTTCGAACGCCACGATCGCTCTGGTCACCTCACCGAGGTCGAGCCACAGCAATGCTTCAGAGTGCCGCGCTTTCGCCGAGTGGACATGGTGGCCCGCAACTGAGAACAGTTCCCGTGCCCGTTCCGCGCTAGCGAGCCCTTCATGAAGCTCACCGAGCTCGCGCCACACCGCTGATTTGTTGTGGAAAAGCGCCGCGTACAGCCAATCGGGGCCATATTCCTCAAGTTCAGGCTCCGCCTTGTCGAACCATTTGAGCGCCTCGTTCAACCGACCTGTCTGCCAGAGGATGAAAGCCCGTTGATGGTGCAGCGTCCCGCGCTCACGCGGCGTCGCGATGTCCTCCGCCATGTCAAGGAGCTTCAATCCCGAACCCGCGTCTCCGGCCATCGCCAGCCCGGGGGCGCGAATCGACAACACCATGAACGTCAAGCGGGCCCTGTCCGTGCCCGCCTGAGGCGGAGCGTCGGGGTCCCAACCCAGGAGCGACAATGCGTCTTCGAGCGCCTCGGTGGCCTCAACGATTCGGCCGCGTCGTTGCAGACGCTGACCACGAGAGAAGGAACGCCAGGCGCGGGGAAGCATTCTTCATATGCTACAGCCGCACGGCCGGTGTCACGACCACCGCCGGAAGCCCCTCTCTCTGCAGCTCTCCATGCGGCCGAATGACCAACTGGAACATGTTGCCATGCGGCAGCCCCTCCAACACGAATCGCCCGCTTTCTTCAGTGGCGACCCTTCTGGATCCCTCAGGGCTGCGCAGCTCGACCTCGTAGATGCCCTCTGGCCCGATCCATCCGTCGAGCCGCACCTCCCCCACGGCGGACGGTCGCGGCGTAACCATGACGGTGACCGCCTCACAGTCGAAGGTGATCGACGCCGGGTCGCCGTGCCCCACGGTCAGCTCGGTTTCTCCGCGGACCAGGGCGAGCTCGTTCTGCTTGATACTCGCGACTCTCGCATCCAGTTCCGCCTCGAGCTCAAGGACGAACAGTATCCTCTCGTTGAGGTCGTCCGGGATCGGATCGTCCCGGTCGTGCAGTTCGTTGATCACCGTCAGAATTCGCTGATCGCAGGAGTCCAACGGCTCGTTCTCACCCTGCCCACCGTATTCAGTCATCGTCCCGCTCCTCACCTCTGCTCCAGCCTGGATCGGCCAGGAGCGTCTTCCTCAGTTTGTCCAAGCACCGGCCCCGAGTCGGACCGATGCTCCCCCTTTTCATCCCCAGCGATTCGGCGATGTCGTCGTAGTCGGGTCGGTCGACTGCCGCCACATAGGCGAGCAGCCGCCGACACCGTTCAGGTTGGGCAAGGAATGCGCGTCGCACGGCTTCGTGTTCGGTATCGCGGACGAGATCGTCCTCGATGCCTTCGGTGACCGGTTCCTGCAGATCAATGGGATCGGCGACGATCTCGCGACGCGAGCCCCCGATCAACCTCCAGGCTTCGCGCCTGACCGTGATGAGCAACCACTTGGTCAATGCTCGCGGTTGTTCCAGCTCGTTTCCAGGGCGCCACAGGCGAAGCCATGCCGTCTGGACCGCATCGGCAGCGCTCTCCCGATCGAGTCCCGCTCGACGAGCCGCTCGCCAAAGCAGCTCGTTGAGTTCTTCGACCAAGGTCCACTGCGCTTTCTTGTCCCCGGCGCGCGCAGCGATGTAGAGCTGCGTCCGTCGCTCGTAGTCCACAGCCGCCACCGATTGAGCCGGAATCGCGTTCATTACTTCAGGCTAGCGGTTTCGCAGTCGTTCCAGTGCCCCGCGAGCCCGCTCCGAGGCTTGGAGCGAGTTCCGCACCCGGATGGGACCTTCCTCTTCAATCGCGTTCGCCCAGAACGCCGCCGCAAGGGGGGCTGCGAACGAGGTGCCGCCCCACACCGCATACCCCGAGGAGAAATCGTCGGGATCGTGGCTCTCGCGATACCGGTCGGCGAACGAGGCCCGCACCCGACGGTCGGGCATGAGCGATCCTTTGGCCTCGCAAGGGAAGGTGCTCACGAGACCGGCGCCGGTGGCAAAGCAGGAGACCCAGGGGCCGTCATTGGAGAACATGGCGACATTGCGATTCGGATTGAGCGCTCCGACGCTGAGAACCGGCGCCGAGGTCTCAGGGCGGTGGTGCGCTGCGAACGCAGCCGGGTAGAAAGGCCGGTCCGACGACTGATTGCCGGCGGCCGCGACGACCGGGATGCCGAGGGACGTGAGCCGTTCAACGGCCTGCCCCATCCAACCGCCCGGTTGGTCTTCGGGATTCTCGTCGACATAGCCGAAGGCGAGCACGACGAGGTCGACCCCGATGGCCTCGGTGTCGCCGTTGCGAACGGCCTCGACCTGATCGGCGACATGGTGAAGCGCCCCGACCACTTCGTGCTCGTAGGCGAGGCCGTCGTTGTGGACTACACGCAGCGAATAGACCTGGGCGTCAGGAGCGATCTGACGGATCAGACCCGTCATGAAGGTCCCGTGCCCGAAATGGCTTGCGACCTCACCGAGCAGGGTGTTCTCGTGGACCGGCCCCTCCCAGGGGTCGTTCAGCGGCATCGCAGGGCTGTCCGAGTCCTTGGCGAAGGACTCTTGGAAGGCCCGGTCGACGAGGACGAAAGCGTCCTCTCCCGAAGCCTTGTCGGCGACATCGAACGCAGGGTGGCGCTGCGGCACGCCGGTGTCGAGAATCGCGACCCTTATGCGGCGCTTCTTGGGTCGGCGCGGCGGCATGGGGTTCACCATGTCCACCGGGAGGCGTCCCAGCGGCTTGAGTTTTCCAGAGCCAGGCGGTTCGGCCTCGCTGATCCCCGGGGTTCCACAAGACACCAGCAGGTGCTCGAGGTGGACTTTCTCCGTGATGTCCGGGGGAAGCTGGCCCTCGTCGGCAGCGGTTCGCAGCGACTGGAGCAGACCCCAGGCGTCCACCGCGGTCGGGTCGCCCCGACCGGTGAGGGAAACCGGAACGCGCTTTGCGCCGTGCCGCGACCCCACGTGGCTGGCCGCCTGGCATTCGAGCCGCAGGCCGATGGGCCGTACGGCTCCTTCCAAGCGCTGCCGCGCGGCCCCGTCGTCCAAGATGGATTCATCGATGAGCAGCCGGTCGTAACGGTAGATCGTGCCCACCGGCGTCGGCGCCCCCGGAGCCCGGACGACCTGGCCTGGACGCAGCACACGGCAGTGATGCCGGTCAAGGCATGTCACGGGAAGGCTGGGCACACCGCTCAT
>DASTYG010000083.1:0-25128 GCA_035765105.1 Glycomyces sp.
CCTCGAGGTACATCCGGACCGCCTCGGCCTTCAGCTCCTCGGGATAACGCTTCTGATACTTCGACGTCAACTTCCACTCCTAGCTCCCCGAACACTACGGTCCGGGATCTCAGAGTGTCAACGCCACAGGGGGAACTCCCACCCGCGCAACTTCCTCCGGTCGTTCAACAAGCACTTGGCGGCGGCGGGCCTGCCGAAGATCACCGTGCATGACGCGCGGCGCACCTGCGGCTCGCTCCTGGTCGACCTCGACGTCCACCCTCGGGTGATCATGGCGATCATGCGGCATTCGGACTTCAAGGTCACGATGGAGATCTACGCGCAGGCGTCGACCAAGGCCACGCGTGAGGCGCTGAGGCGGCTGAGTGAGAGCTTGGAAGGGCCGTTGCTGTAAATAACTGCTGTACGGACGGAAAAGGGCCGGTCTCCCGTGATGGGACACCGGCCTTTACCTGTGGTGGAGCTTAGGGGATTCGAACCCCTGACCTTCTCATTGCGAACGAGACGCGCTACCAACTGCGCCAAAGCCCCGAGCGCCGACAACTGTAGCACAGGGCCGCATGGCCTTCGCGGGCCCCGAGTGTGGCCCGGCTCTCTGCGGGCGGCGGCACTGCGGGGATCGCGAGGCGGGCACGGGTCCGGTGCGGTGCGCGCCGCGCCCGCTCAGATCCAGGAGTCGAGCCACATCCTGGAGCGCCATTCGCTGTAGTCGAGCGGCTCGCCGGTGTAGATCGGCCAGAAGTACGCGAAGCACAGCACGACGACGGCGACGAACGCCCCGGCGATGAGCGCCCCGGTCAGGCGGCGCTCAGGGGAGCCCGAGGCGGGCGATCCGGGCCGGGAGCGGCCGATGATCATGCCCAGGCACCAGGTGACCGCGGCGATGAAGAAGGGGACGGCGGGGGCCGCGTAGAAGAAGAACATGGTCCGCTCGGGGTAGGCGAACCACGGCAGGATGCCCGCGCCGATGCCCGCGAGGATGAACCAGGCCCGCCAGTCGCGCTTGTACAGCGCCCAGGCCAGCACCGCGAGGGTCGCGGGCACGAACGCCCACCACAGCAGCGGCGTGCCGAGCAGGAGGATCTCGGCGGCGCAGCGCTCCGCGCCGCACGCGACGTCCGAGCTCCAGTAGAAGACCACCGGCCGCAGGTTGAACAGCCACTCCAGGGGCACCGACTGGTAGGAGTGCTCCGAGGACAGGTTCGAGTGGAACTCGTAGACGCTCAGGTGGTACTGGTACCAGTTGACGAGCGCGCCGACCACGGGCGGCTCGGCGTGGCCGTTGTCGGCCAGCCAGTGCCGGTAGGAGCCGGTGCCGTTGGCGAACCAGCCCGCCCACGTCGCCAGGTAGACGCCGATCGCGAGGAACCCGAACCACAGGTTCTGCGCGAACTCGTAGATGAGGGTGTCGCGCAGCGGCCTGCGGGCCCCGGCGTCGACGCGCAGCCGCCAGTCCCACACCACGAGCAGCACGATGCACAGGATGATGAACCACAGCGCGCTCCACTTGGTGGACATGGCCATGCCCAGCAGGACGGCCGTGGCGACGCGCCACCACGGGACGCCCAGGCGGGGGCGTTCGCGCACCGGGTCGAGGCCGTCCTCCATCGCCGCGAGCCATCCGGCCCGGCGCCAGTCGCGGTCGCGGACGAGGCAGTACATGGCGGCCAGGAGGAGCGTCGCCAGGAAGATGTCGAGCAGCGAGGTGCGCGAGAGCACGAAGTGGCTGCCCTCGACGGCGAGCAGGAGCCCGGCCGTGCCGCCGAGCACGGTCGAGCCGGTGAGCCGGCGCACCAGGCGCACCAGGAGGGCCACGCCGATGACGCCGGCGGCGACGGCGCTGATGCGCCAGCCGGTCTCGTCGAAGCCGAACAGGCCCTCGCCGGCGGCGATGAGCCACTTGCCGAACGGCGGGTGGGCGACGTAGGCCGAGCCGCCGCTCGCGACGTCCCATTCGACGCCGTGGGCGAGCATGGCGTGGGCGTCCTGGGCGTAGTAGACCTCGTCGAAGATGAGGCCCTTGGGGTGGTCGAGCCCGATCAGGCGCAGCACCGCGGCCAGCGCGGTGACGCCGATGGTGACGATCAGGGCGCGGCGGCCGTCGTCGGGGGCCTGGTCCGCGAAGCGGGCCCGGACGCTGGGGAGCGGCCCTGGGGGCAGGGCCGGCCGCCAGGCGGCGGGCGGCGCTGCGGGCCGGACTGCGGTGGCGCTCACCGGGGTGAGTCTACGGGTAGCGCCCGTGCCGTTCCACAGGCCAGGGCCTAGCGCACCAGGTCGGTGGGCGGCGTGAAGTCCCCTTCGCCGTTCTCGTCCCACTGGTGGGCGAGGATGTCGGCGACGGCGTTGGCGGGCTTGCCGAGGTTGGACGAGCCGACGAAGTGCTGCGGGCTGTCGGGGTCGGCGACGAACGCGGCGGCGGCGGCGTTCGGGGTGAACCCGACGAACCAGTTGGTGGAGTTAGAGTCGGTGGTGCCGGTCTTGCCCGCGACGGGGCCGTCGACGGCGGCGCCGACCTGCTCGGCGGTGCCCCAGGTGCAGCTGCCCTTGACCGCGCCGTCGCCGGTGGGGCAGCGGGCGGCGTCGACGGCGGCGCGGGCGACCTCGACGTCGAGGGCCTGGTTGCAGGCGCTGGGGAAGTCGATGGTGCTGCCGGTGTTGGTGACCGCCGACAGGGCCGGGGTCGGCTCGCAGTACAGGCCGTCGGCGGGGAGGGCGGCGTAGGCGGCGGCCATGTCCAGGGGGGTGGCCTGGGTGACGCCGAGGGTGAAGGGCCCGAAGTTGTTCGCGCCCTCGCCGGTGACCAGCCCGAGGTCCTTGGTGTTGCGGAAGTCGATGCCCAGCCGCATGGCGACGTCGATGGAGTTGGCGACGCCGACGCGCTCGGCCAGCTGCACGAAGTAGGTGTTGACCGATTCGCCGAAGCCGGTCCACATGTTGTAGTTGCCCGACTGGGACTCCGAGGAGTTCTTGGGGCACCAGTAGCTGCCGCAGGAGGCGGCGCCGTCGCCCACGACGTACTGGGAGGTGTACTTGGGCGGCGAGTTGATCGTCGTCGTCAGCGGCATGCCGTCTTCGAGGGCGGCGATCATGGTGAAGAGCTTGAACGCGGACCCGGCCTGGTAGCCGGGGACGGCGGAGTTGCCGCTCAGCAGCGGGTTGGTGGTGTTGGGGTAGGTGCCCTTGTACTCGCCGTTGGAGGTGTTGGGGCCGTTCTCGGAGATGTCGTTGGAGTAGTTGCGGTTGACGGCCATGACCTGGATGGCGCCGGTGAGCGGTTCGACGACGACCGTGCCGAGCGCGAACTCCGACCCGGTCTTCAGCTGCTGCTCGACGGCGTCCTCGGCGGTCTCCTGGAGGTCGACGTCGAGGGTCGAGACGATCTCGTATCCGCCGCGGTAGAGGCGGGCCTTGCGCTCGTCGGCGCTCTCCCCGAAGTCCTCCTGCTGCTGCCACCACTGCTCGAAGTAGTCGACGAAGAAGCCGTAGTCGGAGTCGATGGCGCCGCCGGAGTCGTTGTTGGCGTCCTGGGGGTTGAGGCCCAGCTCGGTGGCCCGGGCCTCCTCGCCCTCGGCCCCGGTGAGGAAGCCGGTGGCGACCATGCGGTCGATGACGTGGTCGCGGCGGGCCAGCGCGGCCTCGGAGGAGCCGTTGATGGGGTCGTAGGCGCTCGGGGACTGGACCAGGCCGACCAGCATGGCGGACTCGGCGACGGTCAGGTCGGCGGGCACCTTCCCGTAGTAGACCTGCGCGGCGGCGCCGATCCCGTACGCGCCGTGGCCGAAGTAGACGGTGTTGAGGTAGTTGGTGATGATGTCTTCTTTGGACATCTCCTCTTCGAGGGCGAGCGCGTAGCCCATCTCCTTGATCTTGCGCTCCATGCTCACCTCGCTGGCGGCGGCGACCTCGTCGGGGCTGGTCGCGGTGTAGGAGAGGACCTGGCGCACGTACTGCATGGTGATCGTCGAGGCGCCCTCGGAGGTCTCGCCGGAGGAGACGTTGGTGACCAGGGCCCGCATGATGCCCTCGGGGTCGACGCCCTTGTGCTCGTAGAAGTTCGAGTCCTCGGTGGCGACCAGCGCGTCCTTGACCGAGTCGGGGATCTGGTCGTATTCGAGCTCCACCCGGTACTGGTCGCCGAACGTGGCGATCACGGTCTCGCCGTCGTCGGCGTACAGCGTCGACGTCTCGGGGGCCGGGGGCAGGACCAGGTCCTCGGGCAGCTCGAGGACGGACTCGGAGCCGACCTTGGCGAGGCCGCCGAAGCCGCTGGCTAGCGGCAGGAACGCCAGTCCGACGACGAGACCGAAGGCGACGGCCACCGGCACGAGCGCGAACATGGCGCGCCGCTGCACGGCGGTGATGGGTCCGAACCAGGTCTGCGCCACCGGTTTCGAAGATGCACTCACGCTGTCTCCCGAGGAGCCCTGCAAGGAGGGAAGAACGGTCAATTCACTTGGGCGCGCCGTGGCGGCGGCATAGAGGCGTAAACCGGGGGGCGGGTCCACTCTACGACGCGTCCGGTGTCGCTCCTCGCGGCAGTGCCCCGGCGGTGGGCACGGTTACAGCGTCACCAGGCGAAGCCCATCGCGACGAGCCACACGGCGAGGACGGCGGCCCAGCACAGGCCGATGGCCGCGCCGCGCCCCTCGTACAGGCGGGTGGCGCCGCTGGCGGCGGCGAGCGCGAAGCCGCAGCCCATGTAGAGCGCCACCGCGGGCGCCCAGCGCAGCAAGAGCCCGCCGGTGCCGCCGACGTAGGCGCTGGAGGTGCCCGGGCCGGTGGCGCGGGCGGGCAGTTCGCCGCCGACGTCGGCGGGGGTGACCGAGCCGGTCAGGCGCAGCTCCTTGGTCCAGGAGCCGGCCTCGAACACGCCGTTGCAGCCGGGCGCGAAGCCGCCCGAGCAGGAGGTGACGGTGACGGTGCCGCTGTGGCCGTGGCCCATGGTCATCCACAGCGCGGGGGCACTGACCCAGGCGAGGAACATGAGCAGGCACGCGCACACCAGGGTGCCGAACAGGGCCGAGGCGAGGCGTTTGGGCTGCCTGCGGGGGGCGGGGCCGGGCTTGGCGCGCCGCCGCCCGGTCTCGCCGGCCCGTTCCCACACCGCGCGGATCGCGTCCATGCCCTCGGTCTGGGAGCCGATGGGCTCCCGCCGCGGGCTCGGCGGGGCGTCGGGGCTCCACTGTGCGCCGGGACGGAGGGGGCGTTCGGTCCCGGCGGCGCGGTGAGTTCTGGACATACCGGTATTGCATCACCGAAAGCGCGCCGCAGGGCGGAATCAGGGGAAGACTCGCCGTGTCGGCGGACGCCGCGGGGACTCGGACCTTCGTGGGCGCCGCGGCCGGGCCTCTATCATGGGGCGCATGACTCACGTATTGACCGCGCTGGCCTGGCCTTATGCCAACGGCCCTCGCCACATCGGACATGTAGCAGGTTTCGGGGTGCCCGCCGACGTCTTCGCCCGCTACATGCGCATGCGCGGTCACGACGTGCTCATGGTCTCGGGCACCGACGAGCACGGCACCCCGATCCTGGTGCAGGCCGACGCCGAGGGGCTCACCGCCGCCGAGGCGGCCGCGAAGTACAACCGGGTCATCGTCGAGGACCTGGACGCGCTGGGCCTGTCCTACGACCTGTTCACGCGCACCACGACCGGCAACCACTACAAGACCGTCCAGGAGCTGTTCACCACGCTCCACGACAACGGCTACATCCTGCAGCAGAAGACCCCGGGGGCGATCAGCCCGTCGACGGGGCGGACGCTGCCGGACCGCTACATCGAGGGCACGTGCCCGCACTGCGGGTTCACCTCGGCGCGGGGCGACCAGTGCGACAACTGCGGGCGCCAGCTCGACCCGACCGACCTGATCGACCCGAAGTCGCGCATCAACGGCGAGACGCCGAAGTTCGTCGAGGAGGACCACTTCTTCCTGGACCTGCCGGCGTTCGCCGACGCGCTGAACGCGTGGCTGGACACGCGGACGGGGTGGCGCACCAACGTGGTCCGCTTCACCAAGAACCTCCTCGAGGACCTCCGGCCGCGCCCGATCTCGCGCGACCTGGACTGGGGCGTGCCGATCCCGCTGCCGGGCTGGGTCGACCGGCCCGACAAGCGCCTGTACGTGTGGTTCGACGCCGTCATCGGCTACCTGTCGGCCTCGATCGAGTGGGCGCGGCGCTCCGGCGACGCCGAGGCGTGGAAGCGGTGGTGGTCGAACCCCGAGGCCGTCTCGTACTACTTCATGGGCAAGGACAACATCGTCTTCCACTCCGAGATCTGGCCGGCGATGCTGCTGGGCGGCAACGGCGAGGGCGCGGCGGGCGGCGAGCCGGGGACGCTGGGGCGCCTCGACCTGCCCACCGAGGTGGTCTCCTCGGAGTTCCTGACCATGGAGGGCAAGCAGTTCTCCTCGTCGCGGCGCGTGGTGATCTACGTCCGCGACTTCCTGGAGCGGTATTCGGCCGACGCGCTGCGCTACTACATCTGCGCGGCGGGCCCGGAGAACCAGGACTCGGACTTCACGTGGGCGGAGTTCCTGCGGCGCAACAACGACGAGCTGGTGGCCGGCTGGGGCAACCTGGTGAACCGGTCGGTGGCGATGGCCGCGAAGAACTTCGGGCGCATCCCCGAGCCCGGGGAGCTGGAGGAGGTCGACCGGGAGCTGCTGTCCGCGACGCTGGCGGCCTTCGACACCGTCGGGGAGCTCATCGGCGCGAACAAGGTGCGCGCGGCGATCGGCGAGGCGATGAAGACGGTCGCGGCGGCCAACAAGTACCTGGCCGACACCGCGCCGTGGAAGCTCAAGGAGGACCCCAAGCGGCAGGGCACGGTCCTGCACACGGTCCTCCAGGCCGTCAGCGACCTGAAGACGATCCTGAGCCCGTTCCTGCCCCACTCCTCGCAGCAGGTGCACGAGCTGCTGGGCGGGGAGGGCGTCTTCGCGCCGATGCCGCGCATCGAGGAGGTCGCCGACCTCGACGAGGGCGGCGCGACCGAGGGGACCTACCCGATCCTGACCGGCGACTACGCGGACGTCCCCAAGTGGGAGTCGGTGCCGGTCCGGGCGGGCACGCCCCTGGAGAAGCCCGTCCCGATCTTCGCCAAGCTCGACCCCTCGATCGTCGACGAGGAGATCGAGCGGCTGAACGCCTAGGGGCCGCCGCGCCCCGCCCGGCGCCGGGCGGGGCGCGGCGCCGCCGTAGTGCCCCGGGCGCGGCGGCGTCCGCGCCTTCGCGCACCGCGGGGCTCCTGGACCGTTACGCCGGCGTCAGTTCGCTGCGGGCGATCCACTTCTCGTAGACGCCGCGCCTGACCGGTTCGGCCCCGGTGCGGGAGAGCGCCTCGGGGGTGGGCCGGGAGAGCCGGAAACGGCCCCATTCCTCCTCGGCGTCGACCAGCGAGCCGGGGACGCCCTTCCACGACGCCTTCGCGGACTCCCTGAGGACCCGGTGCACCGGCACCGCCCGCCCGGGCTCGACGCCCGGGACCGCGACGCGCCGATCGACGGTCGAGGGCGACCACTGCCGGTCCGCGTAGGCGAACAGCTCCGCCTCCGTCCCGTCGGTGGCGTACGCCAGCAGCTTCGCGCCCTCGGGGAGCGGCAGGTCGGCCATGTCCGCCGTGACGTACTCGGGCAGCAGGTGCTCCGCCGAGAGCGCGAACCCCGTGCCCAGCACCGGCATGCCGCGCCGGTCCGACGACGGCATGACGGTGAGTCCCTCGTAGTCGGGCACGACCGGCGCGTGGTAGTCCTCGGCGGCGGCCACGGTCCAGCGCAGCGCGAACACCCACTGCTCGCCGGGCTCGGTCTCCCCGCCCAGGACGCTGCGCGCCGCGGGCGTGCGGAGGCAGGCGACGTCCCTGCGCCGGTAGCAGAACCCTCCGGGCACGGCGGCGGTCGCCATCAGCTGCGCCGCCTGCGCCGCGGTCAGCGGGCGCTCCATCGGCTCGCCTTCGACGAGCGGTGAGGACCGCCGCACCCGATCGAGCAGGACGCGCGCGGCCGGGTCGAGGTGCGGCGTCTGCGTCAGCCGCCGCACGTATTCCAGGTCGAGGCCGGGCGCGAGCGGCACCGTCATGGAGCGGTCGTCGCCGACGCCGACCGGCACGCCGTCGCGCAGCACCTCCCCCGCGTTCACGAACCAGCGGTACGGGTAGTCCGCGCCGGGGCGCGGATTGGCGACGAAGTCGGGGCGCGGCAGCGCGGAGAACAGCTCCCACGCCGCGCCGTCGGCGAACGGCGCGGCGGGGTACTTCTCGCCGCGCCATTCGACGGTGACGAGCGGCACGGGCCGGGGCGGGTCGGCCGGGCCCGCCGGTCGGCGTTGCTGCAGCGCGGCGGCCCGGTTTCGACGGGACGCGAGGTCACGTGTCATGGATGGCTCGATTCGACGCGAGGGTGGGCGCAGGTGCCGGCGGCACCCGGCGGGGCGGGGTCCGGTGCCGCGCGGCGCGCTGCCGCGGACGGCCGCCGATGCGGTGCGTGGTGCGCCCTTCACAGGTACGCGGATGCTCGCCAACCTAGGGCCCGGCTGTCAGGGCGCTGTGTCGGCGCGGTGAAGTCGGTGTTACGCCGAGGGCACGGCGCGGCGCCCGCGGGGCCGTGCCGCGCACCGCCGGGTGCGCCGCCGAAGCGCCCGCGCGGACACCGGCGTGGCATGGTTGAGGCGTGCACAGACCCGACCCGGCGCCCGCGCCCGCACCGCTTCCGGCCCCGATCGCCGACACCCACACCCATCTCGACATCGTCGGCTCGGGCTACCCCGCCGACGGGGCCGCCGCCCCCGAACCCGGGAGTCCCGCGATCCGCGAGCTCATCGACCAGGCCGAGGCCGTCGGCGTCGCCCGCCTCGTCCAGGTCGGCACCGACGTCGCCTCCTCCCGCTGGGCCGCCGACCTCGCCGAGGCCGACGACCGCGTCCTGGCCGCGGTCGCGCTCCACCCCAACGACGCCCCGCGCCTGGACGACCTCGACGGCGCCCTCGCCGCCGTCGACGAGCTGGCCGCGCGGCCCCGCGTCGCCGCCCTGGGCGAGACCGGCCTGGACTACTTCCGCACCGACGAGAGCGGCCGGGCCGCCCAGCAGGCCTCCTTCCGCGCCCACATCGAGATCGCCAAGCGCCGCGGCAAGGCCCTGGTCGTCCACGACCGCGACGCCCACGCCGACGTCCTGTCCATCCTGGACGAGGAGGGCGCGCCGGACCGGGTGGTCCTGCACTGCTTCTCGGGCGACTTCGCGTTCGCGAACGAGTGCGCCCGGCGCGGCTTCTACATGAGCTTCGCGGGGAACGTGACGTTCAAGAACGCCGAGCCGCTGCGCGGCGCGGCCGCCGTCGCGCCCGCCGAGCTGGTCCTGGTCGAGACCGACGCCCCGTTCATGGCGCCGGTGCCGGTGCGCGGCCACCGCAACCACCCGGCCCTGGCGAACTACACCGCGCGCTTCCTCGCCGACCGCCTCGGGCGCGACCTCGAGCAGTGGTGCGCCCAGCTCACCGCGAACACCCGGGCGGCCTTCGGCCGGTGGTAACGAGACGTCCACGGCGGCCTCGGCCGTCGCGGTGTTCCCCTCGGCGTCGGTGAGGGTGAACACGAACACCCACCGCCCGGCCTCGCTCAGGCTCACCTCGCCGGCGAGGATGCCGCTGCGCAGCTCGATGAGCCGCAGCGTGTCCGGCTCGGCGCCTTCGAGGCCGTAGACGGCCTCCCACGCCACGGCCGCGAACGGCCCCCCGTCGGGCCCGTCGGTGATGATCCGCACCGAGTTCGGGCCGGGCCGCCCCGGTTCGAGGACGACCTGGCCGGTGAACAGGTCGGTGGTCACCAGCGCCGCGGTGCCGGTCGAGGCCGCCGCCGTCTCCTCGGTCTCCAGCAGCGCGGTCTTGGCGGGCACGGCCTGCACGAGCACCACCACCGCCGCCAGGATCGCCGCGGCCAGGGCCACCTCGGCGCCCGCCAGGCGCCGCACGGCGGTGCGGCCCTCGGCGCCCCGCAGCATCGCCTTGCGGGTGAACAGGCCGATGGCGACGATGGCGGTCAGGAGCGCGGCCTTGAGCGCCACGAGCCGCCCGTACACGGTGTCGGTGAGCGCCTCGACCGAGTCGATGTGGAGCAGGGCGCTGGCGAGCCCGGCGACGACGAGGCTGACCATGAGCCACGGCACCAGCGCGATCCAGAACGCGCGGGCGGGCGCGGGGACCTCGCCGCGCCGGTGGCAGGCGAGGACGAGCAGGACGGCGACGCCGCCGGCCCAGGTGAGCGAGGCGGCCACGTGGAACCAGTCGGCGACGAACGCGACGGGCACGGGCTCGGTGGCCATGGGGTGCCCGGCCATCGGCCAGGTCGCCGTGAGCCCCAGCCCCACGCCGACGAGCCCGGCGTGGACGAGCCGGTCGGCGCGCCCTTCGGTGACCAGGAGGCGCAGCAGCGGCAGCGCCAGGAGCACCAGCAGGAGCCGCAGCAGCGCGGCGAGGCCGAACGTGGAGGCCATGACCGACTGGAGGGCGACGCCGTCGAGCCCGGAGATCGGCACGCCGGACTCGTAGGCGGCCTGGAGGACGACCCCGGCGACGGCCGAGGCGGCGACGGCGCTGAGGCCGGTCGCGGCGAGGCGGCCGAGGAGCGCGCCCGGCCCCGCGCCGACGGCGAGGAGGACGCCCGCGCCGAGCGCGAGGGCGACCCCGGCGTATCCGGCGGCGCGGTCGGCGTACAGCAGGCCCTGCACGAGCGGGTCGGTGTCGGCGGCGAGCGCCTCGGCGCCGGGCGCCTCGGTCTCGTGCCCGACCGAGAACGTGAAGGTGCCCGAGACGGGGTGCCCGTCGTCGGAGACCACGCGGTAGCCGACGAGGTAGGTGCCCTCCTGGTCGGCGTCGACGGCGATGACGAGGACGGCGGGGTCGTCGCTCGCGACGATGCCGGTGTCGGCTCGGTCACCATCGGGAGCCACGACTCCGGTGGCCGCGTCTACAGGGGTGACTGGCTCGTTGAACTCGACGACGACCTCGTCCGGTGGGGCGTCGAGGACGTCGCCGGAGGCGGGCGCGGTCCCAGTGGCGAGGGCGTGGGCGAATGCCGGGGCGGCCCAGAGCACACCGAGCGCGGCCGCTGCGAATGACAGCCAGCCGAGGCGGACTGAGCGAAGGCGTGACATTGCCGCTGAGCGTACTCGAGTTCGCCTCGGGAATCGACCATAGGTTTGAGAGAGGTGTTGATCGGCATGGGGAAGTCGGGACGCAGGCAGGCGGCCGAGGCGCTGCGCAGGCAGCGCGAGGCCGAGGCCAGGCGGAAGAAGATCGTCTTCGGGGTCGCGATCGGCGGGGCCGTCGTCCTCATCGGAGGGCTGCTGGGCCTGGGCATCTGGATGAACCGCGAGCCCGACTACGAGGTCAACGAGCCGGCGGCGGCCACCACGGACTCGTACGCGGTCCGGCTCGGCTCGGGCCCGACCGAGATCGACATCTACCTCGATTACCTCTGCCCGGCGTGCAACCAGTTCGAGTCGACCTACGCCGAGTCCATCCAGGGGTGGCTCGACGAGGGCGCGGTGACGGTGAACTACCACCCGATCGCGATCCTCGACCGGCTCTCGCAGAACACGGCGTACTCGACGCGGGCGGCCGCGGCCGCGGTGTGCGCGGCCGACACCGGCGAGCAGGAGTTCCTGGACTACACCAGGGCGCTGTACGAGCACCAGCCGCCGGAGAACACGAAGGGCCTGGGCGACGAGGAGCTCAAGGAGATCGGCGCCGACGTGGGCCTGGGCGCGGACTGGGAGCAGTGCGTCGACGACGAGACGTACAAGGGCTGGGTGCGGGCGGGCACCGAGTCGGCCACCGGCGAGCAGGAGGTGACGGGCACGCCGACGGTGAAGCTGGGCGGCGAGAAGGTCGAGCCCGCGGACTTCGCCGAGGAGGTCGAGTCGGCGATCGCGAACGCCTCCTGACGCTTCGAGCGCCGCGGCCCCCGTGCGAGGTCTCGCGCGGGGGCCGCGGCGCGTTCAGCGCCGGGAGGCGAGGGCCGCCTCCAGGGAGAACCCGAAGGGCAGTTCGAGGCGGTGGCGTTCGAGCAGTTCGGCGTCGGCGAGGATCGCCTCGCAGGGCGCGTCGGCGACGACGCGGCCCCCGTCGAGCACGACGGCCCGGTCGCACAGTTGCAGCGCGTACGGCAGGTCGTGGGTGACCATCAGGAGCGTGGGGGCGGTGCGGTGGAGGATGGCGGCCAGTTCGCGGCGGCTGGCCGGGTCGAGGTTCGCGCTCGGTTCGTCGAGGACGACGATCTGGGGGCGCATGGCGAGGACGCCGGCGAGCGCGGCGCGGCGCTGCTGCCCCACCGAGAGGTGGTGCGGCGGGCGCGCGGCCAAATCGGCCAGGCCGACGTCGGCGAGCGCGGCTGCGACGCGCGCGGCGAGTTCGGCGCCTTCGAGGCCGAGGTTGGCCGGGCCGAAGCCGACGTCGTCGGCGACGGTGGGCATGAAGAGCTGGTCGTCGGGGCTCTGGAAGACGATGCCGACGCGGCGGCGGATCTCGGCGAGGTGCCGCTTCTCGACGGCCAGTCCCCCGACCGCGACGTCCCCTTCGGTGGCGTCGAGCAGGCCCGCGAGGTGGAGCATGAGGGTGGTCTTCCCGGCGCCGTTGGGGCCCAGGACGGCCACGCGCTCGCCCGGTTCGACGCGGAGGTCGACGCCGTCGAGGGCGCGGTGCCCGTCGGGGTAGACGTGCCGCAGCCCGGTCACGCGGAGGGCGCTCATGGGCCCACCGCCGTCCAGACGGCGAGGGCGGCGGCGAGCGCGGGGACGGCCATGGCGGCGCTCCACTGGCCGATGCCCGCCCCGGCGGGGCCGACGCCGAGCGGGAGCCGCCCGGTGTAGCCGCGGGCGGCCATGGCCTGCCAGACCCGCTCGCCGCGTTCGAAGGAGCGGATGAAGACGACGCCGAGGCCGCGGGCGAGCGCTCCGGCCTGCCACAGGAACCGCGGGTCGTCCAGGCGGGCGAGGCGGGCGCGGCGCATCTGGGCGGTCTCGGCGACGGTCAGGTGGGCGTAGCGGATCGCGAACGCGGTGATCTGGAGGAGGATCTGGGGGCAGCGCAGCCGTGCGAGCCCGGCCAGGAGGCCCGCGACGGGCGTGGTGGCGGCGAGCAGCAGCGAGGCCCACACGCCGAGGGTGGCCTTGGCGATGAGGTTCCATCCGGCCCACAGTCCCTCGACCGACAGCGCCAGGGGGCCCCAGTGGACGGTCTCGCCGCCGCCGAGGAGCGGGAAGGCGAGCGCCAGCAGCACGAACGGGGTCTCGATCAGGCTCCGGGCGGCGATCCAGCCGGCCGGGACGCGCGCGAGCGCGAACAGGGCGGCCAGCAGCGCCGCGTAGACGCCGAAGGCCCACACCGCCTCCCGGGGCGTGGCGACGATTGCGAAAGTGAGCGCCACCAGCGCCGTCAGCTTGGCCTGCGGGGCGAGCCGGTGCAGCGGGCTCGCCCCGGGGCGGTAGAGCCCTTCGGCGCCGTTCACTCCCCTCCGCTTTCGGTGCGGGCGCCCCGGCCGCGGGCGAGGAGCCGGAACAGGCCGGTGGCGAGGCCGAGGACGAGCAGGACGCCGATGATCCCGGCGAGGGAGCCGCCGAGGGTCTCGGAGCCGACCGAGGCGATGCCGTAGTCGGCCAGGGGGCCGCCGATCTCGTGCTCAGCGGCCTGCTGGAGGGTGCATTCGCCGCCGCTGATCTCGCCTTCGGCGTCGGTCCGGCAGCCTTCGAGCATGACCGATTCGAGCCCGTCGGGCGAGGAGGAGGCGAACAGGGCGACGAATCCGCCCAGGACGAGGGCGACGAGGGCGCCGGTCAGTACGAGCCGTGAGGTCTTCATGGTCTAGACGGTCTCCTTCGCGTGCGGGGCGCCGGCGATCCGGGTTCCCTTGAGGGCGTACACGAGGTCGGGGCGGGCCAGGGCGACGGCGACGACGGCCGCGGCGGTGATGGCGCCCTCGCCGACGCCGATGAGGACGTGGACGGACAGGATCGCTCCGGCGACCTCGCCGAGCGACTGGCCGGGCGCTTCGCCGCCGATCGCGAACTGGAGGACGAACCCGGCGGCGGCGGCGAGGACGCTCACCACCGAGGCGGCGACGACGGCGACGGTGAGGACGGTGCGCGTGCGCGGGAGGAGCCTGAGGGTCAGGGCGATGACGCCGTAGGCGGCGAACGTGGCGATGACGGCCATGTTGACGACGTTCAGGCCCAGGGCGGTGACGCCGCCGTCGGCGAACAGCAGCGCCTGGACGGCGACGACGACGGTCACGCAGAGCACGCCGAGCCACGGGCCGAGGAGCGCGGCGGCGAGGGCGCCGCCGACCAGGTGCCCCGAGACGCCCGCGGCGACCGGGAAGTTGAGCATTTGCGCGGCGAAGACGAACGCGGTGGCGAGTCCGGCGAGCGGGACGAACCGCTCGTCGGGGCCGCGGCGGGCGACCGCGACGCAGACGCCGACCGCGGCGGCCGCGATCAGGGCGAAGACCAGGGAGGTGGGGATGCCGATGATGCCGTTGGGTATGTGCAGTGCGTGCTCGGACATGAGCGCCGCCTTTCGACCGGGGGTGGCCGTCGGCGCCGCGCTGGGTGCAGGACGCCGACTGGTGGAATCAACAACCCGCTGTGGGCTATTGCAACTATTTTGCGATAAAGCGCGGGCCGTGTCCAGTCGCGTGCGCGCAGCCACCGTCGAGCGAGCTCCCAGGGGATTGTCAGGGACGGACGGTAATGTTCCGTGTTGTGAACGTACGACTTGAGCCCGGTGACGCCGCACCGGACTTCACACTCGCCACCGACACCGGCGACACGGTGACGCTTTCGAGCCTGCAGGGACGCAAGGTCATCCTCTACGCGTATCCGCGCGCCATGACGCCCGGCTGCACGAAGGAGGCGTGCGACTTCCGCGACAGCCTCGCGGGCCTCCAGGCGGCCGGGTACGCCGTGCTGGGGATCAGCCCCGACGAGACCGCCGACCTGGCGAAGTTCGTCGAGCGCGACGGCCTGACCTTCCCGCTGCTGTCCGACCCCGAGCACAAGGTGCTCGAGGAGTACGGCGCGTGGGGCGAGAAGAAGAACTACGGGCGCACCGTGCAGGGCGTGATCCGCTCGACGTTCGTCATCGACGAGGCGGGCAAGATCGAGACGGCGCAGTACAACGTGAAGGCCACCGGCCACGTCGCGCGCCTGAAGAAGCAGCTCGGCCTCGACTGACGCCGCCGGTCCCGGCACGGGGCCGCGGCGCCGGACGACCCGCCCGCGCGGTCACTGCTGCTCGCGGCGGCGGGTGATCCTGCGCCGCGTCAGGCGCAGATGCTTGCCGGTGCCGTCGCAGCACCAGCACGGCCGGTAGGTCCGCGGCTGGTACCACGTGCGCCGCGAGAACCGCTTCCCCGAGCCGTCGCACCAGCGGCATTTGCGCCAGGGAAAGATCGCCGCGTGTACCGCGGCGTAGAACATGGCGACCAGAACCCCGATCACGAGCAGCTCGATGTCCTCGGCCGCCAGTATCCGCATGCCGGCCGCCGTCACTTCACTGGCGAGCCCCATGCTCCTGTTTATACACGAAGAGCAGTGAAACCGTCACGTTTCGCCGTAATTGCTGGTCTAGGGGCCTGTGCGCACCTACTCGCGGGTCATTTGCGGCGCGGTGAGCTCGCGGCGGCGCGGCGGGTCCGCGCCGGGCCGCGAACAGGTCAGGGCGGCCACCTCGGCGGCGAACGCGACGGCGGCGCGCGCCTCGGCGCCGGTCAGCCGCTCCAGATCGCCCGGGCGCAGGCGGCCGTGCCGCCCGAGCCAGTCCAGCAGCGCCCCGCTGAAGGAGTCGCCCGCGCCGACGGTGTCGACCACGTCGGTCCGGCGGGCCGGGACGATGGCCTCCTCCCCGTCGCACAGCACCAGCGAGCCCTCGCCGCCCCGCGTGACCACGACGAGCCGGGGCCCCGCGGCGGCCCACTCGCGCGCCACCGCCACCGGGTCCGCGCCGGGGCTGATCCAGGCCAGGTCCTCGTCCGAGACCTTGACGACGCCGCTGCAGGCGAGCCACCGCTCCAGGCGGCCGCGGTAGGCCGCGCGGTCGCCCAGCAGCGCCGGCCGGACGTTGGGGTCGAGGCTGACCGTGGCCGAGGCGGCGAGCCGCTCGAGCCACCGCCCCAGGACCGGGCCGCCCGGCTCCAGCGCGAGCGCGAGCGACCCGGCGTGGACCGCGTCGAACGCGGGCGCGTCCGGGAGCTCGGCGGGCGTCCACTGCCAGTCGGCGGTCCCCCGCACGTGGAAGGAGTAGCTCGCGCCCCCGTCGCGGCCGACCGAGACCACGGCCAGGCTCGTCGGCTCGGCCGCCTCGACGGCCCACCGCAGGTCCACGCCCGAGTCGGCCAGGTGCGAGCGCAGCAGCCGACCGAACGGGTCGGCGGAGAACCGCCCCAGGAACGCCACCTCGGACTCCAGGCGCCCCAAGGTGACGGCCACGTTCATGGGGCTGCCGCCGGGGTGCGCCTCGGGGCGGCGGGGGTCGTCCTCGCCCACCTTCAGGTCGATCAGGGCCTCGCCCACCACGCCGATCATGCGCGCACCAGCCCCGTCCCGTCCCAGCGCACCGGGATCGGGTCGGCGAGGCAGCCGGCGAACGCCCCGTCCTCGATGTTGCGGAAGCCGATGAGCTGCGGCCGCCCGTCCACGTCGTGGAGCCTGGCCGCGTACAGGCTCTCGTGCGCGAACGGCCGGGCGGCGGCGACGTCGATCCCGGCCAGCGGGTCGTCGACGGCGACCGTGTAGTTCTCGCCGGCCGGGCCCGGCGACCGCCGGGCGTCGGCGGCGCTGTCCCGGTCGCAGCAGAACAGCAGCAGCCGCTGCCCGTCGACCCGGTGCAGCTGGGGCACCTCCAGGTGGCCGAAGCCGTGCGCGTCGGGCCGGCTCAGCGGCGCCAGCACCTCCCAGGACTCCAGGTCGGCGGAGCGGGCGTGGCCGATCACGCCGCGCTCCCGGGCCGGCTGCGGGCCCTCCACGCGGGCGGTGAAGAGCATGTGCCAGTCGCCGTCGCCCGCATCGCGGTACACCCACGGGTCCCGGCACGCCTCCTGGTGCCAGTCCGAGCCGGGCCGGTACCGCTCGTAGTGGCGCCCGTCGGCCTCGACCTGCGGCCCCGGGAGCCGGCGCCAGACGGTCAGGTCGTCCGAGACCGCCGAGCCGATGCGCTGGACCCGGCCGCCCTCGGCGTGGGAGACGCCGGTGTAGAACATGCGCCAGCGGCCGTCGTCGCCGCGGACGACCGACCCGGTCCAGACCGCCTGGTCGTCCCAGGCGGGGGCGTCGGCGTGCACCAGGGCGTCGGGCAGCAGGGTCCACTCCCGGAGGTCGTCGGAGACGGCGTGCCCGACGGCGGCGCGGTGGTGGCGGCGCTCGGGGTCGTGGAGGGCGCGGGAGGCGCGCAGGAAGAACACATGGTGGCGGCCGTGGTCGTCCGTGGCGTACCAGGAGTCCCAGACCCAGTGGTCGGCGAGCTTGAGCATCGGGTTCCTTCGCTGTACCGGGGGTGCGGGTGCGGCGCCGCCCGGGGCGGCGCCGGTGTCATCGGGGCCGGCGCTCGGCGGCCGGCGGCAGGGGCGGGAACGGCGCGCGCGGCGGGCACTGGTACCAGTACGCGGTGGTGCACACGTCGTCGGCGCGTTCGAACAGGGCCGTGCCGTCGTGGCCGATCTGCTGGAGCGTCACCCGCAGGTCGCGGCCGAACCGGATCGGGTCGGGCAGGTGCCACCGGTAGAGCCCGTGGGTGGTCGGCATGGAGGTCGCGTACGGGGACCGGCGGGTGCGGTCCTCGGTCGCCCGCTGCGGGTAGCCGAAGTAGGGCGCGCTGAAGGTGTGGACCTCCGGTTCCCGGTCGGCGGTGAGCTCGTCCTGGAAGGCCCAGGCGCCGCCCGCGTAGTCCTCCAGTCCGGTGCCGCAGATGGTGGGCAGGTCCTCGTCGCCGTCGATGTAGAACTTGACCTCCCCCTCGCCCCACCAGTACCGGCCGAGCGCCGTCAACGCCACATAGGTGCCCACATAGGACCCTTCGCCGGTGATGCCGTCGACGATGACGTGGTCCTCGCCCGGGCGCGGCGCGGCCGAGCGGCGCCACTGCGCGCAGAGGCGGCCCACCCGGTCGTCGATCCGGTCCCCTTCGGAGTAGTCGATCTGGAAGAACACGGCCTCGATGTCGCCGGGGTGCCGGCTCTCGAGGGTGATGCGGGCGCCCGAGCCGAACGGCATCGGCAGGTAGCAGTTCATGCCCCCGGTGGGGGCCACGGTGATCGGCAGCGAGTACACCGTCGAGCGCTCGCCGAACCCGTTGAGGAAGAAGTCGCCCAAAGGCGCCTCCACCGAGGGCGTCGCCTCGCCGTCCCAATAGGCGCGGAGCACCAGGTCGCGCAGGACGAACGGGCCCGCCGGGGTCGTCGCGGGGACGGTGATCCACACGTGCCGGATCACCCCGGGGCCGTCGATGTCGGCGAGGGTGAGCGTCTCGCCTGCGGGCAGCGGCAGATACGCCCGGCCCTTGCGCCCCGGCCCCAGGAGCGAGGCGGCCGCGCCGCCGGCGCCTTTCGCCCCGGTCGGGTTCTCGGCGGTGATCGCGCGGCTGCGCACCGGCGAGGGGCGCAGGTAGGAGGGCAGGTCGGTCATGAGGATGCTCTTTCGGTTCGCGGTGGGCGGGTCAGATGGAGGAGCGGACGACGGCGGGGCAGGCGACCTGCTCGACGTGGCCGCCTTCGGCCGCC
The DNA here is from genome assembly GCA_035765105.1 of Glycomyces sp. Lineage (GTDB taxonomy): Bacteria > Actinomycetota > Actinomycetes > Mycobacteriales > Micromonosporaceae > Glycomyces. The sequence goes on from DASTYG010000083.1 coordinate 18,764, forward strand.
CGGACGCGCTCAAGGAGCGCCCGGACGCTGCGCGCGCCGATCTCGTAGTGGGGCAGGGCGATGGTGGTCAGCGCGGGCCGCAGGTGCGCGGCGATGACCTCTTGGTCGTCGAAGCCGATCACCGCCATGTCGCCGGGGACGGACAGGCCGCGCTCCTTCAGCGCCTCGTACAGGCCCATGGCGACGCGGTCGTTGTAGCAGAACACGGCGGTGGGACGGTCGGGCCGGCCGAGCAGTTCGACGCCCGCCGCGTAGCCCGCCTCCTGGAACCCGCCCGTCCGGTCCGGGTAGATCGGCACCACCAGGTCGGCGTCGAACCCGATGCCGCGCGCGGCGAGCGCCTCCCGGTAGCCGGCCAGGCGCCCGACCGTGGAGGGGGCGTCCTCGGTGGAGTTGATGAACGCCGCCCGGGTGTGCCCCCGATCCAGCAGCATGTCGGTGGCGAGCCGCCCGCCCTGCACCTCGTCGGGCACGATCGCGACCGCCTCCTGCCCGGCGGGGATGCAGTTGACGAACACGGTCGGCAGCGAGCCGAGCCGCGGCGGCGCCTGGACGTCGCGGTGGTACCAGGTGGAGAACAGCACGCCGACCGCCTGGTGGTCGATCATCATCTGGATGGCCTCGTCGGTGGCCTCCGGCGCGTGGTCGGTGTCGGCCACCAGCAGCACGTAGCCGTTGCGCCAGGCCTCCTCCTGCGCGCCGCGGAGGATCTGCCCCGCGAACGGCAGCGAGGCGATCGCGTCGGCGACCATGCCGATGAAGCGCGAGTTCCCGCTGACCAGGCTCTGGGCGAGCGCGTTGGGGCGGTAGCCGAGTTCGGCGACCGCCTCGAGCACCCGCGCCCGCGTCTCCTCGCCGATGCGTTCGCGCTTCTTGTTGTTGACGACCAGCGACACCGTCGCGACGGACACGTCCGCCAGCTCGGCGACGTCGCGCATGGTCACATTCGCCGAGCGGCCGCCGTTGGGCTTTCGTCCGCGGTCGGGGTCGTTCCCTGGAGTCATGGCACCTGCGTTCGTCGAGTCCGGAGAGGATTCCATGCTAGTGAGCCGTTCTATCCCTTGTTCGCGCCGGATTCGAGGCCGTAGATCATCGCGCGGTTGAGGACCAGGAACACCAGCAGCAGCGGCGTGACGGTCACGCACACGGCGGCGAAGGTCGCCGTCCAGTCCACGTTCCCCATCGCCCCGATGTAGTTCTGCAGCCCCAGCGGGATCGTCTTGAGGTCGTCGCTGAGCACGAACGTGTTCCCGAAGATGAAGTCGTTCCAGATGAAGATGCTGTTGACCAGCACCACGGTCACGATCGTGTTGGTCGACAGCGGCATCGTGATCCGCAGGAAGATCCGGTAGGGCCCGGCGCCGTCGAGCGAGGCCGCCTCGTACATCGAGTCGGGGATGTACTCGAAGAAGGAGCTGAACAAGTACACCGACAGCGGGAACGCGAACCCGGCCAGCGGGATGATCATCGACAGGTGGGTGTCGAGCAGGCCGACCTCGGCGTAGTCGATGAACAGCGGCACCAGGGCGATCTGCACCGGGACCACGATCCCCAGCAGGAACAGGCCCTTGACGGCCTTGCTGCCGCGGAAGCCGAGCACCTGCAGCGCGTAGGCGGCCATCATGCCGAACACGACGATGGCGATGCTCGCCCCCAGCGTCACGATGAGGCTGTTGACGATGTTCATGCCCAGGTCGCCGACGCTGAAGGCCCGCGCGTAGTTGTCGAACGAGATCGAGGTCGGCAGCGCGAACGGGTTGCCGCCCACGAAGTCCTCCTCGGTCTTGAGGCTCGTCATGAACAGCCAGGCGAGCGGGTACACCTGCACGATCACGATGGCCGCCACGATGACGGCGGTCGCGATCCGGAACGGGTGCACGTTGCGACGGCGGCGGGGCCGCCCCGGCCGCGCCGCGGGAGCGGGCGCTGACGCCACAGTGGTCATGCGCGGGCCTTCCTTCCTGACAGTCCGAAGATGAGCGCGACGGCGATGAGGCACTCGACGACGATGAACACCGAGACCGCGCTCGCGTACCCGTAGTCGGTCCCGACGAACGCCTGCTTGTACATGTAGGTGGTCAGCAGCTCCGAGGACTGCCCGGGCCCGCCGTTGGTCAGCAGGAACGGGATGTCGAAGCCGCGCAGGGTGTAGGTGGCCGCCATGACGATGGTCGTGATCCACACCGGCCGGATGTACGGGAAGCGGACCTTCGCGAACACCGTCCACCGCGACGCGCCGTCGATCCTCGCGGCCTCTTCGAGCTCCTGGGGCACGGCGATGAGCGCCGCGTAGAGGATGACCATGTACAGGCCCATGAAGCGCCAGCCCTCGGGCAGGGAGACCGCGACCAGGACGGTGTCGACGTCCGACAGCCACGGGCGGGTCAGGCCGTGCAGGCCGAAGAAGTCCAGGACCTGGTTGAGCAGCCCTTCGGGGTTCTCCGAGTAGATGCGCTGGAACAGGAACGAGATGGCGACGGTGGAGATGACGGCGGGCAGCAGGTACAGCGTCTTGACCAGCTCGCGCCCCCGGTTGAGCGCGGTCAGCAGGTTCGCCACGACCAGCGCGCCGCCGACCTGCATGACCAGGCACACCACGAGGTAGACGAGGCTGTTGCGAAAGGCCGTCCAGAAGACGTCGTCCCCGGTGAACATGCGGGTGTAGTTGTCCAGGCCGGCGAACTGCATGTCGGTGATCCCGTCCCAGTGGAACAGGCTCAAGAACAGCGACTGCACGATCGGCAGCAGCACGGCGACGCCGTAGACGAGGAGCGGCGGCAGCAGGAAGACCAGCACCGACAGCCGTGATCGATTGGGAAGCATGGTTCGTCTTTCCGAGGCGGGGGCCGGGGCCGGCCCCCGCCTCAATCGCGGGATCGTCAGTCGAAGTACTTCGGCGCGGACTCCTGGATGGTCGAGTCCACCGTCGCGATGAACTCGTCCGCCGTGATATTGCCCTGGGCCAGCAGCACCAGCTCCTGCTGCAACCGCGCGTTCGCGGTCGGGTCCAGCTGCGTGTCCCACGGCATCACCAGCTGCTCGCCGAGGTCGTCGGCCGCCGCGACCGCCTGCCGGTACCGCTCGGTCGCGTCCTCGGGCACCGCGGTCGCGACGCCGGTCGTCGGCGACAGCGCGCCGGTGGCGGCGTACCGCCCGGGGTACTCCGCGAGCGCGAACTCGAGGAAGTCCCGCACCAGCGGGTCGTAGGTGTCGGCGTTGACCGCCATCCCGATGCCGGAGCTGACGACGTACTCGTTGGGCGCGGTGACGGCGCCCTCGACGGTCGGCAGCGTGAAGAAGTCGACGTCGTCGCGCACGGCCGCGTCGAGGTTCTCGGTCGCCAGGCTCGCCAGCTCCCAGGTGCCCACGTTGTACATCGCGGCGCTCCCGGAGGTGAACAGCGCCTGGGCGTCGGCGTACCCGGTCGAGGAGAAGCCGCGGTCGAAGCACTCGGCCTCGGCGAGGGACTCGATCCACTCCACGGCCTGCCGCCCGGCCTGGTCGCCCAGCGACGCCTCGCCCCGTTTGAGGTCCTGAATGTAGCCGGGCCCGGCGGTGCGGAACGGGTGGTAGGCGATGTACCGCTCCAGCGGCCACTGGTCGGTGCCGTTGAGCGCGATGGGGGTGACGCCCGCCGCGCGCAGGTCGGCGCACAGCTGCGGGAAGTCGTCGAGCGAGGCGGGGACCTGGACGCCGGCCTGGTCGAACAGCGCCTGGTTGTACCAGAAGAACTCCAGCTGGAACTCGAACGGGATCATGTGCAGCGACCCGTCGTCGAAGCGCTGGTAGTCGAGCGCGTTCTCGCGGTAGTCGTCGTACAGGCCCATGTCCTGGAGCAGCGCCTCGACGTCCATCATCTGGCCCTGGTCGGCGAGCTTCTGGGCGAACGGGGTCGCGTCGGTGTCGAACAGCTCGGGCAGTTTTCCGGCCGCGGCGAGCGTCTCGTACTTCTGGATGTACGAGGGCCGGTCGGGCGTGGTGATCAGTTCGAGGGAGAAGCCGGGGTGCTCCTCGGCGTACTCCTCGGCGAGCGCTTCGAAGATCGCGATGGTCGCGCCGTCGGCGGGCCGCGAGAGCAGCCACGAGATCTCGCGCGGCTCGATCTCGCCGTCGGGGTCGACCTCGCCGGGGTCGACGCCGTCGGGTCCGCCTGCGCAGCTCGCGATCAGGGCGGACGCCGCCAAGGCGATGAGAGGTAGTCGGAATCGCTTCATCGGGCTTCCTTTTCTATGTGTCGGGGTGCGGTGTCGGTAGTGGTGGTGAGGGTCGGGACCGTGAACGTCGCGGCCCCTTCGCCGGCGAACAGGCCGAGGCCGCCTTCCGGGCGGTCGTAGATCCTCGCGCTCAGTGCGACCTGGCGGTCGACGGAGGCGACCAGGATCGACCCGTCGACCACGAGGTCGATGCGGTGCCGGCCGGGGGCCAGGTCGCAGGGCCGTTCGAGTTCGACGGCGAAGGGGACGTCGCCGGAGACCTCCCACTGCATGTCGCCGACGACGGCGCGGGGCCACCGGTCGAGGACGAGCCGGGAGCGCTGCGGCTCCAGGCGGAGCACGTAGGACCGGTCGCCGTCGTCGCTGGAGCGCAGCAGCAGGCCGCATTCGCGGGTGCCGGGCTCGATGTCGACGGTCACGGTCGCGGCGAACGAGGCGGGCACCGCGCCCGCGCTCATCGCGGCCGCGTAGCCGTCGGGGGCCGCGTCCAGGCGGATCGCGCCGGGCCGGGCCGTGTCCGCGCCGCCGGTGAAGGCGAGCGGCACCGGCCGGTCGAAGTGGGCGAGCACTTCGGCGGGGACGGCGAAGGCGAGCGTGCCGTCGGGGTTCTGGGAGCATTCGAGGACCGAGAGCGTGCCGGCCCACTGGTAGGCCCCGTCGTCGGCCGCGCCCTCCTTGGAGGCGATCCAGCCGCAGAAGAAGCGGCGGCCGTCGCGCTCGACGCTCTTCGACGCGTAGAAGGCGCGGCCGTCGATCGTGTCGCGGTCCGGCACCAGCCAGGGCCCGTCGGGCGAGCGGGACATCCGGTACCTGGTGACGAACGACTCCGAGAACTCCGAGTAGACCAAATACCACCAATCGCCCCATTGGAACACGTCGGGGCATTCGTGGGTGACATATCGGCGCGGGTCCCAGAAGTGCTCGGCGGGGCGCCAGTCGATCAGGTCGTCGGAGACCATCTGCGCGATCAGGCCGCGGCGGCGCTCGGGGCCCTCCGCGTGGCGGGCGGCGAGGAGCATCCGCCACGGCTCGTCCTCGGAGGCCCGGAAGACGAACGGGTCGCGCCAGTCGCCGGGTTCGAGGCCCTCGGGGGCGCCGAAGGTCGATTCGGGGTGCTTCTTCCAGGTCGCGCCGCCGTCGTCGCTGCTGGCGCGCATCACCAGTTGCAGCGGTGTGACGCCGTCGGGGCCGAGGCGGCGGGGGTTGTGGCCGGTGTAGAACAGGTGGAGCCGGCCGCCGTCCTCGACCACCGAGCCGGTGTAGGCGTTGAAGTCGGGCGCGTCGGGGCCGCCGCTGGGGAGGGCGACGCCCCGGTCGCGGAACCGGACGAAGTCCCGGGTCGCCACCAGGCTCCACGGCGTGCCCGACATGGGGTCGTCGCGGTCTTCGTGCAGGTAGAAAAGCCAGAATTCCCCGTCCCGCTCGAACGGGATGACGTCGCCGACCCATCCTTCGCTCGGCTGGAAGAAGACTGAGGCCGCAGGACCCACCGGTCACCTCCGGGTTGGTTAAACGATTGAACACGGCCATGGTACGACGGAACCTCGCGATGTTCAATCGTTTGAACTAGGAATTCTGCTCCGGCTCCCCGATTTCGCCGGGTCGGCCGGGCCCGCGGCGCCGAACGTCCGATGCCGGCCAGGTGGGGAGGGCGCCCGCGCGGCGCCGCCGGGCCCGGCGGCTGGGCCGCCGGGTCCGGAGCGAAGGAGACGGGTGCACGAGGGGGGACTCGAACCCCCACGCCCGAAGGCACAGGAACCTAAATCCTGGGCGTCTACCAAATTCCGCCACTTCCGCGTGTCAACCGCATCCTAGGGACACCCGTAGGTCTCGTGGGGGACGCGGTCGGGCGGGACAGGCGCATCAGTCGAGGCCGAGGTCCTTGCGCAGCTTGGCGACGTGACCGGTGGCCTTGACGTTGTACATCGCCTTTTCGACGGTGCCGTGCTCGTCGATGACGAACGTGGAGCGGATCACTCCGGTGACCGTCTTGCCGTACAGCTTCTTCTGGCCCCACGCGCCGTACGCCTCGAGGACCTCCTTGGAGGGGTCGCAGAGCAGGGGGTACGGGACGTGCTCCTCGTCCCGGAAGCGCCGCTGCTTCTCCAGGGTGTCGGGAGAGATCCCGAGAACCTGGTAGCCGGCGCCCTG
>DASTYG010000084.1:0-4095 GCA_035765105.1 Glycomyces sp.
GAATCCGCTGCCGGAGAACCCGGCGTGCTCGGACTCGATGTCGCCGTCGCAGGTGGCCGGCGAGTCCTCGGCCTCGTAGCGGACCTCGCCGGCGTGGGCGGTGTGCATCGCGACCACGGTCGCGGCGGCGGCGACCAGCCCGGTCAGGCCGGCCACGGCGGCGGCGCGCGCTCTTCTTCGTCGGGACATGTCGTTCCTTCCCTCGTATCGAAATACGTATAAATATGGATGGATTATCCGAGTCTATGGAAAGGGCTTTCTCGATGTCAAGACATTGCGTGCAACCGATTGCTCTCCCGCTCGGCCGCCCCCGGCAGTGCACGCCGTGCCGTCACAGCGGTTTCACTCGCCGCCGAAGACGCCGCGGCCCCCGCTCATGCAAAGCACTGCAAGCGTTTGAACGCCGCGCCGACGCGGACCGGCCCCGCGCCCGCCCGCCGGGCTCAGATCCAGCCCTGCTCCCACGCGTACTGGGCCGCCGAGTGGCGGGTGCGCTTGCCGAGCTTCCGCATCGCCGTGGACAGGTAGTTCCGGACCGTCCCCGGCGCGAGGTGCAGCTCGGCGGCGATCTCGTCGATCGTGCCGCCCCCGCGCGTGGCCCGCAGCAGCTCCAGCTCGCGCTCGGTCAGCGGCGAGGCGTCCTCGGTGAGCGCCGAGGCCGCGATCTCGGGGTCGATGTAGCGCTTCCCGGCGCTGATGTCGCGGATGATGCGGGCCAACTGGTCCGCCGGCGTCGTCTTGGGCACGAAGCCCGAGACGCCCGCCGCCAGCGCCCGCCGCAGCACGCCCGGCCGGGCATGCCGGGTCACCAGCATGACCTTGGGCCCCTTGGCCGCCGAGCGGATCCGCTCGGCCGCCCACAGACCGTCGCGCGGCGGCATCTCCAGATCGAGGATCGCGATGTCGGGCACGTGGCGCTCGGCCAGCGCGGCGGCGGTCTCGCCGTTGTCGGCCTGCGCGACGACGGACATGTCCGCCTCCAGGTCGAGCAGCGAGGCCAGGGCCTCGCGGATGAGGGTCTCGTCGTCGGCGATGAGCAGCGTGATCATGCGGGGGCCTCCAGGGGGAGCGAACCGGTCAGGACGAAGCGGCCGCCCTCGCGGGCGTGCCCGACCGCGCCTCCCGCGGCCGCGAAGCGCTCGGCGAGCATGGCCAGGCCGTTGCCGTCCCCGTCGGCCTCGTCCTTGCCCGCGCCGTCGTTGCCGATCGCGACGGTGGTCGCCCCGTCCGCGGCCGCCACCCGGAAGGTCGCCTCGGTCGCGTCGGCGTGCCGCAGCAGGTTCGTCGTGCCCTCCCGCACCAGCAGCCCCAGCAGCCGCTGCCGCTCCGGCTCCAGCTCGGGGATGTCGGCCTCGACGGTGGCGAGGATGCCCGCCGAGCGCAGAATCCTCGCGGCCGAGGCGATCTCGTCGGCCAGCGAGACCTGCCGGTAGCCGCCCACGACGGCCCGGGTGTCCTTGAGCGCCGTCCGGGACAGCTCCTCGATGGCCGCCAGCTCGCGGGCCGCGTCGGCGGGTTCCACGTCGACCAGCCGCCGCGCCAGCTGCGCCTTGAGGACGATCGCCTGCAAGTGGCCGCCCTGGATGTCGTGGAGTTCGGCGGCGAAGCGCAGCCGCTCCTCGGCCACCGCCAGGTCGGCGGCCAGGTGGCGGCTGTGCTCGAGCTCGAGCGCCACCATGTAGTTCCACCACTGGCCGATCACCCCGAACAGCATGGAGGGGAAGAGGAGGACGCATATGATGGGCAGGCTCAGATCGGCCCAGCCCAGCTGCACCAGGGCCACCGAGAGACCGAACGCCGCCACGCTGACGTACAGCGCGCGCCGCGCCCGGACGCCGGGCCCGGCCCGCAGCACCCAGCAGGCGGCCAGCAGCGCCGCCGGTCCGGCCCAGGCGGCGTTGACCTCGGCCACGGCGGCGGCGACGGCGAGCCCCACGGCCATCGTCGCGATCCCGCTCCAGTACAGCAGGTCCTGCGTGCGGCGGCTCCCCTCCTGCATGAACACCACGAGCGAGGCGGTGCTCAGCGCGGCCGTGGCCGTCAGCACGACGGCCGTCACCGCCAGGCCGGGCCCGCGCAGATCCGTCCCCGGCAGGAACAGCACGGCGAAGAACAGCACGAGGGGACCGCAGCACGCGATCGACCAGAACGTGTAGCGGCGGAGCCGGTGCAGATCGCGCACCGGCCGCTCGGAGTGGTTCAGCACGAGGCGATTGAACCACCGCCGCCGCCGAAGTGACAAATGTCAGCCGGACCGTACACATTCCCACGGCCTCCGGTGCGGATTCGGCACTACCGGGCGGGCCCCGGCTCCCGCATCGTTGAGGCATGAACCGAACCACCACGCAGCCCGGCACCGCGCCGGCCCCCGGCCTGGACGGCCTCGACCCGTCCGACGCGGCCGTCGACGTCATCGACCTGAGCTGCCGCTACGGCGACTTCACCGCCGTCGACGGCGTCTCGTTCGCCGTCGCCCCCGGCGAGCTGTTCGCGCTCCTGGGCACCAACGGCGCGGGCAAGACCACCACGATCGAGACGCTCCAGGGCCTGCGGCGCCCCGCCTCCGGCCGGGTGTCGGTGCTCGGCGGCGACCCGTGGCGGCACCGCCGGGCCCACGCCGGGCGGGTGGCCGCGATCGGCCAGGAGACCGGCTTCGCCGACGACCTCACCGCGGCCGAGACCGTCCGCCTGTGGACCGACCTGCACCGCCTCGCCCCCGCCGGAGGCGCGGGCGCCCTGCTCGAACGCGTCGGGCTCTCCCACCGCTCCGACGTGCGCGTCGCCGCGCTCTCGGGCGGCGAGCGCCGCCGCCTCGACCTGGCCCTGGCGATCGGCACCGAACCGCGGGTGCTGTTCGCCGACGAGCCCACCACCGGCCTCGACCCCACCTCCCGCCGCCGCACCTGGGCGATCCTGCGCGAACTGGCCGCCGACGGCACCGCGGTCCTGCTGACCACGCACTACCTCGACGAGGCGGCCGAACTGGCCGACCACGTGGCCATCATGGACCGGGGCCGGATCGTGCGCTTCGGCACCGTCGAGGAGATCGCCGCCGCGCACGGCGCGCTCATCACCGCGCGGGTGGAGGAGGCCATCGGCGCCGAGGACCTCCCGGCCCTCGACGGCGAGACCGATTTCGCCGACGGCGAGCTGCGCGTGCGCACCGAGCGGCTCCAGTCCGACCTCCACCGACTGCTCACCTGGGCCGACTGGCGCCAGATCACCCTGCACGGCCTCAAGGCCGCGCCCGCCACGCTCGACGAGATCTTCGCCGAGCTCGACGACAAGGACGCCCGATGACCACCACCGCCAACACCACCGACACCGCCGCCGTCCGGAGCGCCCCGCTGTGGTGGACGCTCGGCGTCGCCGAGACCCGCCTCATCGTCCGCAACCGCGCCGTCCTCCTCACCGCCGCGGTCGTGCCGCTGGGCATGGGGCTCCTGCTGAGCCAGGGCGACTCGGCGCTCCTGGCCGGGACCGGCGGGGCGCTCGCCGCCACGCAGCTGGTCTTCGTCCAGATGTTCGGCGTCTTCTTCACCGTCACCATGACCCTCGCCTCGCGCCGCCAGCAGCGCTACCTCAAACGCCTGCGCACCTCCCCGGCCTCCACGGCCTCGATCGTGACCGGCCTGGCCGCCCCCGCCGTGGCGATCGCGCTGGTGCAGATGCTGCTCCTGTTCGCGCTCGTCCTCATGCGGACCGGCACCGTGCCCGAACGCCCGGAACTGCTGGCGGCGGCGTTCGCCCTCGGCGCGGTCCTGAACACCGCCCTGGGGTTCCTGACCGCCTCGTTCACCAAGAACCCCGAGGCCGCCCAGTTCACGGTGATCCCGGGGATGCTCGTGATCATGGCCGGCGGCGCCTGGGCGCTGCTGCGCCCGCCCGCCGAGGTCGCCTTCGCCCACCTCCTCGTGCCCGGCGGCGCGATCACCGACCTGGCCCGCACCGGCTGGGACGGCACGGCCGGACGCGGACTGGTCGAGGCCGTCGCGCTCCCGGCGATCGCCGCCCTGGCCGTCTCGGCGGCGGCGTGCCTCATCGCGGCCAAGTGCTTCCGCTGGCAGCCCCGCGCCTGAACCCCCGGGCGAGGGG
>DASTYG010000085.1:0-28701 GCA_035765105.1 Glycomyces sp.
GCCGGTCGCGTCGGGAGGCAGGTGGCCGTCGCAGACCACGCCCATGAAGCCGTCGCCCCGGCCGCCGTCGGCGAACCAGCGCAGGAACTTGCAGAAGCCGCTGTCGAGATGCGCCCGCGCCGCCTCGCTCTGGTGGTCCCACAGCTCGGGTGCGGCGCCTTCTAGGTGCGCCGGCCCGGAAATGCCCGGGTGGCGGCAGTACATCACTTCGAGATATCGGTCGCCGAGCGCCTCCTGGAACGCGTCGAGCGCATCAGCGACGGCTCGAGAGTGCCCGAACGCCGCCCCTCCGCGGGGGCCCCCTCCCGCTTCACTCCCCATCGGTCCGACCCCTCCTGACGAGGCGTGGACGGGGAGCGCATCTCACATGCTCTATGGGATTCCCGCCTTCGAGCGCGGGTCGGTCCGGTAGGGGTGGCGGGTAATGCACTGATGTGCCTCTTGTGACGGGGTTCGCGAGTCGACTATCAGTTATACCGCGATCACGATCCGCGCGGGGTACACGCTCCCATGAGGAGCGTTACAGCGGACCGCGGCACGGGTCGGCCGATGCGGTTCTGCATGATGCGCTCGCGAGCCCGGTCCACCACCGCATCGAGGTCGTCATGGAGGCCGGGAACGGACGGCGTGTCGGAGCGGCGTATCGCGTCGAACGGGCATCATCGATGTCGAGGGTTGTTGCAGATCAGCGACGCCCACCATGAGGGAACGAAGCACGGACCGCCGCCGGTCGACCCCGGCGGCGGTCCGTCGCATCCCGGTCTCCTCACGGGTCTTCTTCGCGGCGGCGCCTCAGGCGACGGCGCGGGCGAACCGCCTGGTCGCCCACCACACCAGCAGCAGGGCGAGGACGCCGATGATGGCCGGCGCCTGCCAGACGAAGTCGCTGGAGACGTCGCCGCGGAACAGGGCGCGGGCGGCTTCGACGGCGTAGTAGAACGGGTTGAACTCGGCCACGTTCTGGAGCCAGGCGGGGGCCATGACCATCGGCAGCATGATGCCGGAGATGAGCATGATCGGCTGGACGAGGGTGTTGATGGTCGGCGCCATCGCGTCCTCGCTCTTGAGCACGATCGCCAGGCCGAGCGAGACGGCGGCGAGCATGAAGCCGGTGAGCAGCACGATGAGGAGCATGAGCCCCACGCCGGGCCAGTAGACGTCGAGCTTGCCGGTGAGCGTCGCCAGCAGCACCAGAGCGAGGGCCTGGAAGACCGTCGAGGTGACCGCCGCGAGGGTGCGGCCGAGCATGAGGGCGGTGCGGCTGACCGGGGTGACGCGCATGCGCTCGATGACGCCCTGGCGCAGCTCGGCGATGAGGCCGAAGCCGACGAAGGCGGAGCCGAACAGGGCCATCATGATGATCAGGCCCGGCACGAAGGTCTCCATCGCGCCCTCTTCGAAGCCGGGCATGCCGTCCATGGGCTCCAGGAGCGGGGCGAACAGGAACAGGAAGTAGATCGGCTGGATCAGCATGACGATGAGCCAGACCGGCTGCTTCAGGTTGAGCAGCATGGCCCGGGAGTAGACGAGCCAGGTGTCTCGCAGGATCTTCACGGTCAGTTCTCCTCACGCAGCGAGCGGCCGGTCTGCTTCAGGAACACGTCGTCGAGGCTCGGCCGGTGCAGCTCGATGGACGCGGGGGCGATGCCGGCCCCGTCGAGGGCGCGCAGCAGCTCGGGCAGCGCGGTGGCGCCCTCGTCGACGTAGAGGCGCAGGACCGCGACGCCGGTGGCCGGGTCGGGCTCGCCGGCTTCGATCTCGCGGACGCAGTCCTTGGCGGCCAGGAGATCGCGGGCCTTCTCGTGCTCGCCGACCACGCCGACGGCGACGACGTCGCCGGCCACTTCCTTCTTGAGCGCCAACGGCGTGCCCTCGGCGACGATCTCGCCGTGGTCGATGATGGCGAGCCGGTCGCACAGGGCGTCGGCCTCGTCGAGGTAGTGGGTGGTCAGGAAGACCGCGGTGCCCCGCTCGCGCAGGGCGCGGACCTCGTCCCACATGTGGGCGCGGGACTGGGGGTCGAGCCCGGTGGTGGGCTCGTCGAGGAAGAGGAGCTTGGGCTCGTGCATGATGCCCAGGGCGATGTCGAGGCGGCGCTTCTGGCCGCCGGAGTAGGTCTTGACGTTGCGGTCGGCGAACTCGGTGAGCTGGAAGGACTCCAGGACGGCCTCGGCGCGCTTCGCGGCGGTCCGCTTGGACATGCCGTAGAGGCGGCCCTGCATGACCAGTTCGTCGCGGGCGGTGACCTCGCCCCAGGTGCCGCCCTCCTGGCCGACGTAGCCGATGTCGCGGCGGACGGCGGCGGGGTTCGCGGCGAGGTCGTGGCCGCAGACGGCGACGCGGCCCTCGGTGGGCTCGATGAGGGTGGAGAGCATCCGCATCGTGGTGGTCTTTCCGGCGCCGTTGGGGCCGAGGAGTCCGAAGATCTCCCCTTCTTTCACGGAGAGGTCGACGCCGCGGACGGCCTCGACCTCCTTCCCGCGGGACTTGAAGACCTTCTTCAGTCCCTTCGTCTCGATGAGCATGGGTACCTCACGGGTGGGTTTCTGGTCGGTGTGCTGCGCGGCCGCAGCGGCCGCGCTCCTTGTTCAAGTTTGACTATATATTGCCCGTGAGAGGCGACGCAAACTGGTATCCGAGCCATCGCGAAAATAGTCAAAGGTATAATATTGACCGCATGTGGAGCACGCGTCTTCTCGTCCTCGGGCTGGTCAGATGGCTCGGCCCGGCCCACGGCTACCTGGTGCGCAGGGAGCTGGACTCGTGGCGGATGCCCGGGACCGCCGAGATCGGCGCGGGCTCGATCTACCACGCCCTCAAGAAGCTCACCGCGGACGGCCTGATCGAGGCCGTCGCCACCGAGTCGGTCGACGCCCGCCCGGCCCGCACGACCTACCGGGTCACGGTGGCCGGGGAGAGCGAGTTCCAGCGGCTGCTGCGCGAGAAGCTGTGGGAGGTGCCCGCCGCCGACGACCCCTTCCACACCGCGTGGTCGTTCGCGAACGTGCTCACCGACACCGAGAACGCGGCGATGCTGCGGCAGCGGGCCGAGATCCTCTACGCCCGGATCGACGCGGCCACCGTCGCGCTCGCGGGCACCACCGGCGAGCACGCCGAGGGCCGGGAGCACCTCTACATGCCCCCGCACGCGCGGGCGCTGCTCAAGCGGCAGGCGGACCTGTGGCTAGTGGACGCCGAGTGGTGCGAGCAGACCGCCGACCGGATCGAGAGCGGCGAGCTGCGGGTGGGCCCCGAGCCCAGCCGCAAGGACGCCGAGCGCTGGCGCGAGGCCATCGACACGCCGCAGGCCGCCGAGGCCGCGGCGGTGTGGGGGCGGACGCTGGAGTGACCGGGCGCCTTAACGAGCGTTCGGTAGATCACCTCAAAAAATCGACAATGGCAGTTGTCCGACATCCACAAAAACTGTCCGTTTTACCCCTCTTCGTCGGCGGCCCGGGGCGAGACGGGCACCGGGGGTCCGATACCCGGCAACTACACTGCGGAACGTGCGCAAGGTATTGATCGCCAACCGCGGCGAGATCGCAGTGAGAGTCATCCGGGCCTGCCGGGACGCGGGCTTCGCGTCCGTCGCCGTGTACGCCGACGGCGACCGCGACGCTCCCCACACCCTCCTGGCAGACGAGGCGTTCGCCCTCGACGGCGTCACCGCCGCCGACACCTACCTGCGCATCGACAAGCTGATCCGGGTGGCCGAGCGCAGCGAGGCCGACGCCGTCCACCCCGGCTACGGCTTCCTCTCCGAGAACGCCGACTTCGCGCAGGCCGTCATGGACGCGGGCCTGACCTGGATCGGGCCGACCCCGCAGGCGATCCGCGACCTCGGCGACAAGGTCACCGCCCGCCACCTCGCCATGCGGGCCGACGTGCCGCTCGTGCCCGGCACGAAGGAGCCGGCCCAGAACGCCGAGGAGATCCTCGCCTTCGCCGACGAGCACGGGCTGCCCGTGGCGATCAAGGCGGCCTTCGGCGGCGGCGGGCGCGGCCTCAAGGTCGCCCGCGAGCGCGAGGAGATCCCCGACCTGTTCGAGTCGGCCGTCCGCGAGGCCGAGGCGTCGTTCGGCCGCGGCGAGTGCTTCGTCGAGCGCTACCTCGACCGGCCCCGCCACGTCGAGGCCCAGGTCCTGGCCGACACCCACGGGAACGTCATCGTCGTGGGCACCCGCGACTGCTCGCTCCAGCGCCGCCACCAGAAGCTCGTCGAGGAGGCCCCCGCGCCGTTCCTGTCGGACGAGCAGCGCGCGGTGATCCACCGCGCGGCCAAGGCGATCTGCACCGAGGCCGACTACCACGGGGCCGGCACCGTGGAGTTCCTCGTCGGCACCGACGGCACCATCTCCTTCCTGGAGGTGAACACCCGCCTCCAGGTCGAGCACCCCGTCTCCGAGGAGACCTCCGGGCTCGACCTGGTGCGCGAGCAGTTCCGCATCGCCGCGGGCGAAGCGCTCGCCCTCCGCGAGGACCCCGAGCCGCGGGGCCACTCCATCGAGTTCCGCATCAACGGCGAGGACCCCGGCCGCGGATTCCTGCCCGCCCCCGGCACCGTGACCGGGCTCAAACTGCCCTCCGGGCCGGGCGTCCGGGTCGACACCGGCATCGCGGAGGGCACCGTCATCGACGGGAACTACGACTCGCTGCTCGCCAAGGTCATCGTCACCGGCGCCACCCGCGAGGAGGCGCTGCGGCGCTCGCGGCGCGCGCTGGCCGAGATGGAGGTCGGCGGCCTGGCGACGGTGCTGCCGTTCCACCGGGCAGTGCTCGACGACCCGGCCTTCGCTGAGGACTTCACGGTGCACACGCGCTGGATCGAGACCGAGTGGGACAACCCGCTGGCCCCGTTCGACGCCGCCGCGGCCGCCGGCGCCGACGGCGAGGCCGAGGACCGCACCAGCCTCGTCGTCGAGGTGGGCGGCAAGCGCCTGGAGGTGTCGATCCCGGCCGGGCTGCTGAGCCCGGCCTCGTCGAACAAGCCCCGCAAGCGCGGCCCGAAGAAGAAGGCCGACGCGGGCCCGGCCGTGGGCGGGGACGCGCTGCCCTCGCCGATGCAGGGCACCATCGTCAAGGTGGCCGTCGCCGACGGCCAGAGCGTCGTCAAGGGCGACACGATCGTGGTCCTGGAGGCCATGAAGATGGAGCAGCCGCTCGAGGCGCACAAGTCCGGCACGGTGTCGTGCCTGGAAGTGGGCGTCGGGGACGTGGTCTCGGCCGGCGCGCCGATTTGTCAGATTACGGACTTACGTTCGTCCTATTCTCGGGAGACAATAGGAGTCGCTGCGCGTGTCAACACGTCCACTGCGGTGGTGGACTGAGGACCGGTCGGCATGCCCGGCGGCGGACGATCCGCATCGGCTTCGCCTCCGCCCGCCGCGGCGAACGTGCGAGCCGTACACCAGCAAGGGGGCCAGCATCATGCGTTTCATCGACGACCAGCCCGGACACGACCTCACCTACGCGGACGTCTTCATGGTCCCCAACCGGTCGGCGGTCGCCTCCCGCCTGGACGTGGACCTGGCGACCGACGACGGCACCGGCAACTCCGTCCCGATCATCGCGGCGAACATGACCGCCGTCTCGGGCCGCCGCATGGCCGAGACGCTGGCCCGCCGCGGCGGGCTCGCGGTCATCCCCCAGGACATCCCGGTCGACGTCGTCGCCGACGTCATCGCGAAGGTCAAGTCCCGCCCGCTCGACTGCGACACCGCGCTGACGCTCCCGCCGACCGCGACCGTCGCCGAGGCCATCGCGCTGTTCCCCAAGCGGGCGCACGGCGCGGTCATCGTCGTCGACTCCGAGGACCGGCCGCTCGGCGTGGTCACCGAGGCCGACTGCCGCGGCGTCGACCGGTTCACCCAGCTCGAACAGGTCGCCTCCGAACGGCTCGTCACGCTGCCGCAGGGCGTCAGCGACGCCGACGCCTTCCAGATCCTGGAGGACGCCAACGTCAAGCTCGCGCCCGTCCTCGACGACACCGGCCGCCTCCACGGGGTCCTGACCAAGGCCGGGGCGCTGCGCAACACGCTCTACACGCCGAACACCGACGCGGCCGGGCGCCTGCGCGTCGCGGTCGCCGTGGGCATCAACGGCGACGTCACCGGCAAGGCCGGGGCGCTGGTGGAGGCCGGGGCCGACCTGATCGTGGTCGACACCGCACACGGCCACCAGGAGAAGATGCTCGACGCGCTCAAGCTGGCGCGCAAGGCCGCGCCGGACGTGCCGATCGCGGCCGGGAACGTGGTCACCGCCGAGGGCGCCACGGACCTGGTCGACGCGGGCGCCGACATCGTGAAGGTGGGCGTGGGCCCCGGCGCGATGTGCACCACCAGGATGATGACCGGCGTGGGCCGCCCGCAGTTCTCGGCGGTGCTGGAGTGCGCGGCGACGGCGCGGCGCTTCGGCAGGCGCGTGTGGGCCGACGGCGGCGTGCGCCACCCGCGGGACGTGGCGCTGGCGCTGGCCGCGGGCGCCTCGCACGTCATGATCGGCTCCTGGTTCGCCGGGACGCACGAGTCGCCCGGCGACCTGCGCTACGACGCCGACGGCAGGCCCTACAAGGAGAGCTTCGGGATGGCCTCGGCGCGCGCGGTCAAGGCGCGCAGCGCGACCGACTCGGCGTTCGACCAGGCCCGCAAGGCCCTGTTCGAAGAGGGCATCTCCAGCGGCCGGATGTACTTGGAGCCCAAGCGGCCCGGCGTGGAGGACCTGCTCGACTCGATCGTGGCGGGCATCCGCTCCTCGGCGACGTACGCGGGGGCGACGAACCTGTCGGAGTTCCACGAGCGCGCGGCCGTGGGCGTCCAGTCCGCGGCGGGCTACACCGAGGGGGCCCCGGTCCCGGGCGGCTGGTGACCGGCGCTCACGGGCGTCCGGCGTCGCGGGCGAGCAGGGCCGCCTGGACGCGGTTCTCGCATTCGAGCTTGGCGAGGATGCGGCTGACGTAGGTCTTCACGGTGGCCTCGCTCATGTGCGCGCGGCGCGCGATCTCGCTGTTGGGCAGCCCTTCGGCGAGCCGCTCCAGGACCTCGCGCTCCCGGGGCGCGAGGCGCGCGACCCGGGCGACGGCGTCGCGGCGCCGCGTCGCGGCGGCGGGCCGCACCAGGCCCAGCACCTGCCTGGCGACGGCCGGGGAGAGATACGCCTCGCCCTCGTGGACGGCGCGGACGGCGCGGATGAGCTCCTCGGGCGCGCAGGTCTTGAGCAGGAACCCGGCCGCGCCGCCCTGCACGGCCGCGAGCACGTTGTCCTGGTCGCCGAACGAGGTCAGGACCAAAGCCCTGGCGGTCCCGAGGCGTTCGAGGACGTCGAGGCCGCCGAGACCGGGCATGTTGAGGTCGAGCAGCGCCACGTCGACGCCCTCGGCCGCGGCGAGCGCGTCGCGGCCGTTGTGGGCGGTCGCGGCCACGGTGATGTCGCCGGCCGATTCGAGGACGGTGCGGACGCCTTCGACGATGAGCGGTTCGTCGTCGGCGACGAGGACCCGGATCACGGCTGGGCTCCGGTGGTCACGCTGAGCGGGAGGAGCGCCAGCAGCACCACGGCCGTGACGGCCACGACCGCCGCCGCGCGGCGGCTGCGGCGCGGCGCGGCCGCCGGGAGCATGGCGTTCAGCTCGAAGCGGCCGTTCGCGGTCCGCTGGTCGAGCAGGCCCCCGGCCGCGGCGACCCGTTCGCCCAGTCCGGTCAGGCCGAACCCGCCCGAGGCGGCGGGCGCGGCGCCGGGGCCGGGGGCGGGGTTGGCGACGCCGACGAGCAGCGAGTCGTCCTCCCAGGTGATCGCGACGCGCACCGGCAGGCCGGGGGCGTGCTTGGCGGCGTTGGCGAGTCCTTCCTCGACGACCCCGTAGGCGGCGCGGTCGGCCAGGGGCGGCAGGGCGATCGGGGTGCCCCGCTGGATCAGCTCCACGGCCATCCCGGCCCGTTCGGCGTCGGCGACGAGCGCGGCGACGCCGGTCAGGTCCCGTCCGGCGGCGGGCGAGGCGTCCCGGAGCACGCCGACCAGCTCGTGCAGGTCGTCGACGGCGTCCCGGAGGGCGTCGCCGAGGCGGCGGGCCGAGGCCCGGGTCTCGGCATCGTCCGCGGCGACTTCGAGCGCGCCGGCCTGGACGGCGGCGAGGCCGAGCCGGCGGCCGAGGAGGTCGTGCATGTCGCGGGCGATGCGGAGCCGCTCGCGCTCGACGGCGGCCTCGCGCTCGCGCACGGTGCGCCGGTAGAGCTGCCACAGGGCGATGCCGACCGCCAGCCAGACCAGGAGGGTGATCATGCGCCCAGCGTACGGGTCCTCTTTCGTCGCGCCGTCCGGCGACGTTCGGGGACTGTCGGCGGGCGGCGGCGATTCCTACGGTTGCGGTGTGATCGAAGTGAAGAACCTGACCAAGCGGTACGGCCGCTCGGCGGCGGTGGACGACCTGTCGTTCGCGGTCCGGCCGGGCCGCGTGACCGGTTTCCTGGGGCCCAACGGCGCGGGCAAGTCCACGACCGTCCGCATGATCCTGGGCCTGGACCGGCCCACGGGCGGCACGGCGCTGATCGACGGGCGCCCGTACGCCGAGCTGGAGCGCCCGCTGACGCGCGTGGGCGCGCTCCTGGAGGCCGGGGCGCTGCACCCGGGCCGCAGCGCCCGCGCCCACCTGCGGTGGCTGGCGAAGGCGAACGGCATCGCAGCGTCGCGGGTCGGCGCGGTCCTGGAGGAGACCGGCCTGGCGGGCGTGGCGGGAAAGGCCGCGCGGACGTTCTCGCTGGGGATGCGGCAGCGCCTGGGCGTGGCGGCGGCGCTGCTGGGCGATCCGGAGGCGCTCATCCTCGACGAGCCGGTGAACGGGCTCGACCCCGAGGGCGTGATCTGGATCAGGAACCTGGTCAAACGCCTTGCGGCCGAGGGCCGCACGGTGCTCGTCTCCAGTCACCTGATGGCCGAGATGGCGTTGACGGCCGAGCACCTGGTGGTGATCGGCCGGGGACGCCTCCTGGCGGATGTATCCACTGAGGATTTCATTGCCGGGAGCAGCGGTGCGACGCTGGAGGAGGCGTTCATGCGCCTGACCGGCGCGGCGGTGGAGTTCCGGGGCGGTGGGGAGCGGTGAGCGCCCTGGGGTCGGCGGTCGCCGCCGAATGGGTGAAGGTCCGCTCGCTCCCCTCGACGTGGTGGACGCTCGCGGGGTTCGCGGCCGTCTCGCTCGGCCTGGGCTACGTGGTCGCCGGGAGCTTCGCCGACCTGGAGCAGGAGGCCGATCCGCTCGCCGCGAACTTCTTCGGCCTGCTGCTCGGCCAGTTGGCGCTCATCATGTTCGCGGTGGCGAGCGTCGGCTCGGAGTACGCGACGGGGACGATCCGGGCCTCGCTGGCGGCGGTGCCGTCCCGGGGCCGGTTCCTGGCGGCGAAGATGCTCGCGGTGGGGCTGGTCGCGGCGGCGGCGGCGCTGGCGGTGGAGCTGGCGACATTCGCCGTCGTGCAGTGGCGGCTCGGGGAGCGCGGCTCGCCGCTGGGCGAGTGGGCGACCGTCGAGGCGCTGCTGGGCGGCTGGATCCACCTGACGCTGCTGAGCGTGTTCACCGCGGCGGTGGCCGCGCTGCTGCGCAGCACCGTGATCGCGCTGTCGGTGCTCTTGCCGGTCCTGTTCCTGTCCTCGCAGGGCCTGGGGAACGTCGCGGCGATCAAGCCGGTGGCGCAGTACCTGCCCGACCAGGTGGGGATGGTGATCATGCGCCTGACCTTCCCGGGCGATCCGCAGTTCGGCCGCGACTACGGGGCCTGGACGGGCATCGGCATCCTGGTGCTGTGGACGGCCGCGGCGCTGGCGGCGGCGTGGCTGTCGGTGCGGCGCAGGGACGCCTGAGTGCCAACGGCGGGGCCCGGTCCGCGCGCGGACCGGGCCCCGCCGCGCTCAGTACTCCATGAGCTGGCGGGCGGCCTCGGCGATCGAGCCCGACAGCGAGGGGTAGATCGTCAGGGTGCGGGCCAGCTGCTCGACGGTGAGGCGCTGCTCGACGGCCAGCGCGATCGGGGTGATGAGCTCGGAGGCGCGCGAGCCGACCACGACACCGCCCGCGACGATCCCCGAGGAGTTCCAGGCGAACAGCTTCACGAACCCGTCGGTGCGGTTGACCATCTTGGCGCGCGGGTTGGAGGTGAGCGGCAGGAGCACGGCCCGGCCGTCGACCTTGCCCGCGTCGATGTCGGACTGGCTGACGCCCACCGAGGCCAGCTCGGGGTCGGTGAAGACGTTCGCGGCGACGTTGGCGAGCTTGAGGGGCCGGACGGCCTCGCCGAGGGCGTGCCAGATCGCGATGCGCCCCTGCATGGCGGCGACGGAGGCGAGGGCGTGGACGCCGGTGACGTCGCCCGCGGCGTAGACGCCGGGCACGTTGGTGCGCGAGACCTTGTCGACGGGGATGAAGCCGCGCTCGTCGACCTCCACCCCGTACTCCCGGAGGCCGAGGTCGCCGGAGTTGGGGACGGAGCCGACGCATATGAGGACGTGGCTGCCCTCGACGACGGTGCCGTCGACCAGTTCGACTTCGACGCCGTTCTCGGTGCGGCGGGCCGCGGCGGCCCGGGAGTGGCCCCGGATGTCCATGCCGCGCTTCTCGAAGACCTTGCCGACGACTTCGGCGGCCTCGGCGTCCTCGTGGGGCATGACGCGGTCCCGCGAGGAGATGAGGGTGACCGCCGAGCCCATGGCGAGGTAGGCGGAGGCGAACTCGGCGCCGGTGACGCCGGAGCCGACGACGATGAGGTGCTCGGGGAGCTCGTCGAGGTCGTAGAGCTGGCGCCAGGAGAGGATGCGCTCGCCGTCGGGGGGCGCGGAGGCGAGGTCGCGGGGCGTGGCGCCGGTGCACAGGAGGACGATGTCGCAGTCGGTGTCGTAGGGCTCGCCTTCGAGCGGGGTGACGCGCAGTTCGTGCACGTAGTTGTGGCTGTTGTCGAGGCGGAGCGCGGCGCGGCCGTAGACGATGTCGACGCCGGCGGCGGCGACCTTCTGGGCGATGTCGGCGGACTGCTGGGTGGCCAGGCGCCTGACGCGGCCGTTGACGGCCTTGGCGTCGATGGTGGTGTCGATGGCGCCGACGCCCATCGGGGTGCTCTCGTGGATCTCGGTGAGCACGTTCGAGGCCGCGATGAAGGTCTTCGAGGGCACGCAGTCGGAGAGCACGCAGGCGCCCCCGGCCCCGGTCTCCTCGATGAGCGTGACGTCGGCGCCGAGCTGGGCCGCCACGAGGGCGGCCTCGTATCCGGCCGGGCCGCCGCCGATGATCGCTACTCGTGCCACTGTTGCGCCTTTCGGTGTCGGGGATGCTGCTGTCCGGGCTGGTTCCAGGGTATCTTCGAGGCGTGCATCTCTATGCCGCGTATGGCTCGAATCTAGACCCCGCCCGCATGCGGGCGACGTGCCCGCGATCCCCGCTGGTCGGGACGGGCTGGCTCGAAGGCTGGCGGCTGACGTTCGCCGGCGCCGACCTGGGATGGGAGTCGGCGGTCGCCACGGTCGTCGAAGCGCCGGGCGAGCGCGTGTTCGTCGCGCTGTACGACCTGGACCCGGCCGACCGCGCCGCCCTGGACGAGCTGGAGGGCTTCAACTCGGGGCTGTACCTCAAGATGAACTCGCAGGCCGCGACGCTGGAGGCGAACCGCCAGGTGTGGCTGTACGTCTACGAGGGCTTCGAGGGCGGGCTGCCGAGCCAGTGGTACCTGGACGAGATCGTGCGCGCCGCGGAGGCCGCGGGCGCGCCGCAGGACTACGTGGAGGCGCTGCGCAAGCGCCCGACCGCGGATTGAGCGCGGTGACGGCGGGGGAGGCGCGGCCGCGCCACCCCCGCCGTCGTAGTCCCGTCGGGTCCGGAACCGGGGCTCAGAACGCCGGGCTGGCGGCCGCGGCGAGCGCGGTGTGGGTCATCAGGCGCACGCCGTGGGCGAGCGCGGTCTCGTCGATGTCGAAGTTGCCCTGGTGGATGTCGCAGGGGAAGCCGGGGCGGCCGACGCCGAGGCGGGCCATCGCGCCGGGGACCTGCTCGAGGTAGTAGGCGAAGTCCTCGCCGCCCATGGACATGGGGGCCTCGGCCACGGACTGGTCGCCGAGGGCCGCGGCGGCGGCCCCGGCGAACATGGCCGAGGCGTGCCGGTCGTTGACGACGGGCGGGACGCCCCGGCGGTAGTCGATCTCGCATTCGACGCCCGCCGAGCGGGCGACCGAGCGGGTGACCTCCTGGACGAGGTCGGGGATCGCCTGCCAGGCGTCGTTGCCCTGCATGCGGATGGTCGCCTGGGCGACGGCCTCCTGCGGGATCGCGTTGGCGGCCGAGCCGGCCTGGACCGAGCCGAAGACGATGGCGACGGCCTGCCGCGGGTCGATGCGGCGGGCGACCAGGGAGGGCATGTCGACGATGACGCGGCCCATCGCGTTGATGAGGTCGGTGGTCAGGTGCGGCCGGGAGGTGTGGCCGCCGCGTCCGAGCATGCGGATCTCCATGACGTCGCAGGCGGCGGTGAGGGGGCCGGTGCGCACACCGATCTGCCCGGCGGTGAACTGCGGGTCGCAGTGCAGGGCGAAGATCGCGGCGACGTCGGTGAGCGCGCCGTGCTTGATCATGGTGGGCGCGCCGGAGGGGAACTGCTCCTCGGAGGGCTGGAAGACCAGCCGGAACCGGCCGGGCAGGTCGCCGCGGGCCGCGAGCTCGGCCAGGACGTGGCCGAGGCCGATGAGGATCGCGGTGTGGGCGTCGTGGCCGCAGGCGTGGCACACCCCGTCGACGGTGGAGCGGTAGGGGACGTCCTTGGGGTCCTGGATGGGCAGGGCGTCCATGTCGGCGCGGATGGCGATGACCCGGTCGCCCTCGCCGATGTCGCAGGTCAGACCGGTGCCGTCCGGGATGAGCCGCGGTTCGAGGCCGGCGGCGGCGAGCCGGGAGGCGACGTGGGCCGCGGTGTCCTGCTCGTGGCGGGACAGGCGCGGGTTCGCGTGGATGTGGCGGCGGTCGGCCACGAGGTCCTCGAAGTGGGCCTGCAGCCAGGCGTCGAGGAACTCGGGCAGCGAGGTGGACATGGCAGCGGGCTCCGATGCGGTGGGACCATGTGACGCGCCGAGAGCGGGCAGCGCAGCGGGTACCAGGAGGCGGGGCTCGGGCGCCTTCGCACCGGACAGGTGGGCCTCATTGGATTTGGTGGCTGTTCCCATTTCGACGACATTCTCCGCAGTGAGCGTGTACATTTCTCCGCGCCTCTCAATTCGCATCAGTGAATCAGCGCCAAAGGAGGCCGATTGGGCAAGCTTAAACCCGATCGCTCTCCGTCGCGGCGCACGCCGGGTTGAGCGACATCGCCGCACCGATCCGCTCCGGCAAGGCACAACACCCGCCGCGAAATCGAAACATATTGGCACTCAGCGTGATCGACGACTGCGCACATGGTGGCGCCACAGACGCTGACCGTACGTCCGAGGACGCCGTTGTGGTGCATAACGCTTACCGGCGCCAAAAGTTACGGCCCTGATCCGACTTTTCAATCACCCGTTGCGCGCCACTTGTCCCCTGCGGCGCGCCCGCGACCAGTATTTCCCTTGCGGGCTATCGCCGCATCAGACAGATTGTGCGCTTTCGCCATTCGGTGACAATGGGATTACAAACTGTCGGCGGGGGTGTATCGGCCCCATTCCCCCACCAGGGTTCCGCACACCTCACCCACGGTGGCGCCCGCGGCGAGCGCGGTCTTGAGCGGGTAGAGGACGTTGTCCGTCCCGGCGGCGGCCGCGCGCAGGGCCTCCAGGGCGGCGGCCACGGCCGCGCCGTCGCGCCCTGCGCGGCGCTCGCGGAGCCGCTCGACCTGGGCGGCCTCGATCGCGGGGTCGACCCTGAGCGGCTCGTAGGGGGCGTCCTCGCCGCCCCCGGTGTGGGCGTTGACGCCGACCACGAGCTGCGCGCCGGAGTCGATGCGCTTGGCCGTCTCGTAGGCGCTGCGCTCGATCTCGGCCTTCTGGAAGCCGGCCTCGATCGCGGCCGTCGCCGAGCCGTGCGCGAACACGGCGTCGATGAGGCCCTCGGCCTCGGCCTCGATGGCGTCGGTGAGCGACTCGACGGCGTAGGAGCCCGCGAAGGGGTCGACGGTCTCGCACAGGTCGGTCTCGGCGGCGATGACCTGCTGGGTGCGCAGCGCCAGGCGCGCGGAGGTGTCGGTGGGCAGGGCGATGGCCTCGTCGTAGGCGTTGGTGTGCAGCGACTGGGTGCCGCCCATGACGGCGGCGAGCGCCTGGACGGTCACGCGGGCCATGTTGACCTCGGGCTGCTGGGCGGTGAGCTCGACGCCCGCGGTCTGGGTGTGGAAGCGGAGCTTGAGCGAGCGCGGGTCCTCCGCGCCGAAGCGGTCGCGCATGATGCGGGCCCACAGGCGGCGGGCGGCGCGGAACTTGGCGACCTCGGTGAGGAGGGTGGAGCGGGCCACGAAGAAGAACGACAGGCGCGGCGCGAACGCGTCGACGTCGAGCCCGGCCGCCAGGGCGGTGTCGACGTACTCGATGCCGTCGGCGAGGGTGAACGCGAGCTCCTGCGCGGCGGTGGCCCCGGCCTCGGCCATGTGGTAGCCGGAGATCGAGATGGTGTTCCAGCGCGGCAGTTCGGCGGCGCAGTACGCGAAGGTGTCGCTGACCAGGCGGAGGCTGGGCGCGGGCGGGAAGATGTAGGTGCCGCGCGCGATGTACTCCTTGAGGATGTCGTTCTGGATCGTGCCGCGCAGCCCTGCGGGGTCGGCGCCCTGCTCCTCGGCGACGAGCTGGTAGAGCAGCAGCAGGACCGCGGCGGGGGCGTTGATGGTCATCGAGGTGGAGACCTCGTCGAGGGGGATGCCGTCGAACAGGGTCCGCATGTCGTCGATGGAGTCGATGGCGACGCCGACCTTGCCGACCTCCCCGGCGGCCTCGGGGGCGTCGGAGTCGTAGCCCATCTGCGTGGGCAGGTCGAAGGCGACGCTCAGGCCGGTGGTGCCGTGGGCGAGGAGGTCGCGGTAGCGCCGGTTGGACTCGGCGGCGGTGGCGAAGCCGGCGTACTGGCGCATGGTCCAGGGCCGGGAGGTGTACATGGTGGGGTGGATGCCGCGGGTGTACGGGAACGATCCGGGTGCTCCGAGCCGTTCGGGCAGGTCGTCGGCGAGGTCTTCGGGGCCGTGCACGGGTCGGATCTCGACTCCGCCGCGGCCTGGCGTGGGCGGCTGCATGCCTCGGATCCTAGTGCTTCGGGGGGCGCTGCGGGAGTGCCGCTCTCGCGGACGGTGCGGGGCCGGGAGGCGAAGCGTGGCGGCGACACGGCAAACTAGTGAGAAGCCCTCGCGAGGAGTTGCCGAATGGCGTATTCAGCAGACTACGGACGCGGCGGTCCCAGCGACTGGGAGGACCCCCGCTCCGGGCGCGTGCCGCCGGAGCGGCGTTTCATGGATTCCTCTGCCGCCCACGGGATACCGGAGGACACCGGTACCCGATCATACGGGTCGCCGCCCCCCGTCTCGCACGATCCCCGCCGCTCCCCCGGCGGCCGCTTCACCGACTCGAGCTCCTACAACCAGGGCCCCTACGGCGATTCCCGGGCCCACCGGCAGCACCACTACGGCGGCGACAGCGGCAGCTACGGCAACTACGGGCAGAGCTTCGCCGTCGGCGGCGAGGGCGACTACGGCCGCCAGGGGCAGTCGTCCTTCGGCTACAACAGCCCGGCCGCGGCGGGCAACCACGCCGGGCCCGGCGACATGGTCGGCGACCGGTACCGGCTCGTGGACCTCGTCGGCAAGGGCGGCAACGGCTCGGTGTGGCGGGCCGACGACACCGTGCTGCGGCGCGAGGTGGCGCTCAAGGAGGTGTTCCTGCCCCCGGACCTGCCGCCGGACGAGCGCGTCCAGCTCATCGACCGGTCCAGGCGCGAGGCGCAGATCGCGGCCGGGCTCTCCCACCCGTCGGTCATCCGCGTCTTCGACGTCGTCGAGCACGCGGGGCTGCCGTGGATCGTCATGGAGCTGCTGCGGGCCCGCAGCCTGGCCGACATCCTCACCCAGGACGGGCCGCTGCCGCCGCGCGTCACCGCGAAGATCGGCCTGGCACTCGTAGGAGCGCTCCAAGCCGCGCACGACGCGGGGATCATCCACCGGGACGTCAAGCCCGGCAACGTCCTCATCTCCGTGGACGGGCGCTGCGTCCTCTCGGACTTCGGTGCGGCCCAGTTGAACCAGATGTCCGGCGGCACCACGCCGGGGAAGGTCCTGGGCAGCGCCCACTACATCGCGCCCGAGCGGGCCATCGGGCAGCCAGCGGAGTCGGCCAGCGACGTCTTCAGCCTCGGCGTGACCCTGTACGCGGCCGTGGAGGGGCGCCCGCCGTTCGACCGCGGCGACGCGGTCTCGACCATGCGCGCGGTCGTGCAGGAGCCGCCCGAGAGCCCGCGCGGGGCCGGGCCGCTCACCCCGCTGCTGGGCGGGATGCTCGCCAAGGAGCCGCAGCAGCGGTACACGCTCGCCCAGGTGCGCGGCGAGCTCGCGGCGCTGCTGGCGGGGCCGCTCGCCGGGGACACCGGCGCCATGCCCTCGGGCGGGGCGGCGCCGCGCGTCACCGAGCCCAGTGCGCGGGGCGCCACCAGCGGGTTCCACGAGGTCGCCCCGGCGGAGCGGGCGCGACCGCGCGCCCGCGAGCCGGAGCCCGAGCAGGCCCCCGACTCCCCCGGCGTCGGAAAGAAACTCGCGATCGCCGCAGTGTGCCTGGTCCTCGTCCTCGCCCTGGGATACGCGGTGTACCGCTGGCAGTTCGGCGGCGGGGGCGGCAGTGCGGCCGAGGACCCCGGGCAGGCCACCGAGGAGGCGCCCGCCGAGTCCGAGGCCCCCGCCGACGAGGGCGGCGAGGGCGAGGCGGAGGACGAGGGGCCGGGCTTCGCGACCGCGACCCACGAGGGCGACGGCTTCAGCGTCGCCTACCCCTCGGACTGGGGCGAGGGCCTGGCGCAGGACGACTTCGTCACGTACTACAACACCGAGGACGACACCCAGTGGGTGCGGTTCTACTCCGGCTCCGAGCGGGGCGCCGCCGACCCCGAGGGCTACCTCGGCGACTTCTACGAGACCGGGCTCGACGACACCACCGACCTCGTGCAGGTGCGGCTCGAAGCCGTCGAGTTCGGCGGCATGAGCGGCTCGGTCCTGGAGTACACCGGCACCGACATCGAGACGGGGGCCGAGCGCCACTCCGTCTGGGCCATCGTGGACGCGGGCGACGGGACCGCCTACGGGGTGTTCATCGCCGGGCCCGAAGGCGCCTGGGATCTATCACAGCAGGTCTACGACGAGGCGCTGCGGTCCTTCCAGGCCGATTGATGCCACACCGTGCGCAACAGGCGCCCCGAGGGCACCGGGTGTGCGAGGATTCCCGCATGGAGTCCTCGCAGACACGAGAAGCGTCCGGCCTCGACGCACTGCGCGCCAAGGCGCTGACATGGATCACCGACGACCCCGACAAGGACGACCGCGACGAGCTCTACCGGCTGCTCGACGCGCTCCCCGCGTCCGAGGCCGAGCTGACCGACCGCTTCGCGGGCCGGCTGCGCTTCGGCACGGCCGGGCTGCGGGGCCCGCTGCGGGCGGGCCCCAACGGCATGAACCGGGCCGTGGTCCGGGCCGCCGCCGCGGGACTGTCGAACTGGCTCGACGCCAAGGGCGCGAGCGGCCCGGTCGTCATCGGCTACGACGCGCGGCACCGCAGCCGCGAGTTCGCCGCCGAGACCGCGCGCGTGGTCACCGGCGCGGGGCGGCGGGCGCTGCTCATGCCGGGGCCGCTGCCGACGCCGGTGACGGCGTTCGCGGTGACGCGGCTCGACGGCGCGGCGGCGGTGCAGGTGACCGCGAGCCACAACCCGCCGCAGGACAACGGCTACAAGGTCTACTTGGGACACGAGCTGGGCGGCGAGCTCGGCGCGGGGGCGCAGATCGTGCCCCCGGCGGACCTGGAGATCGAGGCGGCGATCGAGGCGCTGGGGCCGCTCTCGGCGATCCCGCTGGGCGACGAGGGCGAGGTCCTCGGCGAGGACGTCGTCGAGCGGTACCTGGCCGCGGTGTGCTCGGTGGTCGACCCCGACGACCCCAAGCGGCTCGCGGCGGTCGCCACGCCGATGCACGGCGTGGGCGGGCGGACGCTGGCGCGGGCCATGGAGCGCGCCGGATTCGGGGCGCCGGCGCTGGTGCCCGAGCAGGCCGACCCGGACCCCGACTTCCCGACCGTGGCCTTCCCCAACCCCGAGGAGCCCGGCGCGATCGACCTGCTCAAGGCGCTCGCGGCCGAGGAGGGCGCGGACGTGGCGATCGCGCTGGACCCGGACGCGGACCGCTGCTCGGTGGCGGTGCCGACCGGCGACGGCGGGTGGCGCCAGCTGACGGGCAACGAGGTCGGCGTGCTGCTGGCCGACCACTGGATGCGCAAGGGGCACGCCGGGACGTACGCGACGACGATCGTCTCGACCACGCAGCTGAAGGACATGTGCGCGGCCCGCGGCTTCGGCTACCAGGAGACGCTGACGGGCTTCAAGTGGCTCGCGCGGGCGGGCGCGGACCTCGCGTTCGCGTTCGAGGAGGCGCTGGGGTACTGCGTGGCGCCGGAGTTCCTGCGCGACAAGGACGGCATCTCGGCGGCGCTGGTGGTCTCGGAGATCGCCGCGGGGCAGGCCGCGAAGCTCGCGACGCTGGCGGACCGGCTGGACGAGCTGGCCGAGGAGTTCGGGGTCTACGAGACCGGCCAGCTCTCGCTGCGCGTGGAGGACCTGAGCGAGATCGACGCGTGCATGAAGCACCTGCGCTCGCACCGCCCGGCGGAGCTGCTGGACGAGCCGGTGACCGAGTGGTCCGACCTGCTGCCCGAGGCCGACGTCGTGATCATCACGACGGCGAACGCGAGGGTGGTGGCCCGCCCGAGCGGGACCGAGCCGAAGCTGAAGGCGTACCTGGAGGTCCGCGAGGAGGCCGGGGAGAGCCTGGAGGCGGCGAGGGAGCGGGCCCGCGCCTCCCTGGCGGCCCTGCGCGCCGAAGTGGCGGGCCTCCTGGGAGTCCCGCACTGAGATCGACGACGCGGAGGGGGCCGGAGCGCATGCCGCTCCGGCCCTTTCGATTTCGCCGCGCACCGTGTCGCTCCCGCGAATCGCTCACCGAATCTGATAAATCAGATAATATGATAGATATGACTGCCATTACTGCCACCGAGGCCGCGAGGCGGTTCTCGGCGATCTTGGACGAGTCGAGTCGCGGCGCGGTGTTCGAGGTCATGCGCGGGGGGGAGCACGTCGCGACCATCATGCCGCCGCACCGGGCCAACGGGGCCGCGATCATCGGGGCCTACTCGGCGGTCGAACCGGACGAGGAGTTCGCCGACGTGCTCGAAGACGTGCACCGGCAGATGAACAGGCCCGCGGTGATCGAGGACCCGTGGTCCGACGACTGATCCTGGACACCGGCGTCCTCATCGCCTTCGAACGGGGCAAGCTCGCCCCCGAGGCGGTGGTGCGGCCCGACGACGACGCCGCCATCGCGACCGTGACGCTCACCGAGTTGAAGGTCGGCGTGAAGCTGGCCCCGCCCTCGAAACGCGAGCGTCGCGAGGCCGCGGTCGAACGGGCGCTGCGCCTGTACGCGCTGGAGCACTACACGGTCGCGACGACCGAGCACCACGCGGACCTCCAGGTCCACTGCCGCGGCGCCGGCGCGCCGCGAGGCGAGGTGGACCTCATCATCGCCGCCACCGCGGCGGCGACCAACCGGACGCTGGTGACCCTCGACCGCCGCGCCGACTTCGGCAGCCTCCCCGGCGTGAACGTCATCGAAGTGCCGACGGCATGACCGGAGGTACGGGCCGGGCGCGGGGTGCGCCCGGCGTCGCTTCGGGGCGGCGGGGGCCCGGAGCGTCAGAAGCGGCGGTAGGCGCCGAACTGGCGGTCGCCCGCGTCGCCCAGGCCCGGGACGATGTAGGCCTGCTCGTTCAGGCCCGGGTCGACCGCGGCGGTGGTCATGCGCATCTTCAGGCCCGAGGCGCGCAGCTTCTCGATGCCGTCGGGGGCGGCGAGCGCGCACACCAGCGTGATGTCGACGCACCCGCGCGAGGCGATCATCTCGCAGCAGCGCAGCAGCGAGCCGCCGGTGGCGACCATCGGGTCGAGCACGATCACGTGGTGGCCGGACAGGTCGTCGGGCAGGGACTCCATGTAGGCGTACGGCTCGTGGGTCTCCTCGTCGCGGGCGAGGCCCACGAAGCCCATCGAGGCGTCGGGGATCATCGCGAGCGCCGCGTCGGCCATGCCGAGCCCGGCGCGCAGCACCGGCACGAGCACCGGCGGGTTCGCCAGCTTGTAGCCCGTGGCCGCGGCGACCGGGGTGCCGATGCCGTACTCGGCGACGGCGACATCGCGGGTCGCCTCGTAGACGAGCATGCTGGTGAGCTCGTGCAGTGCGGCTCTGAACCGCGGGGAGTCGGTCCGCTCGTCGCGCATGGCGGTCAGCCGGGCGGCGGCGAGCGGGTGCTCGATGATCTGTACATCCACGGTTCCCAACCTTAACGGCCGACGGCGCGAGCTAATGTGAGCTGATCGGCACCACGGGGGCGACGCTGAACGCGAGGACGGATATCATCGGGTCATGGGATCTATTCTGAGCGGCGCCGAGGCCGCTTCGCTCGTGCGCTCCCTGCCGGGCGTGGACGCCGTCGGCCTCGAAGCGCGCGCCGCCGGGCTGGGCACCCGCTCGGTCAAGAAGGAGTCGAAGGCCAGGGCGATCGACCTCGCCATCGGCATGATCGACCTCACCACGCTCGAAGGCGCGGACA
Organism: Glycomyces sp.; assembly: GCA_035765105.1. Classification (GTDB taxonomy): domain Bacteria; phylum Actinomycetota; class Actinomycetes; order Mycobacteriales; family Micromonosporaceae; genus Glycomyces. Next base: position 20,827 of record DASTYG010000085.1, read on the forward strand.
CGCCCGGGAAGGTCCGGGCGCTGTGCGCCAAGGCCGTCCGGCCCGACGGGGACGCCCCGCCGGTGGCGGCGGTCTGCGTCTACCCGGCGATGGCCGCCGTGGCGGCCGAGGCGCTCAAGGGCGCGGACGTGAAGGTCGCCTCCGTCGCGACCGGCTTCCCGGCCGGCCAGGTCCCGCTGGAGGTCCGGCTCGCCGACACCGAGGCCGCGGTGGCCGCCGGAGCCGACGAGGTCGACATGGTCATCGGCCGCGGCTCCTTCCTCGCCGGGGACCTGGAACGGGTCTTCGCCGAGATCAAGGCCGTCAAGGCCGCCTGCGGCGAGGCCCGCCTCAAGGTCATCCTGGAGACCGGCGAGCTGGTCACCTACGACAACGTCCGGCGCGCCTCGCACCTGGCGATGCACGCGGGCGCCGACTTCATCAAGACCTCCACCGGCAAGGTCGGCGTGAACGCCACGCTGCCGGTCACGCTGCTGATGATGCAGGCCGTGCGCGACTTCCGCGCCGCGACCGGCGTCCAGGTCGGCGTCAAGCCCGCGGGCGGCATCCGCACCACCAAGGACGCCATCAAGTACCTGGTGTGCGTCAACGAGGTCCTCGGCGACGACTGGCTCTCGCCGCACTGGTTCCGCTTCGGCGCCTCCAGCCTGCTCAACGACCTGCTCATGCAGCGACAGAAGCTCACGACCGGCCACTACTCCGGTCCCGACTACGTGACGGTGGATTGACGATGTTCGAGTACGCACCGGCCCCGGAGTCCGTCCGGCCCGAGATCCGGGAGCACTACGGGCTGTTCATCGACGGGGAGTTCGTCGACGCCGCCGACGGCGCGACGTTCAAGTCGGTCGCCCCCTCCGACGAGTCGGCGCTGTTCACCGTCGCCGAGGCGGGCGAGGCGGACGTGCGGGCGGCCGTGGCGGCGGCCCGCCGCGCCCACGAGCGCACGTGGGGCCCGATGAGCGGCGCCGAGCGCGGCAAGTACCTGTTCCGCATCGCGCGGCTGCTCCAGGAGCGCGCGCGGGAGTTCGCCGTCGCCGAGTCGATGGACAACGGCAAGCCGATCAAGGAGACCCGCGACTTCGACGTCCCGACCGCGGCCCAGCACTTCTTCTACCACGCCGGATGGGCCGACAAGCTCGCCTACGCGGTGCCCGGCCCCGGCGGCCGGGACCCGCGGCCGCTCGGCGTCGTCGCCCAGGTCATCCCGTGGAACTTCCCGCTGCTCATGCTGTCGTGGAAGATCGCGCCCGCGCTCGCGTGCGGCAACACGGTGGTGCTCAAGCCCGCCGAGACCACGCCGCTGACGGCGCTCATGTTCGCCGAGCTGTGCCGGGAGGCCGAGCTGCCGCCGGGCGTGGTGAACATCCTGCCGGGCGCGGGGGCCACCGGCGAGGCGCTGGTGCGCGCCGAGGTGGACAAGGTCGCGTTCACCGGCTCGACGGCGGTGGGCCGCGCCATCGCGAAGGCCGTGGCCGGGACGGGAAAGCGGCTCACCTTGGAGCTGGGCGGCAAGGCCGCCAACATCGTCTACGACGACGCGCCCCTCGACCAGGCCGTCGAGGGCGTCGTCAACGGCATCTTCTTCAACCAGGGGCACGTGTGCTGCGCGGGCTCGCGCCTGCTGGTGCAGGAGTCGGTGGCCGAGGAGGTGCTGGCGCGCCTCAAGGAGCGCGTGGCGACGCTGCGCGTGGGCGACCCGCTGGACAAGAACACCGACATCGGCGCGATCAACTCGGCCGAGCAGCTGGAGCGCATCGCCGCGCTCGCCGAGACCGGCGAGTCGGAGGGCGCCGAGGTGTGGCAGCCGGAGTGCGCGCTGCCGGACCGGGGCTTCTGGTTCCGGCCCACGGTGTTCACCGGCGTGCAGCAGTCGATGCGGATCGCCCGGGAGGAGATCTTCGGGCCGGTGCTGTCGGTGCTGACGTTCCGCACGCCCGACGAGGCGGTCGCGAAGGCCAACAACACCCCGTACGGGCTGTCGGCCGGGGTGTGGACCGAGAAGGGCTCGAAGATCCTGTGGACGGCCGAGCGGCTGCGCGCGGGCGTGGTGTGGGCCAACACGTTCAACCAGTTCGACGCCGCGAGCCCGTTCGGCGGCGTGAAGGAGTCCGGTTACGGCCGCGAGGGCGGCCGCCAGGGGCTGGAGGCCTACCTCGATGTCTGAGCAGAGCAAGCCCGGTCAGGGCAAGTCCAAGCGCGGCAAGGCGGTCGAACGCGTCCGGCCCGCGAAGAGCAAGACCGTGAGCACGGTCGGGGACGAGGCCGGGGGCACGGTCGCGAAAGGCACTGCGGCGAACGCGAGCCCCGCTCCCGCGCGTCTGCGCGTGAAGAAGACGTACAAGCTGTACGTGGGCGGGAAGTTCCCGCGTTCGGAATCGGGAAGGAGCTACCCGGTGACCACTCCGGACGGCGCCGAGCTGGCGAACGCGGCCTTGGCGAGCCGCAAGGACGCCCGCGACGCGGTGGCCGCCGCCCGCAAGGCCCACCGGCCGTGGGCCGGGCAGACGGCGTACCTGCGGGGGCAGATCCTGTACCGGGCCGCCGAGATGCTCGAGGGCCGGGCGGGGCAGTTCGCGGCGGAGCTGTCGGAGGCTACGGGCGCGGAGCCGCACGCGGCGCTCGGCGCCGTGGAGGAGGCGATCGACCGGCTCGTGCACTACGCGGGCTGGACGGACAAGGTCGCCTCGGTCCTGGGCGGGGCGAACCCGGTGGCGGGGCCGTTCTTCAACCACACCAAGCCCGAGCCGCTCGGCGTCGTCGCGGCGGTCGCGCCGCAGGACGACCCCTTGCTCGGGCTGGTGGACGCCATCGCCCCGGCGATCGCGACGGGCAATGCGGTCGTGGTCGTCGCCAGCGAGGCGAAGCCGCTGCCCGCGTTGAGTTTCGCGGAGGTCCTGGCGACCTCGGACCTGCCCGGCGGGGTGGTGAACGTGCTGAGCGGGAAGGTCGCCGAGATCGCGCCGCACCTGGCGGCCCACGCGGACGTCAACGGCCTCGACCTCGGCGGCGTGGAGGACGCGTCGCTCGCGGCGGCGCTGGAGGCCGAGGCGGCCGGGACGCTCAAGGTGGTGCGCCGCCCGGGGCGGGCGGCGTCCTCGCTCGACCTGGTGCGCCGCTGGGTGGAGTACAAGACCGTGTGGCACCCCGCGGGGATGGCCGCGGCGGCCGGAGGCGGGTACTGAGCGCCCGCGTCGTGACGGGTGCCCGTCACGACGCGGGCCATCGCCCCGGTCGGCGAGGGCCGCGGCCCTCGCCGACCGGTGATCGTCGGCCGAGGCCGCGGTCAGGTCACTCGTAGACCCGTATCCACGGTGCGCAGCCGATGACGTTCTGACCGTTCATGACGCAGACGCGGAAGTCGACATGTGACCCCACGGGGCTGACGTTCCCCACTCCTTGGACTTCGCAGTTGCCCTTGCCGCCGTCGATCCGCTCCGAGTAGACCTCGCCGCCGTAGACGGCCTGGAAGTACGGCGCGAGCCCGTCCGCGCCCGTGTCGCAGATGTGGAAGTCGTCGAGGTCGCGGCCGTGGTCGTCGTCGGCGTAGTCGTTCCACATCACCGAGGCGAACGGCGCGCCGTTGCGGTAGACGTGGAAGGTGGTGTTGTCGGGCGTGCCCGCGCTGGCGGTGATCTCGTCGCTGGGGGCGACGGTGATCTCGTCCGCGGCGGCGGGGCCGCCGGCGGCGAGGACGACCGCGCCGACGATGACGGCCAGGGCGACAGCGGCCGTGCGCTTGAGCGGGGTCGCCGCGGCGGCGACCGCTCGACCGAGTCGCTTGAACGGGGTGGTCATGGGTCCTCCAGTGCATCGGGTTCGTCGACCGGCCGCTTCGGCGGGCCGGCCAGTCGACCGTCGTACGCACCGGCACGGATTCGACACGGATCGTGCACGGGGCCCTCGCGACGCGCCCTAAGGGGTCCCCTGGTCCCACTTGGCGACGAGCGCTTCGGCGGCGTCGAGGTAGGCGTCGATGTCGGCCGAGGCGGCCGGGGCGTAGCTCGTCAGGCGTCCGACCACGATCGTCTGGGTGGAGATGACGTCTTCACTGGTGAAGCGTTCGAAGAGGTACTCCTCCCCGGCGGTCGCCCGGAGGACGCCTTCGACGGTCCAGGAGTCGAAGGGGATGCCGGCCGCCTGGTAGTCGCGGCGGATGCGCTGCACGAGGTCGGCGATGCGCTGCGGTGAGACGTCGCCTTGGAGGTGGTCGTCGAGCAGGACGGCGAACAGGGCGGCGTGCAGCAGGCGGTAGCCGCTCCAGTCCTCGTCGGGCATCGCGTCGCTGAGCGCCTGGGCGCGGTCGATGTCGCCGGTGGCGAACGCTTTGAGCTGTTCGCGCTGCTCGGGCGTAATGCGCGTCATTGCTCTCGCTTTCCTTGGCGGTCCGTGCTGACCGTCCGGATGTTACAGCGGCCCCCGCGCCCGCATCGGCGTCTCGCTCCCGCAGGCCGCGACCTCCGGGTCACCGCTTCGTCACCGTATGGCGTCCATGTGCAGATCTTTACGGGCGCAACGGGACAGGAGCGCGCTCGCCCCGCCGTTCAAGCCCGGTCCGGGTGCGGCGGGCCCCGGCGACCGCTCACATAGGGGGCGTGGCGGACCAGGTGACCTGTGGTCGTAGGCTGTTGCACAGCTGACGACCACGGGAGGAACGCGACATGGCAGCCGCATCCGACGATAAGGCCCGGAGCGCCGAGACCGACAAGCTCTGGAACGAGACCGGCGTCGACCCGGTGGAGATCCACCTCGGCAAGGACTCGGGCTACACGCTGCGCGCCTACCGCATGTCGGACACCCTGCCCGGCGCGGCGTCCGACGAGGAGGACGGCGGCGAGGAGCGGGAGGACGGCGCCGAGCGCGCCGGCGAGCGCGACGAGGCGCAGCCCGACATCGCCGAGAACCCCGAGGACGAGGACAACGAGGCGCCCTCCGAGGCCGACTTCCTCGACGAGGAGGAAGAGGTCGACGTCCTCGACATCACCCCGGAGGAAGTCCCGCTCTTCCTGACGCGCAAGGGCAAACTGCTCTTGTTCCGCGACCCGGAGTCATTGGTGCGCTATGTGCGCGAATCAGACGACAACGATCTCGCCGTCATCGAGGAATACGCCGATCTCCAGAAGCGCATTACCGCCGATGCCGTTTCCTGTGATGAAGCCGACACTTACGAATTGGACCTGGTGACCGCGAATCTGCGCGGCGGCCAGGACTCGTGGGAGCCCGAACTGCTCATCAAGGCCGCCGAGGTCGGCCGCGACCTCGGGTACGCGCTGAAGAACCAGTCGATCCTCAACGCGCTCTCGCCCGGCTCCCCGCTGGACGACATCGACGAGGCCCTCCGCGTCATCGCCGACGGCGGGATGCGCGGCATGCTCGCCAAGCGGCGGCTCCGCAAGACCGGCGCCGAGCAGGCGGCGATCGCCTGGCGCAGCGTCATCGCCAAGATCAACGGCGCCGTGGAATGGCGCGGCGGCGACGAATAGACCCGCGCCGCCGGGTCCGGTCACGCCCCGGAAGCGCTCAGTAATTCCACAAAGGAGTGGCACAATTCCATAGTCCGGTCCCGTGACGGATTTGCGTGTTATCCGCGCAATTCCGATGATGACCCGCGCTCACCTCCGGCTTGCGGTTCGGAGTATTCTGCGGAAAACTTATAACGGACTTATAAACGGGCCGGGCGAAAGTCCAAGCCACAGGGTTGGCGTCCGCTCGGACGCGCCCCACGAGAGGAGCTCTGCGGGTGCAAGTTTTCTGCGGCATCACCACGGACCACCAGTCCGACGGCCCTCCCTCGGGCCACAGCGACACCACGTGCGCCGTCGCCCTCGTCGTCGCCGGAGGCGGCCTGCTCGCCACCGACACCTTCAGCGACGACCCCCGGGGCTGGGTCCGATTCGCCGGTCTGCTCGCCCGCCAGACCCTCGGCACGCCCATCTCCATCGCCGTCGACGGCGACGCCGGCCAGCTCGCCGAGTTCGCCGCCGCCGCAGGCCACCTCGTCCTGCGGGCCTCCAGCCCCGCCTCCCGCTCCAAGGACGCCCTCGACGACGCGATCGCCCTCGCCCGCGGCCTCGCCACCGGCGAGATCCAATGCAACCAGCCCTTCGCCCCGCGCAGCGAGATCGCCTCCCTGCGCCCCATACTCGACACCGTCTCGGCGGCCTCCCGAGCCCGGCACGACGCCGCCGAAGCCCTCACCTGCCTCCTGCGCGCGGTCTTCCCCGCGGCCCTCGCCGCCTGGGACGACCCCAGCGAGGCCAGCGCCGTCGCCATACTCACCCGGCTCCCCCAGCCCGGTGCGCTCCAGTCGATCTCGACCGAGGAGCTCGCCGCCGACCTCGCGACCGTGGCCGACCCCGGCCAGGTCGCGGCCATGGCCGGAGCCCTGACCGAGGCCATACGGGAGATCGGGGGCGGCGACGACCCGTCCGTGGCCCCGTCCGTCTCGGCCACCGCCGAGGCCGTCTCCGCCTGGGACCGGTCGCTGGAGGGCCTCATCGGCCTCCTGCAGGCCAAACGGCCCCGACTCGAGGTCCTGGCGGCCCCCGACCCCGAACCGGCCGAGAGCAGGCGCAGGAGGCGCTCCGAGGAGGCCCCCCAGTCCGAGCTCCACCGGACGGTGCGGCTCCCCGGCGACCTCCCGGACCGCGAGAGCCTGCGCGCCCTGGACCCGGCCTCGCAGCTCCACTCGATCATCCAGCCCGATCTCGAAGCGACGCAGGTCCTCCCCGACCCCGAGCAGTTCGACGAGGAGGGCACCACGACCCGCAGCATCCGGCGCCGCCGCGCCGAGCCGGCCGAGCTCTCCCAGCCCGCCGACGTCCCCCAGCCCTCGGCGTTCACGCAGGCCGCCGAGGTGCCTCCCGCGCCGCCGCAGCCGCAGGGCCGCCGCCACCCGTGGCAGCCCAAGGAGGAGACGTTCGAGGACCTCTCGGACTTCTCCGGCCTCGCCGGCGACGACGACGGCCTCCTGATCTTCGGGCAGGCCAAGAGCGCCTGGTTCAAACGCCCCGAAAGCGAAGAGCCCGAACCGGAGAGCTGGAGCCTGCCCGGCGACGACGGCTGGCGCACCGCCCGCCACGTCACCGAGGCCCCCGAGTCCGAGGAGACCACCACGGCCTCCGGCCTGCCGAAGCGCAAGCCGCAGGCGAACCTGGTGCCCGGCTCGGTGGTCGCCGAGGGCCCCGGCCGCTTCGACGAGCCGATCGAGCGCGACGCCGAGCTGCTGGCGCAGAACACCTCCGGGTACTTCAAGGGGTGGGGCCGGGCCCGCGGCGGCCCGCGCGCCACGATGGCGGCCCGTCAGGCTGAGAGGATGGCGAGCCGATGACCGCGAACCTCGGCGTCTACGAGCGTTCGCTCAGCATGCTGCTCGGCTCGCTCGTGGCCCGCACCCCGGGGCTCTCGCACGCGGTCCTGGTGAGCGTCGACGGCCTGCCGCTGGCGGTCTCGTCGGGCCTGCCCAAGGAGCGCGCCGACCAGCTCGCGGGCATCGGCTCGGGCCTGCTGTCCATGGGCGAGGGCGCCGGGCGGGCCATGAGCCACGGACCGGCCCAGCAGGTCATCGTCGAGATGGCCGAGGGCGTCCTGCTCGCCGCGCCGGTCGGCCCGCAGATCTGCCTGACGCTGCTGGCCGTGTCCCGCTGCGACCGCGAGCAGCTCGGCTACGAGCTCGGCCAGTTCACCATGCAGGTGGGGCCACTGCTCAACGAGGCCCTGACGAACACGGGATCGATTCCGAAGGTCGTCTGAAGGCACGAAGACGTGTGAAGGCCCCGAGGCTGCGCCTCGGGGCCTTCACACTTGTCAACGCGGCCCAGTCCCGGCAGATGCTTCGGCACCGCCCGCGCCGAGGCTGATTCGCTGGGGGGCTGGCAC
>DASTYG010000086.1:0-43968 GCA_035765105.1 Glycomyces sp.
GGGCGCCGGGAGCGGGCCGGTCGGGGGCCTGCGCCGAGCGGGCGGGAAGGAGCGGTGGCCGCCCGCTCGGCGCGGGTCCCGGTCGGGGTCGCCTACGGCTGCGGGAGGACCGCGTCGAGGGCCGCGAACCAGTTCGCGGCGATCTTGACGTTGCCGTCCTCGTCGGGGTGGACGCCGTCGTAGGTGTCGACCGCGGGGTCGAATCCGGTGTGCTGGTCGACCACGTGGATGGGCGACTGCGCGGTCGACAGCGCCGCGGCCCAGCCGGGGATCTCGGCGTTGAGGTCGATCGCGCGCTGCGGGCAGTCGGTGCAGCCGAAGGACGCGTCGGGGTGCAGCGGGATGATCTGGGCGACCAGGATGATCGCGTCGGGGTTGAGCTCGCGCAGGTCCTCCACGATCGCGGTGTAGGCGTCGAGGATCTGCGCCGGCGGGATCGCCGACCAGACGTCGTTGGTGCCGAAGTGCATCAGCAGCACGTCGGGGGTGTTCGCCTCCAGCCACGCCCGCGTGTCGCCGTTCGCGACCGACTGGGTGACGAGGAATCCGCCGTGCCCTTCGTGGTCGGGGTCGGAGCCGGTCGGGGCGCAGGACTGGGAGAGGGAGCCGACGAAGTCGACGTCGTGGCCGGCCTCGTCCAGCAGCGACCACAGGCCGCCGCGCCAGCAGCCGGGGCTGCCGGTGATGGAGTCGCCCAGGGGCATGACGGCGATCGGCTCGCCGGGGGGCTCGGGGTCGGTCGGCGGGCCGGTGGGGTCGGTCGGCGGGTCGGTCGGCTCGGACTGCCCCTCGCACAGGTCGCCGTTGACGGCGATCGACCCCGGCGCGGCGGCGCTGCCGGAGCCGATGAACCCGAAGACCTCGCGGGTCTGCCCCGATTCGATGACGGCGTTCCAGCCCACGTCGGTGCCGCTGAAGGCGGTCCCGCTCTGGCTCCAGTCGACGTTCCAGGCGCTGCCGACCGTGGTGCCCGAGGGGAAGTCCCAGCGCACCTCCCAGCCGTCGATGGGCTCGTCGGCGGTGATGGCGACGTTCGCCTGGAAGCCGCCGCCCCACTCGCTGATGACCTGGTAGTCGACCTCGCAGCCGGTGTCGGCGAGGGCCTGGTTCGCCGAGGCGATCGTCAGCGCGCCGGCGCCGAGCGCCGCGGCGGCCGCGACGGTGACCGCCAGTCGCTTCCGGTTTCGGACTGTCTGCATATCGGGAGGTCCTTCGGTCTAGGGGCGGGGAGGTGGCGTGAGGATCGGATCGACGCCAGGGAGCGCTCCCAACTCGCGCACGGCAGAGCGGTGCCCGCCTGGCGGACCCGCGGGCGGCGACCCGTGCGAACGGCGCTCGCGAGCGGGACGGCCGCTCGCACGGATCATAGCAACGATTAATTTATGCAGTCAAGTATATGAATGCCGCGGCGGCGGTTCGGCGGCGGTCAGGCCGCGACGCCCTCCCATGCGAATCCGTCGGGGTCGGTGAAGGACCCGGTCTCGCCGCCGATGACGATCCGGTGCGAGCCCGTGCCCTCCGCCGGGACTCCGGCGTTCTTGGCGAGGGCGCGGCGCCCGTTGAGCGCGAGCTTGATCTCGCCCTCGGCCGCGGCGAACTCGACGTACTTGCGGCCGTAGCTCTTCGCCACCGCCAGGCCCCGGTCGGCGTAGAAGCGCCTGCTCGCGGCGACGTCCTCGGGGCCCAGCAGGAGCACGATCTGGTCGATCTCCCGCGTGGCCGGCCCGGTGTCCTTCTTGGAGGAGGAGGCGATCGTCCAGACCGCCCCGCCGGGGTCGCGCAGGGAGCAGCCGTAGCCCCAGAAGCTCTTCTCCGCGGGCTTGACCACCTCGGCCCCCGCCGCGACGGCGGTGCCCAGGAGGCTGTCGACAGTGCTCGGCTGCGACACCACCAGCGAGAGCGTGAACCCGCGGAAGCCGGTGGTCGGCGCGTCCGAGGCGCGCGAGCGGAACCGCCCGTCCAGGCCGAACGCCTCGGCGTGGAAGGCGTCGGCCGCCTCGGGGTCGGGCACTTCGAGGGTGACGGTCGCAATGGCGTTCATGTCGGCTTCCTTCGGTCGTGTCGGCGCGGCGCCCGCTCCCCCGCCTCGCGGTGCGGGGCGGGCGCCGTTCATGACCACAACGCTATGGCGTTCCGCGGCCCGGTGCTTCTCGATTCCTGACCGTTCCGGCGCACTCCCGCGGCGGGCCGGGCGGGCGGGGCCGCGGGCCGCCGGGAGGCGTATAGGCTCGCCGGGCGCGTCCGCGCCCCACGACACCGTCCCATTGGAGGTACCCCATGCCCGTCGCACTCGTCTCGGGAGCGTCCCGCGGCCTCGGAGCGGCCATCGCCCGGCGGCTCGCCGCCGACGGCTTCGCGGTCGCCGTCAACTACGCCGCGGGGCGGTCCCGGGCGGAGCAGGTCGTGGCCGACATCCGCGCGGCGGGCGGTACCGCCGAGGCGTTCGGCGCCGACGTCACCGACGAGGCCGCCGTGCGGGACCTGGCCGAACGGGTGCGGGCGTCCTTGGGGCCGGTCGAGGTGCTGGTGGCCAACGCCACCGGGCCGCAGCCGGAGACCCCTGTGGACAGGCTCGAATGGAGCGACCACCTGGCCCAGCTGGAGTTCTTCGTCAAGAGCCCGACGCTGCTGCTCCGCGCGGTGCTGGAGGACATGCGGGCCGCGGGCGGCGGGCGGGTCGTCCAGATCGGCTCGGACATGTTCGAGCGCGCGCTGCCCGGCCACTCGCCGTACGTCGCGGCGAAGGGGGCCCAGTGGGGCCTGACCCGGGCGTGGGCCAGGGAGCTCGGCGGGGACGGCATCACCGTGAACCTGGTGGCGCCGGGCTGGGTGCCGGTCGAGCGGCACGGCGTGCTCACCGACGAGGACCTCTCGGGGTACCTCGCCGAGGTCCCGATGGGCCGCATCGGGAGGCCCGCCGACGTGGCCGCGGCGGTGTCCTATCTCGTCTCGGAGGCCGCGGGCTTCGTCACCGGCCAGCGGGTGACCGTCAACGGCGGCCACAACATGGACTAGGGGCCGCGATAGCCTCCTGTTGCGCCGCGGCGGTGCGGCTTCGACCCCGGAACACGTCCGAAGGAGACGGTTTGATCACGCTGGGACTTCTCCTGATGTGCTATGTCCTGTTCCTGCTCGGCACGCCGGTCCTGGCGGGGCTCGGCTGGCTGCTCGACCGGCTCCGCCAGCCCGAGCGGAACCGGGCGGGCGGGCTGCCGCGCCTGGTGGGCGGCACGGCGGTCCTGTTCTGCGCCGTGTTCGGCATGGCCGCGGCCCTGGTGATCGCGAAGAGCGAGGAGACGGCGGGGGCGAAATGGCTCCTGGCCGCGGCGGCGGCGGTGCTGCTCGGCGGCACGGCCCTCGGCGGGCGCTCCGCCGTCCGGGCCCTGCGGCGGCGCGGGGAGCGCGCCCGGGGCTGAAGGGCGCGGAGGCTCAGCCTTCGGGCCTGCGGCGCAGGATCGGCGGGTGCAGCAGGGCCGCGTCCCCGCGCCGGTACAGCTTGGCGGGGCGGCCGGGCCCGCCCTCGGTCGACCGCCCGGTGGGCGTCACGAAGCCCGGTGCGGTGGTGGCCTTGCGGTGGAAGTTCCGCGGGTCGATCGGCTCACCCCAGACCGCCTCGTAGACCGTGCGCAGCGCGGCGATCGTGAACTCGGGCGGGCAGAAGGCCGCGGCGAGGGGGGTGTACTCCAGTTTGGACCTGGCCCGCTCGACGCCGTCGGCGAGGATGCGGTCGTGGTCGAACGCGAGGCCGCGCCGTCCCGCCGGGCGCCATGCGGCCGCCGCCGCGTCCGTCCCGGCCTTCGGCGCGGGCAGGTCGGGCAGGAGGGCCAGGTAGGCGACCGTGACCACCCGCCCGCGCGGGTCGCGTTCGGGCGCGCCGTAGCTGGCGAGCTGCTCGAGGTGCCCGCCGGGGCCGGACAGGCCGGTCTCCTCGGCCAGCTCGCGCCGCGCCGCGGCGGCGAGGTCCTCGTCGGCGTGGACGAAGCCGCCCGGCAGGGCCCACCGCCCGAGGTGGGGCTCGCAGCCGCGCTGCACCAGCAGCACGTTCAGCTCGCCTTCCCGCACCGTGAGCACCACGAGGTCGACCGTGACCGCGAACACCGGATAACTCATTATCACCACCTTGACGATAACTTATCACGGCTGTTATCGTCATGGTGACGAGAACGGAGGGCCCCTCATGGCCGACCTCACGAAACTGCTGTTCATGCGCCACCTGCGCGGCACCCCTACCGTCTGGGTGCGGTTCCAGCGGCAGGGCCGCCTCGCCAAGGAGGGCACCGGGCAGTCGTTCTGGTACCGCCCGCTGACCGCGGTGCTCTCCGAGGTGCCGGTCGACGACCGGGAGCTGCCGCTGCTCTTCCACGCCCGCACCGCGGACTTCGCCGACGTCACCGTCCAGGCCACCGTGACCTACCGGATCGCCGACCCGGCGCTGGCCGCCACCCGGCTGGACTTCTCGGTCGACCCCTACCGCGGCCGGGCCCGCGCCCGGCCGCTCGACCAGATCGCCACCCTCCTCACCGAACTGGCCCAGCAGCCCGCCCTGGACCTGCTCACCCGCCTGCCCCTGGCGGACGCGCTCACCAGCGCCATCGCCCAGGTCCGCGAGACGGTCGCCGCGGCGCTGTCGGACGAGGCCCGCCTCACCGACATCGGCGTCGAGGTGGTCAGCGCCCGGGTCGTGGCGATCCGGCCCGAGCCCGAGCTCGAGCGGTCGCTGCAGACGCCCACCCGGGAGGCCGTCCAGCAGGACGCGGACAAGGCCACCTACGCCCGGCGGGCCCAGGCCGTCGAGCAGGAGCGGGCCATCGCGGAGAACGAGCTCCAGAACAAGATCGAGCTGGCCCGGCGCGAGCAGCAACTGGTCGAGCAGAAGGGCGCCAACGACCGCCGCAAGGCCGAGCTGTCGGCGGCCGCGGAGCTGGTCGTCGCCCAGGGCCAGGCGGAGAAGGACCGCGCGCTCGCCGCCGCCCAGGCCGACCGGGTGCGGTCGGTCGGCGCGGCCGAGGCCGAGGCCGAGACCGCCCGCCTGGCCGCCTACCGGGACCTGCCGCCCGCGGTGCTCCAGGCGCTGGCGCTGCGCGAGCTCGCGGGCCAAGTGCCCGAGATCGGGCAGCTCACCATCACCCCCGACCTCCTCACCGGCACGCTCGCCCGGCTCGCCGAGGGCTCGCGATGACGACCCTGGCGCCGAGGGCGGTCGTGGTCAGCCGCCGCAGCGAACTGGACGAACTGCTGGCCCGGCACGGCACCCGGGCCGCGGCCGAGCACTTCCTGCGGCGGCGCGGCCGCGACCTGGACGAGATCGCCGCCCGGCACGAGGCGCTCCAGGCGGCACTCACCACTGTGGAGTCGACGATCCCGGCCGACTGGCGCCGGGGCCGGGTGGAGCGGGCGGACCTGCCCAACTTCCTGTTCGCCCCGGAGGACCTGGTCGTCGCGGTCGGCCAGGACGGGCTGGTCGCCAACCTCGCGAAGTACCTCGACGGCCAGCCGGTGATCGGCGTGGACCCCGAACCGGGCCGGGGCCTGGGCGTGATGGTCCGCTTCCGGCCCGAATCGGCCGCCGCCGCGCTCACGGCGGCGGCCGGGCGGACGGCCGCGGTCCGGCGGCTGAGCATGGTCGCCGCCCGGCTCGACGACGGCCAAGAGCTGGCCGGACTCAACGAGGTGTACGCGGGCCACGCCGCCCACCAGTCCGCGCGCTACCGGCTCACCGGCGCGGACGGCCGGCACGAGCGCCAGTCGTCCTCGGGCGTGGTGGTCGGCACGGGCACCGGGGCCACCGGCTGGATCGCCTCCATCGCCGGCGAACGCGGCCGGAGCGCGCCGCCGCCCGCGCCGGAGGAGCCGTCCCTGTCGTGGTTCGTCCGGGAGGCGTGGCCCTCCCCCGCGACCGGCGCCACGCTGACCTCCGGCGCCCTGCAGGAGGGCGAGCGGCTGCGGCTGGTCTGCGAGAGCGAGCAGCTCGTGGTCTTCGCCGACGGCGTCGAGTCCGACCGCCTCACCGTCACCTGGGGACAGCAGGTGTCCATCGGGCTGGCCGACCGCCGCCTCCACCTCGTCGTCCCCGAATGACCGCCCCGCGGCGAACGGCGCGCGCCGCCGACCCCTGCGGCTAGGCTCTGGGCATGGTGAACGAGACCGACCTGGCGCTGAGCGACGGCGGGCGACTGCACGTCTACGACACCGGCGGCGACGGTTTCCCCGTCATCTGGCACCACGGCACCCCGAACCTCGGCACGCCGCCGGAGCCGCTGTTCGACGCGGCCGACCGGCTCGGGCTGCGCTGGGTCTCCTACGACCGGCCCGGTTACGGCGGTTCGACCTCGCGCTCGGGCCGCGACGTGGCCTCGGCTGCCGCCGACGCCGCCCGCGTCGCCGACCACCTGGGCATCGGCCGGTTCGCCGTCATGGGCTACTCCGGCGGCGGCTCCCACTGCCTGGCCGGGGCGGCGCTGCTCGGCGATCGCGTCGTCGCCGCGGTCAACGTGTCCGGCCTGGCCCCGCACCGCACCGAGGAGATCGACTGGTTCACGGGCATGTGGACCGGCGGCGTCGCCGGGCTGAAGGCCGCGCTCTCGGGCCGGGCGGCCAAAGAGGAGCACGCCTCGGGCGCCGAATACGACCCGGCGATGTTCACCTCGGACGACCACGAGGCGCTCGAAGGCAAGTGGTCCTGGCTGTCCAAGGTCGCCGGCCTGGGCGTGCTCAAGGGCCTGGACGGGCTGGTCGACGACGATCTGGCCTACGTGGCGCCGTGGGGGTTCGATCCGGCCGACATCGCCGTGCCACTGCTGCTGCTCCACGGCGAGCGCGACATCGTCGTGCCCGCCTCGCACGGCCGCTGGCTGGCCGAGCACTGCCCGTCGGCCGAGCTGCGGATGTACCCCGACGACGGCCACGTGTCGGTCCTCGACCACGCCGAGAGCGCCCTCGAGTGGCTCGGGGAACGCATCGCCCGGCCCTCCGCGGCGCGGCGATGACGCCTTGAGACGATGGCCCCACCGCGTTGCGGGGCAGGGGGTCGGCGCCCCCGCCGGTCCGCCGCGGGCGAGAGCCGGAGGAGGCGTCACAGGTGCATTGCTCCGCCTACTACCGTCTGGGGATCACCCCGTGGGAGCAGTACGCCGAGGCCGCCGCCGAGAGCGTCGGCCGGATGCTCGACCGCGAAGAGCACGGCCGGGGGCGCCCGCTGGGCCGGGCGCTCGACCATCGGCGGGGTCGACGAGGCGGAGGTGCGGGAGGCCCTGGCGGGCTGGGATCTGCGTTCGACGGCTCCGGCGCCGACCGAGGGGCTCGGGTGGCCGATGAACCGGACCGCCCCGCGGTGGTACCGCCTCACGCGGTCGCGCTGACCGCCCGGCGAATCCGGGAAAGCGGCGGGGCGGGGCCCGATCGGCGTTTACGATGCCCGTGAAACGGCCTCACCTCGTCCGGTCCGGCCGACACACCGCAACGGGGGCGCTCACCTATGAAAGCACTGCTCAACTCGCTCACCGAAAACGAGCTGGCGCTGGTCCGCGAGACCGAGCGGGAACGCCTGGCCGGCCTCGACGAGGACGCGCTGGCGCACCTGCACGACCGGGTGCGGCGCGCCCGGAACAAGTACACCGGCCTCTACCGCCGCGAGGGCGGCGCGAAGGTCGTCCAGTACGGTGGCCGCGGCAAGGCCCGGCCGAAGAACCTGCGCAACGCGCAGAAGGCCGAGGTGTTCGAGGACGCGCTCGCCAGGGTGAGCAGGTCCTTGGCGCAGGCGGCCCGCCGCAGCGCCACCGAGCTCAAGGACCGCCGCGTCGCCGCCGCCCGCGAGGCGAGGAACACCGCGCCGCCCCGGTCCCGGGGGCCGCAGCGGCGGTCCCGGCCGGCCGCCGCGCCCCGGGCCGAGACCCCCGCGCCCGCAGTGCGGAGGCGCCGCGCCTCCAGCATGGCCAAGGGCGCGCGCCGCCAGGCCAAGCGCGACGCCCGCTGAGTCCCGGGCCGCGCGGCGCCCGGCGCGGGCGGCCCCGGGCTCGGGCCGGGCGAGTCGGTAGGCGACCATCAGTGCCGACCGACCATCGTGAGGAGCGGCGTTGAACGAGGGACCGAAGAGCACCGCCAGCCGCGCCGGCCTGACCGCCGAGCGCATCGTCGACGCGGCGATGGCGCTGACCGAAGGGCGCGGCCTCCACACCTGGTCGCTCCGCGACCTGGCGAAGCGGCTGGACGTGGTGCCTTCGGTGATCTACCACCACGTCGGCGGCAAGGACGAGCTGTGCCGCAGGGTCGCCGGGCGGGTGACCGCCGGGATGGAGCGACCCGATCCGGAGCTGGAATGGCAGGACTGGTTCCGGGCGCTGCTCTTCCCCGCCCGCGCGAGGCTCGCGGCCTACCCGGGCGTCGCGATGTGGCTGGTGATGCACGGCCCGACGTTCGAGCATCTGGCGCCCACGGTCGACGACGGCATCGCCGCGCTCCAGCGCGCGGGCTTCGGCGAGCGGACGGGCATGGCGTACGCGGCGATCCTCAACAGCGCCGTGCTCACGGTCGCCGCCGCCGACGAGCGCCTGGTGCACGCCGAGGACGGGGCCAGGGACCACGCCCGGATCGCGCGCGACTTCGAGCGGATCGGCGCGGGCAGCCCGGGGATGCGGGTGCTCACCGCGGTGATCGACGACGTCGCCTCCGGGTCGGGGGCGGACGCCGCCGGGGAGTACTACCGCTTCGTCGTCGACACCGTCCTGGCGGGACTGGAGCGGTTCGCGGCGGCGGACCGGTGAGGCATCAGGGGGCCGGTGCGGGTCCGGCTCGGAACCGTGGATGCAGGTGGAGGAAGACGGCGACGATCGCGATGATCGCCGCGGCGACGGCGAGGGGCAGGACCGGGCGCGCGGTGTAGAGCGCGGTGCCGGCGGTCGGGGCGATCACGAACGTGAGGCCGTTGGTCGCGCCGATGAGTCCGGCGAGTCCGCCCTGCTCGCGCCGGTCCACGAGCAGCGTGGGTCCGGCGGTGTAGCCGGGCATCGCGGTGCCGAGGCCGAGGCCGATGAGCATGACGGCGCCGATGAGCGGGGCCGCTCCGAGATCGGGGATGAGGAGCGCGAAGCCCGCGAGGGCGACCAGGCTCCCGGCCCGCAGGAGGGTGCGCGGGGGCCAGCCGCTGCGGGGGACGACGACGCCTTGGGCCGCGACCATGCCCAGTCCGGCGGCCAGGAGCGCGCCGCCGGTGACCAGGCCGGTGGCCTCGGCGTCGAGTCCGAGCCGGTCCTGGACGAGGAAGCCGGTGACGACCTGGATGAATCCGAGCGCGGTGAACATGCCGAACCCGGCCAGGAGGAAGGGCCACACGCGGGGGTCGAGGGGGCTGACGCGGGCGGGCGCGGCGACGAGTTCGTGGCGCGGTTCGCGGCGCAGCCGCAGGGCGATGAAGGCGAGCCCGGCGGCCAGGAGGGCCGGCACGGCGAGGAGCGGCGTGATGAGCCCAAAGACGGACAGGGCGCCGCCGAGGACGGAGCCGCCGACCATGGCGATGCCCTGGACGGCGCCGACGCCGGCCATGCCCTTGACGCGCGCGGTCTCGTCGGGGGTGACGTCGGCGATGTAGGCCTGGGCGGTGGGCGGCACGGCGGCGATCGCGGCGCCGAAGCCGACGCCGCGCAGCAGCAGGAACAGTCCGAAGAGGAGCGTCCCGGTGAGGGCGCCGGCCATGCCGAGCCAGGAGACGAGGGCGAAGAGCGCCGTGGCGGCCGTCGCGAGGGCGAAGGCGGCGGCGAGGACCGGTTTGCGGCCCAGCGACTGCGAGCGGCGGCCCCAGAACTGGCTGGTGGTGACGACCATGATCGCGGCGGCGCTGATCGTCAGGCCGACCTGCCATTCGGCGAGCCCGACCTCGCGGGAGAGGGGCGCGATGATCGGGTTGAGGGTCATCTGGGCGAGGAAGGCGAGGAAGACCGCGCTCAGCACGAGGCGGATCTGCGGCCGGGTGGCGGGCGCGGTGGCGGCGGGAGCGGTCATGTGTCCGGCTTTCTGTCGGCTGCCGCCAATTGTAGAACAGTGTTCTACTCGAAGGAAGGCGAGGAGGAGCGCTGCGGAGGCCCCCCGGGCGCCCTGGCGGGCACGATCTCCCGGACGCCTTGGAGGGCATGGCCCCCGGGCGTCCTGGCGGGTGCGGGGCCGCGGGCGTCGCCCCGAGCGAATATATCCATGAACTTCAAATATTTGAAGCGTCAACCAATTGATTCCGCCCCCGCTTTCTTGTAGCGTGATTGTCACGAGGCCTCAGTTGGCGAGCGGTATCAGCCCTGACGGGGAGGCCACTCCCGATACCGAGTTACGGAGGACGCTCACAATGAGATCGGTCTCTCGTCCCTTCAGGTTGGTACTCGCCGTAGTGGTCGGGCTGGCGATGAGCGCGATGTTCGCGGCGTCGGCCTCGGCGGTCGGCCAGTCCACCGCACCCGCCGCCGAGGCGACCTGGGAGCTGGCCGACGGCGAGCAGCGGCTCTGCATCCCCGCCGAACGGCCCTACTGGAGCTACTTCGTCGGCTTCGTCTCCGGGTCCTGGGACGCGCCGCTCATCCCCGAGGTGAACGGCCTGCCCGAGGGCACCGTCGTCAGCATGACCGAGTCGGTCCCGCCCGGCGACAACGGCGACAGGAGCGTCGGGGTCATCTGGATCTCCGTCGACCTGCCCCCGCTGGCCTACGGGGACTACCCGGCCGAGCTCGTCGTCACCGACGGCACGGTGACCCAGACGATGCAGATCCTCATCAGGGCGCAGGAGAAGTGGGGTTGCAGCAACACCTGACCGCCGCCCCAATGAGCGGGGGAGGCAGCGCCCGGCCGGGCGCTGCCTCCCCCGCCGTTTCCGGGCGGTCAACGCGACGGTGTCTGCCGTTCGGCGTCCGCGATGCGCCATGAGCCCGCCGCCGCGTACTGGTCGTACAGCTTGGAGTACATGCCCCCGGCGTGCCGGAGGCGCGCGGGGTCGCCGTGCTCCACCACGCGGCCGCGGTCGAGCGACACGACCTGGTCGGCCGCTTCGAGGGTCGCGAGCCGGTGGGCGATGACGATCACCGTCCTGTCGGGGTCGCCGGCGATGCGCCGCACGGCGTCGCCCACGGCCCGCTCGTTCTCCGGGTCGAGCGCGGACGCCGCCTCGTCGATGACGACGATCGGCGACCGTTTGAGGAACGCCCTGGCGATGGCGACCCGCTGGCGCTCGCCGCCCGACAGCCGCGAGCCCCCTTCGCCGATCCGGCTGCCCCAGCCGTCCGGCAGCCGCTCGATGACCTCGTCGAGCCGCACGGCCGCGGCCGCCTCTTCGAGTTCGCGCGCCGTGGCGTCGGGGCGCGCGAGCCTGAGGTTCGCCTCGATGGTGTCGTCGAACAGGTAGACGTCCTGGAAGACCAGGGCCATCCGCTCCATCAGGAGGGCGGGGTCGAACTCCCGCACGTCGACGCCGCCGACCGTGACCGAACCGCCGGTGACGTCGAAGAAGCGGGCCAGCAGCCGCGTCACGGTGGTCTTCCCCGAGCCCGAAGGCCCTATCAGCGCCGTGGTGCTGCCCGCGGGGCACGTGAAGTCCACTTCGGTGAGCGCGGGCTTCTCGGACCCGGGGTAGGTGAAGGAGACCCCGGCGAAACCGATGTCGCCGGTCGCGCGGGGCCGCCTCGGACGCGAGGGCGCCGGGAGCGGTTCGGCGGACAGTATCCCCTGCACCCGCGTGATGGCGTTGTCCATGGCGTGCAGGGCGCCGATCAGCTCGATCAGGTTGCTCAGCGGTTCGAGGAAGCGGACGGCGAGGACGAGCAGGACGATGGTCTGGGGCGGGTCGATCCGCCCGGCGGCGAACAGCGCGGCGCACAGGGCGAGGGCGGCGACGAACCCCGCAAGCACGACCGCCGTGTAGGTCAGGTCGGGGGTCATGGCCCGGCGCAGGCCGCGGCGGTAGACGTCGCGGTGCTCCGCCAGCGCCTCGCGCATGAGCGGCGTGCCCGACCTGCCCAGGCCCGCGGCGCGCAGCACGGGCTGCGCCTGCCCCGCCTCGATCGCCCGGCCCGCGATGCGCGTCGCCGCGTGTTCGAGTTCGATCTCCACTTCGGAGGAGACCCGTCCGGCCCGTTTGAGGGCGAGGAGGGCGAGCGCCATCGTCGCCGCCAGGAGCGCGGCGACGCGCCAGTCGACCGCCGCGGTGACCAGCACGATGGTCGCGGGCGTGAGCACCGCGGTGAGCGCGGGTCCGCCCGTGCTCACCGCGAGCTGGCCGATGTTGCCCGCGTCGGCGGTGAGCGCGCGGGCCAGCCGCGCCTTGTTCTCGGCGGTGAACCATCCGCTGGGGAGGGTCATGGCGTGGCGGAGGACGCGCCCCCGGAGCTGCTCGGCGACCTCCGAGGCGGCGGTGAAGCCGATGGGCGTCGCGATGACGGTGAGCACGCCGTACAGCACCAGCCCCAGGGCCGCGGCCAGCAGCCACGGCCGCGCCGAGGCGAAGTCCGGCTCGGACCGCATGAGCGCCTCCAGGATCGGCGCGAGCGCGCCCAGCAGCAGTCCTTGGAGGACCGCCTGCGCCGCGGTGAGCGCGCCGAGGCGCATGGTCAGACGCGGTTCGGGGATGAGCGAGTGAAGGTGGCGGATCATGCGGCGTCTCCTCGTGACCGTTCGGTGCGAAGTGCTGGGCGGCGTCCGTCGCGGTGGACGGGGCCTCGGGCCGCGGGCCGCTCGGGCGTTCCCGGCGTCGGCCGCGGCGGGCGGCGGGCGTTCACGAGGCGCGGCCCCCCGACTGGGCGCGCCACAGCCGGGCGTAGAGCCCGCCCTCGGCGAGGAGCGCCGTGTGGGGCCCCTGCTCGACGAGGCGTCCCCTGTCGAGGACGAGGATCTGATCGGCGTCGGCGATGGTCCGCAGCCGGTGCGCGATGACCAGGACCGTCCTCCCCCGCACGAGGCGCGACAGGGCGCGCTGCACGGCGGCCTCGTTGTCCGGGTCCAGGGAGGCGGTGGCCTCGTCGAGCACGATGACGGGCGCGTCCGAAAGGATCGCCCGGGCGATGGTCAGGCGCTGGCGCTCCCCGCCCGACAGCCCGGTCCCCTCCTCAAGGACGGTGTCGTAGCCGCGGGGGAGCGCTTCGATGACGTCGTGGATCTGCGCCGCGCGGGCGGCTTCGCGGACCTGCTCGTCGCTCGCGCCCGGGGTCGCGATGCGGATGTTCTCGGCGACGGTGTCGCGCAGCAGCATCACGTCCTGGAAGACGAGCGCGACCGATGAGAGCAGCGTGCGGTCGTCCATCGAGCGGACGTCGACGCCGCCGATGCGGACCGCGCCCTCGGCGACGTCGTAGAACCGGGGGACGAGGCCGGCGAGGGTCGACTTCCCGGCGCCCGAGGGTCCGACGACCGCGGTCACGGTGCCGGGCTCGCAGGTCGCGCTGACCCGGTCGAGGGCCATGACGCTGCCGTCGTGGGAGAAGGAGACCCCGTCGAACTCGACGGCGCCGCCGTGCGGCGTCCGCGGGTTCGGGGCCTCGGGCAGCGGCGGGTGGTTCAGGAGGGACTCGATGTTCTGTGCCGCCGTGCGTCCCTTGCGCAGTCCTTGCGTCCCCTGGATGGCGGGGTTGATCGAGGTGGGCAGTCCGATGCCGACGATGAGGAACGGCAGGAGCGCGCCGAGCGACAGCGCGTCCGCGCCGACCAGGGCGAGCCCGGCCGCCGCCAGGACGCCCAGGAGCGTCATCTCCGAGGCGAAGAGCCGTGCGGCGGCCGTGCTGTAGCGGGTCTCGTCGGCCCATGCCGCCAACGCGGCGGTGTGCTCGCCGACCGCCTCGTCGAAGCGGCGCAGGACTCGTCCGCCGGTGCCGAACGCCTTGACGACGCTGACGCCGTCGGCGTACTCGACGCTGGCGGTGCTGATGCGCCCCTCGGCCGCGAGCAGCCGGTGCATGTGCGTCGTCATCGAACGCATGGCGATCCGGTAGCTGATGCCGAGGGCGGCGAGCGCGGCGGCCGTCACCAGCGCCATCCTAGTGTCCACGAAGGACAGGTAGGCCATCCCGACGGCCACGGCCGTGACGGCCCCGACCATCTCCCCCAGGGAGTGGGCGATGAGCTGGTGCATCTCTTCGAGGTCGTTGGTGAGGCGGCGCTTGATCTGCGCCGAGCCGCGCGAGCGGAACCATCCCAGCGGTACGGTGCCGAGGTGGCGGACCATGCGCCGCCGCAGCTCGTGGAGGATTCGCGCGTCGGCGAAGTGGCCCAGCCGGGACGAGGCGTACACCAGCAGCAGCCGGGCGGCGGCACCCGCCGCGCCGATCACGGCCCACCGCCACATCGCGGCCGGATCGGCGTCCGCGCCTTCGGCCGCCAGGAGCCGGGCGGCCTCCGCCGCCGCGATGTAGGGGACGCTGCCCGCGGCGGCGGCGAGCGCGGAGAGGAGGCCGCATCCGATGAGATGCGCCCGTACGGGCTTCAGCAGGCGGGCCAGCGCGCCGGGGCCCGCCAGGGAGGCGGCCCCCTCTCGCGTCGCGTGGTCCGTCGCCTCCGGTGACGGCGGAGCCGTCGGGCGTGCAGCGGTCGTGCTCATGCCGTTGCGCCTCTCCAATCCATGCCGTCCCCTCCCGGGGCCGGGGTGTCCTGTGCCGCGTCGTCTCCCGGTCGGGGCGGTGCGGTGTGCCTGATACACCTTGCAACTTGAAGGGGACTTGATGTCAAATGGCGGTATGGACGATCTTCAGGGTGTCTCGATAGGCCGGGCGGCGGCGTTGTACGGCCTCGCGCCGTCCACATTGCGCTGGTGGGAGCAGGAGGGGCTGCTGCCCGAGCCGCCGCGGGTGGGCGGGCAGCGGGTCTACGACGAGGTCGCGCTGCGCCGCATCGGCCTGGCCTACCTGTGCTGCGTCACCGGCGCGATGCCGCTGGCGGAGGCGGCGCCCGTCACGTCCGGCCGGCACGGCGGGGCGTGGCGCGAGTCGGTGAGCCGGCACGTGGAGCGCCTGGACGCCGAGCTGCGCCGGTTGCAGGGCGCCCGCGGTTACCTGATCCACCTGCTCCAGTGCCCCGACGAGGACGTGGTCGCGGAGTGCTCGCACCTCGAAGGCGAACTCGCCGACCGCACCCCGGTCGGCGCGGCGGGGGCGCCTGGCCTGGTGGCGGCGGCGAGGGCCGCCGGGGCGCGCGGCGCCCGCGCCCCGCGTGACGAAATCGACCGGCGCCGTGACGGAAACGGCGAAGGGCGACCGGTCTGCGCGGTGTGCGGGAGCGTGTTGGCGACCGCGCCGCGCGGCCGCAGGCGGAAGTACTGCTCCCCCGCGTGCCGCCAGCGCCACTACCGCCGGACGTCCGGGGCCCGGTGACCGGGCGGCCGGGTCAGTCCCGGCCTTCGACCTCGGCGGCGAGCCTTGTGATGCGGCGTCCCAGCGTCACCAGGACGAGGGCGACGGTGACCGCGCTGAGGGCGTACATCGCCGTCAGCGCCGCCGTCCGGGAGGTCCAGGCCGCGGCCGCGTCGACCAGGGCGCCGCCCGCGGCCATGCCGATGGCGGCCACCCCCCACGCCGCCGACCCCATGGCGGCGTTGACCCGCCCCAGCAGGCGGTCGGGGGTCACGCGCTGGCGGAGCGAGGCCACCGAGACCGAGTACATCAGCACGGCCGCGCTCGACAGCATCAGCGCCGGGACGATCACGCCGATGCGGGGGACCGCCGCCACGGCCGCGTGGGACAGGCCGACGACGCCGAGGCTGACCATCGGCATCCAGCCCGCGGGGAGGCGCCGGGCGGCGAGGCCGCTGAGCTGTCCGCCCGCGACGCCTCCGACGGCGGTCGCGGTCATCAGCAGGCCGAACGCCATCGCGTCGAGGCCGAGCACCTCTTGGGCGAAGAGCACTTGGGTGGCGAGGATCGCCGCGTAGGCCGCGTTGAAGCAGATGGTCGCGACGGTGGTGCGGCGGAGCAGGGGGTGGGCCCAGATGGCCCGGACGCCGTCGCCCACCCCGCGCCAGCCGGGCCTCGGCCCCGCCGCCTCGGGCCGGGCCTCGGCGCGCCGTCCGCCCAGGCGCGCGAGCAGGAGGGCCGAGAAGGCCGTGCCGACGGCGTTCACCGCCAAGGCCAGGGCCGCGTGCAGACCGAGCAGCAGGCCGCCGAGCGGGCGGCCGAGGAACTCCTGGGCGGTGATCTCCGCCGTCCGCAGGTGGCCGTTGGCGCGGACGAGCGCGGTCTTGGGGACGAGCTGCGGGAGCGCGCTGAGCGCGGCGGTGTCGTACAGCACCTCGACCGTGCCGAGCAGGAGGGAGCCGATCAGCAGCGTCGGCAGCGTCAGCCCGCCGGTCAGCGCGAGCGCCGCGAAGGACGTCCACAGCACGACGCGCACGACGCTGGCCGCGGCCATCGTCTTCAGGCGCGGCCAGCGGTCGATCAGGACGCCGGCCGGGATCGCGACGAGCCACGGCAGTCGGCTCGCCGCCGCCGTCACCGCGACCCAGAGCGCGCTGTCGGTGACCGTCGTGGCGAGCCACGGGAGCACGATGAAGGAGACGCCGTCGGCGAGGTTCGAGGTGAGGAACGCGCCCCAGAGCCGCCAGAATGGACGCCCGAGCCGACCGTCTTCGCGCAACACCGCTCCCCTACCGCGTCGTTCCGGGGTCCGCGGGGGAGGCGGGCCTGAGCGCGGCCCGCGTCCCGGGGCGCCCGCTCATGTCACGTCCCGCCGCAGTGACGTCGCCACGGCGAGGACGCCCGCCGCCCCGGCGTAGGCCAGGAGGACGAGGAGTCCCGCCACCGGCGAGAGCAGGGCGGTCGCGCGGCCCGTCTCGGCGGCGACGGTGTCGGCCAGGTAGCCGAAGTCGGTGAGGGCGGCGCTC
This sequence comes from Glycomyces sp., assembly GCA_035765105.1. GTDB lineage: Bacteria > Actinomycetota > Actinomycetes > Mycobacteriales > Micromonosporaceae > Glycomyces. The sequence goes on from DASTYG010000086.1 coordinate 16,829, forward strand.
GCCCCGCCGGGGAGGTAGGGGTAGGCGGCGTTGAGGCCGGGGAGCGCGAGGGTGAGGATCTCGCCGAAGGCGAACCAGCCCATCACCACGCCGACGGCGACCAGTTGGCGCCGCGCCAGCGCCCCGATCCCCGCTCCGATGAGCGTGTACGCGACCGCGGCCCCGCTCGAGGCGGCCAGGGCGGTCAGGACGTGCCCGAGCGAGGCGCCGAGTTCGGTACCCGCCGCGGCGGTGGCCCCGTAGAGGCTCGCCAGGGTCATGACGCTCACTGTCACGGCGTAGCCGGCCCCTATGACGGTGAGCGCGCACAGCTTGGCGAGGAGCACCCTGCCCCGACGCGGCTCGGTCAGGAACGTGTGGCCGATGGTGCGGTGGCGGTACTCGCCGGTGACCGCGAGCGCGCCGATCAAGGCCGGCACGAACAAGGTCAAGGTGGTCAGGCCGAGCATCATGAGCACGCCTTCGCCCGTCGCGAGCGAGGGCATCGGCGGATCGAAGTTCTCCGGCCCGACGAAGGCGAACATCGCGGTGAAGCCCCCGCCCAGCACGACGGCGGCCAGCAGGCTCCAGAGCCACAGCCGGCTGGCGAGGAAACGGTACAGTTCGGCTGTCGTCGATCTGATCATGCCGGTGGCTCCTGAGCGGTGAGCGTGAGGAAGACGTCTTCGAGTGTGGGGGCGGCGCCCGAGGCGGTCCGCGCGCTCGCGAGGAGGTCGTTCATCGAACCGGCGGCGACCAGGCGTCCGTTCGCGATGATGACCAGGTCGCGGGCCACCTGTTGCAGTTCGCTGAGCACGTGGCTCGAGACCAGGACGGTGCGCCCCTCCTCGGCGAGGCGCGCGAGGAAGGCCCGCAGCCAGGCCATGCCCTGCGGGTCGAGTCCGTTCGACGGTTCGTCGAGCACCAGGACCTCGGGGTCGCCGAGGAGCGCCGTCGCCAGGGCGAGCCGCTGGCGCATCCCGGTCGACAGTCCGCCCGCCCGCCGGGCGGCGAAGGCGTCGACACCGGTCAGTGCCGCCGCCCGTTCGAGGGAGGCACGGGGGTGCCCGCCCATGCGCGCGTACAGCCGAAGGTGGTCGGCGCACGTCATCGCCGGGTGCGCCCCGGCGTCGCCGAGGACGGCTCCGACCGTGCGCGTCGGAGCGGTCAGTCGGCCGTACGGCATGCCGCCGATCGTCGCGCTCCCGGCGTCCGGCCGCACCAGGCCCAGGATCATGCGCATGGTGGTGGACTTCCCCGAGCCGTTGGGGCCGAGGAAGCCGGTGACGCCGCCGGGGCGCACCTGGAAGGAGAGGTCCTGCACCGCCTGCACGGGCCCGAACCGCTTGCTCAGGCCGCGCACTTCGATCCCGGCGGCTCGCGCGGGGCTCATCGTGCGCCTCCCAGTGCCCGGGCGTTCGCCTCAGCCTCGGCGTCGCCGACCAGGACCTCCTGGAAGCCGCGCCCCTCGCGCAGCCGGAGGTGCAGGGCGGGCTGCCCGCGCCGCACCGATGTCAGGCACCGGCGCGCGGTCCCGAAGAAACCGACCTTGACCACTCCGGTGATCCAGAGCCCCGCCCGCGAGCCGAGCCGCATCCGCATCGGGTGCGCGACGGCGGTCGCTTCGACAAGCGCTTCGCGTTCGATCGCCAGGCGCCGCCTGCCCACGAACGGCGCCTCCCAGCGATCGAACACGATGACGGCCCGGTTGTCTTCGACGGTCACACGCGCCAAGTCCAACACCTCTTCTCATGGTTCCTTGAAATATAATATTACCAAAGTTGGTAACATTGTGGCGGCCAGGGACCGGGAAGACGGCCTCCGGCCCGCCCCACCGACGAGTTGTGTAGCGTCGGAAGGGTCTCGGCCGCGGCGACCGGCCGACACTCGGCGGATACGAGGGACACGTGGGTCAGAAGTCACTGAACGAGGTTCTCCTCCACCCGGTGCGGTGGCGGATCGTCCGAGCCTTCTTCGGCAGGGAGCTCACCACCTCGCAACTGCTGGACCTCCTCGACGACGTTCCCGCCACGAGCCTGTACCGCCACGTCGGCGTGCTGGCGGACGCCGGGGTCCTGGAGGTCGTCAGCCGACGGCAGGTCCGCGGCACGGTGGAGAGGACCTATCGCCTGAACGGCGGCAGGCAGGCCGTCGACGAGGCGGGCGTCGCGGCCATGAGCCGCGACGACCACCGCCGGGCCTTCCACATGCTCCTCGCCCGCCTCGGCGCCGACTTCGACGACTACCTCGGCCGGGAGCCGATCGACCCGGTGGCCGACCACGTCAACTACAACCAGACGGCCCTCTACGTCACCGATGAGGACATGGCCGAACTCCAGAAGGGCTTCCAGGCGCTTCTGTCGCCCTATCTCTCAGCGGGCGGCCGTTCCGCCGGAAAGGAGCCGCGCCGCATGATGCTCACCACGGTCTTCCTTCCCGACGGCCCCGCCCCGAACGGCCGCATCGACCTCTGAGCTCCGGCGCCGCTCAATCTCCCCGCCCGCGCTCGCGAGGGGCGCGGCCCCGGCCGAGCAGGTGGATGGAGAGGTGGGGCGCGAGCGACTCGGCGGCGTCGGCGACGCGCAGCGCGTAGGCGTTCAGCGCGGTGTCCTCGCGGGCCGCCGCGCCCAGCGGCCCTTCGACGCCGATGACCTCGGCCTCGCGCAGGCCGGCGGCCTCGAGCTCGGCGAGGAGTTCGCCCGGGTCGTGGTTGTAGGAGACCTGGTCGAAGTCGTCGCCGTCCGCGTCCCGCCCGGTCCGCAGGACCGCCTCCATGTGCCGTTGGATCTCCGTGTCGCCGAGCTCGCCCCTGGCGGCGCGCACGGCGGGTTTCGCCCAGCGGGACATGGCGGCCGCGACGACCTGGCCGCCGGGACGGCACACGCGCGCGGCCTCGGCCAGCGCCCGCGAGCGGTCCTCCGCCGAGGGCAGGTGGTACAGCGGTCCCATGAGGAGCACGGCGTCCGCGGAGTCGTCGGCCTGGGTCAGCGCCCGCGCGTCGCCGGTCTCCGCCCGGACGCCGCGGGCGCGGGCCAGGTCGACGTGCTTGGGCACCAGGTCGACGACCAGGACGTCGTATCCGATCTGTCCCAGCCAGTCGGCGTACCGGCCGGAGGCGCCGCCGATGTCCAGGAGCCGCGCCGGCGGTGCGGGCAGCCACCGGCGCAGCGTCCGGCGCGTGCGCTCCCATTCCACCTCGTTGCGGGCCGAGAGCATGCGCCCGTCCTCGTCGCCCGCCTCGTACAGGTCCTGAAGCACCGCATCGGCGTCTCGCGTCCCAGGCTCGATCGTGATCACCCCTTCGAACGGCCGGGCGGGGGCCCTCCTGCGGGGCCTCTCGTGCCACTCCCGGCACACTGATGCCGGTAAATCTACGCGACTTCGGCGCGGAGCGCCGCCCGTGCGGCCCGTTGCCGCTCCTGTTTCCCTTGCGACCGTAGGGAAGTACCGGTCCGACCTCGGAGCGGGGCACCGCACCGGACAGCGCCTCCATGAGGTCCCAGATGAGTTCGCGCCACGATGAGCGCGCGCTCGCGGGCACCGGCGTTCGGGATCGCTCCGAGGAGCGTCTTCGCCTGCGGGTCGTCGCCGAGGGCATGCGCTGCCGCGCGTGGTTGAATGGCCGCATGGCCGAGAAGAGGCGACCCGCCCCTCTGCGCTTCCTCGTGGTCGCGCGCACGGCGCCCGGCCCCTGGCCGCACCCCGTGGAAGTGGCGGTGCACCCGGCCGGCGCGGACTCGATCGTCGCCTTCTCGCTCGGCCCGCACGCGGCGAACGCGGGCGGGCAGGTGGCCCTCTCCCGGGTGCTCGACGGGTCGCGGACCGGGCTGAATCCGGCCTTCACCGAGGAGTTCGAGGCCGCGCGGCTGCACTGGCTGGTCCCCTTCCTCGTCCGCCTCCACGCGGGAGAGGACGTGACGGACGGCATCGTCGCGGCCTACCGGGCGGCGCACGGCACCGCGCCCGAGACGATGCGCATAGGCCGCTCCCGCTCCTGACGGATCATCCGCCACAGCCGCGCTCGGCGGAGTCGTCGCGGGGCGGTGGCGCTTCATGCGGTCACGGGCGGTGTTCCCTCCAGGTCCGCCGGCCACCGGTCATGACGGGCCGGGAGGCGCGGATTCATCGGCGCCGGTACGCTCCCGTTCACCGGCGCCGACCGCGCCGGCGTCGAAAGGGGCCGCCGTGCCACGTGAGGTCGTCATCGTCCACTCGGGAGAGACCCCGCCGTCCGAATGGGACGCCTCGGTCTTCCTGGCCGGGCCGGTCCCCCGCTCCCCCGAGGTCCCCTCCTGGCATCCCGAGGCGATCGGGCTGCTGCGCCGGGGGTGGGCCGGGCCCGGCCGCCTGGTCGTGTTCGCGCCCGAGCCGCGCGAGGGCGTCGCCGTCGAGGGCACCGATTCGATGGACTGGGAGGAGGACGGCCTGCGCCGCAGCGACGTGGTCCTGTTCTGGATCCCCCGCGCCATGCCCGCGATGCCCGGCCTGACGACCAACATCGAATGGGGGGCGCTCCACGCCTCCGGCAGGGCCGTCCTCGGCGTCCCGCCGGGAGCGGCGAGCGTCGACTACCCGCTCCGGCAGGCCCGGGACCACGCCGTCCCCGTCGCGCGCACGCTGGAGCGGACGGTCGCCGACGCGCTGAAGGCGGTCGGCCCCGGCGGGCGGCGCGGCGGCGGCGAGCGCGACGTCCCCTTGACGGTATGGCGCACTCCCGGCTTCGAGCGCTGGTACGCCGCTCAGCGCGACGCCGGGAACACGCTCCTGGGCGCGCGGATCGAATGGGCCTCCCGCGCCGGGGACGAGCGCGAGACCGTCCGCTACTGGGCCGCGCGCGTCCGCGTCCGCGTCGCGGCCGAGGACCGCGTCCGCGACGGCGAGATCGTCATCTCCCGCCCCGACACCGCGCACGTCGTGCTCTACCGGCCCGCGCCCGTCCCCGGGGACACGGTCGTCGTGCTCGTCCGCGGGTGCCGCGTCCCCGACGCCGCTCCGGACGCCTTCGCGCGCGATCTGGTCCGGCGGGCGGCCGCGCAGGCCGGCGAAGCGACCGGCCTGGCCGTCGATGCCGACCGGCTCCGCCGCCACGGCGGTCGGCAGGCGGCCGCGGGCCTGTCGGCCCACCACGCGCACCTGTTCTCCGCCGTGATCACCGAGGCCGAACTCGACCGCCTGCGCGCCTCGCCGCCCGCCCGGGCGGCGGTCGCCACCCTCGCCGAGCTGCACGCCGACCCCGGCGCCGACTGGGCCGTGCTCGGCATGATCGCCCAGGTGATCGCGTCCTGACCGCCCGGGAGTCGTCCATCGGGCGCGGGGTGCCGCAAATGGATGAGGAGGACGAGTCGCCGTTATGGGATTCTGAGCGCATTCAGTCGACAACACGACGGAGAGCACCATATGGCACAGGACATCCTGACCGCGAAGATCGCCCACAGCTTCGACCTCCTCGACGCCGACGGCGACGGCCGCCTCACCGAGCACGACCACATCCTGATGGGCCGACGCGCCGCCGCGGCGCTGGGGCACCGGCCCGGATCGCCCGAGGAGGCCCGCATCACCACCGCGTACACGAGGATCTGGAACGACCTCCACCGCCCGCTCGTCGCCGCGGGCGAGGACCACATCGGCAAGGAGGCGTTCATCGCCTCCACCAGGTCCCTGGCCGGGGACCCGGACGCCGCCGAGACCACGCTCGGCGCGCTGGCGCGGGTCTACCTGTCGGTGGCGGACGCCGACGGCAGCGGCGACGTCACCGTCGACGAGTTCGCGGTGTTCCAGCGCTCGCACTTCCCCGACCTGACCCAGGACGACATCGACAAGGCGTTCGCCCACCTCGATCGGGACGGCAGCGGGCGGCTCACGCCCGGCGAGTTCACCGGCGCGATCCTGGAGTACTACACCAGCACCGACCCGGACGCGCCGGGCAACTGGTTCATGGGCCGCCCGGTCTACGAGCGCTGAGCGCGGCGGCGGCCCGGGAGGCGTCCCGGGCCGCCGAGCGCCGCGCCGGGCTCACTCGTCGGCGCCGGTCGCCTTCGCCGTCTTCCTGGTGGCCGAGGCGACCAGGCCCGAGCCGAGGAGCGCGGCGATGAACGATCCGGCCAGGACGCCGATCTTGGCCTCGTCGGCGAGCAGCGCGGCGTCGCCGCCGCGGAAGGCGAGTTCGGTGATGAACAGGGCGACGGTGAAGCCGATGCCCGCTATCCCGGCGATCCCGGCCACCAGCGGCCATCCGGTGCCCTCGGGCAGGCGCCCGATGCGCAGGCGGACCACGATCCAGGCGAACGCGGTGATGCCGACGGTCTTGCCGACGACCAGGCCCAGGACGATCCCCAGCGTCACCGCCGAGCTCGCGGCGGTCGCCAGCAGGTCGCCGCTGAGCGCGACGCCCGCGTTGGCGAGGGCGAACAGCGGCAGCACCACGAACGAGGAGAACGGGTGGAGGCGCGCCTGGAGCTGGTCGGTCGGCGCCGTGGCGTTGCGTGTGAGCTTGACCAGGCGCTCGGTCTCCTCGGTGGTCAGGCCGTCTTTGGCCATCTCCTGGGCTTCGGCGTGCGCGACCCGTGGATTGAGCAGGGGTTTGGCGGCGATGATGAAGCCCATGACGACGCCGGCGACGGTCGCGTGGATGCCGGATTCGAGGGTGGCGAGCCACAGGAGCACGCCGATGACGAGGTAGACCGGGGCCGACCAGACGTTGAGGAGGCGCAGCAGCACGGCGACGGCGACGAGGGCCCCGGCGGTCGCCAGCCAGGGCATCGAGAGGTCGTCGGTGTAGAACACGGCGATGACCGTGATCGCGCCCAGGTCGTCGACGATCGCGAGCGTCAGCAGGAACACCCGCGCCGCCGCGGGGATGCGGGAGCCGAACAGGGCCAGGACGCCCACGGCGAAGGCGATGTCGGTCGCCATCGGGACGCCCCAGCCGCCCTCGCCCGGGCCGCCGCTGTTGAGGGCCGTGTAGAGCAGCGCCGGGACGACCATGCCGCCGATCGCGGCGGCGATGGGCACCACGGCGTTGCGCATGTCACGCAGGTGGCCGGAGACGAGCTCGCTCTTGATCTCCATGCCCACCACGAAGAAGAATACGGCCATGAGGCCGTCGTTGACCCAGTGGCCGAGGCTGTGGTGGAGTTCGAAGCCGCCGAGGTCGAGCGTGACGTCCATGCCCCACACCGCGTCGTACGTCCAGCTCCAGGGCGAGTTCGCCCAGAGCAGGGCGACGACGGTGCAGGCGAGGAGGACGATGCCGGCGGCCGGTTCGATCTTGAGGAACTCGGCGGCCGGGCGGCCGACGTAGCGGGCTATGGGCTTCTGGGAGTGCAGGAAGTTCGGACGCGAGCGCCATAGCGGCGGCGTCGTTCCGTCATCGGTGGTGCGCACGTGTGCGGGCTCCAGTCAGGGCAGGGGACGATTCCAGCCGACCAGACTTCCCGGCACACCGGCGACGATCCTACCGCACGCGGCCCGGTGGCCGAACATTCCTCAATCGGGGCCCGCCCGCCGGGCCTCGCCGGTCCCGGTCGGCGCCCGCGGCCGGTCCCCGCGACCGGCCGCGGGCGGGCGCTCAGACGCTGTGGGAGAGCAGTTCGCGGCGGGTGCGGTCGCAGTCGGGGACCCAGCTGCGGAGCAGGCGCATCTCGCCGTCGAGGGTGAACTCGCCGAGGGCCGCCGGGACCAGGACCGACCGGCCGCGTTCGATGCCGACCTCGCCGCCCGCCCACGCGACTGCGCCCGCGCCGTCCAGGCAGGTGAGGGCGTGGAACGATTCGCCGCGGGTGGACTGGGGCTGCGCACCGGCGATGTCGAGGCGGGCGAGGCCCATGGTCGGCTGGAGGCACAGGAGCGTCTCGGTGCCCGCGGCGGTCTCGACGGTGATCCCCCGCTCGGCCCGCGCGGTGCGGGCGAGGTCCATGTTGGCGAAGGTCTCCTCGACGTCGAGTCCGCGGTCGCGCCCGTAGTCGAAGACCCGGTAGGTGGTGTTGCTGTTCTCGCAGATCTCGACGAGGGTGACGTCGGCGCGGATGCCGTGGACCATGCCCGCCGGGATGAACACGCAGTCCCCGGGCGTCACCGGCAGGTCGACCAGCAGCTCGCACACGGTCCCCCGCCGGACGGCCTCCTTGAACTCGGCCTCGGAGGCCCCGGCGACCCCGGCGTACACGCTGGCGCCCGGTCCGGCGTCGAGGACGTACCACGCCTCGTCCTTCCCGGACCGCTGCCCGGTGGCCCGGGCGTAGGCGGCGGTCGGATGCACCTGCACCGAGAGCGGTTCGCGGGAGCTGACGTGCCGCACCATCAGCGGGAAGTCCTCCCCCGGCGGCACCGAGCCGAGCAGCGCCCGCCCGAGCAGGGCCGCGACCCGGTCCAGGCCGAACCCCCGCAGCGGGCCGTCGGTGACCTCGCAGACGCCCTGCTCCTGCGCCGAGACGTCCCAGGTCTCGCCGATCGGGCCTTCGGGCAGGTCGCCCTTGAACCGCTCCAGGGCGCGCCCGCCCCAGGGTTTCTCGATGTAGACGGTCGAGAGCGTCATGGGGTACGGGTCAGCCGGCGAACTGGACATCGGCGGTCCTCCTCAGTCGGGCGATGCGGTCGGGGTACTGGTCTCTGGGGACCTGGAACAGCGAGGAGGAGCCGAGCACCAGCGAGTCGGCTCCGGCGGCCACGACCTCGGGGATCGTGTCGAGGTTGACACTGCCGTCGACCTGGAGGAGCGTCCGGTCCCGGCCGCGGCGGCGCAGCAGCGCCCCGGCCTCGGCCACGCGCTCGACGGCGCGGGGCAGGAACGCCTGCCCGGCGAACCCGGGGTCGACGGTCATGACCTGCAGCAGGTCGACCAGGTGGATCACGTCCTCGGCGGACGCGACCGGCGTGGCGGGGTTGAGGGAGAGGCCCACGCCGACCCCCGCGTCCGCGATCCGGTACAGCAGGCGGCTCAGGTGCACGGTGGACTCGGCGTGGACGGTGATGCAGCGGACGCCCGCCTCGGCGAGCGGCTCGATGTAGTCCTCGGGCCGGCTGACCATCAGGTGCGCCTCGACCGGGACGTCGGCGGCGGCGGCGATGGCGGCGACCTGGTAGAGGCCCAGGGTCACGTTGGGGACGAAGACGCCGTCCATGATGTCGCAGTGGAACATGTCGATGCCGGCCGCCGCCAGCGCCGCGACTTCGGCGCCGAGGTCCATCGGGTCGGCGCACATCAGCGAGGCGTTCAGCGCCGGTCGTCGGGGGGTCACTTGGGCGATCTCCTTCCGGTCCAGCGGTCGATGAGGACCGCGGCGAGGATGATGGCGCCCTGGACGACCATCTGCCAGTACGAGGACACGTCCAGCAGGGTCAGGCCGTTGTTGAGGACGCCGATGATGAGCACGCCGATCACGGTGCCGACGATCGTGCCGCGGCCCCCGGCGAGGCTGCTGCCGCCGAGGATCACGGCGGCGATGACGTCGAGCTCGAACCCGTCGCCGGCGAACGGCTGCCCCGACCCGAGCCGGGCGGCGAGGACGACGCCGGCCAGGCCGGCCAGGAGGCCGACCACGACGTACACGGTGATCTGGATGCGGTCGACTTTGAGGCCGGTCCAGCGGCTGGCGCGCTCGTTGCCGCCGACGGCGTAGACGTACTTGCCGAATTTGGTCTTGTTCAGCAGGAACGAGCCGAGCGCGATGACGATGAGCATGATGATGATCGGCACCGCCAGGCCCATGACGCTGCCGACGCCGAAGAAGGTGAAGGAGGCGTCGGAGGCGGTCACCGGGTTTCCGCCGGTGGTGATGAAGGCGAATCCGCGGATCGCCCCCATCATCGCCAGGGTGACGATGAACCCGGTGATGCGGCCCTTGGCGGTGATGACGCCGTTGATCAGGCCGATGCCCGCGCCCGTGGCGACGCCGGCCAGCAGCGCGAGCCACGCCGAGCCGCTGCCGGAGAACGCGAAGGCGGCGACGACGCCGGAGAAGGCGAGCGTCGAGCCGACCGACAGGTCGATGCCGCCGCTGATGATCACGAAGGTCATCCCGACGGCGACGATCGCGGTGACCGAGACCTGCCTGGCGATGTTGAGCATGTTGCTCGCGGTGAAGAAGTACTCGCTCGCCATGGAGAAGGCCGCGATCAGCAGCACGAGGGCGAGGATCAGCCCGTACTGCCGGAGCCGTTCGAGGCCGGTCAGGCGCCGGAGGGCGGAGGCCCTGGCGATCGAGGTGGATTCGGTGGCGGTCATGCGGTCGCTCCCATGGCGGCGGACAGCAGCGTGCGGCTGTCCAGGTCGTGGTTCGGGGCGTCGAACGTGACCGCGCCTTCGCGCATGACGACGACGCGGTCGCTGATCATCAGCACCTCTTCGATCTCGGAGGAGATGGCCAGGACGGCGGCGCCCTCGTCGGCCAGGCGGCGGATGATCGCGTAGATGTCCTCGCGGGCGCCGACGTCGACGCCGCGGGTCGGCTCGTCGAGGATGAGGACGCTCGGTCGGATCGCCAGCCATTTGGCCAGGACGACCTTCTGCTGGTTGCCGCCGCTGAGCGTGCCGGCAGTCTGGTTCCGGCCGCTCGCGACGATGCCCATGGACCGGGAGTACTCCTGCCACAGCCGGCGCGAGCGGGCGCCGCGCCACTGCACGAACCCCTGCTCGCGCAGGGAGGCGAGCGCCATGTTGTCGCCGATGGACAGGTCGAGGACCAGACCGCAGAGCTTGCGGTCCTCGGGCACCAGTCCGATTCCGGCGGCGATCGCGCGGGCGGGCGTGGGTCGCCGCAGGGGGCGCCCGTCGACGCGGACGGTGCCGCCGCTGCGGCGGTCGAGGCCGAACACGGCCCGCGCCAGTTCGGTCCTGCCCGCTCCGACCAGGCCGAACATGCCGACGATCTCGCCGCGGCGGACTTCCACCGAGACCTCGTCGAGCAGGCCGGCGGTGCTCAGGCCCTCGACCGAGAGCGCCGCCTCGCCCGCTTCGCCGGTGCGGGCCGGGGGCCGCTCGTACCGGGTGGCGAGCGTCCGCCCGATCATGAGCCGGATGAGTTCGGCTCTGTCGGTGGCCGCGGTCGCGAGGGTGTCGACGTAGGCGCCGTCGCGCATGACGGTGATGCGGTCGCAGAGCTCGAAGACCTCGTCCATGCGGTGCGAGACGTAGACGACGGCGATGCCGGAGTCCCGCAGTCCCTTGAGCACGGTGAACAGGCGGCGCGCCTCGTTGTCGGTCAGGCTGGTGGTCGGCTCGTCGAGGATGAGCAGGCGGGCGCGGCGGGCGAGGCTCCCCGCGATCTCGACCAGCTGCTTCTCGGCGGTGCTGAGCGCGGCGACCTCGCGGGCGGGGTCGATGTCGGCGCCGACGAGGTCGAGGGCCCGCCGGGCCGTGGCGCGGGCGGCGCGCCGGTCGAGGACCAGGCCGCCGAGCCGCGTCGGTTCGGCGCCGAGGCAGATGTTGTCGGCGACGGTGAGGTGATCGTTCAGGATCAGCTCCTGGTGGACGATGGCGATGCCGAGGCGCTCGGCGTCGCGGGGCCCGTCGATGCGGGCCTCCACCGGCGGCCCGGTCTCGTCGTCGGCCATGTCCACGGTGCCGCCGTCCTTGTCGTAGACGCCGGTGAGGATCTTGAGCATCGTCGACTTGCCGGCGCCGTTCGCGCCCATGAGCGCGTGGATCTCGCCGCGGGCGACCTCGAGCCGGCCGTCCCGCAGGGCCGGGGCGCCGCCGAAGCTCTTGGTGATGCCGCGGGCCGACAGCAGGGGTTCCATGTGGTTCCTTTCTGCTTCCCGGCGACGAGGGGTCCCACCGCCGGGAAGCGGACGGCCGTCACTGCGCGTACGCGGCTTCGCGGTCGATGAATTCCTGGACGTTCTCGACGGTGACCAGGTCGATCGGGACGGCGACGGTGGGGTCGACCGTCTCGCCGTCGAGGTGGCGCACGGCGAGTTCGACCGCGGTCTTGCCCATCTGGTAGGGGTCCTGGGCGATCGCCGCTCGCACGGCGGTCTCGTTCTGGATCGCGTCGAGCAGGTCCGGGGTGGCGTCGACGCCGACGATGTAGACCTCGGTGCGGCCCTGCGCGTCGACCGCGCCGAGCGCACCGAGCGCGCCGGACTCGTTGACGCCGAAGACGGCGTCCAGGTCGGGGTTGCTCTGCAGGATGTTCTCGGCGGCGTCGAGCGCGGCGGTGCGCTCCATGGCCTCGCCGGAGGTCGCGACGATCTCGATGCCGGGGGCCGCTTCCATGGCCGCTTCGAACCCGGCCTGGCGGTCGCGGGTGGAGGTGATGGTGGGCCAGCCCAGGATGGCGACCTGCCCCTCCCCGTCGAGGTGCTCGATGATGTCGGCGGCGGCCATGCGGCCGATCTCGGTGTTGTCGGAGGCGATGAACGAGGTCGACTCGGCGCCGACCACGTCGATGTCGACGGTGAAGACGGGCACGTCCTGGTTCGTCGCCTGTGTGACGGTCGTGGCCAGCGCCTCCGAGTCGATCGGGTTGACCAGGATGGCGTCGACGTTCTTCTGGAGCTCGTTCTCGATGTTCGCGACCTGGTTCTCCAGTTTGAAGTCGGCGCTGGAGGCGGTCAGTTCGACGCCGAGCTCCTCGGCGGCGTCCTCGGCGCCCTGCTCCATGGCGACGAAGAACGGGTGCTGGCTCTGCCCGAACGAGAAGGCGATCCGGTAACCGCCTTCCGATCCGCTGCCCGCGTCGGAGCAGGCGGCGGTGCCCGCGAGGGCGGTGAGGGCCAGCAGTGCTGCTGCGCGTTTGCTGATGCTCATGTTCACTCCTTTGTGCTGTCATCGTCGGGTGGCGGTGCCGCTTGCGGGCCCGGGTCACCAGTCCCGCCGGTCGCCGGGGAGCCGTCCGGCCGCGGCGGCGTGGCGGGGCGCGACGGCGATCTTGCCCATGACCGCGTAGTGGTCGGCGTGGCTGGCGGCGGGGATGTTGTTGGCGACGCCGTTGAGGGCGGCGAAGCCGAGGGTCGCGAACTTGACGGCCTCCTTGTACTGCGGCGGGATGCCGTACTTGTCGGAGGTGACCAGGCCGAGGCCGCCGGGGAGCCGCTCTTCGACGGCCCGCATGAGGGTCGGGTTGAACACCCCGCCGCCGCTGGCGACCACTTCGGACAGGCGGCCCAGGTCGGGCACGTTGTCGCGCATGCTGCGCACGATCGCCTCGGCGGTGAAGGCGCAGAAGGTCGCCATGATGTCGTGCCTGTCGAGATGGCGGTACGACTCCAGGACCGAGTCGCCGTAGGAGGAGGAGAAGTCGTTGCGCCATGCCGAGCGGGGCAGCTTGCGGGAGAAGAACGGGTGCCGCAGCAGGTCGTCGAGCATGGCCTGGTCGACCGTCCCGGCCGCGGAGAGGGCGCCGTCCTTGTCGAAGCCGATGTCGAACAGCTCCCGGCCGGCGTGGTCGAGCAGGACGTTGCCGGGGCCGGTGTCGAAGGCGATCATCTTGGAGCGGTCGTATTCGACGTACTGGATGTTGGCGATGCCGCCGATGTTGAGCGTCAGCGCCGGGGCCTTGTCGCGGAACATGACCCAGTCGAGGTACTGCATCATCGGGGCGCCGTTCCCGCCGTAGGCGTGGTCTGCCTGCCGGAAGTGGGTGACGGTGGAGACCTGGGTGTGCGCGGCGATGACGTTCGACTCGGCCAGCTGGTAGCACATCGGGTAGGGGCCGTCGAACCACCGGCCCACCAGGTCGGCGCGCTCCTGGGGCGTCATCGCGTCGATGCGGGCGTGGTCGGGCTGCTCCTGGTAGATCGTCTGGCCGTCGACGCCGATGCCCGCGACCTCGCTGGGGTCGAGGTTCAGCTCGTCCATGAGCTTGCGGGCCGCTTCGGCGAAGACCGCCCCGGCGACGTAGTTGAGGCGTCCGAGCCCTTCCATGTCGACCTGGTTGGCGAAGGCCTTGAGCATCACCTTCTCGACTTCCGGCGGCCAGTCGACGGACAGGCCGTGGAGGAACCTCGGCGGGGTCGGCTGCCCGTCGGCGCCGAGCTCGACTTCGATCAGGACCGCGTCGATGCCGTCGAGGCTGGTGCCGCTGTTGAGACCGATCATCTTGGCCATGGGGTTTTCCCTTCTTTCGGTGCTAAACGTTTATTCAATGGTGGAACGGAGACGTGACGGAGGTAACGGGATTTAGTGGACGCCGCAGGAGTCCCGCACGATGAGGCGCGCGCGGGGCTGGGGCTGCTCCGGCCTCCAGGCCGGCTCGGCGCCGGGCTCGCTGCCGTGGCGCTCGATCTCGTGCAGTATCCGCTCGCCGGCGGCCCGGCCGATGCGGGTGATCTCCTGGTCGACGACGGTCATGCGGGGGGCGGCGAACTCGGCCCAGTCGAACTCGTCGTACCCGACGATCGCCACATCGCCGGGGACCGACAGACCGAGCGACCGCAGGGCCCGGAGCGTGCCGATGACCAGCGGTTCGTTGGCGGCGAAGACGGCCCGGAAGGGACCGCTGCGGCCTTCGAAGGCGGCGTGGACCGCGGCCGCCGAGTCGGCGGGGTCGTTGTGGCCCTCGACGACGGTCAGCGTCGCGCCGAACGCCTCGGCGGCGCGGGCGAACCCGGCCTGGCGGCTCCCCCGGGTGGTCCAGGTCTGCGGGTGGCCCACGAACAGCCAGTCGCGGTAGCCGTGCTCGGCGAAATGCCGGCCGACCTCGTAGCTGACCGCCTCGCCGTCGACGACGACCGACGGCGCGTCGGGCCGCTCCCGGGGCGGGTGGCTGTCCATGAAGACCAGCGGCATCGGCCATTCGAGCAGCCGCTTGAGCTGGTCCTCGCCGGGCTGGTAGGTGAGCGCCACGGCGGCCACGCGCTGCTGGAGCAGGTCCTCCAGGAAGCGCGACTCGCGTTCGCGGCTGTACTCGCCGTGGTCGGTCGCGTCCGAGACGATGCAGTGGTACCCGGCCCGGACGACGACGTCCTCGAAACCGTTGACGAGGGTCGAGTAGAACGGGTTGGCGTTGTTGGCCGTGAGGATGCCGATGGTCGTGCTCGAACGCCGTTTGAGCGTCTGCGCCGAGCGGTTCGGAACGTAGCCGAGCCGCGAGGCGGCGGCGATGACCTGCGCCCTGGTCGCCTCCGAGACGCCGGAGAGGTTGCGCAGGGCGCGGGAGACCGTGTAGATCGAGAAGCCCGTCGCCGCGCTCACGTCGCGCAGCGTCGGCGGGTTCTCGCTGGGGGTCATCCTCACCACGTCCTAAACGATTAGGTTGCCTAGTGCTGAGCAGTCTAGGCACATGCCCGAGCCGTTGTCAACCGCCCGCCCCCGCCGATGCGGTCCCCCGCGACGGCGGGGCGCGGCCGCGTCCGGTGAGGACCGCCGCGCCCCGCCGCCGGGCTCACGCCTCGGGGGTCCGCCCGTACTTCTTGTAGAACTTGGCGACGCGGCCCTCGTCGTCCAGGACGCGGCTCCTGCCGGTCCAGAACGGGTGCGAGGCCGAGGAGATCTGGACGTCGATCACCGGGTAGGCGTTGCCGTCCTCCCACTCGACGGTCTCGTCCGAGGTCGCCGTGGAGCGGGTGAGAAAGGCGTAGTCGGCGCCTCGGTCCCGGAAGACCACGTAATCGTATTCGGGGTGGATGCCTTGCCGCATATCGGTTCCTCTGCTAGTGATCGGTCGTGAAACAGCCCGCGAACGGGTTCGGGAGCGCGCTCCAGCCCTCGCGCCCGGCGCCGAGTTCGGCGTCGGTGAGCAGGCACGAGCGGAGCACCTCGGTGAGCTCGGCGGCCTCGAAGCGGAGGCCGACGAAGGCGAGGTGGACCTCCCGGTCGCCGAAGTCGGCGTCCCAGTTGAGGTCGGCGTTGGCGCGGCGCTCGGCGGAGACCTCGTCCCACGCCTCGTCGGGCCCGGCGGCGAGCCAGGCGCCGAGGTCGCCCATGGCGACGCCTCCGCCGCCGGACTCCCAGGCCAGGACCCGGTCGGGTTCGGTGGCGAGCCACAGGTGGCCGCGGCCCCGCAGGGTCCGCTCCGCCAGCGCCGGCAGGGCGCGGTGGAAGCGGTCGGGGTGGAAGGGGCGGCGGGCCCGGAAGACGGTGGACACGACCCCGCAGTCGGCTTCGGGCTCATGGCGTCCGAGCGCGTAGCCCTCCAGGCCCCGGCCGTACGGGTCGGGACCGTCGGGGTCGAAGCCGCCGCTGCGGCGCAGCCGGGACGAGAGCCACGCCGGGTCGGCGGCCTCGAGCACGAGGTGGCGGGCCCACGGGTTGAGGCGTTCGAGCAGCACCGCGAGCCGGGTGCGCTCGAAGTCGGGTTCGGCCTCGGGCGCCCACAGCAGGACGGTGTCGGCGTATTCGACCTGGCGGGCGACGACGTCGGCGACGCCGCGGTCGTCGTCGGCCGCGGCGTGGAGCGCGCGGTCGGCCAGGTCGTCGGCGGCGTCGAGTTCGCCCATGAACGCGGCGGCGTCGCAGACGGCGACCACGGAGTCGAGTTCGACCGCGTCGGCGACGGGCCTGCCGTCGACGTGGTGCCACGTGCACGCCGCGGCGACCGAGGAGGGTTCGATGGCGGGCGGCAGCACCAGGGCGAGGTCGCGGCCGGGCCGCTCGCCGGCCAGGCGGACCAGGGCGGGCAGGACGGCCTCGCGCAGGGTGCAGGAGACGCAGCCGTGTTCGAGCTCGATCCACTCGTCCTCGATCACCCCGGTGCCGTCGCGGACGAGGCGGTGGAGGCGGCCGGTCGCGAGCAGCTCGGTCAGGTCGTGGTCGACGACGAGGAGGGAGGGGTCGGCGGCCAGGAGCAGTTCGGCCGCGGCCCGGGTCGCGGCGGGTGTGAAGCCGGTGAGGATCGTCAGCGCGGGCCGCAGCTCGGCGGTGGGCGAGGCGGCGGCGCCTGGTTGGGCGAGCTCTGACATGGGACCTCCGTACCGGTCGACTTACTGAAAACGATTGTCATTATAGTAGCGGAGACGAAAGGAGGGCACCATGTCCAGACGCTGCGATGTGACCGGCGCCGGTCCCGGCTTCGGCAACAACGTGCCGTGGTCGAAACGCAAGACCCACCGGCGGTGGAACGTGAACTTGCAGCACAAGCGGTACTTCCTGCCCGGCGAGGGGCGGCACGTGCGGCTGCGGGTGTCGGCGAAGGGGATCAAGATCATCGACCGCGACGGCATCGAAGCGGTGGTGGCGCGGCTCCGCGCCGAAGGGAGGAAGGTCTAGATGGCGAGCAGGGGCACCGATGTCCGCCCGGTGGTCAAGCTCCGCTCGACCGCCGGGACCGGCTACACGTACGTGACGAGGAAGAACCGCCGCAACGACCCCGACCGGCTCGTGCTCAAGAAGTACGACCCGGTCGTCCGGCGGCATGTCGAGTTCCGGGAGGAACGCTAGTGACGACCGGAACCGAGCGGCACGACAGGAAGGAGCGCTGAGATGGCGAAGAAGAGCGCGATCGCGCGGCAGGCGCGCCGGGAGGCGCTGGTGGATCGGTACCGGGACCGGCGGGCCGAGCTGAAACGGCTCGTCTCCCATCCCGGCACGGCCCCGGACGACCGCGCCGAGGCGGTCCGGCTGCTGCAACGCCTCCCCCGCGACTCCTCGCCGTCGCGGCTGCGCACCCGCGACGCCGTCGACGGACGCCCCAGGGCGGTCTACCGCAAGTTCGGGCTCTCGCGCGTCCGGCTCCGCGAGATGGCCCACCGCGGCGAGCTGCCGGGGGTGCGCAAAGCCTCCTGGTGAAGCATGCCCGGACGCCGCGCCCATGCAGGCCGGCGTCCACCGGGACCGGGTTCGCCCCGGCCCCGGTGGACGCCGGCCTTCGCTTTGCCGCGGGGCCCGCTTCGCGCCGCCGCCGAGCCGATGGGCACGGACAGGATCATGGCCCAGCGCACCCGGCGCTCTGGCCGACGGCCATCCCGACGGGCACGCCCGCACCGGAAAGCAATACGTATCCGAAGTTGACTTGACTGGATACGGCTACTAGCCTATCGTCGACGATACATTTTATTTCGTAGCCGAAAAGGAGTGCCCATGACGCAACTTCAGGAGCCGCCGGTGCTGCCGCCGTTGGGAACGGCCACAGGGCGCTCACTCGGCGACAGCGTGTACGAGGCCCTGCGCACCGCGATCCTCGACGGCACGCTCCCCCCGGGGACGCGCATCGTGGAGGAGACGATCGCGCGCCAGATGGCCGTCAGCCGCGCACCGCTGCGCCAGGCCCTGTGGCTGCTCAAACGCGACGGACTGATCGTCGACGAGTCCGCTCGCACGACGCGCGTCGTCACGCTCGACGCCGAGGCGATCCGCGAACTGCACCTCACCCGGACGCTGCTCGAGACCGCCGCGTGCCAGCGCGCCGCCCAGCGAATCAGCTCGGACGAGGTCGACACGATCGAGCGCGTCCTCGCCGACATGCAGGCGGCGGCCGACGCCGAGGACCGCGCCGCCGTCGCCCGCCTGGACTACGAGTTCCACCAGACGCTGTGCCGGGCCTCGGGCATGCCGCGCCTGGTCGAGATATGGGAACGGCAGCACGTGCTGTTCCGCCTCTGGCTGAACATGGTCGGCGAGACCCTCGTCGAGAGCGTCGACCACATCGCGGCGAGCCACCGGGCCATCTTCGAAGCCGTGCTCGACGGCGATCCGGACCGCATCTACGAGCACGTGCTCGAACACGTCTACCTCGTGGGCGGCGCGCTCCGCACCGAACGCAGGCGCTGGGCGCTGGAGCAGCCCCGCGTCACCGCGCCGCCGTCCCAACTGCCGCCTTCGACCGCCTCGACGGAGAACCGGGAAACGCCATGAAGATCCACAACCTCACCCTGCCGCTCTACCCGTACATGCCGATCGGCAACGTGTGGGCCTGGGATTCGCCGTTCCGCATGGAGCGGACCATGACGCACGAGCAGCACGGCATCGAGCAGTACGCGATGAGCTTCCACAGCGAAGTCGGCACGCGGCTCATGCTCGCGGCCTGCTACGACGACGACGGCGCCCGGATCGACGAACTCGACTACAGCGGCTTCGTCAACCGGGACGCGCTCGTCGTCGACATCCCCAAGGAGCCCGGCGAGGAGCTCCTCCCCGAGGACATCGACGCGGCCCTGGCCGACAACGACCGGTTCCGCGACGGCGACGCCGTCCTCATCCGCACCGGCTGGGGCCGGACCGGCCGGTACCGCGAACTCGGCGACGACTACGCCAAGTACACCCCGCACTTCTCCGTCGCCGGCGCCGAACGGCTCGTGGAGCTCATGCAGGCCAAGCACACGGACCTGATGCTCACCGACTGCGCCTACGTCGGCAACCTCGGCGAGGGGTACATGTTCCGGGAGTGGGCCGCACGCGAGCCGTGGGACCGCCCGCCCTTCCCCTCCGACCAGGCCCGCGCCTACATGCGCCACTACACGCCCGCCCGAGGCGCCGGCGGCGGCGCGCCCGACTGGGCCGCGTCGGTGCCGCTGCACGAGTCGCTGTCCCCGGTGCCCGCGCTGACGAACGTCGACCAGCTGCTGAGCACGCGCATCAAGGTCACCGTCCTGCCCCTGTACCTCGCGGGAGGCGAGGGCGCCCCCTGCACCGTCTTCGCCTTCGAGGAGTGAACCGCACATGTCCCGTCTCGTCTCCCTGACCCGCCCCATCACCTCCCGCTCCGCTGCGGGAACGCTGTTCCCCTGGGAGCGGCCCTACTCCACCGAGCCGATCGCGACCCTGTCGCACAACGGCGCGAACCTGTTCCACATCGACATGAGCCCGGCGGCGTCGACGCGGCTCCTCTCGCGGCGCGTGGCCGACCCCTCGGCCCCGTCGCTGCTCGAGATCGACCCCGCCCGCTTCCTCAACCGCACCGCCGACGTGGCGCGCCTCGACGCCGCCGCGGGCGAGGCGATCAGCGCCGAACGGCTGGCGGCGGCCCTCGCCGCCTCCGCGGACGAGCCGGCCTCCGCGCTGATCCTCCTCACCGGCCCCGACGGCGGCGCGCACGACTTCGACAACGCGCCCCACTTCGGCGATGAAGCCGCCGAGCTGCTCTGCCATGAGCTCAGCGAGCGAGGCGTCGACCTGATGCTGACCGACCTGCCGTACCTCGTCGCCCCGCGTTCGACCAACGTCGGGCGCGACTGGCTCGGCGTCCCGCCGTGGTTCCGCCCCTCCTGGCCCTCCCCGAGCGCCACGGCGTACTTGACCCATCACTACGACAGGCCCCGGGCGCTCGAAGACTGGGCGCCCACGGTGAACGTGCTCGCACGGGCGTGCCTGGTACTGGGACTCTCCGGTGCCGACGCGCTCGACGGGGCGCGCGCCGTGGTGAACGTGGCCGCCCTCCAGGTGCGCGATGTCGGGGAGGCGCCCTGCACCGTCGTCGCCGAATTGGTGGACGACTGACCAAGACCCCACTCGCCATGAAGGCATCAAGGAGGATGTTATGAGAATGGCAACGGCGGCGGTCCGAGCGACCGCGGGCGCTGGAGCGCTCGCGGTGCTCGCGACCGGCTGCAGCACACAGAACCCGGGCGGCCCGAGCGCGGAGGTGACCGGCGATTTCGACTGGAAGCGCTTCGCGGGCGAGACCGTCTCGGTCTACGTCCCCGACACCGGCCAGGCCGAGCTGCTCGACTCGCGCCTGAGCGAGTTCGAGGACCTCACCGGCATCGACGTCGAACTCGAGACCGCCGACGTCACCAGCTACCGGCAGAACCTGCCGGTGCGGCTCACCGCGCGAGCGGACGATTTCGACGTCATGGCCACCTTCCCCGAGGTCGACGGCCCGCAGTTCTCGGCCAACGGCTGGTACGTGCCGCTCGACCAGTACATCGAGCACGAGTCGATCACCGCCCCCGACTACGACGTCGACGACTTCGGCGAGGGCGTGCGCAACGCGATGAAGGTCGACGACGAGACGGTCACCGTGCTGTGGGAGATGCAGACCGACCTGGTCTACTACCGCAAGGACCTGCTGGCGGAGGCCGGACTCGAAGTCCCCCGGACCTTCGAGGAGTGGGAGGCGGCCGCGGCCGCGATCCACGACCCGTCCGCCGACATGTACGGGTTCGCGCTCCGCGGCATCCCCTACCAGACCACCACGCCGTACTCCTCGTTCCTCTACGCCCACTGCGGCACGTGGGTCCAGGACGGGCAGGCGGCGATCAACTCGCCCGAGGCGGTCGACGCCTATGAGACCTACGGGCGCTGGGGCTCGCAGTACGGTCCCCCGGGGATCACCGGCTTCGACTGGCCCGTGCCCTCCCAGCAGTTCGCCCAGGGCAAGGTGTTCGCCTTCCTCGACGTGAACCTGTTCGTCGGCGACCTCGAAGACCCGAGCGAGTCGACCGTCGCCGGCGAGATCGGCTACGCGCCGGTGCCGGAGGGCGAATGCGGCCGGGCGCCCTTCATCGGCGGCTGGGGCTACGCCATCAACCCCTTCGCCCAGCAGGCCGACGCCGCCTGGTACTTCATCCAGTGGGCGACCAGCGCGGAGATCAACCTCGAGATGAAGCTCGACGGGTGGCCCAGCCCGCGCACGAGCGCCTGGGAGTCCGAGGAGTTCCAGGCCGCCGACCCGACGCCCGAGTTCACCGAGGTCGTGCTCGAGAGCACCGAGCTGGCGAGCGCCCTGATGAACCCCCCGGTCGCCCCGGGGGTGCAGGCGCGCGAGATCGCCGGCTACGTCAGCCACAAGGCGCTGGAGGGCCTGTCGCGGTCCGAGATCCAGGAGATCGCGGACGAGCAGGCCGCCGAGCTGCAACAACTCATCGACCAAGCCTCCTTATCGGATAAGTCGACGGATCCGGGGTCCGGCCCGGTCCCGAACCGGGCCGGACCCCTCGACGCAAGGACGCATGATGTCAGCACCGCATATCCCGACCCCACGCACACGACCCGAGCGCCCCTCGCGCGGCGGGGGCAGCGCTTCGAGCGGCGGCAGGTTCGGCGGGCTCGCCGCCCGCTACGACCGGTTCACGCTCCCCGCTCCCGCGTTCCTGCTGGTCGTACTCCTGCTCGTGTTCCCCGTGGCATTCACGCTCTACATGAGCCTCCACTCATGGAACGGCGGGCTGCGACCGCCGGAATTCGTGGGACTGGACAACTTCGCGCGCACCCTGGAGGACACCCGCTTCTGGGGCGGCGTGATGCGCACCGGCTACTTCGTCGGCCTCGCCGTCGGGATGCAGGTCGTCCTCGGCGTCGCCGCCGCGCTCCTCTTCCACCGCAAGTTCGTCGGCAGAGGGGCGGCGCGGGCGTTCTTCATGTTCCCGATGATCGCGACCCCGGCGGCGATGGCGCTGGTCTGGAAGATGATGTTCGACCCCACGCTCGGCGTGCTGAGCTACCTCTCGCAGGCGGTCGGCGGGCCCCCCGTCACGTGGACCTCCGACCCCGACCTCGTCATCCCCGCGCTCGCGATGATCGACGCCTGGCAGTGGACGCCGCTGGTCATGCTGATCGTGCTCGCGGGCCTCGCCGCCCTGCCGCCCGAGCCGTACGAGGCGGCGCGCATCGACGGCGCCGGAGAGCTCCGCGTCCTGTTCAGCATCACGCTGCCGCTGCTGCGCCCGGTGATCCTCACCGCCGCGATGTTCCGCCTCATCGACTGCATCAAGACCTTCGACATCATCATGATCATCACCGCCGGCGGACCCGGCCACTCCTCGGAGATCTTGAACCTCTACGCCTTCAACCAGAGCCTGTCCTTCCTCAACTTCGGATACGGATCGGCGCTGCTCGTGTGGCTGACGCTGCTGGTCTTCGCCGTCGCCGTCCTGCTCACGATCGCCCGCCGGAAGGGAGCGATGTCCTCATGACGACCACGGTAAAGCCCCGCAGGCCGCGGATACGACCGAAGGCCGTGGCGCGCAAGCTCGTGCTCTACGCGATCCTGCTCGTCCTGCTGCTCCCCGCGGGCTTCGTCTTCTTCTGGATGGTGACCTCGTCGTTCAAGCAGGGGGTGGACATCTACACGATGCCGCCGAAATGGCTGGACTTCGAGCCCACCCTGGACAACTACGCGCGGGCGTTCGACCGCACCCCGTTCGTCCAGTACGCCTTCAACAGCGCGTTCATCGCGACCGCGTCGAGCCTGCTGGGCCTCGCGATCGGGCTGCCCGCGGCCTACACGATCGCGCGGTACAACCAGAAGCGGCTCGCCGTCTCGCTGCTGACGGCGCGGCTGCTGCCGGCCGTGGCGTTCCTGGTGCCGTTCTTCATCCTGTTCACGCAGGTGGGGCTCGTCGGGAGCTACCCGGCCCTCATCCTGTCGCACCTGCTGGTCACGTTCCCGCTCACCGTGTTCATCATGGTGAACTTCTTCGAATCGATCCCCGGCGAGCTCTACGAGGCCGGGGAGATGGACGGCGCGAGCAAGATCGGCGTGTTCTTCCGCATCGCGCTCCCGCTCACCAGGACCGGCATGGTGACCTCGGGCATCCTCGCGTTCATCTTCTCCTGGAACGACTTCAAGATGGCGCTCGTGCTCTCGAACGCCGAGACCCGCACGCTGCCGGTCGCCGTCTACAACTTCGTCCACGAGGCGTCGCTCGAATGGGGGCCGATGATGGCGTACGCCACCGTGATCACGGTGCCGATCATCGTGCTCACGCTCTTCGCCCAGAAGCACATCGTGTCCGGAATGACCATGGGAAGCATCAAGTAGGGAGAGAAGGAAATGACCGAGATATCGACACTGGCGGGACGGCCCGGGCGCCTCATCGCCGCGAGCGTCAAGCCCGGCGGGCAGCTGACCGACGCCATCGAGGAGGTCTGCCGCCGCCACGGCGTGCGCACGGCCGTCATCGCCTCGGTGATCGGGACCGTCGAGGACCTGTACCTGCGCAACCCCCGCGACCGCACGCGGCTCCCGATCCGGCAGGAGCACGAGTGGGCCGACGACATCGACACCGTGCACCTGCGGCGCAAGATGGAGATCCTCTCCATCCAGGGCAACGTCGCCATGCTCGACGGCGAACTGTGGGCGCACTGCCACGGGCTGTTCTCCGAAGCGGGCGGGCAGGTGCGCGGCGGGCACGTCTTCCGCGCGACGATCTGGAGCCAGGGCGAGATCTTCCTCCAGGAACTGCTCGACGTGCGGGTCGACCGCGAGCACGACGCCGAAGTGACCGGCCTGCCGCAGATCCGCCTGCACGACGACGCCGCGGCGTGAGCACGCGGCGGGAGTGCGGGGCGCCGAGCGCGGCGGGCGCCTGCGGCGACGGGGACCGCGCGCGCTCGGCGCCCCGCACTCCCCCACCGGAACCCGAGCCTCGAAACGGAGGGGACGATGCCTGAACGGGCCTACCTCGGCGTCGACGTCGGCACCTCGAGCAGCAAGGGCGTGCTCGTCGGCGACTCGGGCCGCGTCCTCGGGACCGCCGTCCGGTCCCACGCCCCCGACCGGCCCGGCCCCGGGCGGTTCGAGATGGACGCCCGCGTGTGGTGGGACGAGTTCGCCTCGATTACCGAGGAGCTGACGACCGGCCGCGACGTCCGGGTCGGCGCGGTGGGCGTGAGCGGCATGGGCCCGTGCGTCCTGGTGACCGATGAGCGCGGAGCGCCGATCCGGCCCGCGATCCTGTACGGCGTCGACACGCGCGCGACGGCGCAGATCCGGCGGATGACCGAGCGGCTCGGCGCCGAGGAGATCCTCCGCCGAGGCGGGTCGCCGCTCACCTCCCAGTCCGTCGGGCCGAAACTCGAATGGATCGCCGAGCACGAACCCGAGTCGCTGACGGGGCGGCACCGGCTCTTCATGCCCGCGTCCTACCTCGTGCACCGGCTCACCGGCGCGTACGTGCTCGACCGGCACTCGGCGAGCCAGAGCTCCCCGCTGTTCGACCGGCGGACCCTGGACTGGAACCGCGAGTGGGCC
Organism: Glycomyces sp.; assembly: GCA_035765105.1. GTDB lineage: Bacteria > Actinomycetota > Actinomycetes > Mycobacteriales > Micromonosporaceae > Glycomyces. Next base: position 41,596 of record DASTYG010000086.1, read on the forward strand.
GCTCAGATCGCGCCGTGGCTCGACCTGCCCGAACTGCTGTGGTCGGACGCGATCGCCGGACGGACGCTCCGGCCGGTCGGCGGCGTCGCCGCGGGCACCCCCGTCATCGCCGGGACGATCGACGCGTGGAGCGAAGCCGCCAGCGTCGGCGCCGACCGGCCCGGCGACCTGATGATCATGTACGGCACGACCATGTTCCTCGTCGCGACCACGCGCGAACCGCTCACCGACCCGCGGCTGTGGGGCACGGCGGGCACGGGCCCGGGCGCCCACAGCCTCGCGGGCGGCCTCGCCACCTCCGGGGCGGTGACCGCATGGCTCCGCGACCTGTTCGGCGGCCCCGACTTCGCCGAACTCATCGAGGAGGCCGGGCGTTCGGGGCCGGGCGCGCGCGGCGTGCTGCTCCTGCCCTACCTGGCCGGCGAGCGCACCCCGGTCTTCGACCCGCTCGCCCGCGGGACGGTCACCGGGCTGACCCTCGCGCACGGCCGCGGCGACCTGTACCGGGCGGCGCTCGAGGGCACGGCCTTCGCGGTGCGGCACAACATCGAGGTGATGCGCGAGGCGGGGGTGGCGATCGAGCGCGCCGTCGCGGTCGGCGGCGGCACGCGAGGCGGACTGTGGACGCGCGTCGTCTCGGACGTCACCGGGCTGGAGCAGCAGATCCCCTCGGTGACGGTCGGGGCGAGCCTCGGCGCCGCGTACCTCGCGGCGCGCGGCGACGGCATGGACGTCGACATCGGACGGTGGAATCCGATCACGGCGACCGTCGCGCCCGATCCCGCGGTGCGCGGGTGCTACGAGGAGCGCTACCGCCTGTACCGCCGGGCCTATCCCGCGCTCGCGCCGGTGATGCACGGGCTGGCGACCGCGCCGGGGCCCCGTGCCGTTCCTTGAGCCGTCCGAACGCGGTGGGGATCGTGAGCGGGGCGTCGTCGGCGGCGGGCCTGATTCGGATCGGGCCGTCTGCCCGCCGGTGTCGGCACGGCGGGAATCCGCCACTTTCATTGTCTATCACCTCTCGCGCGGGACCACCGCCACCGGGGGCCGGATACGGGCGCTGACCTGGGGCAGAATCTGCTGTCGTCACCGAGAAGATTCGAACCGAGGAGACATGGAATGCGCGTACTGCTCGCCTCTCGCGGGTCGCGTGGCGACATCGAACCGCTTGCCGGGCTCGCCGCCGCACTGGTCGCCCACGACGCCGATGTCGTGGTCGCCGCGCCACCGGACCGCGAGTTCACCGACCTGCTCGCCCGCGCCGGGGCGCGGCGCCTCCCGGTCGACGCGCCGATCCGCGAGATGGTCCAGAACATCGCCAAGGGCACCGGCCCCGGCATGCGGCAGCACATCGCCGAGATCCTCGAATCCCACGGCCCGGCGTTCACCGCCGTCGCCGAGGAGGGATGCGACGCGATCATCGCGACCGGCCTGTTCCCCGTCGTCGCCACCGCGCAGGCCGTCGCCGAACGCCACGGCATCCCGTTCGCCAGCGCCGCGCTCCAGCCGACGACGCTGCCCTCGCACACCCGGCGGCCCTTCCCCATGCCCGGCTGGCCCCTCCCCGAAGGCGTGAGCGACAACCGCGAACTGTGGGAGTGGGACAAGCGGAAGATGCAGGCGATCTTCGGCGAACCGGTGAACGCCTTCCGCGCCTCCATCGGCCTGCCTGCGACCGACGACGTCCGCACCGGCACCCTGACCGACCACCGGTGGCTCGCGACCGACCCGGTGCTGAGCCCGTGGGAGCCGACCGACCTGGTCGACGTCGTCCAGACCGGCGCGTGGGTCCTCCCGGACGAGCGCCCGCTCCCCGCCGGTCTGGAGGCGTTCCTCGACGCGGGCCGGCCGCCGGTCTACATCGGCTTCGGCAGCATCCCCGTCCGCGACGCCGAGGCGACCGCCCGCGCCGTCGTGGCGTCGGTCCGCGCCCACGGCCGCCGCGCCGTCCTCTCGCGAGGCTGGGCCCGTCTCGCCCCGATCGACCGGGGCGACGACTGCTTCGTCGTCGACGAGGTGAACCAGCAGGCGCTCTTCGCGCGGGCGGCCGCGATCGTCCACCACGGCGGCGCGGGCACCACCCACACCGCCACCCGGTCGGGCACGCCACAGGTGGTCGTGCCGCAGATCGTGGACCAGCCCTATTGGGCCGGCCGCGTCGCGGAGCTGGGCGTGGGCGCCCGCCATGAGGACCCCGTGCCGACCACCGAAACCCTCACGGCCGCCTTGGAGACCGCGCTCGCGCCCGAGACGCGGCAGCGCGCCGCCGAAGTCGGGCCGACGATCCGCACCGACGGCGCCGACGCGGCGGCCGGGCTCGTCTTCGACATGGCCGCATAGCCCCCCGTGCGTCCTCGGCGCGCGCCGAGGACG
>DASTYG010000087.1:0-2592 GCA_035765105.1 Glycomyces sp.
TTCACCTTGGTGGCCTGGACGTTGAGGGCGAGCATGGCGGCCTTCTTCACGGCGTCCGGGTGGTGCTTGACGAAGTAGTCGGGGACCGAGTTGGGGACGAGGTTCACCGCGACCGCCTGGGTGCCGAAGCAGGTGGAGCAGGCGATGCGGTCGGGGGTGACCGCCGTCGAGCGGATGTCGGGGAGGCCGCACTTCTCGGCGAGGGCCGCGCCTCCCGAGTCGAAGGCGGACATGGAGCCGACGGCGGCGAAGGAGGTCTCGCAGGCCTTGGCGTAGGCCTGCTGGTCCGCCCCCGCGTCGGTGCGGCTGTCGAGCGTGAGCACCTCGAGCTTGCGGCCGCAGATGTCGGAGGTGGCGTTGAAGAACGCCGCGAAGGCCCGGGTCGCCTGCTGCGCCGACTCGAAGAGCCCGGGCACCGGCCCGCTGATGTCGGAGACGTTGGCGATCGTGATGGTGTCGTCGGTGACGCCCGGCTGGTTCTCGAACCCGGCGCAGCTCCCCGCCTCGACCTTGCCGCCCGGGGCGTTCCGACCCTCCGCCTCCGGCGCGGGCGCGCCGCCCGTCGTGCCGCCTGCCGCGACGGAGCCGGGATCGGACCCGCCGCCGGACGCCGTCTCGGGCCCGGCGGCCGTGCTTCCTCCCGCGGCGGCGGGGTCCGCGGCGGGGTCGGTGACGCCGGGTCCGATGCCTTGGTCGAGCCCGCCGACCGCGGCTGCGCCGGTGGCAGCCCGCACGTCACTCGGGTCGAGCTGGGAGCCGCAGGCGGCGAGCACCAGGCTCAGCACCGCTGCGGCCGCCGCCCCGGCAAGGCTTCTGTCTCTCGTGGTCATGCCTCTCCTCGTCCGTCGGTGCGGCGTCAGACGCCGTACCCCCCGTCCACGTCGAGCTTCTGTCCGCTGATGAACCCCGCCCGGTCCGAGGCGAGGAAGCAGACCGCCTCGGCGACGTCGCGTGCCGTGCCGAAGCGGCGCAGCGCGATGTTGGCGCGTGCGACGTCGAGGGCCTCCTGGTCGAGGTCCCCCTCGCCGACGAGCCGCTCGGCCATGCCGTCGGTGAGCATCCCGGGACCCACGCAGTTCACCCGCACGCCGTACCTGCCCTCCTCCGCGGCGAGCCCGCGCGCGAGGGCCTCGACGGCTCCCTTGGGTCCGGCCGACAGCCCGTCTCTCACCGGGAACCGACGGGTGGCGGCCGTGGTCACCGCGACGAGGCTCCCCCGCGACGCGCGCAGCAGCGGCAGCGCAGGGTGCGCGACGTTGAAGAAGCCGGCCGCGTCGGTGCGCAGCTGCTGCTCCATCTCCTGCGGCGGTATCCGGCTGAGGTGGCGCATCGGGACGTGCGGCCCCGCCGCGTGGACCACGGTGTGGAGGCCGCCGAAGGTCTGCGCGACCTGCTCGACGACGAGGGCGCAGCGGTCGGCGTCGGTGAGGTCGACCCGCCAGGCGGAGGTGCGGGCACCGCAGCCCTCTACGGCGTTGACCACCTTCTCGGCGGCCAGCTCGTCGCGGTGGAAGGTCACGGCGACGTCGCTGCCCCGCTCGGCGAGCATCAGCGCGACGGCCGACCCGATCGCACCGCTGCCGCCGACGACGAGCGCGCCTCCGGGCCTGCCGGCGAAGTCCCTCACGGGGTCCCCGGAACCGGCTTCGCGTGCTTGCCGATGATCTCCTCGACCTGGGTGTTCATCGTCGCCCCTGCCGGCCAGCCGGCGTAGTGGCTGAGGAAGACCACGATCTCCCGCAGCGCCTCCGCGTCGAGCTCGCCGGTCCTGAACGCGGCGTCGAGCTGGATCCCGAGCACGTCGTGGCGCCCTTGGCCCGCGAGCAACCCGATGAGCAGCAGCCGGCGCTGCCCGATGTCGAGTCCGGGCCGCGACCAGACCTCGGCGAACAGATGGTCGGCGGTCATCGCGAAGAAGTCGCCGGGGCCGTCCTGGAACTCCCAGCCGTAGACCTCGCGCATCTTGGCGAGGCCGCGCTCGCGCCGCTCCTGCGGGGTCTCGGTCACCGGTCGCCCTCCTCGGTCTCGGGCAGGCCCAGCCCGGGGCCGAGGCGCTCGAGGGCGAGCCGCGCCAGCGGGGCGTCCACGCCGACCTGACCGGCGAGCTCGAGGGCGAACGACAGGTCCTTCTCGCCGAGAGTCCGGACGTGGTCGAGGATCGGGTACCAGTCGTCGTCGGGCGCCATCGGCGCGGCGGTGTCCCGGAGCATGATCGCTCCCGGTCCGCCTGTCACGGCGTCGGTGTGGCGCACGACCCGGCCGAGCGCCCGGAGGTCGATGCCGGCCGCCTCCGCGACCCGCTGGGCCTCGGTGACGGCGGCGAAGGCGACGAAGTGGATCAGGTTGCGGGCCAGCTTCGCGCGGGTCCCCGCCCCGGCCGGCCCGAGGTGTACGACGACCTCTCCCATGCGCTCCAGGGCCTCGCGGCAGACGGCGAAGGCCTCGTCGGTGCCGCCGACCATGATCGCGAGCCGGCCGTCATGGGCGCCCATGAAGCCGCCGCTCACGGGTGCGTCGACCACGTGGACGTCGCGGGCGGCGGCGGCCTCGGCGAGCTCGTGGGCCGTGTCGGGCCGGATCGTCGAGTGCACG
>DASTYG010000088.1:0-2373 GCA_035765105.1 Glycomyces sp.
GGCTTTGGCGGCGGCGGATGTGGCGGCGGTGCCGTGGGATGAGGCCGCCGGGTACGCCCGGCGTCATCTGGCGTGGTGGTGGGAGCGGCCGATCCTCGATCCGGAGGGGCGCTTGACGGTCGGCTACGCCTATCCGAACGATGCTCTGGTGGAGCAGTATCTGACGGCCGGTTCGCCGTGGTGGGCGATGAAGGTCTTCACCGGTCTCCTCGCCGCCCCGGACCACCCCTTCTGGACCGCCGAACCGGCGGCGCCCGAACCGGGGATCGCGCCGCACAAGGCCGCCCGCGCCGTCCACATCCGCGACCGGCAAGGACACGTCACCAGGCTCAACGGCCAGGCGTGGCGCCCGAAGATGCGCGGCGGCCGCCACACCTACGGCAAGTTCGCCTACTCCACGCTCGCCGGATTCGCGCACGCCGCCGAAGGACCGGGCCTGGAGGCGGCGGCCCCCGACGGCACGCTGCTGCTCTCCGAGGACGGCCGCCACTGGCGCGGCCGCGAGGACTCCGACGACGGCGCGATCGGCGAGGACGGCCTGCTCACCGTCACCTGGCGGCCGTGGGACGACGTCACCGTCACGACCTCGCTGAGCGGCGGGACCGACGGCTGGCACACCCGCGTCCACGTCGTCGAGACCGGGCGGACGCTCCACACCGGCGAGGGCGGCTGGTGCGTCCCCGGCCACGGCTCGGGCGGCGAGGCCGAAGGGTCCAGGGCCGAGGCCGCCGGCGGCGGCCTGCGCAGCCTGATCGTCGACGAGGACGGCGCACGGCGGGCCGAGCTGATCCGGCCGATGCCCGGAACGCACCTGTACTGGCCGGACACGCTCCTGCCGGTCCTGCGCGGCGTCCTCGAACCGGGCCGCCACGTGCTCCGCGCCCGGGTGTACGTCGGCACCGGGTCCTGAGCCCCCGCGCGGCGAGTCCGCGGCGGCCCCGGGCGCAGGCCGGGCCGCCGCGGAAACGTTGCGGGACCGCTCTTGACACGGTTGGAAAACGCGTTCTATGGTATCGAAATCCAAAGTTAAAACGATTTAAATCCCCTGCGGCGCGACCCGGCGCTTCCAGCCGTTCCGCCGAAGACATCCCCAGGCCCGCACGAGCGGGACCCCTCACACGAAGGAGTGCGTCAACGATGATCCGCCACCCCCTGCGCCGCCGAAGCGTCCTCACTGGAGCGGCCGCCGCGGCCGCGCTCGGCGCCACCGCCGCGTGCGGCGACGACGGCCCCGCCGGCACGGCCGACGACCCGATCACCCTCACCTTCGAATGGTGGGGCGACGAGGCCCGCGCCGACCTGACCCAGGCGGCCGTCGAGCTGTTCGAGCAGAAGCACGAGGGCATCAAGATCCAGACCAACTTCTCCGGCTACGCGGAGCTGTGGGAGAGCCTCACCGGCCGCATGGCCGCGCGCAACCTGCCCGACATCTTCCAGATGGACTACCCGCGGCTGCGCCAGTTCGCCGAGAACGGGATGCTGGCGCCCCTCGACGACCTGATCGACACCACCGCCTTCCGCGAGCCGGCCCTGCTCGAACCGGGGCGGCTGAACGACGAGCTCGTCGCCGTCCCCGTGGCCGCCAACACCACCGGCCTGCTCTACCGCGCGGACCTGTTCGCCGAGCACGGCGTCCCCGTGCCCGAGGTGGGCCACACCTGGGACGAGTACATGGCGACCATCGCCGAGCTGTCCCCGAAGCTCGGCGAGGGCGTGTGGGCGGCCGAGGACTGGGCCCGGTCCTACCTCTACATGGAGATGTGGCTGCACCAGCAGGGCGGCGCCTTCTACTCCGAGGACCTCACGACGCTGGGCTTCACCAAGGAGCAGCTCGTCGAGTACTGGAGCATGCCCGCAGCCCTCATCGAACAGGGGCACATCCCCTCGGCCGACCAGATGGCCTCGTGGGCCGAAGACGGCATGGCGGAGGGCGCGGTCGCCTCCGAGCTGCGCTGGGACAGCGCCCTGTCCGGCTTCGGGCCGACCGTGGCCGACTTCGGCGGCACCCTGGCGATCGCCCCGCCGCCGACCGTGGACCCCGAGAACCTCGGCATCTACCTCAAGCCGTCGATGCAGCTGGTGATCGCCGCCAACAGCGAGCACCCCGAGGAGGCCGCCCGGTTCATCGACTTCTTCCTGAACGACCCCGAGGCCGTGGCGATCCTCGGCACCAACCGCGGCATCCCCGCCACCGAGACCGGCCTGGCGAACGTCGAACTCGACGAGTACGCCCAGGCGATCCTCGACTACGAGGAGAGCGTCGGCGAGCACATCAAGCCCGCGCCGCCGGTCCCGCCGGCCGGCGCCGGCGGCGTCGAGGCCAAGTACATGGAGATCTACGAGCAGGTGCAGTACGGCGAGATGACCGCTCCC
>DASTYG010000089.1:0-11796 GCA_035765105.1 Glycomyces sp.
CTCCATGGCCTGCTCGGCGTCGCCGTCGCCGAACATGCAGCCCTCGGCGACCTCGCAGTCCCCATCGGTGAACGGCGGCCGCACATGCACCTTCGGATTGGAGAACAGCCCGCCCTTGTCCTCGACCCAGTACTGCGGCGCCGGGTAGGGGAGCTCGTAGGACGGACCGCCTTGCAGAGCGAAGATCTCGTCGCTCTTCTGCTTGAGCAGCCCGACCATGCCTGAAGTGTCGTCACCGATATCGGCTTTGATCTGCTCGCAGTTGGCGAAGATGGTCTCCATCTGCTCGGCGAAGCCGTCGAAGTCGTCCCCTTGCCAGCCGTTCGCCAGTTCGGAGAGCTTCGATCGCAGGATCGGTTCGACAGCAGTTTCCGCATTGATGGCGAAGTCCGTGCGGAAGAGCGCCCACTTGTCGGCGAGCGTTTGAAGTGCGTACCTGTCGCCGTCGGCGGGCCTGATCTGGGAGACCAGCGATTGCACCTCTTCAGGCGAGGGGGCCGCGGTGCCGGCGGCGACGCACTTGAAGCTGCTGACCTGCCCGGCGACGGGAATGGCCGAGACGAGCTTGACCCACGCTTCTTCCGCCGGGTTCGAGGTGTTGGTGCAACTGCCGTTGGAGCACGCCGCGCCTGAGAGGAGCGTGGCGTCAGCCGTAAGCTCCTGCTGACTGATCGCCTCCGAGCCTTCCATCCCCCCGTAGGTATCGGTCTGGAACTCGATGTTGTCGCCCACGGTCACTGCACCTCCGCGATTCGGTCGTTCACGATCTGGTTCGTCTCAGGAAGGTAGGTGTCGACCAGCCACTGATTCCGTTCGTCAACGGCGAAGGAAAGTGCTGCTTCATCGGATGCATACAGCCCGAAGTCAGTTGAGTGATAAAGCTGGATGTGGAAGACCCACTGTCCGTCCAGTCCTATGACTTCGACCTGGGGCTGCTCGGCATCGCCGACCCAAGAGACCATCTTTCCCTGGTCCCAGGGGTCGCCGAATTCCTGGCTCTGGGCGTCTTCGCCCTGGCCCGCTTTGGACTCTGCTGAAGCGACCCGCTCCTCGTACGCCGCTGAAGCCTGGTTTTCGTTCTCTGTCGGAACGATCTTGACCTTGATCTCCCCGCTCATGCCCATCCCCTCGTAACTGCCGAGGTAGATCAGGTTGCTGCAACCTATGGCATCGGGATCGAAGGTGTTGCCGAGCTTGGAACTGCCCGGTTCGCCTCCTTCTGACGTGGATGATCCGTAGCCCTTGATGTCCATGTAGTCGGTGATGGGCTGGAGATCATCGAGCACTTCGCAGGCGTCCCAGGTGCTCATCTCGGTGTAGACCGGGTTCTGGGAGGCGGCGTGGCCGGAGCCGTCGTCGTCGGTGGAGCCGCCCGAGTCGCAGGCGGTCAGGAGCAGCGCGGCGGCGCCGGTGGCGGCGAAGGCTTTGAAGCATGCGTGTTTCATCGGGGTGCGGGTCCTAGTCGTCGAGGTCGTTCTCGTTGGCGGAGGTCTCGGTGACGTTCGTCTCCTCCGCCTCGGTGTGCAGGCCGAGCGATTCGTCGATGGTCACGATCGCGCCGTGCAGGTCGGCCCGGAGCTTCTGGAGGTTCTCCCAGGTGCGCTCGTGGGCGTCGGTGTAGTCCCGGCGGGCCTGAGTGGAGGAGTCGAGCAGCCCGAATCCCGGTTCGACGCCCAGCTCATCGCCGGTACGCATCTTGTCGACCAGTTCGGTGACGAAGTCGAGCCGGTTCTGAAGCTCTTCCCGATACGAAGACAAGTAGTCGGGATCGAGGACACGCTGAGCCACGACGGGAACCTCCAGGGGCAGTGACGGATCGGTGGCAATCGGTCCTGATTGTAACGGATCGTCACTACGTGCAGGGTGCAGGCGAATCCGCACGGTCACGCGACAGTGGACCTAGACACTTTCGGCACCGGCCGTGTGTCGCGCTTGTGCGGTGACAAAGCGCCGTGTAACGCTGATAGGACGTGCCAGTGGCACGTCCATCGATCAACTCGATACGGCGGCGGACCGCCCCTTCAAAGACCAATCTGATTGGCGGTCCGCCTCCCTTGAACCAGAGAGGAAACCTCCCGTGGTCAGCATTAGCCTACGCCAAAACCGGGCGGCCGCGCCAGACCAAAACACCGCTGTTTCCCCAGCTCAACTCGACCGAGTGAGCGGGTCGGACCCTGCCCACGATCAGACCCGGGACGCGAACCGCCATGAGCCGAGGCACCTGCGCCACCGGCCCGGCGACGACTGGGAGATCGGCGGCAGACCCCACGACCCGGCCGACCCCGGCCCCTACGGCTCCCCCGGCTGGCAGCAGGACCGGCGCACCGGCCGCCATCGCCGAGGCGAACTGCCCGACCCGCTCCCGTCCGATGACCAACGGCCGCGCCGCGAACCGCGTCCCCGACCGGAGCCGTACCGGTTCGACAAGCTCCGCGAGGACGCCTGGGACCGGTTCTTGACCGTCTCGGCCCCACTGGCCGCAGCCCACACCACACCTCACCCGCACCAGCGGTCCGTGAGAGGACGCCAAGCCGGTCTGGTGTGGGCGGTGTGGAACCTCCTGGTCCGGCGACTGTTCGTCCTGCTCAACGGCACAACAGAAGACCGAGGCGAGCGTCACCGCTCGCCTTCGCCACTCGGGACGCCCCACCCGAGCCAGAACGCCGAGCGCGGACACGCAGGACTGCCCGCCGCCGCGCCGCCGATGCTGCCGCGGCAGACCTGCCCCGCCGACCGGGCCGAGCGGGCCGCGGCCATGGCCCGCGCCCTGGCCGGAGCGCGCCGAGCCCGAGCGGAGGCGACCGCATGGGCGTAGGCCGCACTGCTCCTCACCGCGTCCGCGCGGCCTACCTGCGCGCGCTGACCGCGCTGCCGATCCCCGACCGCTCGCCCCGCGTGCCCGCACCTGTGCCGCTGACCGTCCTCGCCACCGCCACCGCCGCGGGCCGGGACCTGGCCTTCTGCACCTACACCGCCAGCCCCCGCCTGTGGGTCGCCTGCAACGCGACCGCACCGACCCCGTTCGGATTCCTCACCGGACTGTCCAGCGGCGAACCGGACCTGTGGATCTCGGACTATGCGCACGAGGCCTGGATCCGCGAGAGCGACCACACCGCGCAGATCCGAGCGGTCGCCCTCAGGGTGTGGGAGGACTGCATCCGGGCCTGCGACGGTTGATCCTCGCCGTGTCGAAGGGCGTCGGCCCGGCGATCGGTTAATCGCCGGGCCGACGCACGGCCGCGCTATGTGGTGAGCTCGGCCCGGACGATCCGGGCGGCCTCGACCAGGTTCGCCAGCGAGGGCCGCACCTCCTCGTACCGGCGGGTCTTCAGCCCGCAGTCCGGGTTGACCCAGAGCCGCTTCGGGTCCACGGCGGCGACGGCCAGCCGCAGCGACGCGGCCATCTCCTCGACCGACGGCACCCGCGGCGAGTGGATGTCCCACACGCCCGGCCCCACCCCGCGGTGGTAGTCCACCCGGTCGAGATCGGCCAGCACCTCCATCTTCGAACGGGACGCCTCGATCGACGTCACGTCCGCATCGAGGTCGGCGATCGCGTCGATGACCTCCCCGAACTCCGAGTAGCACAGGTGCGTGTGGATCTGCGTCTCCGGCCGCACCCCGGCGGTCGCGATGCGGAACGCGCGCGTCGCCCACGCCCGGTAGGCCTCGTGGCCGTCCCGGCGCAGCGGCAGCAGCTCGCGCAGCGCGGGCTCGTCGACCTGGATGACGCCGGTCCCGGCCGCCTCCAGGTCGGCCACCTCGTCGCGCAGCGCGAGGGCCACCTGGTCGGCGGTGTCCGACAGCGGCTGGTCGTCGCGGACGAACGACCACGCCAGGATCGTCACCGGCCCGGTGAGCATGCCCTTGACGGGCTTCTCGGTGAGCGACTGCGCGTACGAGGTCCACTCGACGGTCATCGGCCCGGTCCGGGCGACGTCGGCGTAGAGGATCGGCGGGCGCACGCACCGCGAGCCGTACGACTGGACCCACCCGGCGGCGGTGGTCGCGAAGCCGGTGAGCTGCTCGGCGAAGTACTGCACCATGTCGTTGCGCTCGGGCTCGCCGTGGACGAGGACGTCGATGCCGAGCTGCTCCTGCTCGGCGACGACCGCGGCCACCTCGGCCCGCATGCGTGCGTGGTAGTCGGCGTCGATCATCAGGCCGCGCCGGTGGGCGGCGCGCGCCTTGCGCAGCTCGGCGGTCTGCGGGAAGGAGCCGATGGTGGTCGTCGGCAGCACGGGGAGCTCGTCCTGCGCGGCGACGCGCTCGGCGTAGTCGACGCGGCGGTCGGCGTCCTCGGGGAGGGCCTCCAGCCGCGAGCGGACGGTTGCGTCGCGCCACTCCGGCGGGGCGGGCGGGCGCTGGAGCCGCGGGGCGTCCGCCGAGGCCAGGCCCGCGACCTCGCGGAGCTTCTGACGCGCGAACGCGAGCCGCTCGGTCAGCGAGGCGGGCAGGTCGGTCTCGGCCTCCAGATCGACCGGGACGTGGAGCAGCGAGCACGAGGAGGAGACGCCGACGCGGTCGGTGATCCGGTGCAGCCGTTCGAGATCCGAGGCGGCGGCGAGCAGGTCGGTGCGCCAGATGTTGCGCCCGTCGACCACTCCGGCCGAGATGAATGTTTCACGTGAAACGTCCAGTGCGGCAAGGAGGTCCAGGTCACCGCGGCCGCGCACCAGATCGAGCGCGACGCCCGGGACGCCCGCTTCGAGCAGTACCGGCAGCGATTCGCCGAGCGGCCCGTAGCCGCCGGTCACGAGCAGTTCCGCCACGCCGGTCAGGCGCTCGTAGACCGCCGCGACCGCCTCCAGCTCGGCCGCGGTGCGGTCGGCGCACAGCGCGGGCTCGTCGAGCTGGACCCGTTCGGCGCCCGCCGCGACCAGCGCCGACAGCAGCTCGACGTAGACCGCCGTCAGCTCCTCGATCCGGTCCAGCGGCGCGAAGCCCTCCGGGGCGTCCTCGGCGGCCTTCGCCAGCAGCAGGAACGAGACCGGGCCGAGCAGGACCGGCCGGGCGTCCAGGCCGCGGTCGCGGGCCTCGCCGAACTCGGCCAGCGCCTTGCCGGGGCGGGCCCGGAACGCGGTGCCGGGCCCGATCTCGGGGACCAGGTAGTGGTAGTTCGTGTCGAACCACTTCGTCATCTCGAGCGGCACGGCCGCCGCGTCGCCCCTGGCCGCCGCGAAATAGGTCGCCAGGTCGCCTTCGCGGCGGTGCCTGGGCGCGATCGCGTCGACGGCCACGGCCGTGTCGAGCACGTGGTCGTACAGCGAGAACACGCCCGTCGGGACGGAGTCCAGGCCCGCCGCGGCGAGGTCGTCGAGCATCTCGGAGCGGATCGCGGCCGCGGCCGTCTCCAGCCCGGCCTCGTCGAGCCGCCCGGCCCAGTGCGCCTCGACGGCGCGTTTGAGCTCCCGGTCCGCGCCGATGCGCGGGTAGCCGAGGACCGTGGCGTGCACGGTCTTCTTCACGTCGTTCATATGTGTCAGTTCCCTCGAACATGCGACAGCGTTGACCGCGCGCCCGTGCGCGCGGCACGCCGGCAGGTATTCGGACTCGAGGGCGTGCCCGGAGCCCGGTCGCCTACCGGCCGCCGCTTCCCAGGCCCGGTGCGGGCCAAGTGCTCATGACGGCTTTCGTTCCCTCTCACCGCTGCGGGGCAGTCCTGGACTCGCACCAGGTTCCCTCTTCGCCGGGGCGGCAGGCTGCCGTCCCGGAACCGGCGTCGCCTCCGATGGTACGGCCGGGCCCCGCACCGCCCCCGCTTCGACCGACGTGAATGTAGGTGTGCGCCACGGTTCCCAAAGCACGGGATTCGGTATCGTCGCGAACGGCAACGCACCAGCAGGGAGAAAACCATGAGCGATCGACCAGTCGCCGTCGTCACCGGCGCCAGCAGCGGCATCGGCGCCGCCTCGGCGAAAGCCCTGGCCCGCGCCGGATACCGCGTGGTGCTCGGCGCCCGCCGCGCCGAGCGCCTGAACGAGGTCGCCGCCGAGTGCGGCGGGACGGCGCTGCCGCTCGACGTCACCGACGACGCCTCCGTGGCCGCCTTCGCCGCCCGCGTCGACCGCTGCGACCTCCTGGTCAACAACGCCGGCGGCGCATTCGGCCTCGCCCCCGTCGCCGAGGCCGACCTCGACGACTGGCAGCGGATGTACGACGTCAACGTCCTGGGCACGGTCCGCGTCACCAAGGCGCTGCTGCCGCTGCTCATCGCCTCGGGCGACGGGCAGGTCGTCACGATCGCCTCCATCGCCGCCCACGAGCCGTACAAGGGCGGCGCGGGCTACAACGCCGCGAAGCACGCCGAGGCCGCGCTCACCCGCGTGCTGCGCCTGGAGCTGCTCGGGCAGCCGGTGCGCGTGTGCGAGATCGACCCCGGCATGGTCGAGACCGAGTTCAGCCTCGTCCGCTTCGAGGGCGACGGCGAGCGGGCCGAGGCCGTCTACCGCGGCATGACGCCGCTGACCGCCGACGACGTCGCCGAGTCCGTCGCCTGGGTGGCGACCCGCCCGGCGCACGTCAACGTCGACCGGCTCACGATCACGCCCCGCGACCAGGCCGCCGCGCACATCGTCCACCGCGCTGGGGACTGAACGCCCTAGGCGACGAGCGTGAACGACGGCGAGCGCCATGATTCCCAGTGCTCGGGGTTCGCCTCGTCGCCCAGGGCCTTGAGCACGCGGATCTCCAGGACCCACTCGCCGGGCTCCAGCGCGCCCGGCACCTCCTCGGCGAAGCGCGCGAGCTCGACGGTGAACGTGTCGTCCGGTCCCGGCGAGCGCCCCACGAAGTCCTCGCGGGCCCACTCGACGACCTCGCCGGTGCCGACGCGCTCGGCGGCGACCTCCAGCGCGGCGGGCTGGTGCCCCAGGTAGACCAGCGCCGAGGGCAGCGGCCCCTCCGCGAGGCTGAACGTCTCGTCGTCCTCGACGTCGCGGTACTCGACCTCGCCGGTCTCGGGGTCCTCGGCGACCTCCACGGCCAGCTTCGGATAGTCCGGGTGGGCCAGGACCGGGAGGTCCAGGTAGTCGCCGAAGTAGCCGGAGTAGGCGGCCGCCAGCGGCACGCCGCCGCCCTCGGGCTCGGCGACGACGAGCCCGCCGAAGACGCTCCCGGCGGGCAGCTCGGCGTCCGGCGCGACGGTCACGGTCACCGTCGCGCGCTGACCGGGCCGCAGCTCGACGGTCTCGGGCGCGAACGTCACGTCGGACTCGGCGATGTGGAACCCGGTGTCGCGGATGTCGCCGGTGGTCGCCACGGTCGCCCGGTGGTGCAGGCGGTAGGTTTCGGCCGGGCGCCATCCCGGCGCCGGGGCCGCGGTCAGTTCCAGTTCGAAGGTGCGCGGGCCGGTGCCGTCGCCGGTGTTGACGCCGCTGGGGGCGAGCGCCCCCTCGGCGTCGAGCGCGCCCGTCACGTCGATCACGCCCGTGCCCTGCCGGTGCGCGGCCTCCAGGTGGCCCAGGTCCGGCTGCTCGCCCCACGCGACGGGGTGCGCCGTGTTCGCCAGGCGGGTCCGCACGGCCGCCGGGTCGAGCCCCGGCTCGTCGTCGAGCAGCAGCGCGGCGGCGCCGGCCACGTGCGGCGACGCCATCGACGTGCCCGACAGGGACGTGTACGAGCCGTCCTCGACCGGGAAGGTGGACCACACGCCGCCGCCGGGCGCGGACACGTCCGGCTTGAGCGACAGGTCGGGCGCGGGCCCGTAGGAGCTGAACACCGAGGTGAGGCCGGCGCGCGGCAGGTCGACCATGACGGTGCCGCCGGTGAACTCGAGCCGGGCCTCGGTGCCGCCCTCGACCAGTTCGCGCAGTTCCTCGCCGTCGGTGTCGGTCAGGCCCACCACCGGCACGCCGAGGTCGTCGACGCCGCCCCCGCCGAAGGGCCCGGGCCGGTCGTTGTAGATGACGACGGCGGTGGCGCCCTCGGCGACGGCCCGCTCGTACTTCTCCTTGAAGGTGCAGGTGCCGCGCGCGATGAGCGCGGCCCTGCCCGCGACGTCGTTCTCGGCGGCGTCGTCGGCGCAGGCCCGTCCGAGCCAGACGAGCGGGTCGGTGACGCTGCCGGCCTCGGGGGCGGGCACCGTCTCGATGGCGTTGTAGCCGATGCGGCGGCCCAGGGCCTCGACGGCGGCGGCGTCCAGGCGCTCGGCGGGGTTGTCGGTGGAGGCCACGCCGATGACGTCGGCCCCGAGGCCGGGCGCGGAGGCCCCGTAGACGCCCGAGTCGCCGTTGTTGCCGATGGAGGCGACGACCACCACGCCCTCCTCGGCGAGCGTGTCGGCGGCCTCGGCGGTCGGGTAGCCGGGCCACTGGAACGGCTGGCCCAGCGAGAGGTTGACGACGTCCATGCCGTCGACGAGCGCGGCCTCCAGGGCCTGCATGACCACTTCGGCGCTGGTGCTGCCCGCGCAGCCGAAGACCTTGTAGGCGCCGAACTCGACGCCGGGCGCGACGCCGGTGACCTCCCCGTCGGCGCCGACGATCCCGGCGACGTGGGTGCCGTGGCCGCCGCAGTCGTCCGGGTCGTCGTCGGGCGCGGGCTCGGCGTGCTCGGGGTCCTCGGCGTCGTAGTCGTCGCCGACGAAGTCGGCCCCGGTCACGACCCGGCAGCCCTCGCCGAAGCAGCCGCCGAGGTCGGGGTGCGTGTAGTCGATGCCGGTGTCGATGACGCCGACCTTGACGCCCTCGCCGTCGACGCCGCGCTCGTGCGCCGCGACGGCGCCGGTGGTCTCGGTGGCGAGCGCCAGCTCGGTGCGCCGATCGGGCAGGTCGGGGCTGGAGAACTCGACGTCGGCCCAGATCCGGTCGACCACGGCGAGCGCGTCGAGGCGGCGGGCGGTGGCGGCGTCGGTGCCGACCGAGACGCCGTTCCACACCCGCGAGAAGTCGTGGCGGACCTCCACGTCCATGCCCGACGCGGCGGCCTCGAAGGCCGAGGCGGTGACCCCGGGCTCGAACTCGACGAGCCAGACGCCGCGCGTCGGCTCGGCCTGGGCCGCATCGGAAGGCAGCGGAGCGAGCAGCGGCAGCAGCAGCGCGGCGGCGAGCGCCAAGGGGCGGTGGCCCGGCATCGGGGGTCCTCTCCGTTCGGTGGCAGGAACCTCGATGGTCGGCCATGCGGGGGCGCGAGCGGGGGAGGCGGACCCGGTGTGTCGTCCTAAAAGAACAGCAGGTGCGCCAGGCCGAAGCCCGCCAGTCCCGCGGCGAGCCCGCCGCCCAGATTCGCGGCGACGTTCACCAGCGCGTGCAGCGGGCGGCCCTCCTCCACGAGCGCCAGCGTCTCGTAGGAGAGCGTGGAGTAGGTGGTCAGGGCGCCGCAGAAGCCGACGGCGAGCAGCGCGGTCCAGCCCGGGCCGGTGCCGGCCGCGGCGATGAGGACGGCCAGGCCCGAGCCGGCGACGTTGACCGCGAGCGTGCCCCACGGCAGGCGGCGGCCCGCCAGGTGGGCGAGCGCGCGGTCGGTCAGGAAGCGCAGGGGCGCGCCGACCGCCGCCCCGGCGGCCACGAGCAGCAGCGTCACCGGCCCCCACCCCGTTCGCGGACCAGGAGCAGGCGGGCGGCGCGCATCCCGAGGGCGGCGGCCAGGAGCGCGGCGGCGACGGTGGCGAACGCGTACACCAGGGCGAGCGCGGCGGCCCCGGCGTTCACGGCCGCGCCGATGCCGACGACGTAGGTCGAGAAGGTCGTGAAGCCGCCGAGCACGCCGACCCCCAGGAAGGGCCGCAGCCGCGCCGCGCCGGGCGCGACCTCGGTGACGACGACCATGAGGACGCCGATGAGGAGGCCGCCGACGGCGTTGGCGGTGAACGTGGCGAGGTCGAAGGACCCCGGCTCGTGCGGGAAGGCGAGAGTGAGGCCGTGGCGGGCGAGCGCGCCGAGGGCGCCGCCGAGCGCGACGGCGGCCAGCGCGGACGCGGGCGTGGACCGCAGCACCGCGCTCAGGCGGAGGGCCGGCTCCTCGGGCGGCGCCGCACCGGCCGCCGTTCTTCTGGTCACCGTTCGAATGTACCGAGCGCGCCGTCTGCCGTCGGGCCGCGGACGCGGGCCTTCGCCGCCCCGGCCCTCCCCGCGCGGCCGCTCGCGGCGGGGGACGGCGCGCCCGGCCCGGTCGCGCTCGGTGCCGGTATGCGTTCGCTCACCGGCCCTTGCGCGAGCCCCGGCCGACTCGTACCATTTAACGCGCGATGAGCTACACCGTTACGAACCAGCACCTGACACGCAGGCGTCACCTCGACTTCTGCCGCGTGTCCACCGTCCTGTGTCGTTAGCTCGATCCACCTCCCCGGCGGACTCGCCGACGCAACCCTCTTTCTTCCTCGCTGGACCGAGTCCACTCCAGCGGTCTTCGCTCTCCGGCAGCCGCGCCCCACCGTGCCGCCCTGCCCGATACACAGAGGTGCTCTCCGCATGTCCCAAACCGATGCAGCCGTCAAGCCCAAGCGGTGGTGGAAGATCCCGTTCGCCGCGCAGCTCCTGGTCGGCCTCGCGATCGGCCTCGCCCTGGGCTACGCCGCCCGCCGCTGGTCGCTCTCCTGGCTCGGCACCGCGCTCGAAACAGTCGGCACGCTGTTCGTGCAGCTGCTGTTCCTCATCGTCCCGTTCCTGGTCTTCACCGCGATCGTCGCCGCGATCGCGAACCTGCGCAACCTCGCCAACGCCGGGCGCCTGGTCGCCAAGACGCTCGGCTGGTTCCTCGCGACCTCGCTCATCGCCGTCGCGATCGGCCTGACGATCGGCCTGACCACCAACCCCGGCGGCGGCATCGCCCTCGACGCCGGCGCCGAACGGCCCGAGACGACCGGCTCGTGGACCGACTTCCTCACCGGGATCATCCCCACGAACGTCGTCGACGCCTTCGTGAACGTCAACGTCCTCCAGATCGTGTTCATCGCGATCATCGCGGGCGCGGCCGCCGCGAAGATCGGCGACAAGGCCGAGCCGTTCCTCAAGTTCAACCAGTCCGCGCTCGACCTGGTCCAGAAGGCGCTGTGGTGGGTCATCCGCCTGGCGCCCCTGGGCACCGCCGCGCTGATCGGCAAGTCCGTCTACGCCTACGGCTGGGACCTGCTGGGCCGGTTCGCCGTGTTCAGCATCGACATCTACCTCGGCGCGCTGCTGGTGATGCTCGTGGTCTACCCGGTCCTGCTGCGCCTGGTCGCGAAGGTCTCGCCGGTCCAGTTCCTGAAGAAGACCTGGCCGGCGATCCAGTTCGCGTTCGTCTCCCGCTCCTCGGTGGGCACGATGCCGCTGGCGCAGCGCACCGTCGTCGAGCGCCTCGGCGTGAACCGCGACTACGCCGCGTTCGCCTCCCCGTTCGGCGCGACGACCAAGATGGACGGCTGCGCCGCGATCTACCCGGCGATCGCCGCGATCTTCGTCGCCCAGGTCTACGGCATCACCCTCGGCGTCCAGGACTACCTCCTGATCGCGTTCGTCTCGGTGATCGGCTCGGCCGCCACCGCCGGCCTCACCGGCGCCACGGTCATGCTGACGCTGACCCTGTCCACGCTGGGCCTGCCCCTGGAGGGCGTCGGCCTGCTGCTGGCGATCGACCCGATCATGGACATGATCCGCACCGCCGCGAACGTCGCCGGGCAGATGACCGTCCCGGTCCTGGTCGCCAAGTCCGAAGGGCTGCTGGACCGGCGCGTGTACGACGCCGCCCCGCAGCCGCTGGACGAGCCGTCCGAGGAGCGGCGCCCCGAGTCCCGGGCCCCGCGGCTCGACCCGGAGCCGCAACCGGCCGCATAGGTCTTTCCTCTCTCCTGATGGCGGGGGCGGGCCCGGCCGCGCG
>DASTYG010000090.1:0-86984 GCA_035765105.1 Glycomyces sp.
TTAACGCAAATGAAAACGAGTCTCATTAACTTTGATCCGCGGAGGCGTGCTGCGTCACAGCGGCCACGGCACTCGGCCCGTTCGGCGCGCTGCGCGAGCGGTTCCAACCCGCGACGAGCGTTCCCCCACCGGTCTTTCGCGTCCCGGCGGACCGGAGGCGCCTTTCAGGAAGGCCGCGTCGGTTCGGACTTGAGGCCGGCGATGATCCAGTCGAGGCCGGTTTCGAAGATCTCCCGCATCGGGAGGGTGAAGAACTCGGTGCCGATGCGGGCGGTGGTCGGGTGGGTGTCCGCGTCGATCTCGCCCAGTCCGGCGACGAACGACTGCGCGCGGTCGGGCTGGCGGGCCTGCACTCTCGGATCGGCGTCGTCCTCGACTGCGATGCGAGTGAACGTCCAGCTCATGATCAGGGCGGTTCCTCGGGCGACGCGGGCGTCGTCGAATCCCGCGTCGGCCAGGGCCGAGGCGAGCAGTTCGAGCAGTCGGTAGGCATGGGGCCCCGCGGGGCCGTTGGCGACGAGCCAGGCGGCGACTCCGGGATACCGGCGCAGCACCTCGCGTTGCGCCCTCGCCCAGGTCCGGGCGCGCTGCTCCCAGGCCGCGTCGTGCGCGGACGGGGCCCGGACGAGGCCGCCGACCCGGTCGACGGCCAGGCGGATCAGCTCATCGCGGTCCGCGACGTGCCGGTACAGGGCCATCGGGGTCACGTCGAACCGGGACGCCAAGGCGCGCATCGTGACGGCCGCGAGTCCTCGGTCGCCGGCGATGTCGAGCGCGGCCGCGACGAGGCCCTCGCGGTTGAGTTCCGGCGGGTTTTCCACGGACGTGATGCTATCAACAATCGATGGTGACAATGATTTTCATTTGCTAAGTATACATAGTAAACAGCGGGCCTCTCGTGCCCGCGGGATGAAAGGCGTTGATGTCCGATGGTGTGGAACCGAGGCGCGAAAGCGGCTGCGGCCCTGGCCGTGTGCATGGCAGGGGTCATGGCGGCCGCGGGATGCTCGACCGGATCGGGAGGTGAGGAGGAGAGCGGGGGCGGCACCCTGCGGGCGGCGTTCGCGGGCGGTTCGAGCGAGACGCTGAACTACTTCCAGGGCCCGACCGCTCTCGACTACGTGCGGGCCCGGCTGGTCCACGCGCCGCTGTGCGAACTCGACCCGGCCGCCGCCGACGGCGTGTCCTACGGTGTCGTGGCGTCCATCGACATGGCCGACGACCTCTCGGCGTACACGCTGCACCTCCGCGACGACGTGCGGTTCACCGACGGATCGGACCTCGACTCGGCCGATGTGCTCTACTCGCTGCGCGCGGCCACGCTGCTGGACGGGCTGCCCTTCACACTGCTCGCCGCACGCAACTTCGATCTCGACGCGGCCTCGGCCCCGGACGAGGCCACCGTGGTGCTGCCGACGCTCGCGCCGATCGCCGACGGCCGCGAACTGATCTGCCAGAGCATGCTCGCGATCCAGGACGGTACGACCGAGTTCACCCCGGAGACCCCCTCGTCCGGGCCGTTCACCATCGCCGCGTTCGAACCCGGCCGGTCCACACTGCTGGAACGCAACCCGGACTACTACGGCCGGGCCCCCGCTTCGGAGGCGATCGAACTGGTGTCGATCGCCGACGGCACCGCGCGAGTGAACGCGCTGCGGCAGGGCCAGGTGGACTACATCAGCGGCATCGCCCCAGCCCAGGCGCAGTCCCTCGGCGACGCCGACGGGATCACCGTCGCCACCGGTGAACTGCCCTACGCCTCCTACCTCCAGTTCACGATGAACACCGCGTCGACGCCCTTCGACGATCCGCTGGTGCGAGAGGCCTTCAAACTCGCGGTCGACCGGGAGCAGATCGTCGAGAACGTCTACTTCGGGCACGCCTTCGTCGGCAATGACCTGCCGGCCCTGGGCTTCCCCAGCTACGACACCGGCATCGAGCAGCGCGCCTACGATCCCGACCGGGCCCGGGAACTGCTCGCCGAAGCCGGCGCCGAGGGGATGAGCGTGGAACTGACCGCCGGGCCCGAACTGGCCGGCATGGTCGAGACCGCCACCTTGATCGTCGAAGACCTGCAGGCGATCGGCGTCGACGCCACCCTCCGGGAGCTGCCCCCCGGCCAGCTGTTCGCCGACTACGCCGCCTACCTCGAACTGCCGTTCAGGGTCGGCTTCAATCCTCCCGCGATGTTCGAGCCCAACTACACCGGCGGCGTCTTCCCCGAGGTGGACGCGCTCGTGGCGACCGCGCGCAACGCCCCCACTCCCGAGCAGCGGCTCGAGGCCTCGCACCAGGCGCAGGAGCTGCTGTGGGCGGCAGGCGACCAGATCGGCCCGGTGTTCGTGCCCAACATCAGCGCCGCTGCCGAAGGCGTCTCGGGGGTGCGCGAACTCCAGTTCCCCGACCTGTCGCAGGCATCGATCGCCGACTGACCATGCGACTGGCCGGATGGACCGCGGTGAGGGCCGCCGTCGCAGTGGCGACCCTCGCCTGCCTGTCCGCACTCGTGTTCGGTGCGACCGAGGTGCTCCCCGGCGACGCGGTCGGCGTGATCTCGGGACCCGACGCCACCGAAACGGAGCGGGAGGCCGTCCGCGAAGCGCTCGGCCTGGACCGGCCCGCGATCGAACGCTATGGCGAGTGGATCGCCGGAGCCGTCCGCGGCGACCTGGGCACCTCGCTGGTGTCGGGGCGCCCTGTCGCCGAGATCGCCGCCGCGAGGCTGTCGGCGACCCTGTCGATCCTCGTGCCCGCAGTCGCGCTGATCGTCGTCTTCGCCGGGGTGCTCGGGATCGCGGCGGGCCTGCGGGCCGGCAGCCGCCTGGACCGCATCTTGAGCGGGACGACGCTGGGACTGGTCGGCACCCCCGACTTCCTCATCGCGACCGGGTTGCTGGCCGTGTTCACCGCCTGGTGGCCGGTGCTCCCGGCCGTCGCCATCGTCCCCATGGGGGAGTCGCTCTGGGCGCATCCGGAGCTCGTCGCCCTGCCCGCTCTCGCCCTCGCACTCGGCGGGTTCGGGTCGACCATGCGCCTGCTGCGCGCCTCGGTCGCCCAGACGGCCGCAGCGGGGTTCGCGGAGTTCGCCCGGCTCAACGGCGTTCAGGGCCTCCGCTACGTGCGGATCGTGGTCGCCAACGCGCTCGGCCCGGCCGTCCACGCCTTGGCCGTCATGGTCGCCGGTCTCCTCGGCGGCGCGATCGTGGTCGAGACCCTCTGCAACGTCCCCGGGCTCGGCCATGAACTCGCCCGGGCCGTCGCCGAACGAGACGTCCCCCTCGTCCAAGGCCTGAGCCTGATCCTCGGCGCGGCCACCTTGGCGATCCTGCTGGCCGGCGACATCGCCGCCAGGCTGCTGCGCCGCCACCACACCGAGGAGGCCGAGGCCCTGTGACCGCCCGCCGATGGGCCGCCGCCCTCCCCGCCGCGGCCGTACTGCTGCTCGCACTGGCCGGCCCCTGGCTCGCCTCCGACGCGACCTCGCCGGTCGCAGGCCCGTTCGCACCCGCCGGAAGAGCGCATCCGCTGGGCACCGACGTGCTCGGCCGGGACGTGCTCGCCCGTGTGCTCACCGGAGGCTTCATCCCCGTCCTCCAAGCGCTGGCCGCGACCGTGCTCGGCAGCGTCGCGGGCCTCGCCGTCGGGATCTGGGCCGGTACGACGCACCGGCGGCGGTCGGCGCGCGCGGCGCTCCACACCGTCGACGCGATCGCCGCCGTGCCGTCCCTGCTGTTGCTGCTGCTGCTCGCCGCCGGCTTCCCCGGGGACGACGTCGCGGTCGCGGTCGCGATCGCGCTGGTGAGCACCCCCTTCTCGGTCCGCGTGGTCCGCGAACGCGCCGCCTCACTGGCCGCCACCGACTACGCCCGTGAAGCCGAGGCCCGCGGCGAACCGTTCCGTTCGCGCCTGCGCCACGACCTCCTCCCGGGACTGGCGCCGGTCGCCCTCGCCGAGGCCGGCATCCGCTTCGTCGCCGCGACACAGCTCGCCGCGACCGCCGGATTCCTCGGCCTCGGCACCGGGGCCCCGGCCGCGAACTGGGGCCGGATGGTACGGGAGAACAGCGTCGGCCTCGCCGCCAACCCGTCTCCGGTCCTGGTCCCGGCCGCGCTGCTGATCACCCTCGCCGTGGCCGCCACGATGCTGCTCGACCGTGCATCAGGGCGCACCCTCGGCGGACCGGACCGCGTGGGGAGCGCCTCATGAACACCGTCGCCAGCGCAACCGGACTCACCGTCGCGGCCCTCGACGGGACGGTCATTCTCGACCGGATCGACCTGGAACTGCCCGCGGGCGCCACGACCGCGCTCGTCGGCGCTTCCGGCGCCGGCAAGACCACGCTCGCGCACGCCTTCCTCGGTCATCTCGGCATCGGCCTGCTCCGGACCGCGGGCGCGGTCGAGGTGACCGGCCGCGACCCCTTCGACCCCGCCCAGCGGCGACGGCTGCGCGGCCGCGCCACCGCCTACCTGCCCCAGGACCCCCTCAGCGCTCTCGACCCGCGCCGGACCGTCCGAGCGCAACTCCACACCGCCGCCCGGACCGCCCACCCCCGCGAGGCCCGCACCGCCCGCGACGCGAAGATCCGTGAGGCCGCCCGTGCCGCCGCACTCGAACCCGAACTGCTGCGACACCGTCCCGCGCAACTGTCCGGAGGTCAGGCGCAGCGCGTCCTGCTGGCCTGGACGCTCATCGCCCGACCGCGCCTCATCATCCTCGACGAACCCACCAGCGGCCTCGACGCCGACACCGCCCACCGGGTCGGCGCCGCCTTCACCGACCTGCCATGGCGCCCGGCCGTCCTGCTCATCAGCCACGACCGCGGCCTCGTCGCCCGCACCGCCGATCGCCGGTTCACGCTCACCGACGGCGTCCTCCAAGCCCAGGCCCGCCGCCCGGCAGCGAGGACGGCACCGGCCGCACCGCCGCGGCCCCGCGCCGAACGCGAGACCGGACCGGTGCCCGCCGTGGAGGCCTCGGGCGTCACGATCCGGCGCGGCCGGCGGCTCCTGCTGGAGGACGCCTCGCTCACCCTCGCGGCCGCCGGCATGATCGCGGTGCAAGGCCCCTCCGGCAGCGGCAAGACCTCCCTGGCGCGGGCACTGTGCGGTCATCTGCGGCCCGAGGCGGGACGGCTGCGCGTGCACGGCAGCCCCGTCGACTGGGACGCCGCCGTCCGCGCCAGGGCCGCCGCCCCGTTCCTCGCCTACGTCGGACAGGACGCGCGCGCCGCCCTCAACCCGCACGAGACCGCCCGGCGCACCCTGGACCGCGCATTCGCCGCCGCCGATCGCCACGGCAGGGCGGGAGCGTGGGACGCCGAGGCGCTCGTGGACCGACTCGGCCTGCCCGCGGCCGTACTCGACCGCACCCCCGACCGGCTCAGCGGCGGGCAGCGCCACCGCGTCGCACTCGCCCGTGCGCTCGCCGCCGGCCCCGCCGCGCTCGTCTGCGACGAGACCACCGCCGCCCTTGACGCGGCCACGCGGCGGCGCCTCCTCGACCTCCTCGACCACCTCCGCGACCTCGCGGGCCCACCGATCCTGCTCATGACCCACCAAGACGACGTCGCCGCCCGCGCCGACCGCGTCCTGACCCTCACCGAAGGGCGACTCCGATGACCCGACTCGAACTCCTCCGCCCCGTCCGCGGGCCACTGCTGACCGCGATCGCGCTCCAGGCCGCCGCCGGAGTACTGGCCCTGCTGCCGCTGCTGGCGCTCATCGGCTTCACCGACGCCTGGCTGACCGGCGGACCCGCCCCCGGCACCCCGGTCGTGACCGCCGCCGTCGCCGGCACGATCGGCGCCGCCCTCGCCGCCGCGGCCGCCACCTGGCTCACCCACCGCGCCGACGCGGACCTCGCACTGCGACTGCAGCGTCGGCTCGCCGAGACGATCCGACGCGCCCCGGTCCCGGCCGTGACCGGCCTGGGCGCGGGCGGCGTCAAGAAGACCGTCAGTGATGACACCGGTGCCCTGCACTACCTCGTCGCGCACACCCTCCTCGATGCGACCGCGCTGGCCGTCACCCCGCTGGTCGGCCTCATCGCGCTCGCGGTGATCGACTGGCGGCTGGCCCTGTGCGCCGTGGTGCCGCTCGCACTCGGCCTGTGGTGGTACGTGCGCGCGATGCGCGGCTCGGGCGCCAACTTCGCCGAGTACGCCGCCCAGCAGCAGCGCATCAACGCCGCCGTCGTCGACTACGTGCGCGGCCTGCCGACGGCGAAGGTCTACGGAGGCGCCGGCGGTGCCCGCAGCCGGTACACCGCCGCCGTGACCGGCTTCCACGACTTCTTCCGCTCCTGGTCGGGCGGCACTGCGGCCGTCACCACGGCCTCATGGCTGGTCGTCGCGCCCGGCCTGACCACCGCCACGCTCGCCGCCGTCGGCAGCGCCGGTCTCGCCCTCGGCGCACTGACCCCCGCGGCGCTCGTCGCGGGCGTCCTGCTCGGCCCCGCCGTCAGCGCGCCGGTCGCCGCCGCAGGCCCGCGCCTGCAAGCGCTCCGCACCGGCCTGGCCGCCCTCGACTCCATCGCCGAATTCCTCCGCGGACCGCGCCTGGACTGGACGGGCACGGCCGCGCCGCCGCCGGGCGCCCGCTTCCGGTTCGACGGCGTCACCTACCGCTACGACGACGGCCGCGCCGCCGTTGAGGAGGTGACGATCGACCTCCCCGAGCACGGCCTGGTGGCGCTCGTGGGCGCCTCCGGCAGCGGCAAGAGCACCCTCGTCGCCCTCCTCGCCCGGTTCGCCGACCCGACGGCCGGGCGCCTCCTCCTCGACGGCACGCCGCTGGCCGAGCTGCGCGAAGCGGACCTCTACCAGAGGATCGGCTTCGTCTTCCAGGACACCGGCCTGCGCCAGGCCAGCGTCCGCGACAACCTCACCGGCGGCCGCACCGTAACGGAGGACCGGATCATCCAGGCGTGCAGGCAGGCCGCGATCCACGACGACATCCGCGGTCTGCCCGACGGCTACGACACCGTCCTGGGCGAGGACACCGAACTGTCCGGCGGACAGCGCCAGCGGATCTGCCTCGCCAGGGCCCTGCTGCGCGAACCCGAACTGCTCGTCCTCGACGAGGCCCTGTCCAACGTGGATGCAGAGACCGGCGCCGCGCTGTTCGACGCGCTCCGCGACCAGGCCGCGCAGCGGACGGTCCTGCTCATCACTCACCAGGTGCGCCTGGCGCGCGACGCCGACCGGGTCCTCGTCCTCGACCGCGGTCGGCTCGTCGGCGACGGCGCCCACCGGCACCTGCTCGACCGCTGCCCCGCCTACCGCGCCCTGTGGGACGCGCAGGCCGCACCCGCCGGAAGGAACTCCTGATGCTCCGCACCCTGCTCCGCCTTCTGCAAGGCCCCGACCGCAGGCACCTCGCCGTGCTCACCGCATGGCTGGCCGCCGCCGCGGCCCTCCACGGGTTCGCCCTCGCTCTGGCCGGCATCGCCGTCGCCGCCTGCCTCGACCCGGACCGGGCGGCCGCCCCCTGGTTCGCGGCCCTCGCGGTCGCCGCGACCGCGTTCGTCGTCGTGCAATGGGCCGCGCAGATGATCGCCTTCCGCGTCGGCAGCGGGACCGCGCGCGCCCTCCACCTGCGGCTCGGCAACCACCTCGCGCTCCTGCCGCTGGGCTGGTTCGGCCCCGCCCGCCAAGCCGAACTCGTCGAGACCGCTGCCACCGGCGTCCCGCAGCTCATGTCCTACCCGGCGATCCTCCTGCGGCCAGCGGTCACCGCACTGGTCACCCCGCCGGCAGCGGCCCTCATGCTGACGGTCCTGGACTGGCGTTACAGTCTCGCCGTCCTCGCCGCGACCGTCCTGGCCTGGTACGCCAGCCGCTTCAGCGGGCACCTCGCCGGCGCCGTCGACGCCCGGCGGCACCGCGTCGGCGTCGAAGCGACCAACCGGGTCCTCGAGTACGCCGCCCGCCAGCCCCTCATCCGCACCGACCAGCGTCCCGACGACGCCGACGACCTCGACCGCGCCCTGCGCGAGGTCGCCGCGTCCGCCCGCCGCTCGGTCGGCACCGTGATCCCCGGGCTGCTGCTGTTCGGCGTCGCCCTCAACGTCCTGTTCGCGGCCCACATCGCCTTCGGGGCGGCCTGGCTCGCCGGAGCGACCCTGACCGCGCCGGCCTTCATCGGCGTGCTCGTCGTCGTCGCCCGCCTGACCGCGATCGCCTCCGCCGGAGCCGAACTCGCCGCCGGTCTCCGTCTGCAGCGCGGTACCGTCGCCCGACTCGCCGACGTGCTGGAGGCGCCGCCGCTCCCGCGCCTCGACGCTCCGCGGACCGAGGCGCGCGACGACGCGCTGGCCGTGGTCGAGCACGTCTCCTTCGGGTACGACCGCGCGCTCGTCCTCGACGACGTCTCCTTCACCCTGCCTCGCCGCGGCATGACCGCCCTCGTCGGCCCTTCCGGCGCCGGCAAGACCACCGCCGCGCGCCTGCTCGCCCGCTTCTGGGACCCCGACTCGGGCCGCATCCTCATCGACGGCGCCGACCTGCGCACCCTGGACCCCGAGGACTGGTACGCGCGGATCGCGACCGTCCTCCAAGACGACTACCTCCTCGACACCGGCATCGGCGACAACATCCGCGCCGGACGCCCGGACGCCTCCGACGCCGAACTCGCCGCGGCCGTTCGCGCCGCCGCACTGGAGGACACGCTCGCCGAACTCGACGGCGGGCTCGACAGCCGCGTCGGCCCCGGCGGCAGCCGCCTGTCCGGCGGGCAGCGCCAACGCGTCTGCATCGCCCGCGCACTGCTCAAAGCGGCTCCGCTGACCCTCATGGACGAGGCCACCTCGGCGCTCGACCCGGAGAACGCGCGTCTGATCGGCGATGCGGCCGTCCGTCTCGCCGCCACCGGCTCCGTCCTGGTCATCGCCCACAACCTCGAGACCATCGTCCGCGCCGACCAGATCCTCGTGCTCGACGGCGGCCGCATCGTCCAGCGCGGCACGCACACCGAGCTGTCCGCACAGCCCGGACGCTACCGCGACCTCCTCCGTGCGCGGACGGCCGCCACCCTCGGCTCCGGCGATGCCCCCGACTCACTGAGGGAGGCCGCCGCCGATTTACAAGCATTGCGGAGCGGGCTCGCTCCGGTTCGCGAGTGGTCCCAGGCGCGCTCAGTGATGGGGAAAGCACAACAGGGGCGCCGTCGATGCGGGGCCGATCCGCCGCAGGGCCTTGAGGCCGGTGGGATCGAGGCGGGGCTTGCCTTCATCGCCTCTTGCGCGCTGTAGCACACCGTTCTATATGAATAGAATTGATTTTCATTTAAGTATGTGCTGGGGCTGCCGACACCGCGCGACGCGAGAGGGCCGGGGTGCCCGAGCGAGCGGTGTTCCAGACCAAGCCAGAGTTGGCCGCCGAGATGCTCCAAGTGGCGGTCGGGCGCGGTCTGCCGGTCCGCTGGCCGACCGGCGACGAGGTCTACGGTTCGGCCTCCAGGCTGCGATCGAGGAGGTCCACCGCGATGCCAAGCAGCTCGCCTGCATGGACGCCTACCAGGTCCGCTGCTGGACACCGCTGCACCGCCACCTCGCCTTGGCGAGGGCCGCCATGCTGGTCTACACCCTGGCCGAAGCTCACGAAGCCACCCGCAGTGGGTGGAACCGCGCCGAGCACCTGCCCAAACGGCCCGACCAGGCCCCACCGGCGAACCTGCTGCCGATCCCGCCCACCGGCCCCATGATCCGCACGCTCACCAGGCACATTGGTCACACTGGCGACGGCTATACCAGGTTCGAACCCGCTGGCATCACCACCGGACCCGCCTTCGCCTTGTACTCGCCGCATGACTCACTGTGGAGTCTGGACCGCCCTAAATAACATGAGAGGTATCAATCTTCGTGATTCGAACCCAGGATTGAGTGGGGGGACGAGGATCGACCAGGTTTTGAGCTGGGGGAAGGCGCGCTCACCGGGTCCGCGGAGTCGAGCATGGAGGTGGCTGTAATCCTTCTGCCACTCCGGCTTCCCCTTGAGCGGCGTTGTCACCAGGCCTGCGTCGAGTCCGTTGTAGCCCTTGTCGCCCAGGGCGAACAAGCCACGCTCGGCCAGCAGTCTGGGAATCTGCCAGATCCGGGCCGCGGCGGTGTCGTGGATCGAGCCGCGGATCGCCCCGGAGATCCACAGCAGGTTCCCTCGTGCATCGGCGGTGGGCGCGGATGAGGCCCGCCACCCGGTTCAAGGTCGAGGTGGGCAACGGCAGTGCGGCAGGGTAGAACAGCAACCGGAGCTCCTGATGGTTGTTCAGGCAGAAGCAGCATTCGCCGTTCTACCAGGAGCTTCCTTGCGCTCCCAACCCGCGAGCGTGCAGGACTCGTTGCGCTCCAAGCGACTGCACTCAGGATGCAACAGCCTCACTGTGCGCATTCGGTCCCATCGGTGGCGTTGGTCAGGTTACGTGCGTATCTCTTCTACCGTATGGCGATGTTCCTGGCCCGTCGCCCATGCGCGCGGTTCGCGCAACGCCACATTCGAGACGGTGAACAGGCGCCTGGTCATCACGGCCGCCATTGCGCCTGGTATCAGTGCGCTGAGCACGGGTACTGCGATCTCAGCGCGTGTGCGGAACGGATCAGGTGCTATCAGGTAACCCTGAAATAGCCAGATCACCCCTACAAGGGCCAAAGCCCACAAAGCCGCGGCGATGATGAATGACACCGCCCGGTCGGCTCGGAGGCGACGGTTGCTGTAGAGCCGCAAACGGAGCCGGTCCCCGCAGTGACCGCAGTCGAGATGCACGAACTCGGCTTTGAGCACCGCATCGGGCCCAGCGACGGTCAGCGGGCCTGAGGTGTACTCGCAGACTTCGGCCATACGGTTGGTCTTAAGGTGACGCAGTACAACGCGGCGGTCCGAACTGATGGGTTGCATCAGCACGCACACCCGGCGGCTACGGGGACGATCACATCGGCGAACTGGTCGACGAGGGCGGACCGCACCTCAGTGTCCTCCCCTTCGACCAGTTCACGGCTCTCCGGCTCGGGAACCAGCAGAAGGTAGAGGTACCAGTCACCGGACACGGTCCAGGCCTCAACGATCGACCGGAAATCGCTCAGGCAGGCCGGATCGCCTTGGCCGGTGTCGATCTCGCTGAGGTAGGCGGGGTCCTCGCTCGGCGGCAGTCCACCGACCGCGCGGAGCGCCTCGCAGGTGCCTTCCCCTGCTGCGAGGGCCGTTTCGTAGGCGGTCAGTGTCGCCGGTCGCCTTCCTGAGATCTGGAGCCGCAGACCGATTTCGGAGCCTGAGGTGGCACCGGTGCGCATCTGGAGGAGCAGTTCGCACTTGAAGCCCTCCTCGAACGCTTCGGTCGACTGCGTTTCAGTCACCGTGACCGTCTCGGCATCGACCAGGTGCTCGGCCCAGGGCTCGGTCTCGCACAGCATGGCGGCGACCTCTTGCCCGGTCAGCACTGTGGGGGGCGCTTCACCGGCCCGGGGAGCATCCATTGCTGATCTGTCGATGTACAGCCATCCGGCAGCCCCGATGAGCACCGCGACGCCAACGCTGACGGCCGTCACCGTCCACGCCCGTCCTCGTCTGCGGCCGTCCGGTTCCGCTACCACGAGAGCTGCCCCAGATACGAGACCGGTTGACCGTACGCATCAAAGGTGTGGTCGTAGTCGGTGAGGAACGCCCGTGACCCTTCAAGGGACTTCCCGACCCGGAAGAACGTTTCCAACGTCCAAGAGATTGCCAGCGCGAGCGCCGCCAGCACCGGCTGGGCCCGCACCAGGAACTTGCCGATGAGCACCTCGTCGATGAAGTGTTTGACACCGCTGGCCTGCTCGTCCATCTGCACGTACGTTGCCACGTTGCCCAGCAGCTCGCGCAGACCGGGCACCAGGTCTTCGATCTGTTCCTTGACGTATTCGCCCATGTTCAAGAACGCCCGCGCCTGCTGTTCGGTGAACGTTCGCAGCAACCTCAGGTATTGATCGACACCGTGGAAGCCGCCGCCCTCCATATAGTTGCGGAACGTGTCGGCCAGATTGCCACTCCAGTGCTCACCCATCAAGTCCTCGTATGCATCGTCGATGATCGATCGGAAATGATGCTGCGCGGTGTTGTGCAATCGGATCGCACTGCGGCCGATCGCGACCACGTCGATCTCGGCGAGCTTGCCAAGCATCTCCGAGGGAGGCAGCGCCCCTGCCTCGCGTTCGTGCCGCGCGGCGAGGGTGTCCATGGCCTCAAGCGCATCGAGGTGGTCGAGCAGGAGACCGGGGATCGGGTTCTGCCAGTCTTCGACCTCGGCTGGAATCTCAGTAAATCCACTCACGGCCCTGTCTTTTCTCTCGTGCTAGCGCATTTCTTCTTCAAGGCCCGCGAACTCGTTGAGTGCGGCGGCCTCGTCGGTCTCCCACTTGTCTGCGAAGTCCTCGAGGGTCTCCTTGATGAACGCCAGTTTGTTCTTGACCGTGGCCGCCTCATTGGCCCTCGCCATGTACAGTTCCTCGAGCACGCTCGAGAGGCTCTCCTGCCAGCTGGGGCCTGGCCCGAACCATTCCGACTGCATCACCAGGCCCGCCTCCATGTCATCGAGGACAGTGTGCTTGTCCGCGTCGGTGGCGAGCATGTATTCCTGGTTGGCCGCGTCGTCGATGCGGCTTTGCAGGTGGGCGGCGTAGTCGCGGACTTCACCGGGGTCCATTTCCTCAGCCATCGCGGGATCCGTCCTCGACAGGGGTGGTGTGGGTTTCAATGCCGTTCAGGCCGCGCCTGAGTCTGCGCGAGGCGGAGTTGTAGGTCTCGATCACTGACGTGAGGAACGCTTGGTCCTCGGTCAGTTCGGCTTTATGGGCGTCGAGTGCGACCTCGACCGTGCCGGCCACCGACAACCTGATCGTCACCGAGGCGTCGGCCGACCGCGAGGCCGCAGTCTCGGCCTCAGCGTACCGCTCTCGGATTCGCCGCCACTGTTCGATGCGGCGCTGGACCAGGTCGCCTCCCGCGATCACCGGTCGCCCTGCCCGCCCAGCTGCGGCAACCTGAGTTGCATCTCGAACACCCGCTCTGACAGGGCGGTGAGGGTCGCGGACAGGCCCTGCTCGACGCGTTTCCAGCCGTCGGGTTCGTATTCGAGGTCGGGACGTTGCAGTTCGAGACCGGTGAGCGTTCCGTTGAGGTCGGCGGTGGCGCTGACCCAACTGCCGGTGCGTTCGGTGACGGTGTACTTGGACAGGACTTGTGTCACCTCGGCCTCGACGTCGCTCACCATGCGGGTGTCAAGGTTCCGAAGTGCAGCCGCGGCGGCGGCGACAATGCGCTGATCGTCGAGAGTGATCGGCTGGCGCGTGAGCTGTCGCTGCATCGTCGATCTCATCCGATGCCGTCCTCAAACGCAGACCAGGGATATTCGGTGGTGCCAGCGGGGGTTTGCTGTGGGGATGTAGTGGACCTCATGGACGCTTCCAACTTGATTACCATGGGTGATGGGTTGACACCGAGTAGCCTGCCAAAAGATCAAGCTTATGTGGGAGCGCTCAACCGGCTGTGTTTCACGCTCCTGTCCGCTGCGCCCACGGTAAGGCGAGCGGTGTTCGCAACTGTTGCATGCGTGAACTGCTTTGGAGTTTTGGGCGACCTGATTAAGGAGCCTTTCTCATCCTGATTGCCGTTCTTGATGGTTGAGGGCAGCGATGGTGCGAGCCGGTCGGCTTCCTTGTGCCACTCCGGCTTGCCCTTGCCTTTGAGCGGTGTGACTACCCGATCGAAGTCGAGTCCCTGGTAGCCCTCCTCGGCCGGAGCGAACAGGCCATGCTCGGTCAGCGGGCGCGGGAGCCGCCAGACGCGGGCGGCCTCGGTGCCGTGGGTCGAGCCGCGGAGTCCGCCGGATACCCAGCGGTGCGGATGAGGGTGCCGTCGAGGGCGACGTAGCCCCGGCCCGAGCGCTTCGCTCGGTGCAGACCGTCTCGCAGCTGCGGCGCGGTGGGCGCGGATGAGTCGGGCGGTGAGGGTGCGGGTCGAGAGGGGTAGAGCGGCCTGGTACAGCAGCAATCGAAGTTCCTGGGCGACAACGGAAGTAGACAGCGGTTGTTCTACCAGGAGTTTCTTCCCTGTTTCACGACCGAACCCACCCAGGATGAGAAGCGCCCAATGAGGAAGTCTCCTGTTGAAACTGTTGTGCTGCAACAGGAGTCTTCCTTGTCGGGCGAATCCCTCATCCTAGACGAAACTGCTTGCATGGCAATGAAGAACTCTGGAGATAACAACTGACCTGTAGCAAGGGTCTCGGACGCGAATCTCATAGCGGTTGGGTCTCCGGCGGCGGGGGGGTACTCGGCCAGGGGCTTGCGGATCGGGCGATGCGTCCATGGCGCCGATGCGCTGCTGACGCGGGTTCCCGAGTGCGGCCGGGCGTTCGAGGCAGGCGGCCGGTCGGCCGCTACAAGTGCTCAGGGGCATCGCCGAAGTCGGCGATGCGGAGGCGTTCGCCGTCGCGCAGAGCGGACTCGTGCGCCATGAGCCCCGGCAGCGTGTACCGGGCGGCCACCCAGGCGTTGACGGTCGGCAGGGTTCGCTCGTTGACCGCGGTCACGAAGTCGTGCACGAGCAGCTGGTGGCTGCCCATGTGCCCGTTGCCGAGACCCTTGAACTCGACCGGCAGGGGGGAAGTGTCATGCACGGGAGCGTGACCTGAGATGAAGGAGTCGTGCAGTGCCGGGTCGACATTCGCCAGCGCCGGGTCGTCGGCTCCGGTCGCCTGACCGGGTTGCACCAGCTCGGTGACGTCGTGCAGGGGCCCTGATCGCTCGTGCCAGAACGCGGCGCGTGAGTTCTGCTCCAGAATGCCTTCGGTGCCGTAGAAGGTGAACCTGGACTCGGGGACCCACTCGGCGAGGCCGACTCGCCGGAACTCGTTGGTGCGCATGCTGCCGCCGCAGGCCGTCTCGAACAGCGCGGTGGCGTTGGAGAAGTCGTTGTCGAACATGCTCACGGACTTGTCGAACACGCCGTCGCCTCGCTGGTCGGGCACGCCGATGGCGCTGACGCTGACGGCGTGGGTGTTCCAGGCGCCGAGCACGCCGCCGATCGCGTGGGTGGGGTACTTCATCGGCGGGAAGCTCGCGGTGCGTTTCCAGTCCTCGCCGCCGCTGTACTGGTAGGCGGTGTAGAAGCCGTGGTCCATGTCGTGCACGTAGTCGCCTTCGGCGAAGAAGAGCCGGCCGAACGCGCCTTCGGCGGCCTTCTGCCTGGCGAGCACGGTGACCGGGTGGTAGAAGCTCGTCTCTCCCATCATGTAGGTGAGGCCGGTCTCCTTGACCGCGTCGATGATCGCAGCGATCTCTTCGGCCGTGAAGGCCATCGGCACGGCCGAGTAGACGTGTTTGCCCGCGCGCAGCGCCCGCACTACGAGCGGCCCGTGGGTCCACCGCTGCGTGAAGACCGCGACGGCGTCCACGTCCGAGGCGAGCATCGCGTCGAAGTCGTCCTCGACGCCCGCCAGGCCGAGTTCGGCGACGAGGGCCGCGGAGCGCTCGGCGATGAGGTCGGTCGCGGTCACGCGCGAGACCCCGGGATGGGCGTTGAACAGTTTCGCGAACGCGCCGGCGAACTGTCCGGCGCCGACGATGCCGATTGAGAACACGGAGACTCCTCGTTGATGGGGCCGGCCGAGACCGGCGCCGACTGCTGTGGCATCACCGTATAAGTTCGAATCGGAGAATTCTTCACTGATTGGAGCGAGTTTTTCTTGGATCCTCAGATCGCGATCGCGCCGCCGGGGCTCGTGGGGTGGGCCGGGCGCCCGATCCTCATGGACACCGCCCACCAGCACGACGACCTGGAGATCAACTTCGTCGCCGAAGGCGGCACGATGCTCTACCTGTTCGGCGGCGAGACCGTCGAGATCGGTCCGGGATCAGTGGCCGCCTTCTGGGCCGCCGTGCCCCACCAGCTCGTCGCGAACTCCGCGACCCGGACCCATTGGGTTCACGTGCCGTTCGCGACGTTCCTCGGCTGGGGCCTGCCGACCTCCCTGGTCGGCCGCCTCCTGTCGGGCGTGCCGCTCATCGCACCGCCGTCGGCGGTCATGGCCTCCGACCCCGCGAACTTCACCCAGTGGGCCGACGACCTCGCCAACGCCCACCCGGAGCGTCGCCGCATCCTGCTGCTCGAAGTCGAGGCCAGGGTCCGACGCCTCGCACTGGACGCGCCGCGGGAGCCGGTGCGCGACTACTCCGGAGGCGGCCCGGCGCTGCGCCATGTCGTCACGATGGTCCGGCACATCGCCGAGCACTTCCGCGAGCCGCTGACGGTGGCCGACGTCGCCGCCGCGGCGCGCCTGCACCCCAACTACGCCATGACGCACTTCGGCAAGGTCGTGCGCACTACGATCATCGACTACCTCACCCGCTGCCGGCTCGCGGAAGGCCGGCGCCTGCTCGTCACGACCGATCTGCCGATCGCGGCCGTCGCCGCAGATTCGGGCTTCAGCTCGGTCAGCCGCTTCTACGCCGCCTTCAAATCCGAATGCGGCCTACCGCCGGCCGCCTACCGCCGACAGCACCGCTGACGGCCGGGCGCGCACCGGATCTCCCGGCCCGAGGCCGATGGTCCCCCGCCGGTGCCCTGCAGACATCCCCTTTGACCAGTTGGATTCGCATGCAGTGGAATACTTCGACATCGAGCACGAGGGCCGCACGCTCCGCGGTGTGCTGCACCCGCCCGCCGCCGCGACCCGTGCAGCGCTCGCCGCGGCGCGTCGCCCGGTCCGGTGCTCCTGGCCGTCGGCACCGAGG
The DNA here is from genome assembly GCA_035765105.1 of Glycomyces sp. Lineage (GTDB taxonomy): Bacteria > Actinomycetota > Actinomycetes > Mycobacteriales > Micromonosporaceae > Glycomyces. Next base: position 16,762 of record DASTYG010000090.1, read on the forward strand.
ACTCCGTGTCCGGCGCCGAACTCCTCGAGCGTTACCGGAGCGCCTACGGCGACCGGCTCCACCCGCACGTCTTCGACGGCGTCGGCCACGCCTTCGAGACCGTGTCCGCACACGAACGCCTCGTCGATCGGCCAGCCGACTTCCGGCTTCCTTGGCGCATTGTATTCCCGGTGGGCGGCATGGCGAATGGGGCTGACGGAGTGTCGGGCAGCGATGCTGATGACTCGAAAGATCGGCATTTATCTCTCCTTGGCCACCCGGAACGGGCAACACGACTGCAGGGGCTCTTTCGAGTGGAACACGCCCATGTGCAAATCTACTGGGCGAGAGCAAGTGAATCCACTGTAAACATGTCTGGGGTGGCGTGAGTCGGGCGAAACGGCCGTCCTGACCAGGGCGTACGATGCCCGGACACTGACGCCGCATCGGCAGGCGCGTTCATCTCCATGATCCGGAGCGCGCATATCGGCTGTTTTCTCGCTGATTGTGCTGATCCGGAGAGCCGCTGCCCCATGATTGGTCTTGTTCCGCCGCGAAAGCAAACCAATTATTCGCGATTGGTGCTAGTTCGGAGGCCAATCGGCCCACAGTATTGGTACTCACGATGTGCGTGATGAAGCGCACCCCGAGAGGAGATCAATGATGATCAGCCCCAGCGCGCGACGCGCATTTCTGGCGGTGATGACCGCCGGAGCGCTCGCCCTGACCGCGTGCTCAAGCGGGGGCGATGAAGGCGACGGGACCGGGACGGTCACGTTCGGCAACTGGCAATGGCTTGAGACCGGCCGTGGCGAGGCCATGTGGGACGCCGTCACCGAGTTCGAGGACGCCGAGCCCGATATCAGCCTGGAGAAGTCCGAGACGCCCTTCGCCCAGTACGCCGACAAGCTCAACACCGAGATCGGCGCCGGCGCCGGACCCGACGTGTTCGTCGTCCTCGACCGGCAGTTCGCCACCCTCGCGGAGGCGGGCCTGCTCGAACCCCTCGACGACGCGGTAGCCGACGCGAACCTCAACGCCACCAACGACAACCTCAACATCGACGGCGAACAGCTCGGCGTCACCTGGGAACAGGTCAGCTACGCCCTCCTGGGCAACAAGAACGTCCTCGAAGAGGCCGGGATCGAGCAGATGCCGACCACCGTCGAAGAGCTGATCGCCGCGGGCGAGCAGGCCGAGGCCGCCGGATTCGACGGCTTCGCCGTGCGCCACCAGATGAACGAGTACAACGGCTGGGCCTACGACTTCCCCAGCTGGACCTACGGCTACGGCGGCTCGTGGTCCGACGGCGAGAACCTCACGGTCGACTCCGAGGAGAACATCGCCGGCGTCAGCGCCTACAAGGAGGTCTTCGACGCCGGGATCGTCCCCGTCGGCGACGACGCCTCGACCTTCCGCTCCAAGTTCAAGGAGAACCAGCTGGCAATGATCATCGACAACAGCGGCACCGCCCTGTCGCTGACCTCGGACAGCCAGCTCACCGGCCAGGACCTCGTCTCGGCGCCGCTGCCGTTCCCCGAGCCCGGCGCGCACCAGAAGCTCGTCCTGGCCGTCAACGCCAACAGCGACAACAAGGAAGCGGCGAAGAAGTTCGTCTCCTGGGTGGTCTCCGAAGAGGGGCAGTCCACCGTCCGCCCCTCGCTCGGCGCGAGCGTCCTGGCGACCGACGTCCCGATCGACCCCGAGTTCGCCGAGGCCAACCCGTGGGCCGAGACCTATATCGAACTGGGCGCCACCAACCGCAGCGGCCTGCCCGACGGCTTCGAGACCGAGGCCGACCCGATCATGCGGGCCGTGCTCGAACAGGTCGAACGCGTCATCACCGAGGGCCTGGACCCCGCCGAGGCGATGCGCGAGGCCCAAGCCGCCCTGGAAGCGGACTGAACCCGGACGCCGGGCGGGCGAGTCCCGCCCGGCCCCGACACGCCCAGACCAGACCACGGACGGAGACAACGGTGTCGCACACCACGCTCGACGGCGCTCCACCGACGAGCCCGCGCCCAGGCGCCCGGAGGCGCCGCCCCGGCGAACTGCTCGGCTACGCGTTCATCGCGCCCGCGGTGCTCTACCTCGCGGTGTTCCTGCTCGTCCCCCTGGTGCAGGGCATCGCGATGAGCTTCACCGACGCCAAGCTCATCAACCCCACCGGAGGCGAACCGGTCGGCTTCGACAACTACGCCCGGACGCTCGGGGCCGACCGGTTCTGGAACTCGCTGCTGGCGACGCTGCTCTACACCGCCGCCACCGTCACCGGGACGCTCGCCCTCGGCACGGCTGCCGCCGTCCTGGTCAACCGGGCCTTCCGCGGCAGGGCGCTCGTGCGCGGCCTGCTGACCTTCCCCTACGCGATGCCGACCGTGGCCGTGGCCCTGATCTTCGCGTGGATGTACAACCAGTCCAACGGGGTGTTCAACCGCGGGCTCGGCGTCCTCGGCGTCGGCGAGACCGGCTGGCTCACCGACCCCGACTGGGGCATGGCCTCGGTCGTGGCCGCGACGGTCTGGAAGGTCTTCCCGTTCGTCATGCTCGTCGTCCTCGCCGCGCTCCAGTCGGTGAACGCCGAACTGTACGAGGCCGCCCGCATCGACGGCGCCGACGCGCTCAGCACCTTCCGGTCCGTCGTCCTGCCGCACTTGGCCCCGACACTGCGGATCGTCGCCCTGCTGATGACGATCTGGTCCATCAGGCGCTTCGAGATCATCTTCCTGCTCACCGGCGGCGGCCCGGTCGAGAGGACGAACACCTTGGTCATCAACGTCTACCGCACGGCCTTCAGCGATCAGGAACTCGGCCTGGCCGCCACGGTGGGGGCACTGGGACTCCTCGTCTCGCTGACCGTGACCTGCGTGTTCCTGCTCGTCGAACGCCGCGAGAACAAACGAGAGGAGACGTCGTGAAGCTCAAGCGAATCGTCGCGCGCCTGCTCGTGTCCACCGCGCTGCTCGCCTTCGCCCTGTTCGCCGGGTTCCCGGTCTACTGGATGGTGAACACCGCCCTCACCAGCGACACCGAGCTGTACAAGACCGGACAGGACTGGTGGCCGCACGCCGAGCGCCTGCCCGGCGTCCCCGGCTCGCTCGCCGACGTCCCGATCGGCGGCTGGCTGCTGAACTCCGGGTTCATCGCCTTCGGCACCACGATGCTGAGCCTGCTGCTGGCCGTCCTCGGCGCCTACGCGCTGAGCCGCTACCGCTTCCACGGCAAAGGCGCGGCGGCGTTCCTGCTGTTCTCGACCCAGATGCTCCCCGAGGCGCTCTTGGTGGTGCCGCTGTTCGCCCTGTTCGGGACGCTCGGGCTCCTCAACGGCCTCGGCGGGCTCGTGCTCGCCAACACCGCGTTCGCGATGCCGGTGGCGCTGTTCATCGTCAAGAGCGCGATCGACAAGATCCCCTACGAGATCGAGGAGTCCGCCCGCGTCGACGGCTGCCCCCGGTACGGCCAGCTCACCCAGATCGTGCTGCCGCTGGTGACCCCGAGCATCGCCGCCGCGGCGGTGGTGACGTTCTTCGAGGGCTGGAACGAGTTCCTGTTCGCCAACACGTTCCTCACCGACTCCGAGAAGTGGCCCGCCTCGGTCGGGCTCGCGACCTTCGTCGGGCAGTACACGACCCCGCTGAGCTCGGTCATGGCGGCGGCGTTCCTGTTCTCGCTTCCGGCGATCGTGTTCTTCGTCCTCATGCAACGACGCATCGTCAGCGGCCTGACCGCGGGCGCAGTGAAAGGGTGATCCGATGCCGCGCATGGTGTTCGACCACGTGACCAAGTCCTTCGGCTCCGATCCCGTCATCGACGGCTTCTCCGCCGACATCGCCGACCGCGAGTTCCTGGTGCTGCTGGGGCCCTCGGGCTGCGGCAAGTCCACGATGCTGCGCATGATCGCGGGCCTCGCGGAGGTCTCCGACGGCACGATCAGCTTCGACGGCGAAGTCGTCAACGACATGGAGCCGCGCGAGCGCGACATCGCGTTCGTCTTCCAGTCCTACGCGCTCTACCCGCACATGACCGTCGCGCAGAACATCGCGTTCCCGCTCGTGATGAGGGAATTCCGGCCCTGGCACCACATTCCGGTCCTCTCCTCGGTCATGAAACGGTCCATCGCCCGGAGGCCCGAGGTCGCCGACAAGGTGGCCGAGGTCGCCCGCGTGCTGGAACTGACCGAATACCTGAACCGCCGGCCCAAGGCCCTTTCGGGAGGCCAGCGCCAGCGTGTCGCCCTGGCCCGCAGCCTCGTGCGCGACCCGTCGGTGTACCTGCTCGACGAGCCGCTGTCCAACCTGGATGCGAAGCTGCGGACGCAGATGCGCTCGGAGATCTCGGGGCTCTACCGCCGGGTCCGCAAGAGCTTCGTCTACGTCACCCACGACCAGGTCGAGGCCATGACCATGGCGACGCGCATCATCGTGCTCGACCGCGGCCGCATCCAGCAGATCGGCACCCCCGAGGAGATCTACGCCCGGCCCGCGAACGCCTTCGTCGCCAAGTTCATCGGCTCGCCGGGCATGAACCTCGTCCCGGCCGACGCCGAAGGCGGCCTCGTCCGCGACCGGCGCAGCGGCCAGGTCCTGGACACCGCCGCCGGCCTCGACGACGGCGAGTACCGCTTCGGGCTGCGGCCCGAGGCGATCCGGCTCGCGGACGACGGCCAGGAGGGCCTCACGGCGACCGTCGTCACCGTCGAACAGCTGGGCGGCGAGACCGTCGCGGGATTCCGGCTCGGCGACCACGACGCCGACGACGGCGTCACGGTCGACCTGGGCGACACCGTGTTCGCCCGCATCCCGCCCGACCCGTCGCTGTCGGCGGGCGCGCGCCGCCGCCTGGTCTTCGACCGCGGCGCCATCAGCTATTTCCGCGCCGACACCGGACTACGGGTCCCCGCTGCCCGTGGCGCCACCCAACCGCAAGGGAGCAATCGATGAACATCGCACTGGTAGGACTCGGGACCATGGGCTCGGGCATGGCCGGACGACTGGTCGACGCGGGCCTGCGCGTCGACGGGTTCGACACCGACCCCCAGGCCCGCGACCGCGCCCGGGCCCGCGGAGCGACGGTCCACGAGATGCTGGAGTCGGCCCTGGCGGCGCCCGAGGGCCCCCGGGTCCTCTGGCTCATGCTCCCGGCCGGGGCGGTCACCCGCTCGGTCATGGCGACCGTGCTCGACGCCGCCGCCCCCGGCGACATCGTGGTCGACGGCGGCAACAGCCACTTCACCGACGCCGCCGAGCACGCCGCGCGAGCGGCCGAACGCGGCGCCGCCTTCGCCGACGTCGGCGTCAGCGGCGGCAAGTGGGGCGCCGAGCACGGCTACGGGCTCATGATCGGCGCCGACGAGGACACCTACGACGCGCTCACCCCCGTGCTGGACGCGCTGTCAGCCGACGGCGGCCACCGCCGCGTCGGCGGCCCCGGCTCGGGGCACCTGGTCAAGGCCCTCCACAACGGCGTCCAGTACGGCATCCTCCAGGCGTACGCCGAAGGCTTCGCGCTGCTGCGCGCCCACCCCGAGGTCGACGCGCCCGCCGCGCTCGCCGCCTGGCAGTCCGGCAGCTCGGTCCGGTCGTGGCTGCTGGAGCAGATCATCGCCGCCGTCGAGGACACCCCCGACCTCGCCGACGTCGAACCGGTCGTCCCCGACTCGGGCATGGGCCGGTGGACCTCCGAGGAGGCCATCCGCCTCGGCGTCCCCACGCCCGTGCTCGCCGCCGCCCTCCACACCCGGTTCCGCTCCCGCTCGGACGGGACCGCCGAGCGGATGCTCCGCGCCGCCCGCACCCGGATCGGAGGCCAGCGATGAGCGTCCACGACGGCGCCGGCATCACCGCCTCCGCCCAGACGGCCCTCGGCGAGATCGAAGCGGTCCTGGCCGCCGCCGACCAGGACAGCCTGGCGCTCCTGGCCGCCGAGATCGACGCCGCGCCGCGCGTCTACTTCGCCGGGAGCGGCCGTTCGCTCCTGATGATGCGCGCCGTGGCGATGCGGCTGATGCACATCGGACTCGACGTCCACATCGTAGGCGACACCACCGCCCCGGCCGCGCGCCCCGGCGACCTCCTCGTCGTCGCCAGCGCCCGCGGCGGCCGGAGCGCCCTGGCCGCCGCCGCGGCGGCCAGGGCCGCCGGAGCCAAAGTGGCCGCCGTGACCGCCTCCGCTGACGCCTTCGGCGACGCCGCCGACTTCCTCGTGCGCCTGCCCGCCCGCACCCAGGTGCCCTCCTCGCAGCACGCCGGAAGCCTCTTCGAGCAGTCCCTGCTCGTGGTCGGCGACGCGCTCACCCGCAGCGTCCAGGTCTCCCGCCAGGTGCCCTCGGCCGCCCTCGACGCCCGCCACGCGAACCTGTGAGGCGCTGATGGCGGTGGGCAGACGACTGTGGCCGGACGGAGAGACGCCGCTGATCGGCCGCGAGCACACTACACTCGGGATCATCCGGCGCCCCCCGACCGGCGGGAAGGGGGCAGCGGTGGACGTGGTGTCGACCCTCGGCGACTGGTACGCGGGCGGCGGCCCGCTCTACCTGCGGCTCGCCGGAGCCGTGCGCCGCGCCGTCGCCGACGGCCGGCTCCGGCCGGGCACCCTGCTGCCCGCCGAACGCAAACTCGCCGAGCGGCTCTCGATCGGACGCAGCACCGTCATCCGCGCCTACGACCTGCTCCGCGACGAGGACGTGCTCGAAAGCCGCCGCGGCTCGGGCACCTGGGTCGCCGGGGCCGAGCCCGGCGACGGCCGCGTCCGGCACGACGGCCTCCAGCGGGTCGCCCCCAGCATCGACGACGACGTGGTCGACCTCGCCACGGCCTCGCTCCCGGCCCCGGCCGAACTCGCCGCCGCGCTCCGATCGCTCGGCGACGGCCCGCTCGGCGACGCGCTGCTGCGGCCGGGCTACTCGCATGCGGGCGTCGCGGAACTGCGCGAGGTGATCGCCGTCCAGTTCACCGCGGACGGACTGCCCACGGCGCCGAGCGAAATCCTCATCACGACCGGCGCGCAGCAGGCGATGGACCTCATTGTCCGACACTTCACCTCCCGAGGCGACGCCGTGGTCATGGAGGACCCGAGCTCGGCCGGAGCGCTCGACCTGCTCAACGAGGCCGGCTGCGACGTCCACACCGCCCCCTCGGTCGCCTCGGGCGGCGCCGGACCGATCACCGAGGTCCTGCGCCGGCGCTCCCCGCAGCTGGTCTACCTTCAGGTGCCGCTCGGACCGGAGGGGACGATGGCGCGCGGCGGCGACGTCGTCACCCTCGCCGCCCGCCTGCCCGCCGCGACGGTCGTCGTCGAGGACGCCAGCCTCCGCGACCTCGCCTTCGACAGCGACCCGCCCCCGTACCTGGCCGCCAAGGCGCCCGCCGACCGCGTCCTGACCGTCGGGTCCATGAGCAAGGTGTACTGGGGCGGGCTCCGGGTCGGCTGGATCAGGGGCGCGGAGAAGATCATCGAGCGGCTGGCGCGCACCAAGGCCCGCGCCGACCTCGGCACGCCCGTCCTCAGCCAGCACGTGTCCGCCTGGATGCTCCGGCGGCGCGACGGCGTCCTGAGCGCCCGGCTCGAACAGATCCGCGCCTCCCGCGACGCCCTCACCGCCGCCCTCACCGAGAGGCTGCCCGACTTCGACTGGACGCCCCCGGACGGCGGCCTGACCGTCTGGGCGCTCATGCCGCACGGCACCTCCGAGCCCTTCGCCGAACTCGCCCACGCCCACGGCGTCCTCGTCGCCACCGGCGAATCACTCTCGCCCTCGGGCCGCAACAGCGACCGGCTGCGCCTGTCCTACGCGCCGCCGCCCGAGGTGATCCGCCAAGGCGTCGACCGCCTGGCCCGCGCCTGGAGCGACTTCGACCGGCGCACCGGAACCACCTCCACGAAAGGACCCGCCAGATGAGAGCCGTCTCCTACCCGGCCCCCGAGCAGTTCACCGTCGCCGACCTCGACGACCGGCCCCTGACCGGCACCGAAGTGCGGGTCGCGAACCTCGTCGTCGGCCTGTGCGGCACCGACATGCACCTGCACCAGGGCCACAACTACCCGGCCTACCCGCTGACGCCCGGCCACGAGATCGTCGCCCGCGTGATCGAGACCGGCCCCGACGTCGACACGCTCGCCGTCGGCGAGGTCGTCGCCGTCGACAACGTCGTGTACTGCCGCGACTGCCGCCGCTGCAAGAAGGGCCAGTTCAACTTCTGCGAACGGCGCCGCTCCATGGGCACGAAACTGCCCGGCGGCTTCGCCGAGCACGCCGTCGCGCTCGCCGAGAAGTGCTACCCGATCGGCGGCCTGGCGCTGGAGGCCGCCGTGCTGACCGAGCCGACCGCCTGCGCCCTGCACGGCCTGCAGCTCCTCGACGTGCCGGTCGGGGCGAGCGCCCTGATCACCGGGGCCGGCCCGACCGGCCTGATCCTCGCGCAGCTGCTCCAGCACTCCGGCGCCGCGAAGGTGGTCGTGGCCGCGCCCACGCGCGCCAAGCTCGACCTGGCGCTGCGGCGCGGCGCCGACGCGGTCGTGCAGGTCGACCGGCATGACTTCGCCGCGACCGCCCCGGCCGTGGCCGAGCACGCCCCCGGCGGCTTCGACGTGGTCGTCGACGCCACCGGCGTCCCCTCCGTCATCGAAGGGCTCGTGCCGCTGACGGCCTCGGGCGGCACCCTCATGGTCTACGGCATGGCCGGACCCGACGAGCGGATCAGCCTGTCCCCGTTCGAGGTCTTCCGCAGGCAGCTGTCCATCGTCGGCTCGTTCGCGCAGACCTTCGACTTCGGGCGCGCGATCGACTTCCTCGCCGCCGGAAAGGTCACGCCCGAAGGCATGATCACCCACCGGTTCAGGCTCGACGACTACCGCGAGGCGCTCGACACGCTCGCCGACCCCGCGTGCGTCAAGGCCGTCATCGAACCGAACGGCCCGGTGCTGCGCCCATGACCTGGACTGAGACCCTGGCGATCGACATCGGTTCGACCGGGGTGCGCGCCGCGCGCTTCGGACCCGACGGGCGCCGCGCCGGGCCGGTCGCGGCACGGCGGCACCGCGGCGGCGGCTCGGCCCCCGGCCGGGTCGACCCCGCGTCGCTGCTCGCGGCCGTCGTCGACACGATCGGCGAGGTCGACCTCGGTCGCGTCGGCGCGGTGGCCGTCAGCGCCCTGTGGCATTCGGCCCTGGCGCTCGACGCCGACTCCCGGCCCCTCGGCGAGGCCGTGACCTGGGAGGCCGCGATACCCGAAGGGGTGCGCACGACCGTCGAGGCCGCCGCGACGGACTGGTCGCTCGACGTCTCCGGGGCCTACCCGCACTCCAGCTACGCCGTGGCCGCACTGCCCCTGCTCCACGACGAACGCGTCGCCCGCTTCGCCGACCTCGGCTCATGGGTCGCCGAGCGGCTCACCGGGCGCCGCCTGGGCTGGTCGCCGACGATCGCGGCCGCCTCCGGGCTGTGGCGCCAGGACGACCGGGCCTGGAACCGGCCCCTGTTCGCCGCGCTCGGCCTCCCCGAGCACCTGATACCGGCACTGTGGACCGAACCGGTCGAAGGCGACGGGACCGTGCCCGGACTCGAAGGCGCGGTCTGGCTCCCGACCGCCGGAGACGGCCTGTGCCACAACATAGGCCATGCCGCCGTCGGACCGGGCGCGATCGCGGTCACCGTCGGCACCTCCGGCAGCGTCCGCGCCCTCATGCCCGGAACCGTGCCCGCCGTCCCCGGACTGTGGCGGTACCGGTGCGCCGAGGGCCTCGACGCCCTCGGCGGCGCGGTGACTTCGGCCGGGAACGCCCTCGAATGGGTGGGCGGCTTCACCGGCGCCGCCGTCGACTGGAGCCGCTATGCGGGCGATCCCCGCAATCCGCACGTGAGAGTCGACCCCTCGGTCTTCGGCCGCCGCGGCCCCGACTACCCCTGGGGCGCCACCGCATCGATCACCGGCCTCGGCCCCTCCTCGACGCTCGCCGACGTGCGCGACGCGTTCGCGATCGACCTGTGGCGCGACTTCAGCGGCCACTTCGAAAGGATGCGGCCCCTGCTCGACCCCGAACCGACCGTGCGCGCCGCCGGAGGCGTGCTCAACGGCGACGGCACCGCCGCTCAACTCCTGGCCGACGCGCTCGGAACGCCGGTTGAACTCGTCAACGTCGCAGAGGCGTCCCTCGCTGGTGCGGGCGTCATCGGCGCGCAGTTCCTGCGCGATGGCCGCCACGACCTGCTCGCCGCCGCCACCGCCGCCGGCGGGGGCGAACTCGGAGGCTGCCGAGCGGTGCGCCTGCTGCAACCCCGGCCCGCGTGGGCCGCGCAGATGGCGGCCCGCTGGCGGTCCTGACCGGCCTCCGCCGCAGGATGCACCGGCTCGGCGATCCCCGTCTGCGCGCGAAGAACCCCGGATTCTGCACGATGAACTCGCCGTAGCGCCGGCGCTCGACCGGACCTGGGGCCCGCTTCGGGCCACAGCGGAGGTGCGGCTGCGCCCCATAGACTTGCGGGAGGAGATCGGAGGCATCATGCTCGCAGGGCACTACGGCTACTGGATCTCTGAGGACGCAGCGGCCGACACGCCGCTCACCCGCCAGTGGTTGGGCGAGGAGGAGCGAACTCCGCAGAACGAACCCGGCAGGCTGTCGAGCAGCCTCATCCTCGTAGGAGCGCTGACATGCATCGCTGGCGTCGGCATACTTGTCGGCAGCCAATCCATCGGATGGGCGCTGGCGCTGCTGGGGACGGGTGTCTGGCTGCTCTTGCTGGGCGCGGCGCTGAAGCCCGACAAAGAACGGCGGGAACCCGAACTTGGCCGCCTGCCGTTGCATACCAGTCCTTGGCAGGCATGGCCCTGCAGGCTCGAGGGCTCCACAGTGATCCTGCTGGACCCGCAGCGAAAACCGGTCGCCCGATACCGCGGCGACGTTCCTGCCTCCACCTGGGACCGGATGACCGACGGCTACGGTGTGCTCTGGATCTGCGGCGACCTTCGACTGAACGTCGCCGTCGCCGACCCGGGCGGTGCACCGGTATGGGCGATGCGGCCGGTGACCGATGAGGTTCGGGAAGCGCGGCCTCATGCGGAACCGAACTTGATCGACCTCGCCGCCGAGGAAACGGTACGTCAAGCCGGCGCAACAGTAACCCAACAGTGGCTCGAAGAACTGGGCTTCGGCCGGTTACCCCGGGTGCTCCATGACGGTTGTCCACTTTCAAGTCTGCTCGGTATTGGCTTGTCTTAATTGGTTCTGACGGGTCCGGTTGCGGTAGGGAGGGCGGGCTCAGGACGAGCGTGGGCGCTGATCGGCACGAGCGCGACCCGCGCCGGGCGAAGCCGACGCCGAAGGCCGGCGGCGGATCCGGTGATCCGCGCAGCCGTCGTCGCGGGCTGCCAATACGTCGACACCACCGGAGAGCAGCAGTACCTTCTGCGGGTCTTTCAAGAATGCTCCGACGAGGCTCGGCGGGCGGGTGTCGCGGTAGTGCCCGCGCTCGCCGACGCCGGCGGCCCCGGCGACTTCATCGGGCACCTCACCGCAGCAGCGGTCGCGACGGTGGCTTGCTCGACGAGCCGTTCCTGGCCTATGCGAACGGGCAATGGACAGCCGCGACGCCCGGGCCGGACACTGTGGTGCGGTTCCCCGGGGCTGAACAACCGGTGCCGGTGACCGAGTTCGGCCTCCCACCGATCGCGACCATCCCTCGGCACGTCGACGTGACCTACGCGCAGGGCCTGCTCAACACCGACCTCGTCGATCAGTTGCGCGCCGTCTCGCCCGACCTGGTCGCGGCAATGCCGGCCGGGCCCGCGCCCGAGCAGCGCCGCCTGCAACGCTGGACCCACGTGGTCGAAGCCGTAGGCGTCGACGGCCGAACCGCCTGCGGCGAAGTCGAAGGCGCGGACGGCTACGCGCTGACCGCGATCATCGCCGTCGAAGGCGCCCGCCGCCTGGCCGCCGACGGGGCAGCCGCCAGAGTGCTCGCCCCCGCAGCGGCCTTCGACCCGGCCGACTTCCTCGACTGGCTGGCGCCCTACGGCGTCCGTTGGCACGTCGAGGTGCGCTGACGCCGGGCCGCCTGGTCGGCCATCGCAGCGAGAAGGCAACGGTGGTCAACCAGGCCGAGACCGCATTGCGTCAGACGCCCGGTGCCCGGTCGGTCGGGGGCCGTGCGGATGCGCTGGATCGGCCACCGCCTGCACACCGAAGTCGCCATCGCCGTCGATGTCAGTGAGATTTTCTCATCCTGGGTGAGTTCCCTTGCGGTGCAATGAGCCGTTCTCGACCTGCCTGATGTTGTCTGAAGGTGGGTCTGTTCACTCAGCCTGTCTGGGGTGCAGCCAATCGTCACGGGTGATCTCGTACCAGACCTCGCCGTGTTCAGTGCCCGGTAGCGGGTTGTCAAATTGCTGGTAGAAGGTGCGCCGATAGCGCAAACCGCACTTCTCCATCACCCGACGGGAAGCGGTATTGACGGCCATCGTTTCGGCGCTGACGCGATCGGCGCCCAAATGCGTGAAGGCGTAGTCCACCAGTGCCCGACCGCCCTCGGTGGCCAGCCCTCGGCTCCAGTGCGCGCGGCGCAGCCGGTAGCCCAACGACGGGGCGGACGGCCCCTCGGAGAGGACGATCAGGCCGAACCATCCGAGGAAGGTACCGTCATGGTCTTCAGCGATGAACCGGCCGTGCGCGGGATAGTGCTGATGCGCGGCCAGCAGCTCGGCGATCTCGTCGGCCACCGCCGTCCGGGAGGGCGGCTGCCAGTCGATATATCGCATTACATCGGGGTCGCTGTTCAGCGCGATCAGTAGATCGAGGTCCGCCGATCGCAACTGGCGCAGTCGCATGCGCTCGGTAGTCAAGTAGATCTGGCCCACCGGCTCACGGTAGGCCGGGGCTGGCGGAGATGCCAGCGATTACCGGGCCGCGTTCCTCGATCGGCGTTCTTGACAGTTCAAGGCGGCGATGGCGCGGGTGATCCGGGTGGATCGGTGCGCGTTGCAGCGGCGTTGGTGCAGCAGGCGCCATTTCTTGAGCTGGCCGCCCGCCCCGTCGTAACCGGGGGCGAGCGGCCATCGGCGCAAGCGCCGCCTAGGGGGTACCGAAGCTCCCGGACCCGTCGCACTCGACCTCGCTCGGATCGGGAGCCGATCAGGTGCCGAGCACGGCGGCGGTCTCCCGATGCCGCCAGGTTCCGTCTACATGGCGGCGGCCGCCTGCACTGGCCGATGCCGGGTCGCCCACCAGCCGGGCAGCAACGTCGCCAGGAGGCTCAACGCCACCGCGAAGCCGGCCACCGCCGCGTAGACGACCGGCGAGCCGGAAGGGAAGAGGGTGTCGGCGCGGCCGACGCTGAAGGCGACAGTGGTCACTCCAGCGGAGAGGGAACCGAGGATTATCCCGATGAGGGCTGTCAGCAGACCTTCGACGGTGAGCATCCTCAGCACCTGCGCGCGGGTGGACCCGGTGAGACGCTGCAGACCGAACTCGCGGCGACGCGCGACCGTGCTGGAAGCGAGCGCGTTGACGACGGAGATGGCGCTGTAGGCCACGATCATGGCGACGATGACGTAGGTGGCGAAGTGCTGCGTGCGCTGTGTCTCGGCGAACATGGTGAACAGCGCTTCGCGGTCGTGTACGGCCACGCCGCTGAGACCGGCTGTCCGGTTCGCGATCTCGGCCATCAGCTCATCGACGGGCACAGTCCCGTCGGCGGCTACCAGGACGCTGGTGACCCGGCCGGCGGTGGTGTGCTCGGCGAGGACGTCGGCTGCCAGCACCATGGTGTCGTAGTCGTCGTCGGCTGCGAAGAGGGCGACGACCTCCAGATCGCGAGACCTGTTGTCGCCCATGCGCACCGCCAGGGAATCGCCGACGTCGACACCGAGTTCGGCGGCTTCGAGGGCGTTCAGAGCGACTGCATCCCCGTGCAGGTCGGCGACGTTGCCGTGGGTGACCGTGATCGGCACGATCGCGCCGATGCCCTCGGGCGTCACTCCCTGCAGGCTCCAGGCGTCCCAGCGGTACGAGTCCTCTGGCGGCTGCTCCAGGTAGCCGGCGCTCCGCGCGTAGTCCGACGCGCCCGAGACGCCGGGGATCGCGCTGATCCGCTCGCGGAGTTCGGGCGTGACGCCTTGTTCGGCGGTCACGATGACATCGGGCTTGAGCCCGTCTGCGTACGCCTGAAGGGCGGCTTCCCGGTCGGTCGACTGCATGTAGAGCACACCGGTCGCGGTACCGCACAGGACGACGACGGGGGCCACGACAGCGGCGGTGCGGTCGATCGAGGCCCGCGCGTTGAGCATGGCCAACCGTCCCGGCTGCCCCGTCAGCGCTCGCAGGGGCCACTGCAGCACGGCCGCCAGAGGCCGGGTGAGGAGCGGACTGATCGCCGCAAGCCCGATCGCCCAGACGACGGCCGCGGGCATCCCCGTGGCCGAGGCGTACAGCCCGCTCAGCGCCGTCATCGTCACGATCGCCAGCGCGGTGCCGCCGGCCAGCAGGCACACTCCGACCAAGACCCCTCCGACGCCGATCGGACGCCGCTCGGGGAGGCCGGCGTCGGCCAGCGCCTGGGTGGGCCGGATGCCCGCGGCCCTTCGCCCCGCCACGTAGGCACCGCCCAACGCGGCGAGCAGCGCGGAGGCGACGGCGATGAGCGTCGGAATCCAGCCCAGGTGGAACCGGACGCCCTCGGTGACCACTTCCGCGTCGATCAGGCCCTGGAGGATGAACGCTCCGAGCCACCGGCCGGGAAGGACCGCGACCAATGCCGCGACGGTCGCCAGGATCAGCGTCTCACCGAGTACCAGGCTGCGGACCTGCCCGGGTGTGCCTCCCACCGCGCGCAGCAGCGCGAGCTCCCGATGGCGCTGCCGGACCGACAGCGCCAGCATCGATGCGACGCCGAACAGCGACACCATCAGGGCCATAGCGCCGAAGACGCCCGCGAGGGAGACCAGGGCCTCCGATCCGGTGAGGGCTTCCGGGCGTTCGGCGAGACCTCGCCGGTCGCCTGCGTAGGCGACAGCGCCTTCGGGCAACGCCGCCTCGATGTCCTCATGCAGGCGGTCGACGTCGGCGTCGGGCGCGGCCACCACGACGACGGCGTCGACGGTGCCCGGCGGCGCGGGATCGTCGAAGACGCGGCCGGTCGCCTCCGCGACACCGGGCATCGCCCCGATGGAGTCCACCAGGTCCGCCTCGACGCGCACCCGTTCGGTGAGGACGGCGGTGTAGCCCATGTTCGGGACGTCGAATCCCGGGTCCCCGGTCACCACGACGTCGGCATCGGCGAGTCGCCCCGCTTCCATGGACGTGCGGACACCGGTCTCCATCAGCCCGCCGCACGCCATCACCATCGCCGCGCCGAGCAGCATCGCGAGGAAGGCCGCGAGGAATCCTCCTGCCCGGAAGCGCAGGGTCCGAGCCGCCAGCCGGATCATCGGCGCCCTCGGCTTCCGACGCCGCCGCGGCCGTCGTCCGCCCACGCGCCCAGGCGGGTCATCTGCTCGGCCACCGCCTCCGCCGTCGGCTCGCGTATCTCGCCGGCCAGGCGGCCGTCGGCGAGGAACACCACCCGGTCGGCATAGGACGCGGCCGCCGGGTCGTGGGTGACCATCACGATCGTCTGCCCCGCATCCTGGACGGTCTCGCGCAGCAGCGTCAGCACGTCTCGGGCCGTCCGAGTGTCCAGCGCGCCGGTGGGCTCGTCGGCGAACACGACGGCCGGTTCGGTGATCAGTGCCCGGGCGATCGCGACGCGCTGCTGCTGACCGCCGGAGAGCTCGGCCGGGCGGTGCCGGCCCCGCTCGCCGAGGCTGACCCGATGCAGGATCTCCGACAGCCTTCCTCGGTCGGGGCGGCGCCCGGCCAGCTCCAGCGGCAGGAGCACGTTCTGCGTCACGGTCAGGGCCGGGAGCAGGTTGAACGCCTGGAAGATGAAGCCGATCCGGTCGCGGCGCAGCATGGCGAGCTGCTTCTCGTCGAGCCCGCCGATGTCCTGGCCGTCGAGGTGAACGGCGCCCGAGGTCGCCCGGTCGAGACCGGCCGCGCAGTGCAGCAGGGTGCTCTTGCCCGAGCCGGACGGTCCCATCACCGCGGTGAAGGCTCCGCGGGCGAAGCCGATCGTCACCGCGTCGAGCGCCGTCACCGCCCTACGAGGTCTGCCGTAGGTCTTGCTCACGTTCGTCAGTGCGACCGCGGCGGCGCGGTCGACGGTGGCCTCAAGCACTGGCATTCAGGCTGCTCCAAGTCATGGGATGGCTGGTGGTCGGGTGGGCGTCGTGCGCTGCGGTCACGCGGGATCGAGACCCGCGGGGAAGCGCCGGGTCTCCTCGGCGGGACGCACCGTGAGGGTCGCCCCGGTCGCGGAGCAGCAGGGTCGGGCGGCCTGGCGCACCCGCGAGATCAGGTGGCTCACGGCGGCTCCTCCGATCCTGTTCCCGCGCCTTTCCCCGGGTCGCCCTCGGCCGCCGCCCGTTCGAAGCGGGTCCAGCCCTTCCAGCCGCGCTCCCGCAGCAGCGCGCGCAGCCGCTTGGCGGCGGGCGAGGTCTGCGCCATGGTCGCGTCGAGAAGCGCAACGACTTCGCCGTCGTTCTCGTCGAGGCCGTCCTCGTCCCAATCACCGGATTCGAAGGCCCGTCTCGTGATGCGGTCGAGGACGTCGGCGACCTCGACCACGCGCGGGTCCTCGGCCGTCCAGTCGGGCGCGCTACTGAGCAGGCCGTAAAGCCGCACGATGTCGGGGTCGTCGAGGTCGCGGTGCTTCTTGGCCATGATGGTCTCGATCTGATCCGGTACCTGCGCGGCCATCACGATCCAGGCGTCGCGCTCCAGTTCGACGTAGCGTTCATCGACGCCGAGGCCCCGCAGACGGTCGAGGTAGCTCACCACGCTCGCCGGCAGGGCGAGCTTTTCGCCGGCGGCGAGCCGCGCGAGCCGCTGGCGGGTGCTCTGGAGCCGCCGGATCTCGGCCCTGATCCGCTTGTCGATCTCCTTGAGCCGCTCGGCGAAGTCCTCCTGTTCGGCGTCGAGGAGGGCTTCGACCTGCGCCAAGGGCACGCCGGCGGAGGCGAGCGTGTGGATGCGGATGAGCCGCACGACGGCGGCGGCATCGTAGCTGCGGTACCCGGAGCGGTCGCGTTCGGGTTCGGGCAGCAGACCGATCTTGTGGTAGTGCCGCACGGCGGCGACGGTCACGCCCGCATGTCCCGCGAGCTGGCTGATCGTGAGCATCCTTCCACCCCCCTCAGGTGTTCTTCTGCATGCCCGGGAGCATGTAGCCGAGGTACGCCCCGGAGCCCGAGCCGGTGTCGATGGCTCCGCCGAGGACGTAGACGAACAGCGCCATGATCGCGATCGGCATGACCGCCGTCGCGATGACGGTGTCCGGACTGCGGGTGACGTGCTTCATCGACCGACCGGTCAGTGCGGCGGTACCGGCGAAGAAGTGCGCGGCCAAGGTCATCTCCCTACCGCTCTCCCGAACTCGTGCGCTCGTCCTCGTACCCGGAGCATCGGAGTGTCGGGTGGGCGCGTCACGTGCTCTCCTCTCGCTGAGGTCCTCTCGCCAAGCGCGGCGAGAACCTGCCTCCAGGATGCAGGGTTGATGCGGGATCAAGGTCAACTACGGATTTCCGCGGGGCAAGGCCGTCGACCCCGGCGCCCAAGCCCTGATCGCCCTCGCCTACCTGCGCAAAGGCGAGCCACCGCGCGAAGCGACGCAGTCGTTGTGATCTTCGACGGCACCCTGGTCCGCATCAACCGCAAGCGCGTGGGAACCTGCGGCGGATCTCCGGTGCGGTCCGCGGCTCGAGCCATGGCACCGCTGCCGTCCGCAAGGCCGAAGACCCCCTCATCCCGCGCCTGTCGGCCGAGCCCCCGCCCGCGACCGCCTCGGCCGCATCGCGGCGGAGTGCCCCGGGCGGGAGGGGAGTGCGTACGCGCCCTGCTCCACTATGCATGGATCGACGAAGTGCTCGTGGAGGTGGTCGACGGATTCGGTGACGCGGCCGTCGAGCGACGCCGAGCCCGCGACGTCGTCGAACACCGACAGGTGCTGCACGAGTTCGCACAGGCCCACGCCCCCCGCGCGGGAAGACCGGCACCTCCAACTTGGCGGCGAGCAGGTGCACGGCGATGATCTCGTTGACGCTGCCGAGCCGGGCGGAGTCGCACGGGCCCGCCCGGCCTTCGCCTTCCCCTATGCGAGTGCCCATCGCTGATGGTCGCCGCCGTCGCAGCTCCACAGCCGGACCGGAGTACCGTTCGCAGTGGCGGCGCCGCTGACCTCCAGGCACAGACCCGACTGCTCGTTGGTGACGGTGCCGCCGCCGGCCTGGGCGAACCGCCACCAGTCCACGTTGAACAGACTGCCGCTCCCCCCCGTGAACTTCAGATGCAGGTCGTGCGTTCCCGTGGCGCCGCTCACGGGGCAGGAGACGGTCGTCCACGTCTGCCAGCCTCCGGTGTTCGGAACGTCGCACGTGCCGACCAGCGTTCCCTCGGGGCCGCCGAGCCTGAGCTCGATGTCGCCGCCGTCGCCCGCCGACGCCACTCGCGCTTCGAACGAGGCGGCTCCGGTGCCGAAGCCGACTCCTGCGACCTTGATCCAGTCGCCGTTCTCGATCCATCCGACGTTCATGCCCCCTTCGCTGGAGGGCTCGGTCTCGACGCCGTTCGTCCAGGCGATCGTCTCGGCCTCTTGGCGGACGTAGGGGTCGAGGTCGTCGGTCTGCGCGGCCCCTCCGGCGGTCATGTCGATGGTCGGGAAGGTGCCGTCGGGGTTGTAGGAGAACTCCTCGACGGCGGTCGAGCGGGTGAAACCGCTGCCTCCGGGCAGGGCGGCGTTGTGGTAGAAGAAGTAAGAGCCTCCCTTGTAGTCGATGACGCCCGCGTGGTTGGTGAAGCTGCCGCCCTGCGTGGGCATGATCGTCCCGCGGTAGGTCCAGGGCCCCGTGGGGCCGGGCGCAGTGGAGTAGGCGATGAACTCCGAGCAGCACTGCGCGGCGAACACCATGTAGTACAGGCCGTCGCGCTTGTAGACCCAGGGGCCTTCCTCGTACAGGGTCTGCCGTTCGGAATCGTCGTCGCGCTCGCCGAAGCCCTCGGTGGTGAGCGGGATCTGCGTCGGGCTGCCCGAATAGGAGACCATGTCCTCATTGAGCTTCACGTACCACAGGTTCGGGTTGCCCCAGTACAGATAGGCCTGCCCGTCGTCGTCGATGAACACCGAGGGGTCGATCTCGGCGTCCGCGATCAGCGGATGCCCGAGGGCGTCTTCGAACGGGCCGGTGGGGCTGTCCGAGACGGCGACGCCGATGGAGTTCCCACCGGTCACCGCATTGCGCACCGGTACGTACCAGTAGAACTGGCCGTTCCGGTGGACGGCCTGCCCCGCCCAGGCGTCGGCGTCGGCCCAGCTGAACGTGTCGAGGCTCAACGGCGATCCGTGATCGGTCCAGTTGACCATGTCGTCCGAGGACCAGACCCGCCATTCCCGCATGTCGAACCAGGTCGCGCCGTCTTCGTCGTGTCCGGTGTACAGGTACACGCGGCCGTCGTGGACCAGCGGTGCCGGGTCGGGGGTGTAGATGGTCTGGATGATCGGGTTGTCGGCCTTGACCGCGGCCGGGATGAGGGCGGCGACGAATATCAGTATCAGCGACAGGCTGAAGCCGCGTCGGAATCGGATGCCGGTGAAGCTCATGCGAAGTCCCATTGCCGGTCGCTCCCTTCGCGGCGGGCCCGGGGTCGGACCGGGTCGGTGTGCGCGGGCGAGCCGCCGGGCGCCTCCGGGCGCGTCCCGGGACGGGCGTCCGCGGCGCGTGCTGTTCGTTGCATGTACTGCGTCTCCTTCATGGATGCTCTGCGGTGGGCCCGCCGCCGGTGAGGATCGGCCGCTTGGCGATGCCACGTGCTGTTATCGATAACAAATACGCGGGATCACGAAACTTTCGATGACATGACGGAAAATTCGGACCCTCCGTCAGGATACCCAGGTAATTTGTTATATGTAAATAAGAGAATGTGCTGGGGTCGGGTCGTCCGCCCGCGAGGGGACCGGGCCGGTCACCGGAGCGGTTGCGGCGGAGGCGGGGCGGTGCTGCCGCGAACGACCAGCTCGGTGGCCAGTTCGACGTGGTGCCGGGGGAGGGGGGCGTCGCCCGCGAGGGCGAGGATCATGTCCGCGGCGATGGCGGCCATGTCGCGAAGCGGCTGGCGCACCGAGGTCAGCGGCGGAATGTTCCACTCGGCTCTGGGCAGGTCGTCGTAGCCGACCACGCTCAAGTCCTCGGGGATGCGCAGGCCGGCCTCGGCCGCCGCTCGGTACACCCCCAGTGCTTCGCCGTCGACCACGACGGCGGTGGGGAGGTCGTTCGAGCGCAGCAGGTCGCGGGCGGGGCGGCGACCGTCCCGGAGGTCCGCGACGCGTACCAGTCCGGGATCGATCGGCACGCCGGCCAGGTCCATCGCGGCGCGGAACCCGTCGAGTCGCGCGCGGGCCGCGAGGGCGTGTTCGGGCCCGGTGATCGCCGCGATGCGCCGGTGGCCGAGCCCCAGCAGGTGGCGCGTGGCCGCGAGCCCCCCGCTCCAGTTGTTGGCGCTCACCGACGGCGACGCCCCGTCCGGTCCTTCGCGCGGGTCCACGAGCACGAGCGGGACGCTGCGGCTGGCGAGCCGCCCGCGCTGCTCCTCTGTGGGGTTCGCGAAGACCGCGATCACGCCGGTGGGGCGGCGGACCATGATGTCTTCGATCCAGTCGCGCCCGGGGATGCGGCGGCCCTCGCGCTCGGAGACGACGACTCCCAACCGGTGCTCTACGGCCACCCGCTGGACCCCGTTGAGGATCTCGATCTCGTACGGCCCGCGCAGCCGGTGGAAGGCGACCTCGATCAGGGGGCTCGCCTTGGTGGGGCGCTTCTGCCGCCGGTATCCGTATCGGCGGATGATGTCCTCGATCAGCGTCCTGGTCTCGGGGGCGACGCTGTCGCGTCCGTTGAGGACCTTGGAGACCGTCGCGAGGGACACCCCGGCCCGTTCGGCGATCTGCGCGATCGTCAGAGGGCGACCACCCTGCTCGTCCTCGCGGGCGGCGCTTTCACGGATGGGGCTCATGGCGGAAGCTTAACGCTTCGACGCGAGGCCGATTCGCCAGTGAACGCGGCGCCGCTCGGCGGTCTTGACAATAAATCGATGAATATCTATTCTTCAGGGAAGCGAAAGTTTCTGGATTCAGAAGGAAATTTTCGCTCCTCGAAGTCCGTGTGCGGGGCGCGTCTCGGGTGAAGTCGGCCCCGGCGTCGGCCGCATGTTCGCAATCCTGCGAAGGAGTAGGCTTATGAGAACGATAACATGGCATGTCAGAACCACGACGGTACTCGGCGCCGCCCTCTTGCTGGCGCTGGCCCTCCTCGTGGCGGCCCCCGCCCGCGGCCAGGCGCAGGTGGCGCTGAACGTGAACCTGGCCTCGGAGGTCGGGCCCTCGAACGGCGTCGGCCTGGGGTTCCTCTACGGCGTCACCGGCGACGGCTCGCAGCCGACGGACGAGCTGCTCGAACCCCTCCGCATGAACGCCTTCCGCGCCGGAGGGCACATGACGCGCGGGTGGATAGAGGACGGCTACCAGTACGGTCCCGCCACCCAGACCATCATCGACTCGATCGTCGACCAGGCGCAACGCTTCACCCAGCCCCCGTACGAAGCCCAGTACCAAGCCATCCTGAGCGACATCTACGGCGCTTACGGAGGCCAGCCGGCCGACACGATGTACCCGTGCGACGGCGGCGACTGCTCGAACTGGGCCGAATTCGTCGCCGCCGTGGTCGGCGAACTCCGCGACACCGGCCTGCCGATGTCCTACGACATCTGGAACGAGCCGGACATCGACATCTTCTGGGAGCGGGGCGTCAACAGCGAGCAGTACTTCCAGATGTGGGACACCGCCGTCCGGGAGATCCGACGCGTGGACCCGGACGCGGTCGTCCTCGGGCCCTCGTTCGCCTACACCCCCGAACGCCGCCCCGAGCAGTGGCAGACCTGGCTGCAGCACACCAAGACCGCCGACACGCTGCCCGACTGGATCGCCAACCACACCCTCGGCGTGGTCGACGACCCGGTCGCCGTCGGCCAGGACACCCTCGACGCCCTGGCCGCCAACGGCATCGATCCGCTCCCCATGTCCGCCAACGAATACCAGCCGGCCGACATGCAGACGACCAACGTACTGGCCTGGTACCTCGCGCGCTTCGCTCAATCCGACTACGACAACGCGCTGCGCGGCAACTGGGACTGCTGTCTCAAACCCAACCTGACCGGCCTGCTGACCGAGACCGCGGGCGGCTGGGAGCCCACAGGGCTGTGGTGGACGATGCGCGCGTACGCGGACATGACCGGCACGCTGGTCGCCACCTCCGAGCAGGTGGGGGACACCGCGATATCCGCGGCCAAGGACAGCGACGAGCAGCGGGCCGTCGCCGTCATCGGCGACCTCCACGGGTACACCGGATCGGCGTCCGTCACGTTCGACGGACTCGCCTCGGCACCCTGGCTCGCCACCGACGGCGACGTCCGCGTCACCGTCCAGCGGATGCCGGAGCAGGCGCCGCTGGGGGCGCCGCAGGTCGTCTTCTCGCAGGACATGAACGCCTCCGGCGGCTCCATCACGGTGCCGATCACCTTCCAGCAGCCCGAGGACGCCTATGCCGTCTACCTGACCCCCGCGGCCCAGGCCGGCGAGGAGTCCGGAGAGCTGCGCGCGCTCGGAGCGGACAAGTGCCTGGACGTGCCGGGTCAGTCGACCGAGGCCGGTACGCGGTTGCAGCTCTGGGATTGCTGGGGCGGTGCGAACCAGTCCTGGACCCACACCGCCGCCGGTGAGCTGTCGGTCTACAGCGGTGCGTCGCGGAGGTGCCTGGACGCCTACGAGAACCAGACCACCGCCGGCACACCGGTCGTCCTCTGGCCGTGTCACGGCGGTGCGAACCAGCAGTGGCGCTTGAACGGCGACGGTTCGGTCAGCAGCGTCCAGTCCGGGTTGTGCCTGGACGTGGCCGAGGCGGGCACCGCCAACGGCTCCAGTGTCCACTTGTGGACCTGCCACGGCGGCGCCAACCAGCAATGGCACCTCACCTGACCGCAACGTCCCTCCGCGCACGGAGGCCGCCCGAGCGGACGGCGTCGCCCGGGCGGCCTCCTCGCGGACCCGCGGACAGGAGAGCGGCTGTGGCGGAGCCTGCGTGAGGACGGCGTCGATCAGCGCACGCACGAGGAGCACATGGCCATCTGGCGGGCCCTGCGGGCGCGCGATCCCGAGTCCGCCCGTATCCGCATGGCCAACCATCTGTTGGGCGTGGAGGAGTCGCTGCGCGACCTGCCGCCCGACGGGGAGGCGTCCTTCAACGGCCTCGGGTCGGCGCCCGCGGACTGACGGGCGGGCGCCGAGGCCGCCCGCCGGTCCGCGCCTGCGGGGCGCGACACCGTCTCGCCCGAACCCGGCAAAAGGGCGTCAGCGGTCGCCTTGGGCGACAAGGATCTCCGGCGCGTGCTCGCCTGCGTCGGCCGGTCCGTCGGCGGCCGCCGGGGTCTTCTCGGGCCCGCGGAGGAGAACGAAGAGCACGAGGACCGCCATGACGGCGACGCCGACCCACATGGCCTGCTGCCAGCCGGCGATGAACGCTTCCTGCGCGGCGGTGAGCATCCGCTCCGCATGGACGCCGGCGTCCCGACTGGCATCGGTCGCGTTGGCGATGCCTTCGCCGGCGGCAGCGGCGAGGTCTGCGGGCACGCCGGTCAGACGATCGGCGATCGCGCTCCGGTACCCGGCCACGAGCAGGCCGCCGAGGAGGGCGATGCCCAGGGCGGCCCCGAGTTCACGGGTGAGGTCGTTGAGCGCCGAGGCCACGCCCTGCTGCTCACGGGGCAGTGAAGAGGTGATCGCCTCGGTCGAGGGGGTCATCGCCAGGCCCGCGCCGAGGCCCAAGGCGATCAGTCCCGGGAGCACGCTGAGGTAGCCGCCGTCGGCCGAGACCAGACCGGCCATGAGCGCGAGCCCCGCGGTGGCGACGCCCAGGCCGGTGGCCATGGAGACGCGAGCGCCCACGCGGGCGGCCAGGCGGGGCGCGAGCCCGGAGGCGAGCATCATCAGCAGCGCCATCGGCATCAGCCCGAGTGTGGCGAGCAGTCCGCTCCAGCCGAGCACGACCTGGAAGAACGGGTACAGCACCAGGGAGACGCCGCCCTGGACGCCGAAGAGGACCAGCAGCAGCGTGGCGCCGGAGGACAGGCCGCGGGTACGGAAGTGCCTGACGTCCAGCAGCGGGGACGGCAGGCGCAGCTCCCACATGACGAACCCGACGGCGGCGAGCACCGCGACGGCGAGCGTGGTCAAGACGAGCGGGTCGGCCCAGCCCAGGGAAGGGGCCTCGTGCAGGGCGAAAGTGAACCCGACGGCGGCGACGACCGAGGTGAGCGCCCCAAGCGTGTCGAAGCGGCCCGGTGCTTTCTCGCGGGAGTTCGGGACCGCGCGGACGCCGATCAGCAGCGCCGCGGCCGTCAGCGCCACGGGCAGTGCGAACAGCCACCGCCAGGCCGCGACGTCGACGAGCAGGGCGGAGAGGTACATGCCGAGGATGCCGCCGCCTCCGGCGACCGCGGTCCACATGCCGATCGCCTTCGAGCGTTCCCCGTCGGGGAACGAGGAGGTGATCACCGAGAGGGTGACGGGCATGATCATCGCCGCGCCGACGCCGCTGAGCAGGCGGGCCGCGAGCATGACCTCCACGACCGGGGCGCTCGCGGCGGCGAGGTTCGCCAGGCCGAAGACCGCGAGCCCGGCGAGCAGGACGGGTTTGCGCCCCAGCCGGTCGCCCGCCGCCCCCAGCGGCAGCAGCAGGGCCGCGAGGGTGAGCGTGTAGGTGTTGATGATCCACAGCACCTGCCCTTGGGAGGCGTCGAAGGTCGTCGCCAACTGCGGCTGGGCGACGTTGAGCCCGGAGACGGAGGCGACGACGGCCATCAGGGCGATGCAGACGGCCCAGAGGATCGCACGTCGCCGCCTTGGATCGTCGATGACCCGTGCGGTCGTACTCGCGCCGGTGGGAATGGAGGAAGTCATGGTCGAAGCGGTCCTTTCATGGTGGGCCCCGCCCGTCCGCGGCGGGACGGGGCAGCGCCGAGACCGGCCTCGGCGGGCGTCGAAGGGGCGGGTCAGGCGAGTCGGCGGGCGCGGACGACCACGTCACGCAGCTGCACCGTCCGGCCGCCGGGACGAACCGCGCGGGTGTGCTCGTAGCCGGCCTCGATCCGCCAGCCCGGGCCGCTGAACAGGTCCGTCATCGTGTCCAGCGTCGCCGTCGCCTCCTGGGGAGGGCCGGGTCGGTCGTCATGGCGGTGACCGTGGAGATGTCCCACGATCAGCAGTGTTCCTGCGGGGGCCACCCAGGACGCGAGGCGCCGGTACAGCGCGAGCTGTCCGATGTCGGCGTGGGCGTAGCCGGTGACCACGAGGTCCCATGTGCGTTCCGGCGCCCACCGCGTCAGGTCGGCTTCCACCCACTCGATGCGAGCGTCCGCCCCGGCGTCGGAGGCGCGCGCTCGGGCGGCCGCCAGCGCGGTCGCCGCGATATCGGCCGCGGTGACCTCCCACCCGTGCTCGGCGAGCCAGAGCGCCTCGGCCCCGGCCCCGCATCCCGCGTCGAGCGCGGTCCCGGCGGGCAGGTGCGCGGTCTCGATCGGCAGGTAAGGGTTGACGGGGAGGTGCCGGCCCCGGCTCGTGGCGGCGGGGGACCAGTGCGCCTCCCAGTAGTCCTTGTCGAACTCAGCCATCACGCGGTCACCTGCCCGCCGGTGACCGCTGCGCTGTGCACCCGTTCGTCGTGCGCTGTGCCCACTGCACTGCCCTCCTGTTCGTCGGTGATGTCCGGACCAGGATCACCGCGAACCGGCATTTCTGGCAAATATTCTTGCCGAATGGCAAACTGGGGGCATGGGCGAAACCTCGGACCAGACCCTTGCGACTGTCGGACCCCGGCTGAAACACCTGCGGCTGCGCCGCGACGTCACCCTCACCGTGCTCGCCGAGGAGACCGGCATCTCCACGAGCACCCTCTCCCGGCTCGAAGCGGGGCTCCGGCTGCCGACGCTGGAGCAGCTCCTGCCGCTGGCCCGTTATTACGGCGTCACGCTCGACTCCCTCGTCGACGCGCCCCGCACCGCGAATCCCCGCGTCGATCTCCGCCCCATCCCGTGTGACGACGGATCGATCATCATTCCGCTCACCCGCCGACCCGGCGGCATCCAGGCGTACAAGTTCGTCCTCCCCGCCGACGCCGACGACGCCGTGCCCGACCTCCGCTCGCACGAGGGGTTCGACTGGGCTTATGTCCTCAACGGGACGCTGCGTCTCGTGCTCGGCGACAACGACCTCCTCTTGCGGGCCGGAGAGGCCGCGGAGTTCGACACCCGGACCCCGCACTGGTTCGGAGCCACCAGCGCCGGGCCGGTCGAGTACCTCAGCCTTGTCGGGAGGCAGGGCCAGCGGGCGCATGTTCGGGCGAGCCCCGAGGACCGCTGAGCGCTTCGGACCGCCGACGAAGCGGGAAGTGACGCGCTGCGCGCCCCGGCAAAGGGGGTCGACGCCGTCCCGAGGACGCGGCGCCCCCGACCCCAAGCGCCGCAAGCGCTTCACTGGACGCCTGCTCCGCAGGGCGCGGCGACTCGCCGAGCGGTGATCGTCGACGCGCTTGAGGGCCGAGCGGGCGCGCGAGGAGGGGGCGACGGGCCGCCCGCCCCTATGTCGGCGCGACCCCTTGCCAGCGCTCGGTCGGGATGTCGAGGCCCAGTTGGTCCAGCGCCCTCGCGCAGGACTGGCTCACCACCGCTGCAAGACTCGTCGGCCGGGTGTAGAAAGCCGGTGCCGGCGGGAACACCACGGCTCCGTTCTCCGTCGCTTGCAGCATCAACCGGATATGCCCCAAGTGCAGCGGGTTCTCCCGGAACATCAGTACCAGCGGGCGCCGCTCCTTGAGCGTCACTCCCGCCGCGCGCAGCAGCAGGTTGTCCTCGTAGCAGTGGGCGATCCCCGAGAGGGTCTTCACCGAGCAGGGCGCCACGACCATCCCCCTGGTCCGGAACGACCCGCTCGCGATCGCCGCGCCGAGGTCCCCCGGGGAATAGCTCTCGGCGGCCAGCGCCTTGACCTCCCGGACGCTGCTGTCGGTCTCAAGGGCGATGGTCGCCGCCGCCGCCCTGCTCATCACCAGATGCGCCGGGACGCCGGCAGCGGCGAGCTGCCGCAGCATGGTGATGCCGTACTGCGGACCGCTCGCCCCGGACATCCCGATCACCACCGGGAGTCGCTCCTCGGCGCGGCTCACGGCTGGCTCTCGAAGCCGTACTCGTCCCAGCGGTCGAGCACCCGCCGCCGGACGTCCTCGGGCCAGGCGGTGCCGAAGTCGATGGCGGTCGGGATCGTCTCGGCCGGGCGCTCGACCGGGAACGTGGCGTCGAGCAGCAGCTTCGCCCCTATCCTGGCGTCGTGCTCCTCGGGAGTGAGGAAGGGCCACAATTGCAGCGCCGGAGTCCGGCGGCGCACATGGACCCCGCGCTCGGGGTGCAGCCGGGTGGTCATCGCCCAGAACACGTCGTCCATGTCGGTCACGTCCACGTCCTCGCCCACGGCGATGATGTACGGGCGGTAGATGCCGGCCTTGCTCGACCAGATCGCGTCGGCGACGGTGTGAACGATCCCCGGATACAGCGGCGGCACGCCCACCACCACCGACATGATCGGCGGGGGCACGTACACGCCGGTGAACGGGACCGCCCGGTCCTCCAGGTCGTTGGCGAGCAGGGCGCTCATCGTCACCGACGCGATGACGCTGTAGTCCTCCCACGGCTTGCCCGGGTTGGTCATGGTCAGGATCGGGTCGCGGCGCATGGTCACCGCCGTCAGCCGCACCACCGGGCGCGGATGCTGCCCGCCCGCGGCGTAGCCGGTGAACTCGCCGAAGTCGCCCTCCATCTCGCGTTCGTGCGGATGCACGTAGCCCTCGAGCACGATCTCGGCGCTCGCGGGCACCTTGAGGTCGACCGTCTCGCAGCGGACCAGTTCGACCGGTTCGCCGTTGACGCCCCCGGCCACCGCTGCGTCGTCGATGTACGCGGGCATCTGGCTCCCGGCGATGACGCTGGTGATCGGATCGGTGCCCAGCGCGATGGCGATCGGCATCGGCTCGCCGCGCGCCTCGTGCTTGCGCAGGTAGTGCCCCATGCCGTGTTGCGCGGGGCTCGACATCCAGCCCACCGAGCCGCGGTCGAGGACCATGTGCCGGTACATGCCCCAGTTGGTCCAGTCGCTGTCGGGGTCGCGGGTGACGTCGACATGCCAGGTGCCGATGTAGCGGCCGCCGTCGGTCGCGTGGATCAGGGGCACCGGGAGCGACAGGACGTCGATGTCGTCGCCGGTGACGATCACCTCTTTGCACGGCGCGGTCGGCACGGTGACCGGCGGGACGGCATCGCGCACCCTGGCGCGGAACTCGGCGATGAGGTCGTGCACCGGCGTGGACGGCGGCAGGCCCATCGCGATCGCCATCCGCGCGTGCCGGTGCTCGGTGCCCGGCCCGAAGAAGTTCGCGGCCACGCGGTGCGTGCTCGGGTAGCCCTTGACGTTCTCGAACAGGAGCGCGGGCGCCCGCCGGTCGAGCGCGCGCCGGCTGACGGCGCCGATCTCCAGGTCCCAGTCGACTTCGGCGCTGACCCGGTGCAGCTCGCCGTGCGCTTCGAGGGCGTCCAGGTACGCCCGAAAATCCTTGTGTCCCATCAAGTTCCTCTCAACTCTCCGGTTCGCCCGCGACCGGCTCGGCCACGCAGCGGTTGCGCAGCTCGCCGACGCCCTCGATCCTGGTGACCACTTCGCTTCCCGGCCGCAGGAACCGCTGGGGGGTCATCCCGGCCCCGACGCCGCCGGGCGTGCCGGTCGCGATGACGTCGCCGGGCCGCAGCGTGAGGACGGTCGAGAGGTACTCGACCAGCTCGACCACGCCGAAGACCAGATCGCCGGTGCGTGCGCGCTGGCGCTGCTCCCCGTCGACCTCGCAGGCGATGTCGAGGTCCGGTTCGCAGCCCAGCTCGTCGGCGGTGACGAGCACCGGGCCGATCGGGCTGGAGCGCTCGAAGGTCTTGCCTTGCAGCCATTGCGCGGTGCGCCACTGCCAGTCCCGCATGGAGACGTCGTTGAGGACGGTGAAGCCGGCGATCGCGGCCCGCGCCCGGTCGCCGCGGACGCGGCGCGCCGCCCGGCCGACGACGACGGCGAGTTCGGCCTCCCAGTCGACGCGCTCCGATTCGGGCGGCAGCATGATCGCCTCGCCGGGGCCGACGAGGGCCTCGGGGTACTTGGCGAACACGGTCGGGTGCGCGGGGGCCTCGCGCCCCAGTTCGGCGATGTGCGCCCGGTAGT
This sequence comes from Glycomyces sp., assembly GCA_035765105.1. Classification (GTDB taxonomy): domain Bacteria; phylum Actinomycetota; class Actinomycetes; order Mycobacteriales; family Micromonosporaceae; genus Glycomyces. The sequence goes on from DASTYG010000090.1 coordinate 46,175, forward strand.
TCTGGCCGACGCACAGGATCTTGCCGGGCCTGGGGACCGGCGGCCGCAGCCGGACGAGCGCGGGGTCGATCGGCGCCGGGCGCGCCCCGGCCGCGACCGCGAGGCCGTCGGGGTCGGAAAGGAGCGCGCCGAGGTCGGGGTAGGGCAGGGCGGTGTAGCCGTCCGGCTCCCGCCTCGCGGCGCAGGGCGGACGCCCCGCCGCGTGGATGGTCGCGAGTCGCATCTCGGGCTCCTCTCAGTGGGGCCGCGCGCGGCGGCGGTGGGCCCGCCGCCGCGCCACGGGCCGGGGTCACGGATGCCGCAGCTCGGCGGGCAGCCCTTCGACGAACTGGTTGGTGTAGGTGTCCTCGGCGGCGATCTCGCTGTCGTACTTCAGCGCCGCGACTTCGGCGGCCCTTTCCATGTACTCGGGGACCAGCGCGAACACGCCGAGCTCGGCGTCGGTGGCCGCGGAGCCGAGGAACGGTTCGCTGTAACCGAAGTCGAGTTCGACGGCCTCGCGGTCGCGGTCGGGGAAGACGTCCATGAACGCGTCGACGGCCGCTTCGGGATGCTCCAGCCCCCACAGCACCGAGGCGGCGTAGGCGTCCACGACGCTCTGGACCAGTTCGGGATCGGACTCGATCAGGTCGTCGTTCACCAGCATGGCGAAGCCGGGCAGGTCGGCCCCGTGCTCGGCGAAGCGGAAGCACCCGATCTCCTTGCCGTTGGCGGCGAGGCCGAGTTCCTTGTCGGCCAGGCCCACCGCGTTGGTGGGCACGAGGTCGATCTGCCCGGAGATGAGCGCGCCCTGCTGGGCGTTGGAGTCGATCGTGACGACCTCGATGTCGGGGTCGACCCCGTGCTGCTCCATCAGCAGGGGCAGCGCGGTGACGAAGGCGTCGCCGGTCGCGCCGCCGATGCTCTTGCCGACCAGGTCCTCCCAGGACTCGATCGCGTTCTCCGGTTCCGACCAGCACACCGACCCGGGGTAGCTCTGGAAGCGCGAGGCCACGAAGGTCACCTCGGCGCCTTCGGCTATCGCCACCATGCCGGCGACGGGGTCGACGATGCCGAACTGGGCGGTGCCCGCGGCGACCTGGGCGACGGTGTCGGTGGAGGTCTGGCCGGGCTGGACGACCATGTCGACGCCGTGCTCGGCGAAGACGCCCTCCTCGATGGCGCCGTAGAAGTCGGCGTAGTGGGCGAAGACGATGCGGAAATTGGTCAGCAGCGTGACCTCGTCGCCGCCCTGTCCTTCGGCCGGGCCCTCCTCCCCGGGGGCGCAGGCGGCCATCGTCAGGGCGGCGGCCGCCGCCAGGGCCGCGGCGAGGCGCCGCCCGGCTCGTTGCGTGATGCACATGGTGCACTTCCTTCCTTATCTGCCTGTTGCGAGGGGTGGCACGAAGTCGTGCCGGGGTGGCGCCGTGCGGATACGGGCGAGGCGGTATCCGCACGGCGCCTCCTAGGGCTCGATAAGCGCCGCCGGATTCTCGGCGGCCATGGTCCGCAGCCGCGCCTCCGGGACACCCGAGCGCCACAGCAGCTCCAGGTACCCGCCGAAGGCGGCCACGGTCATCTCGCCCTCCGGATGGCCGCAGTCGCTCGAAAGCACGACGCGGTCGGGACCGAGGCGGTCCAGCACGCCGGTCACGCGCTGGAGCGGCTGCCCGAACTCCGGGAGGGTGAAGCCTGGTGTCACCGTCGGCAGGGCGGTGATCTCGATGAGCATGCCCAGTGCGTCCGCGGCGGCGATGAAGCCGTCGTCCAGCGGCTCGAAGAGCATCGCGTGCGTGGCGAGGAAGCGCCGGACGCCGCGCTTCGCCGCGCTCGCGCAGAGCCGCAGGGCGGTGGGCCGGTCCATGTGCCCGGTGCTCAGGACCGCGTCGTGCCGGGCGATGAGCTCGGCGATCTCGATCCAGTCGTCCCAGCGTTCCAGGTCCTCGGGGACCGGGACCGGCGCCCGGTGCCGGATCGGGGGCGTGGGCATGAGCTTGCCGCGCTCCTTGCCGTCGATCACCGCCGCGTGGTGGGCGGCGGTGACCGTCGGCAGGTAGACCATGCGCGCGCCCGCGGTGAGCGCCGCCTCGACCGCGGCGGGGGAGAAGCCGCCCGCCGAGGCGTTGAGGCAGATCGCCCCGTACACCAGCGGCGAGGACTCGCCGGACTCGCGGACGAGTTCCCGCCGCACCAGGGCCGCCATGTCCTGGGTGGGGACGTAGTGGTCCTTGAGCAGCAGACCCCGCATGCCCGCACGCCGCGCGGCCCGGCCCACTTCGAGCGCGTCGAATCGGCGGGCCATGAGGCTCGGTCCGGCGTGCACGTGCAGGTCCACGGTGCCGCTCAGCAGTGCGGAGTAGCCGCTCATCGCGGCCCCGCAGGCGGTTCGGCGGTCCAGGCGGTCGCGTCGATCTCGATGAGGCTGCGCGGATCGACCAGGCTCTCGACCTGGACCATGGTGGAGACGGGGGAGCGGTCGGGCCAGAATTCGCGGCGCACGGCGTGGATCGCCGCGAAGTCCGCGACGTCGCGGATGTAGACGACCAGTTTGACCACGTCGTCGAGGGTCGCGCCCGCGGCGGCCAGGTGGTCGACGAGGTTCTCGCAGACCTGCCGCGTCTGGGCGGCGATGTCGCCGACGTGGGCGACCGAGCAGTCCTCGGCGCGCGAGGTCAGGCCCGAGACGAACACGAAGCGGCCCGAGGCGGGGACGGTGACGACCGGGCTCCAGACGCCGCCGAGCGTCCCCGGGCGGCAGCCGCGGTCGGGAGTGTGGACCTGGATGCCGGTGTGCTCGCTCATCGCTTGGTCCCTCCCATCGCGGGGACGAGGAATTCGGGGTCCTCGTAGTAGTGGGGGCCGTCGTAGATCTCCAGCAGCACCGTGTCGCGCTCGGCGACGGCCGGGCCGTGGGGGTTGTCGCGCTTGTTGAGGTAGAAGTCGCCCGGGTGCAGCGTCGGGCCCCCGTCGTAGGAGTAGCGCCCTTCGAGGCAGAACATCATCTGGTTGGAGGCGTGGACGTGCCGCCGGGGCATCCGCGTGCCGGCCGCGTACTTGAGCAGGCAGACCGAGGCGCCGTCGCGGCGGTCGACCCACAGCGTCTTGATCTGGAGTCCGTCGACGCCCGACTCCTGCCACTCGCCGCCGGCGGCGGGGATGTGGATCTCGGCCGCGCCGCCGTCGTGGTAGTCAATCCGTGCCATTGGGGGTCCTCTCCTTGTCGCAGTCCCGGTCTTCGTAGATCAACGACCGGACGTGGTGGTGGTAGTCGGCGAACTCCTTGGTGAAGCGGACCTCGGAGTCGCGCGGACGCGGGAGGTCGATGTCGACGACCTCTTTGACGCGGCCCGGCCGCGGCGCGAGGACCACGATCCGGTCGCTGAGGAAGACCGCCTCGCCGATGTCGTGGGTGATGAAGACGATGGTCTTGCCCGTGGCCGACCAGATCCGCAGCAGCTCCATCGACATCTCCTCGCGCGTGAAGGCGTCGAGGGCGGCGAAGGGCTCGTCCATGAGCAGCAGCGACGGCGAGTGGGCCAGCGCGCGGCCGATGGCGACGCGCTGCTGCATGCCGCCGGACAGCTCGTGGGGCATGGCCTGGCGGAACTCCCCGAGGCCGACGATGTCGATCAGCTCGTCGATGTGGCGGTCCACGTCGGGGCCGCGCCTGCCGACGATCTCGGTGGAGAGCCGGATGTTCGCGACCACGTTGCGCCATTCGAGGAGCGTGGGCTGCTGGAGGACCAGGCCGAGCCCTTCGGGCGGCCCGTCGATGGGCACGCCGTCGAGGACGATGGACCCGGAGGTGGGTTCGAGCAGGCCGGCGACCATGTTGAGCAGGGTGGTCTTGCCGCAGCCGCTCGGGCCCACCAGCGAGACGAAGGCGCTTCGCGGTACGTCGAAGCTGGCCTCCCGCAGGGCGAGCACCTCGCCCTTGCGCGTCGGGAACCGCTTGGTGACCCGGTCGAATCGGACGATGGCGTCCGGTTCGGTCTCGCTCGGCCCGCTCATAGCGCCCTCCTTCCCTGTATCCGGGCGATCAGCGCGCCGAGCGCGCCGACGCCCCAGTAGGTGATCAGTCCGATGAGGCTCAGCGCGATGAGCGCGGCGAACGTCATCGGGGTGTCCAGTTGCGCCGAGGTGACCTGGATCAGCACGCCGAGGCCGAACTCCCCGGTGGTGAACTCGCCGACGACGGTGCCGATGAGCGCCAGCGTGATCGCGATCTTCGCGCCGCTGACGGCGTAGGGCAGCGAGTTCGGCAGCCGCACCTTGAGCAGGACCTGCGTCCGGGTGGCGCGCAGCGACTGGAGCAGGTGGAGCAGGTTGGGGTCCACCGAGCGCAGGCCGAGCACCGTGTTGATGACGACGGGGAAGAACGCGATGAGGAACGCGAGGACGATCCGGGGCTCGATCCCGTAGCCGAGGTAGACGATCAGGATCGGGGCGATCGCGACTTTGGGGATGACCTGGGCGACCACCAGCAGCGGCGAGACGGCCCGGTCGAACGGGCGCCACGAGACGATGCCGATCGCCAGGAGCACCCCGACCGCCAGCGCGATCGCGAAGCCGACGACGGTCACGTACGCGGTGTACCAGGAGTTGGCCAGGATTCGCGGCAGGCGGTCGAACAGCGTCTCGATGACCGCCGAGGGGGCGGGGACGATGTAGGCGGGCATGTTCCCGAACCGCGCCAGGGCTTCGAGGACCAGGCAGGCGCCGAGGAAGGTGAGGGTCGGGGGCAGGACGCTCGCGGCGAGGCGTCGCGCCCCCTGCGTCGCGGCGGTCATCAGTCGGCTCCTCTGCGGAGTTCGACCAGCGCGCGGTCGACCAGTTCGACGCCCTCGTGCCAGCCGAAGGTGTCGAAGACGCGCACGTCGTTGATGTGCGGCTGCCCGGCGTAGAACAGCTCGTACTGCTGCTGGCGGCCCGCGAACTCGGTGCCGACGAAGTCCCACATGAGTTTGAGGAACCCGATGCGGTCGACGGTGTCGGTGCCGACCGCCTGGTAGTACTTCGCGACGTCGTCGGCGGTGTCGGGGTGCGTGATGCTCTGGTGCGAGGAGGGGAGCGCCATGAACGCGCCGCCGGCGATCTCGCGGAGCGTCCGGATCGCGTCGCAGGCGATGCGGCGCTGCATGTTGAGGCCGCCGTTGACGTACTGGCGGCCGGGGACGGCCATGCCGGCGATCGGCTCGGGGTGGCGCATGGCGGCCTCGACGACCGCCTGGATCGCGATCGTGTCGACCGCGATGGAGCCGCCGAGCTGCGCCTGGACCGGCCGGACGCGGTCGATGCGGTGCAGTTCGGCGAGCTTGCGGGCGAGGCCGCTGGCGAAGGACATCTTGACCGAGAAGCGGTTGAGGGCCTGCCAGTTGCTCAGCACGTTCGCGCCGGTCGCCGACCACTGGCGCATGACCGCCTCGCGGTCGCGGAGGATGAAGACCTGCTCCCAGGGCACGAAGACGTCCTTGAAGATGACGACCGAGTCGGTCTCGTCCAGGCTGGAGGAGAGCGGGTAGTCGAAGCTCTTGTCCTCGGCGTGGCCGTAGGGGACGCGGGGGTGCAGCGTGACCCCCGGCGCCGAGACCGGGACGACGGCGCTGAAGGCGTAGTCCTCGTCGCCGGGTTCGAGGGGCCGGATCTGGGTGACGAGGATGTGGTCGGAGAAGACCGCGGCGGTGCCCACCATCTGGGCGCCGGTGATGACGACGCCGTCGTCGCGCTCGGCCGAGACGCCCGCGTAGAGGAACGGCTCGGGCTGGCGGTGCGCCGGCTGCGACCGGTCGATCTGCGGGGGCACGATGACGTACGAGCAGTACAGGCTCTCGCGCCTGGCCTTCTCGTAGAAGGCGCGGACGTTCGCGCCGAATCCGGGGCGGGACCGGTCGAACAGGTCGGCCGCGCCGGCCATGGCGGTCAGGGCCGAGGCGACGTGGTCGGGGGAGCGCCCCATCAGCCCGAAGCTGGAACGGGCCCAGGCGAGGTGGCCGCGGCGGCGGTGGGCGAGGTCTTCGGCCGTCCTGGGGATGAGCCACATGTTGGCGTACCGTTCGCCGGTCGCCTCGTCGACGGCGGTGAGTTCGCCGGTGGTGTCCTGGGCGGTGCGGTCCATCATGGCCGCGATGCGTCGGGCCTGCGCGGCGAAGGCCCAGTGCTCGGTGACGTCTTCGACGGCCTCGCCGTCGAGCAGCACGGTCCGGCCGTCCCGCAGGCTTTCGAGGTATGACTCGCCAGTGCGCATGATCCGGTTATCCAATCTGTAGTTGCCAGTGTTGCCGGTCGACTTCGTCGACCTCGGAGGCGACGCGGTTGTAGTCGCCGCCGAAATACATCAGCGGGCTCGCGTCGGGGTCGCCGAGGACCGCCCGCTCGATCACGCCGATGAGCAGCGCGTGCGTGAACTGGGGGTGCCACTGTTCGAGCGTGCAGTCGAGGTGGGCCATCGACCCGGCCAGGACCGGTGCGCGCGAGTCGGTCTCGCCGACGACCCATTCGGGGCGCAGCAGCTTGTCCGCGCCGGGGCGGCTGCAGTGCTCCGCGATCGCGCGCTGTCCCAGTCGGAGCAGGTTGACGCCGAAGACGCCCCGCTCGACCACGTGGTCGAAGGTGCGGGCCTGCCGGTGCAGCGAGACCAGCAGGGAGGGCGGGGTCGAGGAGAGCGAGACGGCGGACGAGACGGTCATGCCGCACGCCCGGTCCTCGCCGTCGCGGTAGCTCACGACGGCCACAGTGGAGGCGTGGCGGCGGAACGCCGCCCGGAAGTCCTGCGTGGAGAGGGTCACGCACATCACCTCGGATCTGAAGTTCGGTGACCGAACAACTTGTTCGATTTTCTGGATTGCTCTATCCTGGGGCCGCGTGAAGATTTGTCAAGACCCCGCCCGCGCCGTCGGTCGAAGATGAGCGACCGCCATCATTGAGAGGCCGACGAACGGTGCAGGACGGGACGAGGAGGATCATCGGAATGGCAGAGAAGGGCGACGCGGGGGCAGGGCTCCCCGACGCGGAGGAGCTGCGCCGCAGCGGCGACTACGTCCGGGCGCTGGAGCGGGGGTTCGCCGTCGTGCGCAGCTTCACGGCCGAGCCGTCGGGCCAGAGCCTGGCCGAGGTCGCCGATCGGACCGGGTTGAACCGCGCCACCGCGCGCCGATTCCTGTACACACTGCACGCCCTGGGCTACATCGACTACGACGACGGGCGGTACTCCCTCTCCCCGAAGATCATGGAACTGGGCTACACCTACATGTCGGGCCTCGACCTGCCCGAACTGGCGCGTCCGACCATGGTGGAACTGAGCAGGACGGTGGCCGCGCCGGTGTCGCTGGGCATCCTCGCGGGCGGCGACACCGTGATCGTGGGCCGGGCCGAAGGGCCGCGGATCGCCGAGCTCAACGTCCGGATCGGCTCCCGGCTCCCCGCCTACGCCGCCGCGCCGGGCATGATCCTGCTGGCGAACCTGGAGCCGGACCGGCTGGAGCACTACCTCGCGACCACGCCCCGGGAGCGGCTGACCGCCCGGACGCTCGCGGGCGAGGACGAACTCCGCGCCGCGCTGAAACGGTGCAAAGAGGAGGGCGTCGCGATCGACGACCAGGGGCTCGAACTCGGCGGCCGCGGCATCGCCGTGCCGGTCGACGACCGCCGCGGGCGCACGGTGGCCGCGCTGAACATCGGCGTGCAGGTCTCCAGGATGACGATCGACCAGATGCGCGAGCAGCTGCTGCCGCTGCTCGTGGACGCCCGAGACGCGATCGAGCGGCTGCTCGCGCTGAGCCCGGACGACCGAGGGCCCGACCCGGCGCCCGCGCGGAGCGCCCTCGCCTGACAAGACCCGCGGGACCGGCAGCCGAGGGCCGCACGCAGTCGGCTCGGACGGCCGCGCCTTCGCGGGCGCCGACCTGACCGCGGGGCCGGGAGCGGACGCTCCCGGCCCCGCGGCCCGCGCTGGAACAGGTTCACGGCCGCGGTCGGGTCCGTCCGCGTCGCGCTTCGCGGGCCGGACCGAGGCCGGTCGGTTCGGTCAGTAGGTGATGTCCGGTCGGGGCGGGGCGGCCATGTCGAAGCCGAGGAAGTAGTCGACGTGATGGGACTGCATGTAGCCCTTGACGGTCATGTCGTTCCTGTAGGCCGGGTTGTGCGCCAGCGTGTACAGGCGCGTATCGCTGGGGATGTCGGTGGTGAGGACGATGAGCTCGTCGCTCGCCCCGTTCGGCATCACGACCTCTTCGCGCCAGTCGCCGAAGATGTCGGCGATCAGTGCCGGCTGGCTGCGCGGGCCGACGACCGCGCCGTAATGCCAGGTCGACTCGATCCGCGGCAGGCTGCCCGAGGGCGTGGGGTTGTTCCAGTCCCATTTCTCGATCTTCCCGTCGTTGAACAGCTCCATGCCGGTGTCGCCGTCCCACCACAAGCCCATCTGCGGCCACGGCGCGTACCCCGAGTCCGTGGTGAGCCGGTTGGTCGGGCCGTTGTACAGACCGGAGAACGACCACGTCTCCATGCCGGGGAAGCGGGGATCGATGTCGCCGGCGACGGCGCGGCCGACGTCGGCCGGACCGCCGTAGCGTTCCCACAGGATCTCGCCGGTCGCCGCGTCGTAGTAGTACTCCAGCAGGCCGCTGGGGTTGTCCTGCTGGACCCCGTAGCCCTCCAGGCCCGGTCGGCTCGGGTCGATGTCGGCGATGTGGAAGCGGTCGCCGTGCACGATGCCGTGCTCGCCCATGGAGTACAGCAGGGAGCCGTCGCCGTCGAGCACGAATCCGATCTCGGCGAACTCGTCCTGGCCGTCGCCGTCGACGTCCAGGCAGCGGCTGTTGTGCCCGTCGGGGGCGTTCTGGTCGCCGCGCAGCCACTTCCACTGCATCTCGATGTCCGAGCCGTCGAACTCCCAAGCGGTCACCATCAAGTTGAAGGCGCCTGAACCGATGCGGTTCTTCTTGAACGCCACCAGGCTCGGGGTCGAGCCGTCGAGGTGGCAGGCCGCGAAGCGCGCGTACATCGGTCCGTCGGCGAGGTAGTCGGTCGGCACCTTCGCCGAGGCGCGCAATGCGCCGCTCTGGCCGTCGATGACGGCGATGAACTGCTCGGTGTCGTTGCCGTGGTCGAAGGTCTGCCCGTCGCCGAAGGTGACGCCGTTGGCGATGCGGACGGCGACCTCGGAGCGGCCGTCGCCGTCGAAGTCGTAGACGGTGACGCCGTCGTTGTGGCCGACGTTGATCGTGGACGATCCGCCCTCGATGTTGTTCCGGTCGACGCTGTTGTGCCCCATGTCGACCGACCAGAGGAACTCGCCGCTGCCGGTGTACGCCTCGATCTGCTGGTGCGGCGTGCCGTGCCGGTCGACCACGTAGTCGTACTCCCCGTCGCCGTCGAGGTCGCCGACCCACGTGAACTGGATCGGGCCGCCGCTGCGGAGCGGAATGCGGACCACCGGCTCGTCGGCGGGGTTGCTCTGCAAGGAGAACGCGCCGCTCGGCGCCTGTTCGGCCCCGTCGACCACCGCGGTCACCCGGTAGGCGTTCGACCGCGACAGGTCCGCCGTGGTGTCCCGGTAGTTCGTGCCTCCGGTGAGGACCGAGCCGTTCAGCTTCGTCCACGATCCGCCGTCGGCGGACCGGTAGACGTTGAAACCGATCCCCTCGGGGTCGAGCCCGAGCAGCCGCCACGACACCTGGACGTCGCCGCCGCTGCGCACGGCCACGACGCCGCGGCCCAGGTCCTCCATCTGGCGGGCGCCCTCTACCGGGCCCGGGCCCTGGTCGTCGACCTTGACCAGACGCCACTGCTGGTTGACGCCGCCGGTGTCGTCGTACTGCGAGATGCGGGCGCCGTCCTCGGCGGACCACTCCCAGACGTCGAGGGCCTTGCCGCTGCGGCGGTTGAGGAACTTGACATGGCCGCCGTCGGTGTCGACCACCTGGAACTGCTGGTTGGTCCCATTGCCGTCGGTCCACTGCACGATGTCGGCGCCGTTCTCGGTGGACCGCTCGAACACGTCGAGGACCTTGCCGCTGTGCCGGGCCTGGATCCGGTAGTAGCCGCCGCCGGAGTCGAGAAACCGGAACTGCTGGTTGGTCTGGCCGGTGTCGGCCCACTGCACGATGCCCGCGCCGTCCGCGGTCGACCGCTCGTCGACGTCGAGGACCTTACCGCTGTGCCGGGAGACGATCTGGTACCAGGCGGACGTATCGATGACGGCGGCGCTCGCCGCGGTGGTACTCGCGATGAACGCCGTCGTAGTGGCTATCAAGCCGATCGCGACCGCGAAGATCGGCCACTTAGTAAACGTTTTCATTCTTACTCCACGTTCTCCTGACCTGTGAATTCATACTGCCGGCGATCTCGAAACCGGCCCCGCGCCCGATGAAACCTCGGGCGAAGGGCGCACCGCGTTCGAACACGTCGAGGCGCGCTGCCAAACATATTGAAACATGTTCATTCACGGATTTCAATGTCGACTCCCGCTTTCCCGGCTCTTATGGCTGTTCGGAGCGGGTATCGGCAGTGTCAATCGCACTAAGAGGCGGTAACCGCGCATCAAGGTCGTTTGCGGTCTTCTATGCAGGTTCCGGAAATAGCGCTATGGGAGTGCATGTGGACTCGATGATGTGTTAAATCGTTTTAACTCGAACACCGGATTGCTCTCGGAAATCGCGCCGACCGGCCGGAACCGGCCGCCGCGATACCGTCCTGCCAGGAGCTTTCCCTTGACTCCCAGCAGGGCTCACCCGCGAGGAGTGGGCTCCGCTTCGGTCGGTCCCGTCCGCAGGCATCGCCAGCCCAGGAACCCCCACCAGGCCATGACGGGCAGGTGCAGCGCGTAGCCGAGCTGTTCGAGTTGCGGTGACGGGCCGTCGGTCCCCGTGGTCCAGGGCAGTACGACCGCGGCCAGGCCCGACAGGGCGGCGACGGCTCCGGCTCGCCGTCGCCCAGCGGGCCGGCCCGGGAGGCAGACGGCGGCCGCGGTCGCGCTGACCCAGAGCAGCCCGGCCAGGTTGACCCCCCATTTGGCGGTGAGGAGGACGGCTTCGGCGGTCGCCGCGGTCACGGGGTCGGCGGGATCGGCGGCGAGCCGGGTCACGGCCAGGTTGCCCGCGTCGTGGAGCAGTCCCGCCGTTCCGCACAGCGCCAGAAGGCCGGCCGGAACCGCGTGCGCGGGCCGCCCGGCGGTGACGGCGCAGACGGCCAGGGCGAGCGCGGCCCCGGTCAAGGCGAGCCAGCCGAGCACGTCCAGGCCCAGTTCGAGGAGGTGCAGCCCGACTCGGTCCTGCACCGCCCGCAGCGTCGCGGCCGGGTCCTGCGGGTTCAGCGCCAGCCCCGCCGGGACGGCGACCGCCGCACTGGCGGTCATGAGCGCGACCGCGGAGAGCAGCAGCGCACCGGCCGTCCGGGATACATTGTGGTGAGTGATCGTCATGGGATCGGACTGTAGAACCCTGACATTGCGCGAAGGTCAAATCGCGAGGAGCACGATCATGTGGCGCATCGGGCAGCTGGCACGAATGGTCGGCGTCTCCGACCGCACCCTCCGCTACTACGACAAGATCGGGCTGCTGGCTCCGGCCGCCGTGGACCGCGACACCGGCTACCGCTGGTACGGCGTCGCCGAGCTGACGCGGCTCGAGCGCATCCGCGGACTGCAGCGCCTCGGCCTGTCACTGCGGCAGATCGCCGACATCGTCGACGCCCCCGACGCGCAGCTGCGGCAGCTGCTGACCGAAGTGGTGGAGACCCTTCGCCGCGACATCGCCGAAACGACCCTCGCCCTGGCGGCGGCCGAGGACCGCCTCGCCTTCGACACCCCCGTCCTGCCGCAGGAGACCGGCGTCCATGCGCGCCACCTGCGCGTCCGACGCCTGGAAGTCGACGACCCGTCCGAGCTGGCCGCCGTGTGCGGGACGCCTCCGAACACGCTGCTGACCTGGCTGACCGGCGGCCCGACCGGACGGTTCGCCGCCGCCGTGTCCACCGGCCCGGGCGGCGAAAGGCTCACCCTGCCCGCCCGCAGCGTGGTGCGCGCGGTCGTCCCTCCCGGGTGCGGCATCGTGCGGGCCGGGAACGACCTGTTCGACTGGCTGCGGCGCAACGACCGCGTCGTCTCGGGGCCGACATTGGAGGAGCACCTCGTCGACGGCGACGGCGTCAGGACCACCGTCCTCGAGATCCCGGTCGCCCCGGCCCGGACCGCGGGTCTCCCGCGCTGACCGCACACGTCGGAGCGGCGGCCCGTCAACCGAAGGTCGTCGCGAAGGCCGCCCAGATCAGCGGCGAGTCCTCCAGGCGGCCCTCGGACTCCCAGCGGGCGGCTTTGGCGCGCTGCCAGACGTTCAGGGCCGCGACCGGGTCGGGCGCGTCGTGAGCGGCGTCGACGGCGGTGACCGCCTCGGCGAGGACCGCCGTCGACGGGGTCGCGGCGGGGGCGAAGCGGCGCAGGCCCTCGTCGGTGGGCAGTGTCCAGCGGGTGGCGGTGACATAGGAGGCGCCGGTGTGGAGGGCGGCCGTGACGAGGCCGACCGGTTCGGCGAAGCGGGCGTCCCCGCCAGAGTCGCAGGCGATGAGGGCGACCCGGTTCGGCATGCGCCAAGGCGCGGGAGCGCCGGGGCGGTGGCCGAGGACGATGTCGGCGGCGGTGAGGGGGCGGTGCCCGGCGGCGACGGCGGCGCGGCCGGTCGTGTCCGGGCCGCAGGACAGGTGGAGGCGCGCGTCGAGGCCGTGGTCGGCGGTGGTCACGTGCCCCACGTACAGGAAGCGCGACGCCTCGGCCAGCAGTGGCCGGAGCACGTCCCGGGTGAGGTCGCCGCGTCGGAAGGCGGGACCGGGCGGCGTCAGGCGCGGACCCAGCTTCGCCGTCATGGCGCTCAAGGGGTCCTCGTCCGCGGCGGCGCCGAGCACCGACCCCAGCGCCCGGCCCGGGCCGGGCACCCGCGGGTCGAGGGCCGCCGCCACGGGGCCTTCAGGGGCCCAAGGGGACCGGCGGCGCTCCGGGGCGTTGCGGACCGTGGCGGGCGGGAGGACCGAGACGTCGGTGTCGCCGACGAACCGCTCGCCCACGTCGACGCGCAGCGCCTCCCACGGGACCCGCGCGGTCGAGTTCGACGGCTGGATGCGCAGGTGCGGGCGCAGGTGCTGCCGGAGGTAGCCGTTGACCTCGACGGCGAGCCGGTACGGGATCAGCGCCCTCGCCAGGTCCGTCGCGAGGGCGGTCTCGCGGTCGAGGTCGGTCAAGGGCCCTTCGAGCGCGCGCCGCAGCGCCGCCTCCGGGCGCTCGCCCGGCAGCGGCGTCGGCAGCGCCAGGGCGAGCGCTTCGAGCGCGGGGCGCACGGTCTCCTCGGGGACCATGATGTTCTGGATCGCGCCCAGGTCGTGCTCCCAGCGCCACGAGTAGTAGAGGCCGTCGGCGTCGACCAGCTTGAGCTGTACGGTGGGCCGGGGGTCGCCAGCCGGGCCCGGACCGCCGGGCGCCTCGGTCACCATGCGTCGATCACCTCGTCGGACCGGATCGGGAAGCCGTAGCGCCGTTCGGTCTCCCGTATCCACGGTTCGAGCTGCGACGGCCGGTACGGGTTGACGCGCAGGCGCGGCGGGAGTGCGAACCGCGCCGCCGGGAAGTCGCTGGAGGCGCCGGTGACGAGCCCGGAGGCGGTGTAGGAGAGCGCGGTCTCGGCGGGGGAGCGGCCGGCCGGCTCGGGAGCGGTGCCGTTCGCCAGCGCCGCCAGCGGGTCGGGGCGGCCGAACGGCTCCGCGGTCGACTCGACCGGGTCGGCACCGAGCGCATCGGCCGTCGCGGCGGCGTGGAGCGAGACCGTGGCGCTCATGTGCTCCAGCAGCTCGGAGACGAGCGCGCCGTCGCGGAGGGCGGCGGCCAGGCTGAGCGCGTGTGCCATCGCCGGGATCGCGACCTGGGCGGTCCAGCGCTCCCGGGTGCGGCCGGGCGCGAAGCCGTGGCGGATCGCGTCGGTGGCGAGCGCCGCCGGGAGCGCGAGGTCGAACGCGAGGCGGAGCAGCGCGACCTGGTCGACGCCGGGCTGCTCCAGTCGCGCGGCGACGGCGAACGCGCGGCGCATGTCGATGCGCGCCAAGTGGTATCGGGCCCCGGCCGCCTCGTAGACCTGCCATGCCTCCAGGTAGGTCCGCTCGGCGGCGTCGAAGTCGCCTTCGGTCGCTTCGAGGTCGCCGCGCAGCGCGAGGGCCTCGGCGAGCATCGTGGCGTGCCCGCCGCTGCGGAGCGTCGCCACCGCGGGGCCGATCAGTTCGCGCGCTGCGGCGGGGTCGCCGTCCTGGAGGGCGGCGTGGGCGCGGCTGTAGCGCAGCTCGGCGGCCCGGAGCGGCTGCTCGGCGGCGTCGAGGGCGCGTTCGGCTTCGGCGAGGAGGCGCCGACCGGTCGCGAAGTCGCCGTTGCGCGTGGCGATGCGGCCGCAGTTGGCGAGCGCGAGAGCGGCGGCGGTCGCGTCGCCGGCGGCGGTGTGGATCTGCTGGGCGAGGTCGAGATAGGTCAAGGCGGCATCGAAGTCGCCGACGGCCTGGGCGATCACCGCGAGGTTCGCGTACGGGTGCCCGGTCAGGCGCGGGTCGTGGGCGGCGGCGAGTTCGAGGGAGCGGCGGGCCGCGGCCTCGGCGTCCTCCCAGTGCTCGAGGCCGATGAACAGGACGGCGCGGGCGTTGTGGAGGGAGACCGCGAGGTAGGACTCGTCGTCGCCGTCGCCCGCCTCGATGATCGGCAGCACGGCGTCGAGGTCGGCGAGCGCGTCGTCGAGACGGCCGACGAGCTGGTGCGTCTGGGCCCGGTTGAGCAGGATCGAGGCCCGGACTGCGGCGGTCCCGTAGCGGTCGCCGACCTCGGCGAGGACCGTCCCGCAGGCGGCCAGGGCCTCGTCGGCGAGACGCAGGGCCTCGTCCGGCCGGCCTTGGCCTTCGGCGATCGCGGCGAGGTTGCCGAGCGCCCGGGCGCGGCCGTCGAGCCCGGCCGCGTCGACGTCCGGGACCCGGGTCAGGGCCACGGCCTCGCGGAGCATCGCGGCGGCTTCGGTGTTGCGGCCTTCGCTCGCGAGCCGGGCCGCGGTGTTGTTGCGCTCGCGGAACGCCTCCCAGCGGGGCCCGCTGGTCTCCTTGCCGCGCACGCCGGTCACGTCGTCGGTCCCTGCCGCCTGCCGCGGGCCGGCGGGCCCGGCGCCGTCCCCGGGGGCGCTGTCGACGGGCCGGGTCATGATCGCGCCGCCGCGCTCTCGGTCAAGGTCTCCGGCGCGGCGAGGCGGGCCCGTGCGAATGCGATGATCGCGTCGCGCCTTCGGGGCGCGTCGGCATCGGGTTCGGCGGTGTAGCCGGGCGCGGAGACGCGCAGTCCGGGCTGCGCCGGGAACCCCCGCGGAGCGGCGGCCTCGCCGATGAACGCGCCCGACATCGGGTCGAATTCGAGGTCGAGCGCCGTCTCGCCGAGCCGCGCGGCCAAGCGCCCGCCCTCGGCCTCCGGCGCCGCCGGGACCGCGACCGTCACCACCGCGTCCGGGCCGCGCTGCGCGAGCGTCCAGGACGCGTCCTCCGCCGCGTCGACCAGGCCCTGCGGGACGCCGCCCCAGTCCACTGGGGCGGTGCCGCCGCGCAGGACCAGGTCGCCTTCGCGCCCGCCCGCGGCGAGGGCGTAGTCCTCGCGCCGTTCCGAAGCGCGTCCCGCGAGCGCGACGCCGTGGTCTTCGGCGAGGTCTTCGAGGCCGGCGCGCAGCTCGGCGACGCGCGGGTCCGCGTAGTCCCCGAGGGCGGTCGCGTCGACCTCGGCGAGGGCGCGCTCCACGGCCGCGTCGTCGTCGAGGAGGTGCTCGACCGCGGCGGTGCGCCAAGCGGTCTCGGCCCGCAGGAGCGGCGCGGGCAGCGGCGGCACGCCGGCCGCCCAGGACGACGGCCACCAGGCGTCGGCCCAGCGCAGGAGCGCCAGCGCGCGGACAGCGGCCGGCACCGGCGCGTCCGCTTCGGCCGCGATCGCGTCGGCGTCGCCGAGGACCGCCGCGGCGGGGCCGGGGCCGTAGACCTCCCACAGCCATTCGCCGACGCGGGCCGCATCGTGGATCACGGCGGCCGGGTGGGCGCGGAGGTCGAGGACGTCCCAGCACAGGAGCGCGCCGCGCGCCTCGACGAGCGCGGCGCGCTCGGGGTGCGCGAGGGCGCCGACGCGGATCGCCGTGCCGGTGCGTTCCACCGCGAAGCCCGTCATGCCGCACCGCCGCGTTCGAGGGCGCGCTTGAGGCGGTCGCGCTGGTCCATCACGACCGAGCGGAGCGCCCCGTCGAGCAGGTCCCAGACCTCCTCGGAGCCGGTGGTCTCGCCGCGCAGCTCGCGGCCGTGGAGCCGCACCCACAGGCGCCGCAGGTAGGCGCGCCTGACGCCGCGGACCTCGGCGGCGAGCCCGGACGCCTCGGCGTCGGGCAGGCGCAGCGCGCGCCGCACGTACGACTCGCGGCGCCACCGGTCCAGCAGGCGGGCGTTCGCATCGGTCGCGGCCCCGGCGCCCTCGGCCCGCCCCAGGCCCGCGCTGGCGTCCCGGCCCAGGGCCATGACGACCCGGCTGGGTTCCTCGGCGAGCTGCCAGGGCGCGGCCGAACGGTGGATCTCGCCGACGACCAGCGAGGGCACGTCGGCCATCGACCGGCGGTGGAACCACGTGGTGAGCGCCGCGAACAAACGCTCCATGATGGACCTGTCGAACGGCTCGGGCAGCCCGCGCTTCGAAGCCCGCTCGCCCAGCTCGGGCGCGGCGGGACGCTCGCGCGCGGTGAGGCCGAGCCCGCGGGCCACGCCGGGCGACTCCAGCCCGGCCGCCGTGGCGCTGCCCGCGCCCGCTTCGGCCAGGGCCCGCCACAGGCGCGGGTCGGGGGTCCGCGCGCAGTCGTCGAGGAACGCGGCCAGCCCCGGGTCCGCCGCCGCGCCGGGGGCCTCGGCCCGGGACGCCCAGGCCCGGCGCAGCAGCCCGGAGAGCTCGTCGACGCGGGCCGGGTCGGTCAGGAAGCGCCGCAACCGGTCCACGGACAGCTCGCCGCGCTCGGCGTGGACCTCGGCGACGGCTTCGGCCGCGACCTCGTCCGCGTCCGGGCCGGGCGGGCCCTGGAGGAGCGCCAGCTCGTAGCAGCGCTGGAAGTACAGGTCCTGCGGGTGCCCGTCGGTGATTCCCGCGCGGCGGCGGGCCCGCTTCAACGCCTGGAACCACTCGGCGGTCGCGGCGAGCGCCGGGCCCGCGTCGAGGATCGCGCGGCGCAGCTCGTCGACGTGCTCGATGCCGATGACGCCGCCGGAGAACCGCGGGTTCAGGGCCGGGCGCAGCACGAGCGGATCGAGGATCAGCTTGACCGTGCGCGCCAAAGGCCGCCCGGAGGCGTTGCTCAACGGCGCCACCGCGTCGCCCAGCTTCGACCAGGAGTCGGCGATGAGCATCCCCCTGGGAACGGCCGCCGAGGCCGCGACACCGCGCACCATGAGAGGCATTCTAACCGGGCCCGACCGCCCCGCAGGCGGCCCGAACGCACCAGGTCGCGGGGGCGACGCCGCGGCCCGGCGCCGAACCTGTGATCGGTAGCGGCCGCCGCGGCCCGATGCTGAACGCGTCCCGGGCGATTCGGCCCGGCGGAGAAAGGAACGGCAATGTTCAAGATCATCAACACCGCGCTCATCGTCATCGGCGGACTGTGCACCGTCATGTACGTGGCCACCGGCCTCGGCGGCGACGGCGCGCTCGCATGGCTCAACGGCTGGATGGCCGGCCCGATCATCCTCCTCACGATCCTGCCCGTCACCGGCTCCGTCGGCGGCTTCGTCGACGGGTCCATGCGGGAACTGCGCGGCATGGCCCCCAAGGGCTTCGAGAACACCCCGATCGCCATGGGCACCGTCGTCTCGGCGAGCCGCACCGGCCTGACCGTCAACGACCAGCCGCAGCTGGAGATCGTCCTCGACGTCGACACCCAGGACGGCCGCTCGTTCCGCGGCACCGCCCGCAGCCTGGTCGACCTCACCGAGCTCGCCGCCGTCGTCCCCGGCGCGATCGTCCCCGTGCGCTACCGGCCCGACAGCGCCGACGGGCGCGTCGCCATCGCCGCCGACGCCCCGCAGGCCGAATTGCAGGCCGCCCTCGACCGCGTCCGCCTCGCCAAGGGCCTGGTCACGCCCCGGCAGCTCCAGATCGCCGAGCAGGGCGTCGACGCCCGCGCCGTGGTCCTCTCCGCCCGCCCCACCGGCGAACTCCAGGGCGACCGGGCCGTCATGGACCTCGACCTGCGCATCACCCGGGCCGACGGCACCGCCTTCGACCTCAAGCAGCGCAAGCCCGTCGATGCCGGTGCGGTCGCCCAGATCCAGCCCGGCTCGGTCGTGCGCGTCAAGCACCTGCCCGGCGACGAGACCGAAGTGGTCATCTTCACCGCCCTCAACCAGTGAGCGGCCCGGTCACGGCCCGGCCGAGGCGGCCGGGCCCGATCCGCGCCCCCGTCGAATGACCTCCCTACGTCCGCGCCCCCGCACAGAACGGAAGAGCCGCACCATGAACGCCCCCGTCCGGCTCGCCGTCGACCTCGGCACCACCCACACCGTCGCCGTCGTCGGCCGCGAAGACACCGCGCCCCGGTCCCTCCTGTTCGACGGCTCCCCGATGCTCGCCTCCGGGGTGTTCCTCGACCCCGGCGGCGACCTGCACACCGGCCGCGACGCCCAGCGGCTCGCCGCCGCCGCACCCGAACGCTTCGAGGCGCACCCCAAGCGCCGCATCGACGACGGCGCCGTCCTCCTGGGGGACCGCGAGATCCCCGTCGAAGCGCTCCTCGCCACCAGCCTGCGGCGCGTCGCCGAAGAGGCCGCCGCCACCGGCCGGGCCCCCGCGCACACGATCCTCACCTGCCCGGCCGACTGGGGCCCGGTCCGCCGCGCCGTCCTGGAGCGGGCCGCCGCGCTCGCCGGGCTCGGCGGGGCCGCGCTCCTGCCCGAACCGATCGCCGCCGCCACCTACTGCGCCGAAGTCCTCGGCCAAGAGGCCCCCGTCGGCGGGACGGTCGCGGTCTTCGACTTCGGCGGCGGCACCTTCGACACCACGGTCGTGCGCCGCGAGGCCGACGGCTCCTTCCGCACGCTCGCGACCGGCGGCCTCGACGACCTCGGCGGACTCGACGTCGACATGGCCCTCGCCGCGCACCTCGGCCGCATCGTCGCCGCCAAGGACCCCGGCCTGTGGCGGCGGCTGAGCGAACCGGCCGACGCCGCGCAGCTGCGCGAGCGCCTGGCGTTCTGGAACGAGGTCCGCGCTGCCAAGGAGATGCTCTCGCGCACCTCCACCGCGCCCGTGTCCCTGCCCGGCCACGATCCGATGGGCCTGCACCTGACCCGCGACGAACTGACCAGCCTCGCCGACCCGCTCATCGCCCGCGCGGTCGACGAGACCAGGCGCACCGTCGAACGCGCCGGACTCGCCCCCGCCGAACTGGCCGCGATCCTCCTCGTCGGCGGCTCCAGCCGCATACCCCAGGTCGCCACCAGGCTCCACGCCCGCCTGGGCGTCGCGCCGTCCGTCCCCGAGCAGCCCGAACTGCCGGTCGCGTTCGGCGCGTTCCAGCACGCCGCCGCCGCGACCGAGGCCCCGGCGCCGGCCGCGCCGGCCTCGCCGATCGACTACGCGCCCCACCCGCCCCCGTCGTCGGCCGACATCACCCGCATCGAGCTGCCGCCGCACCGCAGCGACCCGCCCGACCCGCCGCAGGCCCCGCGCGCGTCCAGCTCGCCCCCGCCCGCCGCGGTCCTTCCCCAGCAGACCCCGGAGGAGGCCGAGGCGGACGGGCCCGCGCGCGTCTCCAGCCCGCCTCGGACCCCCGCGGGCGGCCTCCCGCCCGCCGAGCCCGCCGAGCCGACGCGCGTCTACACGACCCCGCGCCCCGTCGCCAGCCGCCCCCGGGAGCGCCGCAGCGCACGCCCGGCGCTGTCCTCCATCGTCACCATCGCCGTGATCGTCCTCGTGATCGCCTTGAACCGCAACGAAATCGGCAGGTTCCTCAGCGACCTGCCCGGCGGGGACCTGCTCGGCGGCATCGGCGAGGCGCTCAGCGGCGCCACCTTCGGCACCGACTTCACCGTCGTCCACGAACAGGCCGTGGCCAACCCCGTCATGGCCTCGGTCGCCGTCGCCGACGACCACGCCTACATCGCCGAAGTCGTCGGCGGCCGGACGACCGTCACCGCCCTCGACACCACGGGGACAGCACTGTGGACACAGGATTACGAGCTCGAACCGACCTCCCTGGGGATCACCGTCGTCGGCGCCGTCCTCCTGATCGACGCGTTCGCGTCCGCCACCGACGCGGGGCAGGACATGCGCGCCGCCGTCGACACCGCCACCGGATCGCTCCTGTGGAAGCAGTCCTGGGAGAGCCGCACCGACATCGCCTACTACGGCACGCACGCGCTCGTCGAGCAGCGCCGCGGCTACGACGAGAACGCCGTGATCCGCCTCGACCTCACCACCGGCGAAGCGGCCGCGCACGAGGACGGGCCCTACGACCTGCCCATCATCGGCGACTTCCGCATCCGCGCCGAGAGCGCCTGGGGCGACGGCGCCGACCAGCCCGGGACCCTCGTCCCGAACTCGTACTCGCTGTACGACCACCTCGCCGCCACCGACCGGCTCGTCGAGCTCGCCGCCGCCGAGGCCACCGCCGTCGTGCGCCGGGCCTCCGACGGCGAAGCGCTCGTCGAGGGCTCCGTGGCCGTCGACCCCGCACTGTGGACCGCGTTCGACGGGTACGCCGTCGGCAAGGTCGCCGACCAGGTCTCCCCGGGACGGGCCGTCATCACCGCCTGGTCCCTCACCGACCTCGCCGAGACCTGGAGCGTCCCCTTCGAGGCCGGGTACACGATCGAGCGCGTCAAGCCCTGCGGCGAGCACCTGGTGTGCGTCGCGGTCGACCACTCCAGCGACTACGACCAGTACAAGGTCATCGCCTTCGACACCGCCACCGGCGAACAGGTCTGGGAACACCGCTCCACCGACTGGTCCACCGAGGACGCCTGGTACAACGCGCCCGGCGCGCTCCTGTACGGCGGCCAGGTCTTCGACACCCTCGACGACGCGTTCCGGCTCGACGACGAGGGCGTCGCGGCCGAGGGCGAGCCGTACTCGTCGGTCCTGGCCGTGCGCGACGGCCGGGCCCTGGTCGAGGAGATCGGCTTCGACGGCGGCTCCGTCCACGACCTGTTCGTCCTCGACCTCGCCACCGGCGACCGCACCCCCGCCTACGACAGCGGTGCCGAGCGGCCCGAACACGCGGCCGTCGCAGGCGGCCTCGCCGCGGTTCTCACCGGCGACGGCCGCGCGATCGTCCTGACCGCCACCGGACTCGACTGACCACCGGCGCGGGATCGTCGAAAGACGGTTGCCGACGGGGGCATCGGCGTCAGTCGCGGCAGGTGTCCTCGACCGGCGTGGAGAGGCCCGCGAGGGCGCGCAGCGGCGCGGAGAAGGCATCGCAGCAGATCGAGTAGACATTGCTGCGGCCCTTGGGGGTCACCGAGACCAGGCCGAGTTCCCGCAGGGGCGCGAGGTGGTGGGAGACGAGGGTCTGGGCGAGGCCCGTGGCCTCGGTCAGCTCTCGCACGGTCCGCGAGCGCTCCGACAGCAGCAGCACGATCGCGAGCCGGTTCTCGTCGGCCAGGGCCTTGAACTGCGGGGCGAGATCCCTGGCGTGCGTCATCACCGACGCGTCCGAATGCCCGGCGGTCACGTCGGTGAGGGTGAGTTCGATGGTGCGGCCCATGCCGTCAATTAAACCACAGAACTTGCTATCAACAGTATATGCTGATATTAATTGTCTCTGTTGGTGCGATCGCGGTCGGCGCGATCGACTCGGACCGAGACTTCAGGAGACCGCCATGTCCAACGCCACCCGCTCCGTTCAGACCGTCGCCGTGATCGGCGCCGGCCCCGTGGGCCTGGCCGCCGCCGCGCACCTGGTCGAGCGCGGCCTGACGCCGCTCGTGCTCGAAGCGGGGGACGGCCCTGCCGCGGCGATCGGCCGGTGGGGTCACATCCGCCTGTTCTCTCCGTGGCGGTTCGACATCGACCCCGCCGCCCGCCGCCTGCTCGAAGCCGCCGGCTGGACCGCCCCCGATGCGGACCGGCTCCCGACCGGCGCGGAGCTGATCGCCGACTACCTCGCCCCGCTGGCGAAGACCTTGGACGAGCACGTCCGCTACGGCACCCGCGTGGTCGGCGTCGCGCGTCTGGGCGTGGACAAGACGAACACCGTCGACCGTGACGGCCGCGCCTACCTGCTGCGCACCCGCACCGCCGCAGGCGAGACCGAGGACCTGACCGCCGACGCCGTCATCGACGCCTCCGGCGTGTGGGCCCACCGCAACCCGCTCGGGGCGCACGGCCTCGCCGCCGCCGGCGAGACCCCCGACGCGCCGTGGCAGGCCGGGCCGCTCCCCGACGTCCTCGGCGCCGAACGGGACCGGTTCGCGGGCAAGCGGACCCTGGTCGTGGGCGCGGGCCACTCGGCGGCGAACACGCTCCTGCTCCTCGCCGAGCTGGCCGAGACCGAGCCGGGCACGAGCGTGATGTGGGCGATCCGCGGGAACGACCCGGGCAAGGTCTACGGCGGCGGCACGGCCGACGCCCTCCCGGCCCGCGGCACCATCGGCACCCGCCTGCGCCACCTCGTCGAATCCGGCGCGGTCGAACTGGTCACCGGCTTCACCATCCGCGCCTTCGCCGCGCGCCCCGACGGGTCGGTGGCGGTCCGGGGCGCGACCGGGAGCCTCGCGGTGGAGATCGAGGTCGACCAGGTCGCCGCCGCTACCGGGTTCCGCCCCGACCTGGAGATGCTGCGGGAGGTCCGCCTCGACCTCGACAGCGTGGTGGAGGCCCCGGCGCGGATCGCGCCGCTCATCGACCCGAACTTCCACTCCTGCGGCACCGTCCCCGCCCACGGCGAGGCCCACCTCGCCCACCCCGACGCGGGCTTCTACATCGCCGGCGTCAAGTCCTACGGCCGGGCGCCGACGTTCCTGCTCGCCACCGGCTACGAGCAGGTCCGCTCCATCGCCGCCGCCCTCGCCGGCGACCGCGAGGCCGCCGACCGGGTCGAACTCGACCTGCCCGAGACCGGCGTCTGCTCCTCGGCCAGGGCCCTCGACGCCACCGCCGTCACCGAGGCCGCCGAGGCGTCCGGATGCTGCGGCGCCGACGCGACCGCCGGGGCGGACGATGCCCATTCCGGTCGCGGCCCCGCCGCCTCAGAGTGCGGTGCCCCTGCGGCCGAGGAACCGGCGACCGCGCCCGCGCGGGGCCTGGCGACCGGAATCCTGCACGGACGGGCCGGGCGGCGGACCGAACTGCCGCAGGCCGCGGCCGGAGGCGGCTGCTGCGGCTGACCGGCCCGGACCGCGAGACGGGCCGGACCCTCGGCGGCGCTTCAGGCGGCCGAGTCCGGGTCCGGCCCGCCGCCGGCGCGGCAGGGGACCGGTTGCCACTTGTCTTGATGTTTGTCAAAATAGACGCATGTCGAAACAGCTCCTGCCGCTCCTGGACCAGGCCGCGGACTGCCATGTCCCGCTGGTCGCCGAGCCGCTCACCGCCGCGCAGGCCGAGGGCCTCGCGCCCGCGTTCAAGGCCCTGGGCGACCCGGTGCGACTGCGGCTGCTGTCGCTGATCGCCTCCCACGAGGGCGGCGAGGTGTGCGTATGCGACCTGACCGACGCCTTCGACCTCAAGGCCCCCACCATCTCCCACCACCTCAGGGTCCTCAAGGCGACCGGCCTGGTCACCGCCGACCGCCGCGGCACCTGGGTCTACTACCGCGCCGAACGAGAAGCCCTCGACCTGCTCTCCGGCCTCCTCGCCGCCCCCGCCGAGGCCACCGCATGAGCCGCCCGGACACCGCGACCGCGCCGGCCGCCGGGGCCGCCGCGCGCGGACGGCTGTCGACCCTCGACCGGTACCTGCCGGCCTGGATCGGCGCGGCCATGCTCACCGGCATCGCCCTCGGCCGGTGGGCCCCCGCCCTCGGCAAGGCGCTCAACGCGATCGAAATCGGCGGGATCTCCCTGCCGATCGCCGCGGGCCTGCTGCTGATGATGTACCCGGTCCTGGCGAAAGTCCGCTACGACCGCCTCGACACCGTCACCGCCGACAAACGGCTGCTGGTCTCCTCGCTCCTGCTCAACTGGCTGGTCGGACCAGCGCTCATGTTCGCCCTGGCCTGGATCTTTCTGCCCGACCTCCCCGCCTTCCGCACCGGCCTGATCATCGTGGGACTCGCCCGGTGCATCGCCATGGTCATCATCTGGAACGACCTCGCCCGCGGCGACAGGGAAGCCGCCGCCGTCCTGGTGGCACTGAACTCCGTGTTCCAGGTGATCGCGTTCGGCGCCCTCGGGTGGCTCTACCTCGACGCCCTCCCGCGCTGGCTCGGCCTCGACCCGACCGGACTCGACGTCTCCGGCTGGGAGATCGCCGCGAACGTCGCCGTGTTCCTCGGCGTGCCCCTCGCGGCCGGGTACCTGACCCGCGTCATCGGCGAACGCCGCAGAGGCCGCGAGTGGTACGAGTCGAAGTTCCTGCCCAGGATCGGCCCGTTCGCCCTGTACGGCCTGCTGTTCACCATCGTGGTCCTGTTCGCGCTCCAAGGCGAGGCGATCATCGCCCGCCCGTTGGACGTCGTGCGTATCGCGGTGCCGCTGCTGGTGTACTTCGTCGCCATGTGGGCCGGGGCGTTCGCGCTGGGCAAGGGCATCGGCCTGGGCTACGAGCGCGCCACGACGCTCGCCTTCACCGCCGCGGGCAACAACTTCGAGCTCGCCATCGCCGTCGCGATCGCCACCTTCGGGGCCGCCTCGGGCCAGGCGCTCGCCGGGGTCGTCGGCCCGCTCATCGAAGTCCCGGTCCTGGTGGGCCTCGTCTACGTCAGTCTGCGGGCCCGGCGGTTCTTCCGCGCGCCTGAACCCGAGACGGCCCGGTCATGACCGAAACCAGCACGCCCGACAGCAGAGGAGGACCCGCCGTGTCCACCAAGTCTTCCGTTCTCTTCGTCTGCGTCCACAACGCCGGACGCTCCCAGATGGCCGCCGCCTGGCTCGCCCATCTCGCAGGCGACCGCATCGAAGTCCGCTCTGCCGGGTCCGCCCCGGCCGAGAGCGTCAACCCCGCCGCGGTCGAGGCCATGAAGGAGGTCGGCATCGACATCGCCGACCAGCGGCCGAAGATCCTCACCGTCGAGGCGGTCGAGGCGTCGGACGTGTGCATCACCATGGGCTGCGGCGACGCCTGCCCCGTCTTCCCCGGGAAGCGCTACCTCGACTGGACGCTCGACGACCCCGCCGGCCGGGGCGTCGAGGCCGTCCGCCCCATCCGCGACGAGATCAAAGCCCGCGTCCAAGCCCTCGTCGAAGAACTCCTCCCCGGCTGAAGCGCCGACGGCGTACGGCGAGGGGGACCGACGTCGGTCGGGTCCGCCGTGTCCCGGCGGCCTTCGCGGCGGGGCGGCTGGTGCCGGGTGCGCCGGTCCTGACCGCGCCCTTCCCGATCACCGGACCGGCCTTGCGGCCGTTCACGGGGCGGCATCACCTCGGCATGCCGTGTTCGGCGCGACCTCGCCGGCGAAGAACGCCGTGGGCGGAATGCTCATGTGCGCACGGAATTCGGCGGCCATGTGCGACTGGTCGTAGAAGCCTGCGGCGAGCGCGAGCTCCGACCACGGGCGGGTCGATCCCAGTTCGAGCACGGTCCGGACCCGTCCGATGCGGGCGAAGCGCTTCGGCGGCAGGCCCACCGCGCGGACGAACAGGTTGCGCAGGTGGCGTTCGCTGACGTGCAGCCGCTGCGCGCTCGTCCGCACGTCGCCGGTGGGCAGCATCTCGGCGGCCCGGCGCACCAGGGCGCCGCTGCGGTCGGGGGCGGCGGGCGCGCCCGCCAGGAGCGACGCGGCGAGGCGGCCGGGGTCGCCCGGCAGCTCGGCGAGCCGCGAAGCGGCGCCCGGCAGGTCGGTCAGCGGCACGACCCGATCGACCAGGTCGCTCACGGAGCGGTGGAGCAGCTGCCGCGCCGCGCCGGGGTGCAGGCGGAGCTTGAGGCAGGACTGCCCGGGCAGGGCTTCGTGGTAGAGCGCCTTGGTCCGCGGGCCGATGGCCAGGAGCAGGGGCTCCCGGTCGGGCGCGGTCCGCAGCATCAGCGTGACGGCGTGGTCGGGCTCTTTGACCACGATCGTCTCCCCGCTCGACCGCGCCGTGGTGATCTGCGCGATCCACGGCCGCAGATGCGCGGCGACGTCGGTCGAATATTCCTTCGGCACGGTGCAACTGTGCCGGAATTTCATAGCCTTGCCCAGGCGCCGCCGCGAGGATTGGGCTCATGATCCTAGTTACGGGTGCCACCGGCACCACTGGAAGCGAAGTCGTCAGGCAGCTGATCGAGCGGGGCGAGCGGGTCCGCGCGATGAGCCGCAGGCAGGTCGAGATCCCCGGCGCGGAGGTGGTGCTCGGCGATTTCACCGACGCGCGTTCACTGGCGGAGGCCGTCGAGGGGGTCGCTGCGGTCTACGCGGTGACCGTGCCGCCGAAGCCGACGATCGACCACGACGTCGCGCTGGTCGAAGCCGCCGGGAAGGCCGGAGTCGAGCGCATCGTCAAGCTGAGCGCGATCAGCGCCGTCGACCCGGACACCTGGCACCGCCGCGCCGAGCAGCCCGCTCGCGAGAGCGGGCTGGACTGGACCGTCCTGCGGCCGCCGTCGTTCGCGTCCAACATGCTGCATTACGCGCCGATGGTCAAGGGCGGCGTCCCGCTGTCGGACTGGACGGGGACCGGCGCCTGCGGTGTGATCGACCCCCGCGACATCGCGGCCGTCGCCGTGGAGGCACTGGTCGGCGACGGCCACAGCGGACAGACGTATACGCCGACCGGTCCGGAGCTGCTGACCTTCGGCCAGCAGGTCGCCGTGCTCGAGGAGGCGACCGGCACGGCGATAGCGACCGAGGCGGTCGGGATCGAGGGCGTCAGGGCCGTGATGCTCGCGGGCGGGGCCGAGCCGGAGAACGTCGAGGAGTCCGTCAAAGGGGTGGCCCGCCAGGCCGAAGGCGGGTACGCCGTGCTGACCGACCACGTGCCGACGATCCTCGGCCGTCCCGCGCTGAGCTTCGCCGATTGGGCGAACGACCACCGGGCGGCGTTCCTTTAGCGGCACGGGCGTGTCCGGGCCGGCCCGCCGTTCACGGCGCGGGCCGGCCCTGTTGGCGAGCGCGCCGCCCCGATGGTTATTACAAAGGTTCGACGAAGGCCCTTCACAAGTGGGTAAATATTTGCGATCATCACTATAGTGCTCGCCCTTGAGGTGCGCGGGAACCGCCGGACGCCGACCCGTGCCCCCTCGCCGATCACCGCCGCGCGACCGCCGGTCCGAACGCCCGATCGGCGAGCGACACGAGGCGGACCCCGACCCGTCCACGGCGACGACCGCGACGCCTCGAGGGGGCCGACATCGATATCCGGTCCGCGCACCGCGCCGACCACACACGATTGGATGAGCGACCATGACCACCCACGACCGATCGCAGCCGCCCCGGCGGCGGTCCCTCCTCCGCCTCCTGTTCAACGTGCTGGCCGTCCTGGCACTGGCGCCGGCGGCGGTCCTCGTCGGCGCCGCACCGGCCGGCGCCGACACCGGCGACTTCCGCGGAGTGAACTGGGCCGTCCTCGGCGACAACTTCAGCACCGGACCGCTCGTCATCGACGGCCTGAGCGCTTCGGACGACTATGCGACAGTGCGGGCCAAGGCCGACGCCGTCTACGACGACATGGAGTCCCTCCTCGGGGCCAACACCGTCCGACTGCCGATCAACACCCACACCGTCGGCACCGCCTGGTGGAACGCCTACCGCGGCGCCGTCGACGCCGCGACCGACCGGGGCTTCAAGGTCATCCTCGCCTACTGGGAGGACGGGGCCGCCTCCGGCGGGCGGATCACGGACATGGCCGCGTTCAACACCATGTGGTCGACCGTGACCGACCAGTACGGCTCCGACTCCCTGGTCTACTTCGAGCCGATGAACGAACCCCACGGCTACTCCTCGGCCGAGTGGCGCGACCTCGCGGCGGACTGGCTCGACTACCACTACTCGGCGCCGCCGAACCGGGTGCTCATCGGCGGCACCGGCTACAGCCAGGACCTCCGCCCGATCTGCGACGACTCCCGCTTCGACGACACGTTGCTGTCCTTCCACCACTACGCCTTCTTCTACGGGGACGACACCGAAGCGGGCTGGCGCGACCACGTCCGGACCCGCCTGGGCGAGTGCGCCGACCGCGCCGTCGCCACCGAGTTCGGTGCCCCGATGGACAACGGCCTCGACTACAGCGTCCCGAACAGCGGCGACAACTTCGTCCGCCACATCCGCGCCGTCACCGAGGTCATGCGCGACAACGGCATGGGCGGCACGTACTGGCCCGCTCTCGGCGGCAAGCCCGGTGACATCGGCTACGACTGGTACTCCATGTTCGCCCTCAGCGGCGGCGGCACCGACCTGTCGCTGTCGATCCGCAACCAGTCCGGCGCCGACCGCCTGCGCTACGGCTGGGGCGACGACGTCGGCGGCGGCGGCGGCGGTCACAGCGGCGAGGTCGTGAACCTGAACTCGGGCAAGTGCATGGACGTCGTCAGCGGCTCCACCGCCGACGGCGCCGAGATCATCCAGTACGACTGCCACGGCGCCGCCAACCAGCAATGGCGGCTCGAGGACGCAGGCGGCGGTTACTACCGGATCGTCTCCGAGGCGTCGGGCAGATGCCTCGACGTCGACGCCGCCTCCACCGCCGAGGGCGCCAGGATCATCCAGTGGGCCTGCAACGGCGGGACCAACCAGCAATGGCAGCTGCGCGACGCGGGCGGCGGCCACGTCGAACTCGTCGCCCGCCACTCCGGCAAGTGCGTCGACGTGATCGACTCCTCGACCGCGAACGGCGCCCGGCTCCATCAGTACAGCTGCTGGGGCGGGGCCAACCAGCAGTGGGCCCTCTGAGGCGCTGACGTCCGGCCGGTCCGCGCGTTCGGCGCGGACCGGCCGCCGATGCGGCTCAGGACGCCGTCCGGTCCCCGAACTCGACGCCGAGGAGCACGTCCAAGGCGGCGTCGTAGTGCTCGGCCTGGGAGCCGAACAGGCCCAGGAACCCGGCGAAGACCGCCCCGTTGTCAAGTTCGGCGAGGACGACCGCGTAGTCGGCGCTCGTGTCACCGGCCCCGACCCCCTCGTCCCAGGTGAGCCCGAACTGCCCGAGGACCGCTTCTTGCCCGTCGAGGTCGACGGGCGCGGTCGCCACTTCCGACCGGACGATCCCCTCGGGCGTGTACAGGTACGACTCGGCGATGAACTCGGCGACCGTTTCGACGGTGCCTTCCAGATCTCCCGCCGCGGGCGTCACATAGCGCAGGTCGAGGGTGCCGATGCCGAGGAACCCGTAGTGCGTGCCGCCCGCGTCGATGGTCCTGGTGTCGGTCTCGGTGAACGGACTCCAGTCCTCGCCGAACGAGAGGAACGGCACCCAGACGTCGTCGGGCACGGGACTGGTCGCGCCGACCGACATGACGGTGAGCGAACCGTCGGCCTCGTCCGGCGGGGCGGCGGGCGCCGTTTCGGCTGGCGCGCCGGTGGCGTCGTCCGCCGAAACGGCCGGTGCGGCCGTCTCGCCCCGTTCGGGGCCGTCGTCGGCCACCAGGCGCAGCCCGGTGACGACGAGGGCTCCGATGACCAGTACCGCTGCGGCGGCGGCGAACAGCGCCGCCTTCGACCCGCGGCGGGACTCGGTGACCGGCGGCGGGCCGGGAGCGTGCATCGGCGGTGTCCGGGCTGGTTCGGTCGGCGCGTCGCCGGGGCGGGGTCGCATAGTCCCTCAGGCTACCGAGGCGTGGACCGGTCCGAAGAAGGCGGATTCCGCCGACGCGCACCCTCACCCCTCCGGACCGCCGGGACGGTGCGATGAATCGCGGTGCTTCGCGTCGTCATAAAGCGTATGGAACTGACAGCGGAAGCATTCGAACGGGCCCTGTGGGCGCTCCAGTCCGACCAGGAGCGGGAGAAGATCGCCAAGCACCGCCGAAACGGACGCTCGGGTGTCATCGGAGTGCGGATGAAGGCCATCTTCGACACCGCCGCCGAGTTCGCCGACATGCCGCTCGACGAAGTCGAGCGCCTGCTCGAATCGCAGTATTACGACGCGCGGATGGGCGCGGTCAGCATCCTCGACTTCAAGGCCCGCCGCAAGCGGACCACCGACCAGGAGCGCCGCGAATTGTTCGAACTCTACCTGCGGCGGCACGACCGGATCGACGACTGGGACCTGGTGGACCGGGCCGCTCCCCGCGTGCTCGGCTGGTATCTGCTCGACCGGCCGCGCGATCCGCTGTTCGCGCTCGCCCGGTCCGGCGTCGTGTGGGAGCGGCGTTCGGCCATCACCGCCGCGTTCTGGTTCATCAGGCAAGGCGACCTGGACGACGCCCTGGCCATCGCCGAGATCCTCCTCGGCGACGAGGACCCCCTCATCCACAAGTCCGTCGGCACCGGCCTGCGGGAGGTCGGAGCGGTCGACCGGGACCGCCTGGTCGCCTTCCTGCGCAAGCACGGCGACGCGGTCCCCAGGGTGACCCTCCGCTACGCCGTCGCGAAACTGCCGAGCGAGCTGCGCGCGGACCTGATGGCGCGCTGAGCGGGCGCTGGGTCCGGTGCCGACCGCGCGTAGCCGGAGCCGCCCGTGATCCCGCCTCCGGTGGCCGGTCGCCGTCAGGCCGCCGCCCGGTCCTCGATGCGCCACTGGACTCCATAGGGGATCAGGAAGTCGAGGAAGGCGGTCGGGTCGAACGCCTGGGCGGGCGCGAGCGCTCCCGGCCCGGCGGGTTCGGCGACGAGCCGCCGGACGCCTTCCACGGCGATGACCGCGGTCGTGCCGTAGGTGTCGGCGCCTTGGACGATCCCGCGGACGCGGCGGCCGTCGGTGCCGGCGGCGTCGAGTACGTAAGTGAAGCGCTGGGTGCGACGGCTGTCCTCATCGGGTCCTTCCGGCAGGCTCGCGATGGCCTCCGGCGTGAGCGGGGCGTTCAGCCGGTCGCCCAGCGCCGCCTCCGTCAGGCCCTCGACACGGCGGAGGCTGAGGTGCCGTGGAATGGTCACCACCTCAGGCACCGGGAAGGCCGTCACCGGGGTCGCCTCCGCATGCCCCGGCAGGGTGATCGCAGTGCGGCGGCCGGGCACGCCGGTGCGCCAGTCGCCGTCGCGGTACGTCAGGCCGCCTCCTGCGACGGCGTCGATCGTTTCGGCCAGCGAGCGCAGCGAGCCACGCGACATGCCGCCCCCGGCGATCACGTGGGTGGTGACGATCGCTTCGACCGGTCCGATGCGGTCGGCCAGGAGGCGGGCCATGAGGTCTACCGGGAGGCAGCCGTCGTTCGCGGCGGGGACGACGCTGACTCCGGCGCTCTCCGCCGCGGTGGCGAACGCGTCGAAGACGTGCTTGACGTGAAGCTGCTCGCCCGAGGTGTCGACGTAGTGGCAGCCGGCCGCGATCGCCGCGCGGACCACGGCCGCGCCCGACGAGGTGAACGGACCGGCGCAGTTGACGACACCGTCGCAGCCGCCGAACGCACGTACCAGCGCCCCATGATCATCGGTGTCGGCCATGCGTCGTTCCGCGTCGGGGAGGCCGACGGTCGCGGCCGCCTTCTCCAGGCGTTCGCGATCGCGTCCGGCCAAGACCGTCGCGATGCCGCGCCCCGCCAGTTCGGCGAGCACGAGTCTTCCCTGGTATCCGCTCGCACCGTAAACGGCGATCTTCATGTCGTCTCCTCACGTGATGGCCGCGCGGTCGCTCGGCCCTGTCAGCACAGTAAGGCGCTCACATAAGACGATGGAATGCGCGAATCGCTTGAAAGTTTGCGTGAACGTCTTGCCGTGGCGGCGTCGTCGATTACACTGGCAGGGTGGACGTGCTGTCTGACGTGGTGAGCGCGGCGCGGACCGGACGGCCGCATTCGAGCCGGATGACCAGGTCCGCTCCTTTCTCCCAACGGTTCCCCGCGGCGCCGTCCGCGGGGTTCCACATCGTCCTCCAGGGAACGTGCTGGCTGCTCCCCTCGCAGGGGGAGCCCGTCGCGCTCGGTCCGGGCGACGTGGCGTTCCTGCCGCGCGGGTCCGCGCACGGCCTGGCCGACGACCCCTCCACCCCCGCGAGCGAGCCGCCCGCCGGAGCCCGCGGCGGCGAGACGTCGGCCGACCGGCCGCCGACATTGGTCATGCTCTGCGGCGCGTACCTGCTGGACGGCTCCAGGCCGCATCCGCTCCTGGACGAGCTGCCCGAGGTCATCCACCTGCCGACCCGGGTGGGGCGCCGAAGGGAACTCCGCGCCGCGGTCGAACTCCTCGGCGTCGAACTGGACAGCGACCCCCGCCCGGGCTCCGACGCGGTGCTGCTCACCCTCCTGGATCTGCTCCTGCTCTACATCCTGCGCGCGTGGTTCGAAGAGCGGCACGCCTCCGGCGACTCCGCCACCGGCTGGGCCGCGGCCCTGCGCGACCCCGCCGTCGCCCCCGCGCTGCGCGCCATCCACGGCGACCCCGGCAGGCAGTGGACCGTCGAGGAACTGGGCGCGCAGGGACGCCTGTCCCGCGCCGCCTTCGCCCGGCGGTTCACGCATCTGGTCGGACAGCCGCCCCTGACCTACCTGACGTGGTGGAGGATGACCACGGCCGCCCGACTCCTGCGCACCTCCGACGCCCCCGTGGACAGGATCGCCCAGCAGGTCGGTTACAGCTCGCAGTACACCTTCACCCACGCCTTCAAACGCCAGTACGGGGCGCCGCCCGGCGGCTACCGGCGCCGAGCGGACTGAAGCACGCCGACGCCCTAGCGCTCGCCGAATCGCGGGATGCCTCCGTGCATCGCCGGGTTGAGCCGGGCCGTGTGAACGCGGTGCCGTCGACGGAGCCGGGCGTCGAGGGCGTGCCGCGGTCGCCGAGACCACCATGCCCTGCTTGATACCGTGGCGGCATCGCCCAGCGACGCGACCGACCGTCGAGGACGGAAGGCGGCCACGCTGCGCCCCGTTGACCGTTCGACCGGAGGGCATCAAGGCATGAGGCCACCGAGCGCCGCAGACGGCATGCCGGACCCGTGGGAGCTCGTCGCGGCGCTGAACCGGTGGGCCGAGGGCACCGCCTGGGTGGACTGGGTCGAACTCGCCGGCTCCCTCGGGCGCGGCGCCGGTGACGCGCTCTCCGACGTCGACGCCGGCATCGGCGTCCACGCGCTGGTCGAGGACGATGAGCGCATCGCCGAGGCGGCCGCCGCCGTCGAGGGCTTCGCACCCGTCGCCGCTACCCTGGTGCAGCACTGGGACGGCGGGATCGTCCACCTCGTCTGCGCCTACCTGGACGGACGCCAGCTCTCCCTGGTCGTCTTCGACGAGGCCGCCCGGCCCGGCCTGCCGCCGCAGGCCGTCGCGACGGTCGACAAGTCGAACCGGCTCGCCCTCCGGCTCGACCGGGGCCGCTGGGACGCCGACGAGGGGACCGTCCGGGAATGGACGTTCCTGGCCTGGACGGCGGTCGGTGACGCCGCGCGCCACCGACTGCGCGAGCACCCTTGGCGCGCCTTGAGGTCACTCGAAGAAGCCCGCGACCACCTCTGGAAGGTCTGGGCCCACGCCCTCGGACTGGAGTTCGCCCTGCACGGCGCGGTGGCGGTCGAGAACGCCGGTGCGGCCCCGCCCGGCGGCATCGAGGACACGCACCCCCGCGACCTGAGCGCTGAGGAGTTCCACGGGGCGCTGGCCGCCCTCGGCCGCCTCCTCGACCCCCACACCGCCGCGGACCTGACCGCCCTGGCCGCAACCGTGCGGCGCCGCGTCGCGCTCCTTCCCGGCTGAGCGGCCCATGGCTCGTGCCGCGCCGGGCGCGGCCGCTCCTGCGGCGTCCGCCCGAGTCATCGCGTCGGCAGGCCGTCCAAATAGGCGCGGAGGACACCGGCGGCGTCCACGGGTGCGGCGCGGGCGGTGCGGTACATCAGGAGGGCGTCGACCAGACCGACGAGATCGGCGGCGTGCCGCGACGGGTCGGCGATCCCGGCTGCCGCCAGGAGCGCGGCGGCCTGGTC
This sequence comes from Glycomyces sp., assembly GCA_035765105.1. Classification (GTDB taxonomy): domain Bacteria; phylum Actinomycetota; class Actinomycetes; order Mycobacteriales; family Micromonosporaceae; genus Glycomyces. Next base: position 80,303 of record DASTYG010000090.1, read on the forward strand.
GACGAGGAGGGGGCGCACCGGCGCCTCCACGGTGAGCAGGGCGCGCAGTTCGTCGTCGTCGCGCAGCTCGAACAGCAGGCAGAAGCGGGCCGCCTGGGCGTCCTCCCGACGCATCAGGCGGTCGAGGAAGCCGACCATCAGGTCCACCGCTTCGGGACGGGTGAGGCTGGCGGGGAGGGCGAGGGCGTCCAAGTCGACCTCGGTGTCTTCGGAGAGCCGGTGGACGACGAGGGCGGTCAGGGCGCGGCGCGTGCGCGCGTAGTAGGACGTCGATCCCGGCGGCAGGCCGGCTTCCCCGTCGACCGCGCGGTGGGTCAGCGCCCGGACGCCGGCGCGCGCGATCAGCCGTACGCCCGCTTCGGCGATCTGCTCGTGTCTGCTCATGCCGTTCTCCCTCAGGTAGGCTCTACGATCATAGAGGCTCTACAGAAATAGAGGAGGCGGGGAACATGGAGGTTGCGGTCGTCGGAGGGGGATTCTCCGGTGAGGCGATCAAGCGCGCGCTCGTCGAGCGCGGCGCCGATGTCACGTTGCTCTCACGCTCGCGAGGGTTCGACGTGCTGCGCGACGACGCCGCGGAGCGGCTGGCGCGGGCCGAGGTGATCGTCGAGGCGACCGGTCGCTTCACCACCGGCCGGAAGGCCGCCACCGACTTCTTCACCCGGTCGACCCGCGCCCTCGCCGGTGCCGCTCGCGCCTCGGGTGCGCGCCACGTCCTGTTGTCGATCGTCAACTGCGAGCTGCCGGAGGTGCAGGGCTACGGGTACTTCGCGGGCAAGGCCGCGCAGGAGCGGGTCGCGCGCGAGCAGGGCGGAAGGCTGACCATCGTGCGGTCGACGCAGTGGTTCGACTTCGCCGGACAGAACCTCGACCGGATGCGGTTCGGCCCGTTGGCCCTCGTGCCCGCGATGACGATCAAACCGGTCGCCGTGGAGGCGGTGGCCGACGTGATCGCCGAGTGCGCCACCGGGGTCCGCGTCGGCGAGCTGCACGAGGTGGCCGGTCCCGAGGTGATGACCCTCTGGGAGATGACCGCCCGCCTTCCCGGCAAGGCGGTCGGGCCGGTGCCGCTGCCGATCCCCGGCCGGATGGGCCGCGCCTTCCGGCGGGGGGTCCTCGTGCCCGAGGGCGCGGAGGTGGTGGGCCCGAGCTTCTCCGCGTGGCTGGCCGCCTCTCGAGCGGATTAGGGAGCGGGCCGCGTCGTGACGGCCGCCCGCCGGTCCGTTCCCGCGCAGGCGCGGACCGTCGGGCGCTCTCGGCCCGGGCCTCCCCATGTATTTGAACGATAATTCTAGTTGTACTATCGTTCAAATAACTTACGATGGAGGAGGACCGATGTCGACGATCGCGATCCGGCGGGCGGGGCCGCGCCAGTGGGCGGGCCTGGCGCTGCTCGCGCTGCCCACGGCACTGCTCGGCCTGGACGTCACCGTGCTGTACCTGGCGCTGCCGAGCATGACCGCGGCGCTCGATCCCTCGGCCGCGCAGACCCTGTGGATCATGGACGCCTACGGCTTCCTCATCGCCGGGTGCCTCATCACCATGGGCACCCTGGGCGACCGCATCGGCAGGCGCCGCCTGCTCCTGATCGGAACGGCGGCGTTCGCGATCGTGTCGGTCTTCGCGGCGTTCGCCCCCAGCGCCGAGCTGCTGATCGCGGCCCGCGCCCTGCTCGGGGTCGCCGGCGCCGCGCTGATGCCCTCGACGCTGTCGCTGATCGCCGACATGTTCACCGACGTGCGGCAGCGCGCGGTCGCGATCGGGGTGTGGGCCACGATGTTCGCCCTGGGCATGGCGGCCGGTCCCGTGATCGGCGGCGCGCTGGTCGACGCCTTCTGGTGGGGCGCGGCGTTCCTGATCGCGGTGCCGATCGCGCTCGCCGTCCTGGCAGGCGGGAAGGCCCTCCTGCCCGAGTACGCCGACCCTCGGGCCGGACGCCTGGACCCGGCCAGCGTCGCCCTGTCGCTGGCGGCGATCCTGCCCGCCGTCTACGCGGTCAAGCACGCCGCCTCCTCCGGCGTCGGCCTCGGCACGGTGATCCTCCTCGCCGTCAGCGCGATCGGGGGCGCGGTGTTCGTGCGACGCCAGCGGGGACTGGCCTCCCCGCTGCTGGACGTCGGCCTGTTCGCCGAACGCGCCTTCACCGCGGCTCTGGCCGTGCTGCTCATCGGGCTCATCGGCGTCGGCGGGACCATGTACCTGGTCACCCAGTACCTCCAGCTCGTCGAGGGCCTCACGCCGTTCGCCGCCGGGCTGCGGATGGGGCCGCCGGCGCTGGCGATGCTCGCCGCCGCCGTCGGCGCGCCGCTGATCGCCCGGCGCGTGCGGCCGGGACTGGTCATGGCGGCCGCGCTCGGGCTCTCCGTGATCGGCTACGCCCTGCTGGCCTCGGCCGGGACGGGCGAGGCGGCGGCCGTGGTGACCGGCTTCGCGCTCGTCTACCTCGGCCTCGGCGCGCTCGCCGCACTGGGCACCGACATGGTCGTCGGCGCCGCACCGGCCGCGAAGTCCGGATCGGCCGCCGCGATGTCCGAGACCGTCCAGGAACTCGGCGTCGCCGTCGGTATCGCCCTGCTCGGCAGCCTCACCACCGCTCTCTACGCCTCCCGCGTGACCGTCCCCCCGGACGCCCCGCCCGAGGTCGCCGACCGCCTCACCGGAGGCCTCCCCGGCGCGCTCTCGGTCGCCGACGAGCTGCCCCCCGAAGCGGTGCGGGAGGCGCAGGAGGCGTTCACCGCCGGGGTGAACATCGCCGCGGCCGCGGCCGGGCTCGCCATCGCCGCAGCGGCCGTCCTGTGCCTGGCGGCCCTGCGGCACGTCCGCCCGCTCGGCGAGGAGCAGGAGGTCGGCGCGGACGCGCGCTGCATCGCTCGATTACGCTGGAGCCCGGAGGAGGGGAGCATGGGCACCAGCGAAGCGCCCGCCGTCGACGGACGGCGTGCCAGGGGCGAGAAGCGCCGCGCCGAGATCATCGAGGCGACCCTCGCCGTCGTCACCCGCGACGGCGCGGCGGGCGTCACCCACCGCGCCGTCGCGAAACAGGCCGGGATCACCACGAGTCTGAGCACGTACTACTTCGCGACCCTCGACGACCTCCTCGTCGCCGCGCTCTCCAGCGTCGCCGAGACCTACACCGCCCGCATCCGCAAGATCATCGACGGACCCGGCGACAAGCTGCTCGGCCTGGCCGAGCTGATCGCCGACTCCGACGGCCCGGAGCGCGAACGCGCCCTCGCCGAACGCGAACTCTCCACCTTGGCCGCCCGCAGGCCCGCCCTGGCGCCGGTGGCCCGGCGCTGGCGCGAGAACGTCGCCGAACTCGCCGCCGCCCTCACCGACGACCCCCGGGCCGTCGCGGCGCTCGTGGCCGCCGCCGACGGCCTGTGCGCCGCCATCCTGATCGCGAGCGTCCCCCCCGACACCGACTATGTCTACAATGTTCTGTCTCAGGCGGTCGGCGCGCCGCGCCGCCGCTGAGGGTTCTCCCGGCGGGACGGGGCCGATTCACTCGGGGGCGTAGTCCTCGTAGCAGCGGCGCATGAGCGGCATCATCGCCTCCGCGAGCGCCCGGCGCTCGGCCACCGCTTCCGGGACCGGGCCGCGAGTGTGGCCCGCAGCTCCTCCATCGCGGCCGCTCGGTCGACGCGGGTGAAGACGCCGTCGCGGTAGACCACCTCGCCGTCGCACATCGTCATCGCCACCGCGTCCGGTTTCGCGCGGAGCACGAGCGCGTCCAGCGGCGCGGTCAGATCGTCCAGGAACGGGCCGGTCACCCGCTCCCAGTCGATGAGCACCAGGTCGGCCCGCATGCCCGGCGCGATGACGCCGATCGACCCCTGCCACGGCGTCGTCGCCGCACCGTGCTCGGTCGCCATCCGGAACACCTGGGCGGGCGCGGGCACCTCGGTCTCGTCCAGGCCGGGGCGGCGGTGGACGCGCAGCACGAGCCGGAGTTCGGCGAGCATGTCGCGGTCGTCTTCGAACGGTAGGCCCGGCCGGGCGCGCCCGCGAGGCGGAGGGGCGGCCGCCCGGCCAGCGGGCTACCAGGAGCGCGGCAGTTCGACGGGACTCATGGCGCGGTCCACGGCCGCCTGGTCGAGGGCGTCGGGGTCGACGAGCAGGTGGATGCTCGAACCGGGGGCGAATCTGAGAAGGAGGCCGCGGTCGACTCTGGTCATGAGTTCGGCCTCGTGCGCGGACCCGTTGAACGCGAAACGCACCCGCAGCCGCAGCCGCAGGGCGTCCTCGTCGCCGCCCGGGCCCCGCATCCACGCCGTCACGCGCCCTTCGACCCGGAGCCCGTCCGCCGCGAGACGCTCGGCCTTCACCTGCTCCTGCGCGATCGGCCGGTGGCCGCGCGCCGACACCGTGGCGACGGTGACCGCGATGACCGCGATCACCGTGAAGAAGCCGACGATCATGAGGACCATCGGCAAGGGCATCGCGTCGCTGCTCTCCATGTGTCAACAGGTTCGCATGGGAAGACGCGCGGCCGGTGAACGCCGGGCGAACACTTCCCCCGCCGCGCCGGTCGCGGCCGACCGTCTCCGACGGGGGCACGCGTGCGCAAACACCGTCTGACCGGCGCCGGAAGCGGTATCGTGCGGCGGTCACGTCCGGTCGCGGACGCCAGGAACCACACGGAAGGGGGCGAGGCGGTGACCGCTCCGCACGGTGCCGAACCGTCATCGGACCCCGGCCCGGAACCCGGCGCGAACGGGCCGCGGGCGGGCGGGGCCGCGGCCACCGCGCGGCTCGCGCTCGCGGTCGGCGCGCTCGGCGTGGTCTTCGGCGACATCGGCACCAGCCCGGTCTACGCGCTCCAGACCGTGTTCGACCCCGCCGACCCGCACCCGGTCCCGGTGGACGCCGCGAACGTCTTCGGCGTGATCTCGCTGGTGTTCTGGTCGATGATGATCATCGTGACCGCCATGTACGTCTCCCTGGCGATGCGGGCCGACAACCACGGCGAGGGCGGCATCATGGCCCTCATCACCCTCGTGCGGCGACACGGCGCGGTGCGGGGGCGGAAGACGGCGCTCGCCCTGGCGGCCCTGGGCATCTTCGGGGCCGCCCTGTTCCTCGGCGACAGCATGATCACCCCGGCGATCTCGGTCCTGTCGGCCGTGGAGGGCCTGGAAGTCGTCGAACCGGGCCTCCGGCCCGTGGTCGTCCCGGCGACGGCGGTGATCATCGTGGCGCTGTTCATGCTCCAGAAGAAGGGCACCGGGGCCGTCGGCGGGTACTTCGGCCCGGTCATGGGCGCATGGTTCCTGTCCCTCGCCGCCCTGGGCGTCGGCGGCATCGCCCACCACCCCGACATCCTCAAGGCCCTGTCGCCGACCTACGCCGTCGGCTTCCTGGCCGGGCGCTTCGACGTCGCCTTCTTCGCCCTGGCCGCCGTCGTGCTGGTGTTCACCGGCGCGGAGGCGCTGTACGCCGACATGGGGCACTTCGGACGCAAGCCGATCACCCGCGCCTGGCTGTTCCTGGTCTTCCCCGCGCTGCTGCTCAACTACATGGGCCAGGGCGCCCTCATCCTCGCCGACGAGCGCAACGTCAGCGGCGCCTTCTTCCTCCTGGCGCCCGGCTGGGCGCGCGTCCCGCTCCTGCTGCTGACCGCCCTCGCGACCGTCATCGCCTCCCAGGCGGTCATCACCGGCGCGTTCTCGGTGGCCTCCCAGGCCGCCCGGCTGGGCTACCTGCCGCGCCTGCGCGTGGCGCACACCTCCGCTCGCCGCTACGGCCAGATCTACGTGCCGTGGGTCAACTGGCTGCTCATGGTCTCGGTCCTCACGCTGGTCTTCGCCTTCCGCAGCTCCACCGCGCTGGCGTACGCGTACGGGATGGCGGTGACCGGCACGATCGCCATCACGATGGTGCTGTTCTTCTACCTCGCCCGCGTCCGCTGGGGGAGGCCGATGTGGCTGGTCGCCGCCGGGGGCGCCCTGATGCTCGCGGTGGACCTGCTGTTCCTGGCCGCCAACGCGACGAAACTGGTCCACGGCGCCTGGCTGCCGCTGCTCATCGGCGTCGCCGTGTTCACCCTCATGACCACCTGGCGGCGGGGCCGCGAGATCGTCACCGCCGAGCGCCGGCGGCGCGAGGGGCCGCTGCGCGAGTTCGTCGAGCGGCTGCGCGAGGAGGCGCCGAAAAAGCACCGGGTGCCGGGCACGGCCGTGTTCCTCAACCCCGGCAAGACGACCGCGCCGTTGGCGCTGCATGCCAACGTGGAGCGCAACCACGTCCGGCACAGGCACGTCGTGATCCTGGCGGTGGAGACCGAGCCGGTGCCGCGCGTCCCGGCCGAGGAGCGGGTCGCCGTCGACGACCTCGGGCACGCCCACGACGGGATCATCCACGTCACCGCCAGGTTCGGCTACATGGAGCGGCCCGACGTGCCCGGCGCCCTCGGGCTGCTCGACGCCAAGCACGCCGAGGGGCGCCTGCGACTGGGGGAGGCGACGTACTTCCTGTCGACGATCCAGGTGGTCCCCGGGGACGCGCCGACCATGGCGAGGTGGCGCAAGCACCTGTTCGTCGCCATCACCTACAGCACCGCCGACGCCGCCGAGCATTTCGGCCTGCCGCGCGCGAGCGCACCGTCATCATGGGCTCGCAGATCGAGGTCTGACCGCCGGGGCGGACGCGCCGCCGCGCCGCGGACCGCGACGCGACGGCG
>DASTYG010000091.1:0-24073 GCA_035765105.1 Glycomyces sp.
TGAGGGGGGTGGGGGGGGCGGGGCCGCTCGGCCCTGATCGGGTGCGCACGGGCGCACGAGCCGTGACCTCGCCGAGACCCGCCGCGGGCCGCCTTGGCATTCGTTCCGGCAAGCGAATACCCTTGGCGGAGATTCGTCGGCGTCAAGGAGGTCAGGGTGTTCGGAGGTTTCGGAGGAGTCGAGTTCCTCGTCATCATCCTCATCGCCGTCTTCCTGTGGGGCCCGGACAAGCTTCCCGAGGCGCTGCGGAACCTCCGCCGGTTCATCGCCAAGGCCCGCCAGATGGCCTCGAACGCCGCCTCCGACCTCAGCCGCGAGATCGGCACCGACATCAAGCCCGAGGACCTCAACCCCAAGACCTTCGTCCGCAAGCACATCCTGAGCGAAGAGGACCAGGAGATGCTGACCAACCCGCTCAAGGCCACGATGAAGGACCTCCAGGAGGGCACCAAGCCCATCAAGGACGAGCTCGACCAGGCCACGCGGGGGATCGAGGAGACCCGGCGCAACGTGAACGGCAACCGCACCGGCCGCAACGCCTCGCAGGCCGTCTCCGGCGAGATCGCCGAGGGCGAGTCCGCCGGCGAGTCCGGTTCGGGCCGCACCGCGGGCCGCTACGACGACGCCACCTGATCCGTTTCCGCGTGGCGCCGACGGATGTCGGATCGCTCTGCCACACTGCGGGGATGATCGGACAATGGCACGGACTCGTCATCGACTGCCCCGACCCGCGGCGGCTCTCGGGTTTCTACCGCGAACTGCTGGGCATGGTGCAGGTCCAGGACGAGGGCGACTGGATCGTCATCGGCGACGCCGCGGACCGGCCGGGCATCGCCTTCCAGCAGGCGGAGGACTACGAGGCCCCGACCTGGCCGGACCCGAAGGTCCGTCAGCAGATGCATCTCGACGTGCGGGTCGCCGACCTCGACGAGGGCGAGCGGCGGGCGCTGGAGCTGGGCGCGGAGCGGCGCGACGGCGGCGGCGAGTCCTTCCGGGTCTTCGCCGACCCGGCGGGCCACCCGTTCTGCCTGGTCCGGTTCTGACCCGGCGCGCGGACGAGCGAACGGCGGCGCGGGCCGGAGCCCGCGCCGCCGTGACGGCGTTCGCCAAGGCTCAGAAGGTGGCGGCGGTCATCCCCGCGACGCCCCACCAGACCCATACGAGGATCGCCAGGGCGAGGGTGATGACGCCGAGGACGACACCGGTCATCGCCATGCCCTTGTTGGTGGCCTCGCCGCGGTTGGCCCGGGCCAGGCCGACGCCGCCGAAGGAGACGGCGAGGATCGCCAGGACGATGCCCACCCAGCCGCACCAGGCGAGCACGATGCCGATGATGCCGACGACCATGCCGGCGGTGCCGAGGCCGTTCTTCGGCTGCGGGCCCATCATCATGGGGGCGCCGTAGGCGGGGGGCATCTGGGGCGGCATCTGCGGGGCGCCGTAGCCGGGCTGCTGCGGCGGGGGCTGCTGCGGGTAGCCGGGCTGCTGGGGGCTGTAGCCTCCGCCTTGCGGGCTGGGGGGCTGGGAACCGGGCTGGTTGCCGTACGGGTCGTACTGGAAACCGCCCTGGCCGGACTGGTCCGGCGGCGGAGGATATGACATTGGTGCAACACTCTCTGCTCGGGCGGAAACAACACCGACGCTCACCCTATCCAACCCGCGCCACTACGGTATTCCGAGGGTTGCTCAGTGGCCTGGGGGCTGCGTGGGACCGGGGGCGATCGGCCTTCAGCCTAGCCGAGGGGCGTCTCCGGCGGGGAACGCCTTTCCCGGCGGCCGGGGCGGCTCAGCCCCGGCGGTGGACGATGCGTCCTCTCAGGACTATCAGGGCGGGGTCGCGGACGGCCGCGAGGTCGACGCGCGGGTCGGCGTCGTAGACGACGACGTCGCCGAGGTCGGACGGCAGGCCGAGCCAGCGGCGGGCCCCCCAGGAGGAGGCCGCGAGCACGTCGGCGGCGGACATCCCGGCCCTGGTGTGCAGCAGGTGCATCTCCTCGGCGGCCAGGCCGTGGTCGATGCCGCCGCCCGCGTCGGTGCCGAGGTAGACCGGCACGCCCGCCTCCCAGGCGGCGCGCACGACGTCGGCGAAGCCCGCCTTGAGGCGCCGCATGTGGTCGGCGTAGACGGGGAACTTGGCATCCGCGCCCGCGGCGATGTCGTCGAAGGTCTCGATGTTGATCATGGTGGGCACCAGCGCGGTGCCCTGCGCGGCCATGCGGTCGAGCAGGTCGGTCGACAGGCCCGTGCCGTGTTCGATCGAGTCGGCCCCGGCGTCCACGACGCACGCCACGGCCTCTTCGGAGAAGGTGTGGACGGCGACCTTGGCGCCCTCGGCGTGGGCGGCGGCGATCGCGGCGGTCAGGACCTCGGGTTCGAAGCTGGGCGCGAGGTCGCCCTTGCCGCGGTCGATCCAGTCGCCGACCAGCTTGACCCAGCCGTCGCCGAGCTTCGCCTGCCGGGCCAGCGCCCCCGCGACCTCGTCGGGCTCGCATTCGAGGCCGATGCCGCGCAGGTAGCGCCGGGAGGCCGCGACGTGGTGCCCGGCGCGGATGAGGCGCGGCACGCCGTCCTCGCCGACCAGCTCGGGGTAGGGGAAGGGGGAGCCGGCGTCGCGGATGGCCAGGACGCCGGCGTCGCGGTCGGCGCGGGCGAGCGCGCGGGCCTCGTCGAGGCTCTCGACGGGCGCGGCGCCGCGCCGGATGCCGATGTGGCAGTGGGCGTCGACCAGGCCGGGCAGGGCGTAGCCGCCGGCGGCGACGGTCCGCGCGCCCGGCACCGGTTCGGCGGTGATCCGGTCGCCGTCGACGTAGAGGTCGCGGACGGTGTCGTCGGGCAGCCAGACCACCCGCATGTGGAGCGGGGGCGCCTGGCCCGCGCGACTGTCGGTCATGTCGCCTCGCGATCGACGTTCCGTTATTTGTTCTTCTTCTGCTGCTTGGTGCCCTGCTCTTTGAAATACTGCTCGATGTCGATGTCGGGCACGTCGCCGGGCTTCAGCTGGGAGAGGTCGGGCATCTCGCCGGGCGCGCCGCCGGGGAGCTGCGGGGCCCCGGCCGGGCGGCCGCCGCCGCGCCGCACGACCTTCTTCTTGCCCTTCTTGCCCTTGCGCTTGCCGTAGGGGGACTTGGTGGCCTTGGTGCCGCCGCCTCCGGGCAGGCCCATCGCGCCGCCCATCTGGCGCATCATCTTCTGGGCGTCTTTGAAGCGGGTCAGCAGCTGGTTGACCTCGGAGACGGTGACGCCCGAGCCGTTGGCGATGCGCAGGCGGCGGGAGCCGTTGATGAGCTTGGAGTTGCGCCGCTCCTCGGGGGTCATCGAGCGGATGATCGCGGTGGTGCGGTCGAGCTGCTTGTCGTCGATCGAGTCGATCTGGTCCTTCATCTGGCCCATGCCCGGCATCATCTTGAGGATGTTGCCGATGGGCCCCATCTTGCGGATGGCCTGCATCTGGTCCAGGAAGTCCTCGAGCGTGAAGTCCTCGCCCTGGAGGAGCTTCTGGGTCATCTCCTCCTTCTGCTCGTCCTCGAAGGCGGCCTCGGCCTGCTCGATGAGGGTGAGCATGTCGCCCATGCCGAGAATGCGCGAGGCCATCCGGTCGGGGTGGAAGACGTCGAAGTCGTCGAGCTTCTCGCCGGTGGAGGCGAACAGGATCGGCTGGCCGGTGACGTGGCGCACCGACAGGGCGGCGCCGCCGCGGGCGTCGCCGTCGAGCTTGGAGAGGACCACGCCGGTGATGCCGACGCCGTCGCGGAACGCCTCGGCGGTGTTGACCGCGTCCTGGCCGATCATGGCGTCGATGACGAAGACGACCTCGTCGGGGTCGGTGGCGTCGCGGATGTCGCGGGCCTGGGCCATCATCTCCTCGTCGATGCCGAGGCGTCCGGCGGTGTCGATGATGACCACGTCGCGCCCGGCGCGCTTGGCCTCGTCGATCGAGTCGGTGGCGACCTTGACCGGGTCGCCGACGCCCGAGCCGGGCTCGGGCGCGTAGATCGCGACCCCGGCGCGCTCGGCGATGATCTCGAGCTGCCCGACCGCGTTGGGCCGCTGGAGGTCGGCGGCGACGAGCAGCGGGGAGTGCCCGTCGCCCTTGAGGTGCTTGGCGAGCTTCCCGGCGAGGGTGGTCTTGCCCGCGCCCTGGAGGCCGGCGAGCATGATGACCGTGGGCGGCTGCTTGGCGTAGTTCAGGCGCCTGGTCTCGCCGCCGAGGATCGCCACGAGCTCTTCGTTGACGACCTTGACGATCTGCTGCGTGGGGTTGAGGGCCTTGGAGACCTCGGCGCCCTTGCACCGCTCCTTGACCTGCGCGATGAAGGTCTTGACCACGGGGAGGGCGACGTCGGCCTCGAGCAGCGCCAGGCGGATCTCGCGTGCGGTGGCGTCGATGTCGGCTTCGGTCAGGCGGCCCTTGCCGCGGATGGACTCGAAGATTCCCGACAGTCGCTCTGACAAGGCGTCGAACACGGGTGAACCTCTCGGTGGTGGGCAGTGCGGTTGCTCCTACGAGCTTAACGGCCCGGAGAAGGCGAACGGGACGGCCGCCCGGCTGCGGTGGGCCGGGCGGCCGTCCTCGGGAGTGCGGTACGGGGGGTTACTGGGCCTGGACCTTCTCGGGGGCCACGGTGACGGGCGATCCGATGCCGCCGCCGAGGGCCTCGCCGTTGACCGGCAGGTCGTAGCCGGACTCGCCGTGCTGGGCGGCGTCGATGCCCGCGAGCTCCTCCTCCTCGCTGATGCGGACGCCCATGGTGAACTTCAGGACCAGGCCGATGAGCAGGGCCGCGGCGAAGGAGTAGGCGACCACGGCCACGACCGCGAGGGTCTGGACGGCGAGGAAGCCGAAGTCGCCGCCGTAGAAGACGCCGTCGGTGCCGCCGGAGACGTCGCCGTGGGCGAACAGGCCGACGGCGATCGAGCCCCAGATCCCGGCGACCATGTGCAGGCCGACCACGTCGAGGGAGTCGTCGTAGCCGAGCTTGTGCTTCAGGCCGATGGCGAGCGGGCAGATCACGCCGGCGACGGCCCCGAGGGCGATCGCGCCGAGCGGGGTGACCAGCCCGGCGGCCGGAGTGATCGCGACCAGGCCCGCGATGACGCCCGAGCAGGCGCCGAGCACCGAGGGCTTGATGCCGCGGAGGCGGTCGACCAGGAGCCAGCCGAGGATCGCGGCGGCGGTCGCGACCTGCGTGTTCAGCAGGGCCAGGCCCGCGATCGCGTCGGACTGGAAGGCCGAGCCGGCGTTGAAGCCGAACCAGCCGAACCACAGCAGGCCGGTGCCGATGACGACCAGGGGCAGGTTGTGCGGCGCGAAGCCGCCGTCCTTCCAGCCGATGCGGCGGCCGACCACCAGCGCGAGGGCGAGGGCGGCGGCGCCCGCGTTGGCGTGGACCGCGGTGCCTCCGGCGAAGTCGAGGACGCCGAGCTCCTCGATCCAGCCGCCGCCCCACACCCAGTAGGCGACGGGGGCGTAGACCAGGACGACCCAGGCGGTGGCGAAGACGACCCAGGCGCTGAACTTCATGCGGTCGGCCACGGCGCCGGCGATGAGGGCCACGGTGATGATGGCGAACATCATGCCGAAGGCCGACATGGCCCCGGTGGAGACGCCCGCGTCGTCGACGCCGAGCTCGGTGACGTAGCGCATGCCGAACGCGGAGCTGACGTCCATGCTGAACAGCGGGTTGCCGCCGCCGTCGCCGACGGCGATGGACTCGCCGACCAGGACCCACACCACCGAGACGATGCCGAGGGCCACCAGGCATTTCATCATCATGTTGATGACGCTCTTGGCTCGCGTCAGGCCGCCGTAGAACAGGGCGAGGCCGGGCGTCATGAGCAGAACAAGGGCGGCTGAGATCAGGATCCAGGCGTTGTTGCCGGTGTCGAGCTCGGGCATGGCCGCCTCCTCTCTCCAGAGATCGGATAGGTGTGGGCTGCGGTTCGGTTCCGGCGTTGAGGGGAGCGACGATGCTCGGGGGCGGGTACCACGCGCCGGCCGAAGGGCCGTCATGGCCCGGCGGGCCGCCGATCGGGTCGGCGTCGAGCGGCCGGCGCGTGATGCTCCTACCTACCGGAGTCATGTCAGCTTCACCGCGACGTGTTACGCGGCACGGGCCGCCGTGTTAAAAAGTCGTCGCCAAAGATTTCAGACGTGTGAACTCTCGCTCACCGGTCCGGTTCCGGCGGAGGCGCGGCGGCCGGAACGGCTGGTGAGCGCTCGGTGACGGCTGACGGGGACTCGCCGCCGTCACCGGGCCATGGCCGTTTCGTTACCCGATCGTGTCCATATGAGGCTGGCGGGGGCGGGCACCGAGCCGGACGAACGGGCCGATGCGTTCTACGCTGGCAAGCGTGCATCCGGCCGGACTGCGGCCGCACGCCCGGTTCAGGCCCCCGCGGCACCCGAGGCCGGATGGCGAATAATCGCAAAGAAGGCAGAAGGTGACCGACCGCAATGAGCGTTGAGCCGAAGAAGGCAGCCAGCATATGGGACGTGGCCAAACTGGCCGGTGTCTCGCACCAGACCGTCTCGCGGGTCGTCAACAGCTCGCCCCGGGTGGCGCCCGCCACCCGCGACCGGGTGCAGGCGGCCATCCAGGAACTCGGGTACCGCCCCAACCGGCTGGCGCGGACCCTGGCGGGGGGCGCGGCGCAGTCGGTCACGGTCCTCACCGCCGACACCTCGCTCTACGGCTCCGAGGCGTCCCTGCGGGGCATCGAGAAGGCCGCGCGGGCCGCGGGCTGGAGCGTCTCGATCTCGGTGCTCGACCCCGAGGAGACCCACTCCGACGCCAGCATCATCGCCCGGCTGCCGAGGGCGGGCGAGCCGACCATCATCGTCGCCCACGACGACGCGGGCATGCGCGCGCGCCGCACGCTGCTGGACGCCCAGCCGCAGGCGCTGGTCGCCATCGGCGAGTACACCGGCAAGGACGAGCCGTGGCTGATCGGGCTCGACGACGGCCAGATCGCCGCCGAGGCCACCCGGTACCTGCTCGATCTGGGCCACCGGACCGTCCACCACCTGGCGATCCCGACCGCGTTGGGCACCGAGGCCGACCGCAAGTCGCACCGCGCCGACGGCTGGGCCGAGGCGCTGCGCCGGGCGGGCCGGCCGCTGCCGGAGATGGTGCAGTCGGGGTGGACGATCCCCGAGGCGTTCGCGGCGGTGCGGCCGCTGGTGGAGGACCGCTCGGTGACCGCGATCCTGTGCGGCAACGACGATCTCGCGCTGGCCGCGCTGCGCGCCGCGCACCAGGCCGGGCGGGACGTGCCGGGCGATCTGAGCATCGTCGGCTTCGACAACGCCCCGTTCTCGGCGTACACCACGCCCGCGCTGACCACGGTGAACCAGGACTTCGAGAACGTCGGGCGGGGCGCGTTCGAACTGCTCAGGCACCGTCTCGACGGCTCGGTGCCGAAGCCGGACCCGACGTGGCGGGCACCCGAGCTCATCGTCCGCGAGACCTCGGGACCGCCGCCGCGCCGCTAGGGCGTGTTCACGGACTCCCGGCGGGCGTTGTCCGGGCCATTCGGCAGGCCGCGGCACGGCTCGGCGCCGGGCCGTGCCGCGGCCTGCCGGCCGGTCCCCCGCGCCGCAATCCGATCGGGTGGACTGCTCCGACACGGGGAATCGCGACACGTGTACTGACGCGCGCGAATGCGACACTCGTGGCATGATCCGAGGTTTCAAAGATTTCCTGATGCGCGGCAACGTGGTGGAGCTGGCGGTGGCCGTGGTGATGGGCGCGGCGATGACCGCGCTGGTCTCCTCGTTCGGCGACGCGTTCCTCAACCCGCTCATCACGCTGGCCACCGGCGGGGTCGAGATCGGCGGCAGCTTCACCGTCAACGGCGTCGAGTTCCCGTACGGCGTGTTCATCAACGGCCTCCTGGTCTTCTTCCTGACCGCCTTGGCGGTGTACTTCGTGATCGTCATGCCGTTCAACAAGCTCCGCGAACGCATCATGACCGACCGCGAGGAGGAGAAGGTGGAGCGCGAGGAGCAGATCGTGCTGCTGGAGCAGATCCGCGACGCTTTGCGAGCGGATCGAGAAGGGTAGTCGCGACGCCCTGCGAGCGGATCGAGAAGGATAGCCGCGACGCCCTGCGAGCAAATCGAGAAGGATAGCCGCGACACCCTGCGAGCGGATCGAGAGGGATAGCCGCGACGCCCCGCTGGAGCGGCGGTGGCTGCCGGGGCCGGTGCGCGGGGGCCGCTCCCCCGCCGACCGGCCGTCCCGCAGAGTGGGCCGGAACGCTTGCGGCTGTCGCCCCTGCGTGGGACCGTGTTCTGGCAGTGCGATCTCATCGGCTGCCGAACCGACCCGCGAAGGAGCGGTGCTCATGCCGACCTCGATTCCTCTCGGCGCCCCGATCTGGGTGGACGCCAACGCCCCCGATCTCCACGCCGAACTGGCGTTCTACACCCGGCTGTTCGGCTGGAAGACCTTCGACAGCGGCGAGGAGTTCGGGCATTACACCGAGTTCTGCCTGGGCACGAGCGTGGCCGGGGCCCGCGCCGTCGCCGGGATCGCCCCGAACCGGTCCGACCGGCCGGACGAACCGGCGAGCTGGGGCGTCGCCTTCCACGTGCGCGACTGCGTGGCCGCCGCCGCGGAGGCCGAGAAGCTCGGCGCCGCCGCGGTCACCGGCCCGATGCGCGTGGGCGACGACATGGTCTACGCCGGGATGCGCGACCCCGACGGCGGGGCGTTCGGGCTGTTCGAGCCGTTGAACGACGACATGGGCTTCATGGCGTACGGCGAGCCGGGCGCGGTGGCGTGGGTCGAGTACGTGTACGACGGCGCCCCGGTCGAGGCGATGCAGTTCTACGCCGAGCTGCTGGACTGGTCGGTGGTGGAGGTCGTGCCGGAGGAGCCGGACGACGAGGCGCCGCCGGTGGAGCTGCGGGTGCGCTCGACGGGCGTCGAGTTCGGCGGCTGCCACGCCGCGGCGGGGCCCGAGGCGGGCCTGCCGCCGCAGTGGGTGGTGTGCTTCGCGACCGAGTCGGTCGACCGGGTCGCGGCCGCGGCGGTCGGCATGGGCGGCTCGGTGCTGGTGCCGCCGGGCGACGAGGCGGGGATGCGCAACGCGACGCTGGCCTCGCCTTCGGGCGCGCTGTTCGGCGTGGTCGCCGAGGCGGCCTGACCGCGCCCGGGGCGCGGCCCGCCTCCGGTCCGCCCCGCGGCCGGGAGGAACGCGCGAACGCCTGCCGATGTCGTACCCGCGTGCAAGTGTGGATGTGTCCGTAGCGATCTACTGCGAAGGAGCGGCACATCATGGCACTGCGAGTCCCCCTCGGCGCCCCGGTCTGGATCGATTCGACCACCCCGGATCTGGCCCGCGACGTCGACTTCTACACCGGGCTGTTCGGGTGGAAGGCCCGCGACGGCGGGGAGGAGTGGGGGCACTACACCGAGCTGCGCCTCGGCTCGGAGTTCGCGAGCGGCAAGACCGTGGCCGGCATCGTCCCGAACGACCCCGAGCAGGCGGACGAGCCCGCGAAGTGGACCGTGAGCTTCCTCGTGGAGGACTGCGAGGCGATGGCCGCCAAGGCCGAGAAGTTCGGCGCGACGGTCGTCGCGCCGCCCATGCGGATCGGCGACGACCTGGTCTACGCCGGGCTGCTCGACCCGAACGGCGCCGAGTTCGGCCTGTTCGAGCCGAACGGGGACGAGCACGGCTTCCAGGTCTACGGCGAGACCGGGGCCGCCGCGTGGTTCGAGTACGCCTACGACGGCGTGCCCGCCGAGGGCATGCGGTTCTACGCCGACCTGTTCGGGTGGGACCTCCACGTCCCGCCGTGGACGGACCCGAAGGAGCCGCGCCCCTATGCGGCCTTGAGCGCCAAGGGCGAGCAGCACGAGTTCGGCGGCTGCCACGCGGCCGACGGCCCCGAGCGGGACCTGCCGGCGCAGTGGACGGTCATGTTCGGCGTCCCCGACGCCGACGACGCGTGCACGATGGCCGAGGAGCTCGGCGGCGAGGTCGTCGGGCGGTCCGCGGAGACGTCGATGGTGCGCATAGCCGAGATCCGCTCGCCCGCGGGCGGCGTCTTCGGCGTCATCTCCGAAGCGTCCTAGGCCGCCTGGCGGCGGGCATGGAGACGGCGGCCATGACGGCGAGGGTCAGGGCGATCATCGCCGCGGCCGGGGCGAGGGTCGCCATCGGCGCGCGTTCGAGGTAGGGCAGGGACCGCGCCAGGCTCGCGCCCCACTCCGGCGACTCGCTCCCCGCGCCGAGGCCGAGGAACCCCAGCGAGGCGATGCCGAGGGCCATGCCGGGCAACCGCAGTCCGGCGTGGCTCGCGAGCGGCCGGGCCACCAGCGGCAGGACGTGGCGCCGGAGTATCCACAGCGGCCCGGCGCCGAGGGCCCGCCGCGCCTCCAGATGGCCCGCGGCGCGGGCCCGGGCCACGAGTTCGGCGGCGTGCGCCGCCAGGGGCGGCCAGGAGACCGCGGTGACGGCCAGGACCGCGCCGTACTGGCTCCGTCCGAAGACGACCACGACGAGGATGCCTGCGATGGCCACCGGGAACGAGTTCACCGCTTCGGCCAGGGGGTGCGCCGCGCGCGGCGCGAAGCCGAGCGCCAGGGCGATCAGGTAGGCCGCGGCGCAGGCCGCCGCCGCGGCCCCGATGGTCCACAGTGCTCCGTGTCCGAGTCTGGCGAGGACGTCGCGGCCGAGCGGGTCGGTGCCCAGGGGGTGCGCCCATGAGGGGCCCGCCAGGCGGACGCCGGTGTCCACCGCGTCGGCCACGCGCGTCAGCCCGTAGGCGACGGCGACGAGCAGCGGCCCGGCGGTCGCGGCGATCCAGGCGAGCTGGCGGGTCCGGCCGCCGCGGGCGGGCGGGGCCACCGCGGCGGCCGGGCCTCCGGCCGCGCCGCCGCCCATGCGGCGGGCGGCGGTGCGGGCGAGGGCGCCGCCCGCGAAGCCCAGGCCGATGAGGAGCACCATGCACGCCTGGAGGGTCGGCAGGTCCTGGGCGTCGGCGGCGTCCAGCGCCTCGCGGCCGAGGCCGGGGATGGCGAAGATCGTCTCGACGGCCACCGAGCTGCCGGTCAAGCTGACCGCGACGATCGCGATCTGCGGGACCACGGGCGGGACGGCGCGTTTGAGCAGTCCGCGGACGATGCGCGAGCGCCGGTATCCGGCGGCCCGCCACTGCCGCACCCAGTCCTCTCCGGCCGTCGTGCCGATCGCGTCGCGCCCGATCCGGGCCAGGACGGCGCCGCCGGACAGGCCCATGGCGACGGCGGGCAGGATCAGGTGGGCGGGCGTGGCGAAGCCGTAGGCGGGCAGCAGGCCGACCCAGGTGGCGAAGGCGGCGATGCCGAGGGTCGCGAGCAGGAACTCCGGGACCGAGGTCAGGGCGGCCACCGCGACGCCGCTGGGGCGGGTGGGCTTGCCTTCGGCGGCCCGCGCCAGGGCCGGGGCGCAGGCGGCGGCGACGATGGCGAACGCGACGGCCAGGGCCGCGCCCATGAGGGTGAGGGAGACGCCGACCGCGGGCAGGACGGTCTCGATCACCGGCCGGCCGGTGACCCACGAGGCGCCGAGGTCGGCGCGGGCGAGGCCGGTGAACCAGTCGCGCAGCAGCGGCCACGGCCCGGCGTCGAGTCCGAGGTCGGCGCGGACGGCGGCGAGCGCCTCGGGGGTGGCCTCGCGCCCGGGGTAGCGGGCGCGGAGCACCGTCAGGGCCGGGTCGCGCTCGGCGATCCAGGGGAGGAAGCCGATGCCCGCCAGGACGGCGAGCAGGACGCAGACCCGTATGGCGCCGCCGTTGAGGGTGCGCACGGGCAGGGTCACTCCAGGGTGGTCTCGGCGGTGATGATCCGGAGTTCGCGGGGGTCGGCGGCGACGTTCGCGACGCGTTCGGAGACGCCGATGACCAGGCGCTCGTGGGCGATGGGGACGACGGCGGCGGTGGCGAGGACGGCGGCCTCGGCGTCGAGGGCGGCGCTGTGGCGGTCGTCCGCGGCCGCGACGGCGGCGACGGCCTCGTCGACGGCCGGGTCGTCGAGCCGGGCGGCGTTGAAGCCGCCGTCGGAGGTGAAGTCGCTCTCCAGGTAGGTGTAGGCGTCGCCGGAGTCCTGGACGACCGAGCGGGACATCAGGACCGCGTCGAAGGCGCCGGCGAGCATGTCGGGCTCGATGTCGTTGTAGTCGCGCACCTCGGTCGCGACGGCGAATCCGGCCGCTTCGAGCTGGGAGGCGATGACGGTGAGCGCTTCGGGCAGTTCGGCCCGGTTGGAGTAGGTGGCGAGGGCGAGGGTCTGGCCGGCGGGCTGCGCCGGGTCGGGGAGCGTGTGGCCGCGGTGGTCGCCGGCCCAGGCCAGGGCGGGGCCGAACAGTCCCTCGGGGGCGTCGGCGTGGCCTTCGTAGATGTCGTCGACGATCGGGGCGGGGTCGATCGCGGCGCTGACGGCGGCGCGCAGGCCGGGGTCGGCCAGGGGGCCGGAGGCGGTGTTGAGGTAGAGGCTGACGGTGCGGGCGGTGGGGGCGTCCTGGAGCCGTTCGGCGTCGAGGGTCGCGATCTGGGCGTAGGGGACGGCCTCGATGACGTCGACCTCGCCGGAGCGGAGGGCGGCGACGCGGGTGGCGGCGTCGGGGATGTAGTCGGCGTTGAAGCCGTCCAGGGCGGCCGCCTCGCCCCAGTAGTCGTCGTGGCGCTCCATGACCGCGCCGGTGGCGGTGGACTCGGCGATGCGGAAGGGGCCGGTGGCGTGGCCGACGGGGTCGACGGCGGCGGGGTCGGCGAACGCGGCGGGGGCGAGGACGGCCAGGTGCGGGCTCGTGAGCCGCTGGGGCAGGATCGGGTCGGGTTCGGCGGTGGTGACGATGAGGGTGTGCGTCCCGGTGGCTTCGGCGGCGAGGCCGATCCCGTCGATGGCGCGGGGGACGGCGGCGGCTTCGGCGGCGGCGTTGAGGTTGCGGGCGGCGGCCTCGGCGTCGAGCGCGGTGCCGTCGTGGAAGACGACGTCGTCGCGGAGGGCGAGCTCCCAGGCGGTGTCGTCGATCGGGGTCCACGAGGCGGCGAGGTGGGGGGCGGGGGCGCCTTCGGCGTCGAGGACGATGAGGGTCTCGGCGACGGACCAGCGGGAGAGGCGGAAGGCGTCGTCGGAGTGCGGGGAGAGGGCGGCGGTGGGGGCGAGGGCCATCGCGATGGTGAGCCGGCCGGCGCCGTCGCCGTCGGAGGAGAAGCAGCCGGCGGCGGTGAGGAGGCCGCCGAGCGCGAGGGGACCGGCGGTGCCGAGGAGGGCGCGGCGTTTCAAGGGCATTGGAGTGACTTTCGTCTCGTATTGCGGCGAACTTTCTATTGCAAGTCGCATGCAATACTGGCATGCATGTCAAGTGTTGCCCTCGCGCGTGACGACAGAGGTGTACGAGATTACGTTCTGCGTCAGGCGGAGTCCGAGGACCTGGCGCAGGCCCGGTCGGTCATGCTCGATACGGTCTACCGCGATTTCGGCCACGGCTACCTGCCGCAGTACCACGCCGACATCGTCGATCTGGAGTCGTTCTACCTGGCCCCGGAGGACCACGCGCTGTTCGTGGCCGAGCGGGACGGCGCGGTGGTGGCGACGGCGGGCGTGCGGGAGCAGACGCCGACCGCGCCGCCGCACCCGGTCGAGGTGGCCTCGCGGTTCGAGCGGGGGCGGACGGCGAGCCTGTACCGGGTCTACGTGCGCCCCGAGCACCGGCGGCGGGGCCTGGCGGGCGCGCTGGTGGACGCCTGCCTGGACTTCATCGCCTCGCGCGAGCGGTACACCGGCGTCTATCTGCACACCGACGCGCGGACGCCGGGGGCGTTCGAGTTCTGGTCGCACCGCGGGGAGGTCGTCTTCGACGAGCGGGTCGTCCCCTTCGACCGCGGCGAGCGCGCGGAGCCCTTCGAGACGGTCCACTTCGAACTGGAACTGCGCCGCTGAGGCCCGCGCGGGCCGTTTACGGGCGGCGACGGCCGAAGGGCCGTCCCGGCGGCCGGGGACGGCCCTTCGGCGATCAATGGAGCCCCGGCTAACCGGCCCAGTGGCGCGCGGCCGCGGCCTTGTCGGGGTAGTCGCTGAAGACCGCGTCCACGCCGAGGTCGAAGAACAGCTCGTACTCGGCGTAGTAGTCGCCCCATCTCGCCTCTCCCCCGCCCCTGCGGAAGTCGGCGGGCAGGAACGCGTTCTCGTTGCGGAACGTCCACACGTGCACCTCCAGGCCGCGCTCGTGCGCGCGGTCGACCACGTCGGTCGGCTCCAGCAGGCGCCCGTCGGCGTCGCGCGGCGCGATGCGGTCCTTGTTCAGGCTGACCGCGTCGAGCGTCGCGGCGTACCGGTCCAGGTCGGCGTCCGGGATCGCGCCCGAGCCGCCGATGTTCAGGCCGATCGGGTTGTCGATCCGCTCGCCGATCGTCACCAGGCTCGGGTACTCGAAGGACTGGACCCACACCGGCGAGTCCTCCCGGTCGAGCCCCCGCTCCTCCAGCAGGTCGGCCAGGGCGTCCTCGATGCTCAGGCCCATCGCCTCGTAGTAGGAGGGGTGCTTCATCTCGGGGTAGGTGACGATGTCGCGCCCGAGCCGGTCGACGTGGTCGAGCACCTCGTCGTAGGTGACCAGCGCGAACCTCCCGTCCCACAGGGCGCTCTGCGGGCGCAGCTCGGGGAGGCGCTCGCGGGCGCGGAGGGTCTTGAGCTCGGCGAGGGTGAAGTCGTCGGCGAACCAGTCGGTGACGGCCTGCCCGTCGATCGTCTTGGTGGTCTTGCGGTCGGCGAACTCGGGGTGGTCGGCGACGTCGGTGGTGCCGCTCAGCATCGGCTCGTGGCGGGCCAGCAGCTCGCCGTCGGCGGTGAGCACGAGGTCGGGTTCGACGACGTCGGCGCCGAGGGCCACGGCGAGCCCGTACGCCTCCAGCGTGTGCTCGGGGAGGTAGCCGCTGGCGCCCCGGTGGGCGATGACGAGCGGTTCGTCGGCGGGCCCGCGGTCGGGACCGGCGGCGGCCGGGGCCGCGGGGAGGCTCAGTGTGACGACGACGGCGGCCGCGGCGGCCAGACCGCGGAGCAGCGCACCCTTGCGGGACATTCGGTCCTCTTCTCGGTCGGTGTCGGGAAGTGCCAGTACAGCGGCCGCACTCGTCGCGCACGCTGCCCGACTGTGAACGATGCCTGAATATTCGCCGAAATCGGGCGGATCGCGCCGATTCGTCGGCGATGTCCCGGACGCGGGCGCGCGAACGGCCGGGCCGCCGCGCGAACGCGGCGGCCCGGCCGTGGGCGGACGCTACTGCTCGGCGGTGAGCAGCTGGGAGGCGGCCAGGTCCCGGTACAGCTCGTCGGACTCGACCAGTTCGGCGTGCGAGCCCACGGCCCGCACCGTCCCGGCGTCGAGCACCACGATCTGGTCGGCGCTGGTCACCGTCGACAGCCGGTGCGCCACCACGAGCACGTTGGTGCGCTCGGCGGCGTCGAGCATGACCTGCTTGAGCGCGGCCTCGTTGGCGGCGTCGAGCTGCGAGGTGGCCTCGTCGAGCAGCAGCAGGCGCGGCCGCCGCAGCAGCGCGCGGGCGATCGCCACCCGCTGGCGCTCCCCGCCCGAGATCGTCATGCCGCGGTAGCCGATCGGCGATTCGAGGCCCTCGGGCAGCCGCTCGACCAGGTCGCTCAGGCGCGCGAGCTTGACGACGTCCTCGATCTCGGCGTCGGTGGCGCCGGGGGCGGCCATGACGAGGTTCTCGCGCAGCGTCCCGTGCAGGACCGGCGCGTCCTGCTCGACGTAGCCGATCATGCGGCGCAGCTCGGCCAGCGGCCATGCGTCGACCTCGCGGCCGTCGACGGCGACCGAGCCGCCGGTGACCGGGTAGAACCGCTCGATGAGCGAGAAGACCGTGGTCTTGCCCGCGCCGGAGGGGCCGACCAGGGCGGTGAGGCCGCTGCCGCCCGCCTCGAAGCTGACGCCGTGGTGGACGTACGGGAGGTCGTCGGCGTAGCGGAAGGTGACGTCCCGGAAGGTCACGCGTGCGGGCCCCTCGCCTGCTGCGACGAGGCCGCCGTCCCCGGGGTCCTCGGCGTCGAGCCCGGCGACGTCCTCGACCCGTTTGACGGCGGCCAGGCCGGTCTGGAGCTGCGAGAGCGACGCGACCAGGCCGCCGACCGGCCCCATGAGGTAGAACAGCAGCAGCAGGAAGCCGATGAGGGTGCCGACCTCCATCGCGCCGGAGGCGACGCGGGCGCCGCCGACGCCGAGCACCATCAGGAACGCGATGTTGACCGGCAGGAACGCGACCACGCCGGCCAGGGCCTCCCAGAACGAGGCGCGGACGCCCTTGTCGCGGGCGGTCGTCGCGGCCTCGTCGAGGCGCGCGATCTCGTGCTCCTCGGCGCTGGAGGCCTTGACGGTGCGGAAGGCGGTGAAGATGCGCTCCAGGTGGGAACCCATGTCGCCCAGGGCGGTCTGGGAGGCCACGGTGGCCTGCTGGATGCGCGGCATGATGAACACCATGGTCACGGCCACCAGGACGACCATCGCCATGGTGGTGCCGAACAGGGCCGGGTCGAGCCAGGCCATGAGGGCGATGCCGCCGACGATCATGAAGGAGTCGGTGACGCCGCCGATGACGGTGGTGCTGGCGACGGTGCGCAGCAGGTTCGTGTCGGAGGTGAGCCGGGAGACCAGGTCGCCGGGGCGCAGCCGGTCGACCTCGGCGACCTTGAGGCGCACGAGGGTGCCGATGAGGCGCTTGCGGACGGTCAGGACCACGTCCTGCCCGGCGATCTGCATCAGGTAGGGGCCGAGGGCGGCCAGGGCGCCGCCGATGACGACGACGCCGGTGAGCAGGATCAGCGGGTTCCGCAGGGAGGTGCCCTCGGAGAGCGCCTCGATGACGTCCATGGCGATGAGGGGCTGGACCAGGCCGGTGAGCCCGCCCAGGAACGAGAGCGCCCCGCCGACGGCGAGGAGTCGCAGGTGGTGGCGGGCGTACGACCACAGCCGGGTGATCGGGGCCCGTTCGGGCGCTTCGGGGGCCTCGGCCCCCGGCGGCGCGTCGGTGGCGGCCGGATCGGTTCCGGCCGTGCTGGTTGCAGACATGGGTGGTGTTTCCTCCGCTGGGTGTGGGCGGTTGCCTCTCGAAGCTACCCGGCGGCGCCGACGGCGGCGTCGGCCGCGAGTCGCAGGCCGGTGTGCGCCTTCGGTCGTAGGACCCCCGCCCTCGGCTCAGGCGAGGCGGATCGAGAGTCGGCTGTGCCGCTTGGGGACGACGAACCGGCCCTCGACGGTGGGGCCGACGCCGGCGCGGTAGGCCCCGATCTGGAGGCGGACGTCGCCGCGGCATTCGCGGTCCCAGACGGCGATCTGGTCGGCGACGCGCTCGGCGAGGACGTCGCCGCCGGGGCCGTGGCCGCGCACGCCGAGCTCGATATCGCTCACATCGGCGCCGTCGGGGGCGGCGGCGCGGCGGCAGGCCAGGTAGGCGAACGCGTCGCCGTCGGCCACGGCCGGGTTGGCCCAGCGGAGCATGAGGCGCAGCGTCCCGTGGTCGCCGAAGGGCGCGCTCATGCGCCCGTAGCCGCTGAACGCGCAGGCCAGCCACAGCGAGAGCTGGGACGCCTCCTCGCCGGGGGCGATGCGGACGCGGGTCCAGACGGTGGTGCCGCGCTCGTCGAGGACGCCGCGGACGCCGGCGGCCTCGACCTCCTTGTCGGCGTGGAAGGTGATGATGCGGCCCTCGGCGAGCTCCACGGCCAGGCTCTCGTGGGAGCCGATGCCGCGCATGGGCATGAACCCGCAGGCGATGATGGAGCGGCTGCGCAGGACGCCGCCGGTGTAGTCGAAGGCGACGGAGTGCTCGGAGCCGCGGATCTGGAGGGGCGCGACGAGGCGGCCGCCGTCGGCGAGCTGGTCCCACCAGGCGGGCGGGAGGTCCCAGGTGCCGACGGTGACGATGATGCGGTCGTAGGGCGCGCCCGGCGGGTGGCCGGTCTCGCCGTCGGCGTGGACGACGCGGACGCGGTGGCGGCCGTCGGCGTCGAGAGCCTCGCGCGAGCGCGCGACGCTGTCGGGGTCGAGGTCTACAGTGGTCACCGATCCGTCCGGGCCGACGAGGGCGTCCAGGAGGGCGGCGTTGTACCCGGTGCCCGCGCCGATCTCCAGCACGCGGTGGCCGGGGCGGACGTCGAGCTGTTCGAGCATCTCGGCGACGATCGCGGGCTGGGAGGCCGAGCTGAGGGCGTCGCCTTCGTTGTTGCGCTTGGTGACGAACACGTCGTCGGCGTAGGCGGCCCTGAGCGCGGCCTCGGGGACGAAGCGGTGCCGGGGGACGGCGAGCATCGCTGCGGCGACGGCGGCCGTCCGGATCGATCCGCGTTCGCGCAGCTTGTCGACCAGGGTCGCTCGCCGCAGGCGCGCTTCCTGACAAGCGGTATCCGTGCGATCACCCACATGTGCAAGCGTACGTCCACGGCGGTCCCGACGCCTCATTCAAAACGGTCATCGGTGTGTCCGCCCGTCCGTCGCACCTGGAGGGCGGGGGGCGGATCGGGGCCCGGTCGGCGTCGAAGGCGAAGGGCCGCCGGGGTTCTCGGCTCAGCCGAGCCCGGCGGGCCGGGTCTCCAGGAGCCTGCGGATCGGGCCGAGGGCCGCCGAGAGCGGCAGGAGGCGGGCGGCGGTGTCGCGCACAGCCGCCGCCGCGCGGCTCTCGTTGAACATCAGGCGCGCGAGTCGGCGCGAGTTGCCTTGGGCGGCTTCGACGCGGGGGCGCTGGGCCCGTTCGTAGTCGGCCAGGGCCGCTTCGACCCGGCCCGCTTCGCAGTCGGCGAGGCGGTCGGCCAGGACCCAGGCCGACTCCATGGCCATGGCGGCGCCGATCCCGGCGGTGGGCAGGAATCCGGCGGCGGCGTCGCCGACCAGGCCGACCCTGCCGACCGACCAGGTGTCGCTGCGGCAGTCGGTCAGCGACCAGTAGTACTGCTCGCGGCCGTCGACGGCCTCGGCGAGCACCCGCGCCATGCGCGTTCCGGCCTGCGGGGCCCGGGCGCGCAGCCGGGCGACGAGGGCGTCGAGCCCGGCGGCCTTCGCTTCGCGCGGGCCGCAGACGATGAGGCCGATCCGGTCCTTGACGGGGTAGGTGCCCGCGAAGGAGCCGACGCCCCACAGCTCTTCGCCGAGGTCCTCGTCGGCGTCGGGGCCGGCCCAGACCACCCAGCCGCCCCAGCCGGTGTCGCAGACGCGCACCCGCTCGGGCCGCAGCACGAGCCCGCGGGTGGCCGAGCGCAGCCCGTCGGCGGCGATGACGGCGTCGAACTCGGCCTCGGTGCCGCCGATGCGGGCGGCGACGGCCGGGCCGCGCCGTTCGAGCGCGGTGACGGTCAGTCCGTGGCTGACGGGGCCGCCGCGGGAGGCCAGGACGTCCATGAGCTCGCCGCGGCCGATGCCGCGGTAGTCGCCGAAGTCGCTGAGCAGCGCCCTCATGGAGGTCTCGCCGATGAGGGCGCCGCGGCGGTCCCGGAGCCGGTACCGGTCCATGCCGACGCTGCGGGCGGTGTACGCCTCGACGGCGCCGAGCGCTTCGAGCACGGGGTCGACGAGGGGCATGAGGGCGAGCATGTAGCCGCTCGGGGCGTCGGGTCCGGCCCGTTCGACCAGGACCGGGTGGAGGCCGCGGCGGCGGAGCAGCCCGGCGAGCGTGAGTCCGGCGACGCCGGCGCCGACGATGAGCACGCGGAGCCGGTCGCCGCGCGAGGCGTCGATCTGGTCGCGCAGCGGGGTCGGTTGCAGCATGGTCGCTCCCCTACAGATTGGACCGGGTGGTCCATTCCACCGTAGCACGCGGCTGGACCACCCGGTCCAGTACGCTGGGGGGCATGACGGGACGCGAGAGCGGGGTGCTGCCGCCCGAGCGGCGGCGGGCACTGCTGGAGACGGCGGCGGCGGAGTTCGCCGAGGCGGGGTACGAGCGCGCCTCCCTCAACCGCATCATCCGCGCCCAGGGTATGAGCAAGAGCTCGTTCTACCACTACTTCGATTCGAAGGAGGCCCTGTTCGGCGCGGTGATCGCCGACATCGGCGGCGCCCTGGCCGCGACGCTGGCGCTGCCGTCCCCGGCCGAACTCGCAGCGGGCGGCTTCTGGGACGGCGTCGCGGACCTGACCCGCCGCCTGGCCGCGGCCGCCGAAAGCCGTCCGGGCTTCACGGCGCTGGCGCGGCTCTTCTACCTGCCCGACGCCCCCGCGTCCCTCGACGCGGCCCGGGCCCGCATCGACGACTGGATCGACCGGGCCCTGGAGGCGGGCCGGGCGGCGGGCGCGGTGAGCGGGGCGCTGCCGGTCTCATTGCAGCGCGCGCTGGTCAGGGCGGTGCTGTGGGCGATGGACGAGTGGTCGGTGAACCATATGGACGGCCTCGCCGAGGCCGAGCGGCACCGGCTGGCGGGCGCCCAGACCGAAGCGCTGCGACGGCTCCTGGCCCCGGGCGGCGAGACCGCCTGAGCGCCTGCGGAGGCTAGTCCGGGTAGAGCATGGAGCTGGTGCTGCGCTCGTTCAGCTCGATGAGCACCACGCCCTCCTCGCCGAGCGGGTCGTACCAGACGTCCACCAGCCCGCCGCGGACCGGAGCGCTCACCGTGGGCGTGACGAACCGCTCGACCGCCTGCCGCGGACCGTACTTGCCCACATACGTCACCGTGACCTCGAACTGCGGCTCGCCTCCGACCCACTCGCCGGTGTACTCGACCCGGCGGATGGTCCCCGGCATCATCACCCCGTGCTCCTTGATCTCCGCGGCCTTGGTGCCCGCCCACCGGCCGCGGCCGTGGGAGCCGGCCAACCACAGCAGCGCGGCCACCGCGGCGCCGCCGAAGGCCAGCGGCAGCAGCCATGCCGCGTGGTAGGCGATCCAGGCGAGCGGCCCCCAGTCCGATTCGCCGCCGTCCTCGGCGACGAACCGCCCCACCGCTTCGGGCCGCGTCCACCGGTCCGTCACCCAGGCGTTGAGCAGCCCCAGGGCCACGCCGCCGAAGGCGACGGCCCGGCTCATGACCGCCCCCGCCTTGAGCGTGCCGAACTCGGTGGTCGACTGCCGCACGATGGCGGTCCCGAGGATCACCGCGGCGAAGACCGCGCCGATGAACAGCGTGATCCCGCCGGGCAGGCCGTCCGCGTCCTGGTCCCAGTCGGAGAGGTCGTCGACGGCCATCACCCGGAAGATGTCGAGGAACGACACCGAGGCATGACCGACCAGCGCGTACAGGGCCGCCGTCACCGGGATCAGCACCGTCAGCCACACCCGGGCCCGCCGCCGTCTCGCCGCATCGGGGCCGGAGCCCTGTGCCGCCCCTCGGGCGGCGGGCGCGTCCACGGCTCAGCCGATCCGCTCGAAGATCCCCACCTCGGCGCGGTCATCGGGGTCGACCTTGCCTCGGAACCGGGCCCCGGCCGCGTACTGGGCGAACATCGGGGGCGGGATGACCTGCACGACCGACGCCTGATACGGCTCGCCGAGCCCCTCCACCCGCACGACGATCGTGTACTGGCGCTGCCCGCCCAGCGTGGCGCCGGTCGGTTCGAGCGAGACGATCGTCAGCTGCGCGTCGGCGCCGGTCTCCCACAGCGCCCGGACCTTCTGGCCGTGCGCCTGGAGCTCCTGCTGCTGGCGCAACTGCTCGGCCTGCGGCAGCGCCAGGAACGCGGCCGTCTCCGGGTTGCTCAGCATGGCCGCCGCGGCCGGGTCGTAACGCCCCTGGGCGCCTTGGACGACGTTCATCATCATCGCCTGGCGGTCCTCGGGCGGGACGTCCTGCATCTCCTCGAAGGTCTGGAATGCCTTGTCCTGGTAAGCCTTGAACTTCTTGTCGAGCCACTTCATGCGCGTTCTCCTTCGACGAGGGGGCCGTCCGATCCCACTGTACGACGGCGATGCGCGCCCGACCGTGCGTGACGAGAAGCGGCTGAAGCGACGCACGACGACCCGCGCGGCGCGGGAGGTTCACCAAGACATGGAAACTCCCGCACCGCGCCCCTAGACTTCGGGCCATGGCGATTCGATGGACGATGGCGCTCTGGGACTTCCCGCCCGAGACCTTCGAGGCGGCGACGACGTTCTGGCTCAAGGTGACCGATGCGCACCTGTCGGAACCGTACGGCGACCGCAACGAGTTCGCGGCCCTGCTGCCGCAGGGGGGCGACCCGTACCTGTGGGTGCAGCGCCTCCAGTCGGGCGGGGCCGCCGTCCACCTCGACCTGCTCGTGGACGACGTGGCCTCGGAGGCCGCGCGGGCCGAAGGGCTCGGCGCGGCCATCGTGCGCGAAGCGGAGGAAGGACTCGTGGTGGTCCTCCAGTCCCCCGGCGCCATGACGTTCTGCGTCGTGGCGCACGACGGCCAGTCGCGAAGGCCCGCCCCGGCCCGGTGGCCCGGCGGGCACCGCAGCGCCGTCGACCAGCTCTGCCTCGACGTCCCGCCCGAGCTCTACGAGCACGAGCTGGGCTTCTGGGAGCAGCTCACCGGACGCCCGCGCGTGCCGAGCGGGCCGCCGGGCTTCGAGCGCCTCGAACGGCCGGAGGGCATGCCGCTGGAGCTGCTGTTCCAGCGCCTGGACGAGGCCGAGCCGGACCGGCCGGTCCGCGCGCGCGTCGACCTGGCGTGCTCGGACGTGGAGGCGGAGACCGCGCGCCACCGCGAGCTCGGGGCCGTGCCGCTCGAGCGGTTCGGCTCCTGGCAGGTGCTCCGCGACCCGGCGGGCCTGGAGTACCGCATCACCGACCGCGTCCCGGACTGAGGCGGGCCGGTCAGGACGCCGCGGCCCGCTTCCGGCTGCGGTAGGCCCTCTGACGGCAGGCCGCGCCGCAGAAACGCGCCGGGCGGCCCGAGCCGGTGCGGGGGATCGGCGCGCCGCAGGCGCCGCAGACCCGCTCCGGTGAGGCACGGCGCCCGTTACGCTTCGCCGCCTCCGGAGCATTTTCGTCACGGATTTCCGGTGCCGCCGCGGTTTTCGTAACGGTGCCGGACCGCATCGCGTCGACCACCAGGGCGGCCATCGGCGCCAGCTCGTCCGGCTCGGAGTGCAGGCGCTGCATGGAGACGCAGCCGGTGATGAGGGTCTGCACGCCGGCAGCGTCCAGGTCCGGCCGGACGGCTCCGGCCCGCTGGGCCGCCGCCAGCAGGGAGGCGAGCGCGCTGACGAACCGCCGGTCCGAGGTCAGCAGCACCGCTCGCGGCCAGCCGTCCTCGGATTCGAGCAGTTCGCACAGGTCCCTGTTCCTGGAGGCCGAGGTGATCACCTCGGTGACGAACGCGAAGAACGCCGCGCCCGCGTCGTCCATGCCGCCGCACTCGCCCGCCAGGCGGGTCAACCGCTCGACCCGCTGCGCCATCACCGCTTCGAGCAGGGACTCCTTGGTCGGGAAGTGCCGGTAGACCGTGCCGGCGCCCACTCCCGCGAGCCGGGCGATCTCCCCCAGCGAGGCCGAGGAGCCCTCGCCCGCGAAGGCCCGCTGGGCCGCCTTCAGCACCTTGGCGCGGTTGCGCCGGGCGTCGGACCGGGAGACCTCGGGGGCGGTCACGGCTCGCTGCACGTTATGAATCCTCGGTTCGGGGACTGGCTCGCGGGGCGGGCGGCGCGTAGCTTGTCCAATCGGGTCGGCCGACCCGATACTACTCGCAGTCAGAGAGGACGACATGACTCGTCAGGACAGGACCATCCTCGTCACCGGCGCCACCGGCAAGCAGGGCGGCGCCACCGCGAGGCGACTGCTGGCCGGGGGCTGGACCGTGCGCGCCCTGGTCCGTGACCCGCAGGCCGCGGCCGCGCGGGCGCTGGCCGCCGACGGCGCCGAAACGGTGGTGGGCGACCTCGACTCGCCGGAGACGCTCGCAGCCGCCGCGGCCGGGGTCCACGGCGTCTTCGCGGTGCCGCCCACCGAATACCGGCTCCAGGAGCGGGACGGCGACCTGGAGTACGCGCGGGGCCGCCGCCTGGTCGACGCGGCGGCCGCCGCCGGGGCGGCGCACACGGTGTTCACCTCGATCGCGTCCGTCCCCGAGCCCGATCTGCCCGGCTCGGGGGACAAACGGCGCATCGAAGCGCACCTCGGC
>DASTYG010000092.1:0-23148 GCA_035765105.1 Glycomyces sp.
GGGTTCTGACCGGCTACCGGGGCGAATGCCCGTTTCGCTCGGCAAGCGGTACCAAAGATATTCAGGAATTTAAGTTGGGGCATTGACAATTAGGCAAGCGGTTGCATAGCCTGGTGTGATTCGGACCCAACCCCCCGCCGAAAGGCCTCAAGACTCTATGACCGACAACGAAGTCGCAGTTGCGCCCGCGGCACGGCGCAGCACCGGCGCACCGCCGGTACCAGCGGCTGCAACCGATGCCTCCCCCGGCAGGCGCGGCCGCCGAGGGCTCCGCACCTCAGCCCGCCGGCGCGAGAACTGGGCCGCGCTGAGCTTCCTCTCCCCCTTCATCGTCGGCCTGCTCGTCATCACCGTCGGGCCGATGATCGCCTCGCTGTACCTCTCCTTCACGGACTACAGCCTCATCGGCGACGCCAACTGGATCGGCCTGGAGAACTACCAGCGGATGCTCGACGACCCCCGGCTGGCGTCCTCGATCGGCGTCACCGTCCGGTACGTCTTCATCTCGGTGCCCCTCCAGCTGGCGATGGCCCTCGGCCTCGCGATGATCCTCGACAAGGGCGTCCGCGGCCTGCCGTTCTACCGCTCGATCTTCTACCTGCCCTCGCTGCTGGGCGGCTCGGTCGCCATCGCCATCATGTGGCGCCAGATCTTCGGCACCGAGGGCCTGGTCAACCAGGTCCTCGCCCTGTTCGGCATCGAAGGCCAGGGCTGGATCTCCCACCCCGACTACGCGCTCGACACGCTGATCCTCCTCAACGTGTGGACCTTCGGCTCGCCCATGGTCATCTTCCTGGCCGGACTGCGCCAGATCCCGGCCATGTACTACGAGGCCGCCAGGGTGGACGGCGCCGGGCCGGTGCGCCGCTTCCTCAACATCACCGTCCCGCTGCTCACCCCGATCATCTTCTTCAACCTGGTGCTGCAGATCATCAACGCGTTCCAGGCGTTCACCCAGGCGTTCATCGTCTCGGGCGGCAAGGGCGGCCCCTCGGACTCCACGCTGTTCTACACGCTCTACCTCTACGACCGCGGATTCACCGCCTTCGACATGGGCTACGCCTCGGCCCTGGCGTGGCTCCTGCTCACGATCATCGGCCTGTTCACGGCCCTCAACTTCCTCATGTCGAAATTCTGGGTGTTCTATGGTGACTGAGACTCCGGCCCGCGTCCCCACCGCGCGCCCCAAGCGGCAGCGCGGCGAGCTGGGATCGCTGCGACGCCTACTGATCCACCTGGGCCTCATCGCCTTCGCGATGGTCATGATCTACCCGCTGCTGTGGATGCTGTCGGCCTCCTTCAAGCCGATCGACGAGATCTTCTCCGACCCGAGCCTGCTCCCCTCGACCTTCGAGTGGCGGAACTACACCGACGGCTGGACCGCCCTGCCGCACCCGTTCCACCGCTACATCTTCAACTCGATGGTCATCGTGGCCGGCTCCATCATCGGCAACCTGGTCTCCTGCTCCATGGCCGCCTACGCCTTCGCGCGACTGCGCTTCCCGATGAAGGGCATGCTCTTCGCGGTCATGCTGGCCACGATCATGCTGCCCATCCACGTCGTGATCATCCCGCAGTACATCCTGTTCAACAACTTCGGATGGATCGACACCTTCTGGCCCCTGATCGTGCCGAAGCTGCTCGCCACCGACGCCTTCTTCATCTTCCTGATGGTGCAGTTCATCCGCGGCCTGCCGCGCGAACTGGACGAGGCGAGCCAGATCGACGGGTGCAGCTACTGGGGCACGTTCCTGCGCGTGATCATGCCGCTGTGCGTGCCCGCGCTGGCCACCACCGCCATCTTCACGTTCATCTGGACGTGGAACGACTTCTACTCGCAGCTGATCTACATCCGCGACATCGACCTGCAAACCGTGCCACTGGCATTGCGGCTATTCCTCGACTCCCAGGGGACGACCTCCTGGGGATCCCTCTTCGCGATGTCCATCGTGGCACTGGGCCCGATCTTCGGGTTCTTCCTCGCCGGCCAGCGGTACCTCGTCAGGGGCATCGCCACCACCGGCATCAAGTAACACGGCAACCAATGAACATCCTCCTGAAAGGATGGAGACGATGAAGTCCACCAACCCCTCGGGCCTGAGCCGACGCACGATCGCCAAGGCGGGCCTGTTCGGAGCGGCCGCCGCTCCGCTGCTGGCCGCCTGCGGCGGCGACGACGAAGGCGGTTCCGGGGAACTGTCGATGATGTGGTGGGGCTCGGACCCCCGGCACGAGTACACCCGCCAGATCATCGAGGCCTTCGAATCGGCCAACGACGGCGTCACGATCAAGGAGTCCGTCGCCGACTGGTCCGGGTACTGGGACGCCCTCAACGTCTCGGTCTCGGGCGGCAACGCCCCCGACGTGATGCAGCACGAAGAGCGCTACCTGCGCGAATACGCCGAGCGGAACACGCTGCTCGCCCTCGACGACATCGGCATCGACCTCTCGAAGCTCGACGAGGCGGTGCTGACCGGCGGCCGGCTCGACGGCAAGACCTACGGGATCGGCACCGGCGTCAACTCCCTGTGCCTGCTGGTCAACCCGACGATCGTCGACGAGGCCGGCCTGGAGGTGCCCGACGACACGACGTGGTCCTGGGACGACTTCGCGGCGTTCATCACCGAGATCAAGGCCAAGACCGGCAAGGTCGGCAACTCCGCGGTCTCGTTCAACAACGAGGCGCTGTTCAACGTCTTCGCGCGCCAGAGGGGGGAGAGCCTCTACACGCCCGAGGGCGGGCTCGGCTTCACCCCCGAGACCATGACCGAGTGGTGGACGCTGGTCACCGACCTCCTGGCCGCCGAGGCCATCCCCTCGGCGACCGAGATCGTCGAGAGCGCCGCCGCCGGCCAGGACCAGGCCCCGCTGGCCACCGGCAACGGAGGTACCGAGTTCTACTGGACCAACCAGGTCGGCGCGCTCGAGCAGGTCCTCGGCGACGAGCTCCTGCTGCTGCGCGTCCCCGGCGAGACCTCCGGCAGCCAGCCGGGCCTCTACCTCAAGCCGGCGATGTTCTGGGCCGCCTCGGCCGAGACCGGCGACGAGGAGACCGTCGGCAAGCTGATCGACTTCCTGCTCAACAGCGACGAGTCGATGGACCTGACGCTCCTCGACCGCGGCCTCCCGGCCAACCTCGAGCAGCGCGAGCGCATCCTGCCGGCCCTGCCCGACGCCGACAAGCGGGGCGCGGACTTCATCGCCGCGCTCACGCCCGACCTCGTCGAAGGACCGCCGGTCCCGCCGATCGGCGCGGGCCAGATCCCCGACATCATGCTGCGGGTCTACGAGCCGCTCCTGTTCGGCGACCTCACGCCCGACACCGCCACCGAGCAGTTCATCACCGAGGCCGAGGCCGCCATCGGTTAAACGGACGCGGGAGGGGCGGGCCGCGGCCCGCCCCTCCCGCACCGCGGACTCCATTGCCGCCGGTGCGGCGAGGCCCGTACCATTGGCGAGGTGACCAGCCAGTTCGTCCTCACGCTCTCGTGCCCCGACCGCCTCGGCATCGTCTACGCCGTCTCGGGCTTCCTGACCCGCCGCAACGCCAACATCGAGGACTCGCAGCAGTTCTCCGAGCACGGCTCGGGACGGTTCTTCATGCGCGTGGAGTTCACCGCCGAGAGCGCCCGGGCCGACCTGGCCGTCGGCTTCGCCGAGATCGCCCGCGAGTTCGACATGGAATGGCAGCTGCACGACCGGGACGTCAAACCGCGCGTGCTCATCATGGCCTCCAAGCAGGGCCACTGCCTCAACGACCTGCTCTACCGCTTCCGCATCGGCGCCCTGCACGGCGAGGCCGCCGCGGTGGTCTCCAACCACCCCGACTGGGCCGACCTGGCCGCCTCCTCGGGCGTGCCCTTCCACTACCTCCCGGTCGGCTCGGCCGACGCGGCCGACCCCGCCGCCGCGAAGGCCACCCAGGAGCAGCAGGTCCTCGACCTCATCGAGTCCGAGGGCATCGACGTGGTGGTCCTGGCCCGCTACATGCAGATCCTCTCGCCCGAGTTCTGCGCCAAACTGCCGGGGCGGATCATCAACATCCACCACTCGTTCCTACCCAGCTTCAAGGGCGCCCGCCCCTACCACCAGGCGCACTCCCGCGGCGTCAAGCTCATCGGCGCGACCTGCCACTACGTCACCTCCGACCTCGACGAGGGCCCCATCATCGAGCAGGAGGTCGCCCGCGTCGACCACGCGATGCGCCCCCAGGACCTCGTGGCCGCCGGGCGCGACCTGGAGTCGACCTGCCTGGCCCGGGGCCTCGCCGCCCACCTCGACGACCGCATCCTCCTCAACGGCACCAAGACGGTGGTGTTCCGGTAGAGCCGTGTGGCTCATAATGACGCCGTGACCGACATTCGCGAGATCGTGCTCCTGGGCTCCACCGGCTCCATCGGCACGCAGGCCATCGACATCGTCCGCGCCAACCCCGACCGCTTCCGCATCGTCGCCCTCGGCGCCCGGGGCACCGACCCCGCCCTGCTCGCCGAGCAGGCCGTCTCCCTGGGCGTGGAGGCCGTCGCCGTGGCGGACGCCACCGCCGTCGAGGCCGTCCAGCTGCGCCTGTTCGCCGCCGCCAAGGAGCGCGGCTGGGACACCGGCGGCTTCAAGATGCCGAAGATCCTCGCGGGCCGCTCGGCGATGACCGAGCTCGCCGCCTACCCGGCGCACACCGTGCTCAACGGCATCACCGGCTCCATCGGCCTCGAACCCACGCTCGCCGCCCTCAAGGCCGGGCGCCGCCTGGCGCTGGCGAACAAGGAGTCCCTGGTCGCCGGCGGGCCGCTCGTGCGGGCGATCGCCGAGCCCGGGCAGATCGTCCCGGTCGACTCCGAGCACTCCGCGCTCGCCCAGTGCCTGCGCTCGGGCCGCGAGGAGCGCGTCGCCAGGCTCGTCCTCACCGCCTCGGGCGGGCCCTTCCGCGGCCGCACCCGCGACCAGCTCGCCGAGGTCACCGTCGAGGACGCCCTGGCCCACCCCACCTGGGACATGGGCCCGGTCGTCACCATCAACTCCGCCACCATGGTCAACAAGGCCCTGGAGGTCATCGAGGCCCACGAGCTGTTCGGCGTGGACTACGACCGCATCGGCGTGGTCGTCCACCCCCAGTCGATCGTCCACTCGATGGTCGAGTTCACCGACGGCTCCACCATCGCCCAGGCGTCCCCTCCCGACATGCGCCTGCCCATCGCGCACGCCCTCGCCTGGCCCGACCGCCTCCCCGGCGCGGCCCGCCCCGTCGACTGGACCGCGGCCGCCGACTGGCGCTTCGAGCCGCTCGACGAGGCCGCCTTCCCCGCCGTGGCCCTCGCCAAGGACGCGGGGAGGGCCGGAGGCGTCCACCCCGCCGTGTTCAACGCCGCCAACGAGGAGGCCGTGGCCGCCTTCCGCGAGGGCCGGCTGCCGTTCCCCGGCATCGTCGACACCGTCGCCGCCGTGCTCGACGCCGCTCCGGAGTTCGGCCGACCCGGCAGTGTCGCAGACGTACTCGAGGCGGAGAACTGGGCGCGCTCGTGCGCGCGCCAGCTAGTGTTGGACGCGCCGCCGATTTAGGCTTCCTCGGGCGTCGGCCCGATGGGAGCGATAGAAGGAGTCACGAGTTGCTGGCCTACACCACAGGGATCATCCTGTTCGCTTTGGCGATCCTCATATCAGTGAGCCTGCACGAGTTCGGCCACATGCTGACCGCCAAAGCCTTCAAGATGAAGGTCACCCGCTACTTCGTCGGCTTCGGCCCCACCCTGTGGTCCTTCCGCAAAGGCGAGACCGAATACGGGCTCAAAGGCATCCCGCTGGGCGGTTTCGTCAAGATCGTCGGGATGACCCCCCTCGAAGAGGAGGAGGAAGCGGTCACCGGCGAGGACCGCAAGCGCGTCTTCTGGCGCAAGCCCCTGTGGCAGCGCACCGTCGTGCTCGCCGCGGGGTCGGTCACGCACTTCGTCCTCGGCTTCCTGGTGCTGTGGATCCTCGTCTCCTTCGTCGGCATCGCCAACCCCGAGCGCGCCGAAGCCTACGAGCGGTCCCAGGAGACCTCCACCGTCGACGTCGCCGAATGCCTCCCGCCCGAGGACGCCACCGCCGGCTTCACCTGCTCGGCCGCCGACGAGCCCAGCCCCGCCTACGAGGCCGGGATGCGCGACGGCGACCGGATCACCGACGTCGCCGGAGCGGCCGTCACCGACTGGGAATCCCTCCTCGAGGCCGTGGGCGGCCTCACCCCCGGCGAACCGGCCGACGTCACCGTCGAGCGCGACGGCGTCCGGCACGACCTCCAGGTCGCCCCGTACGCCGCCGAGGTCCCGCTGGAGGACGGCACCACCGAGACCGTCCCCCGCCTCGGCGTCTCGGTCTACCTCGACCCCGCGATCCCGGCCACGGTCACCTCCGGGCCCCTCCAGGGCATCGGCGACACCGCCACCTTCACCGGCGACATGTTCCGCGAGACCTTCATCGCGCTCGCCGACCTGCCCTCGAAGATCCCGCCGCTGTGGGACTCCATCTGGGGCGCCGAGCGCGGCGACGACACCCCCGTCAGCGTCGTCGGGGCCTCCCGCCTGGGCGGCGAGATGGTCCAGTACGACCAGTGGGCCATGTTCTTCATGCTCCTGGTGGTCCTGAACTACTTCATCGGCGTGTTCAACCTGCTGCCGCTGCTGCCGATGGACGGCGGACACATCGCCATCGCCTGGTACGAGAAGGTGCGCTCCTGGATCGCCTCCAAGCGGGGCAGGCCCGACCCGGGCCGAGTGGACTACTTGAAGCTGATGCCGCTGACTTACGCTGTGATCATCGTGCTCGGCGGGTTCATGTTGCTGACGATCACCGCCGACATCGTCAATCCGATCACGATCTTTAACTGATCCGCGTCGACAAGGTGGAAACTGGCCTCTTGGCTTCGTCCTCTCCCCGATGGGAGGGGCTTCCCCTATCGCTAGGAGGTGGTTCCTGTTTCGTCGACAGTCGCCCGCACGCTAGGAGCGTTTGGGTCTTACACCGTCTCCGCAGGCGGTAACCGCCAGCCCGGCGGCCAGAACGTTCTTCGCGGCGTTCACGTCGCGGTCTTCGACGTGCCCGCATGCTTTGTCGGGGCAGCGGAAGACCCGTTCGCCCAACGGCATGTCGACCCGGGTCGCCCCGCATACCGAACAGACTTTCGAGGAGGGGTGGAACCGGTCGATCGCGATCAGCTCACGCCCGTACCACTCGGCCTTGTACTCCAAAAGCCGCCGGAAAGTGGCCCACGAGGCATCGGTGATCGCTCTGGAGAGAGCGTGGTCACTCAGCATGCCGCGCACATTCAGGTCCTCGACGCAGATCGTTTGGTTTTCGCGAACCAGTCGAGTGGTGAGCTTGTGCATGGCATCGAGCCGCCGGTCGGCGATCTTCGCGTGTGCGCGGGCGAGCTTCAGCTTCGCTTTCAGGTGGTTCTTGCCGCCTTTCTGCTTGCGCGCCAGTTCCCGCTGGCGCTTTCGGACCTTCTCGCGATCGCGGCGCTCATGGCGCGGGTTGGTGATCTTCTCGCCTGTGGAGAGAGTGAGCAGGCTCGACAGGCCCACGTCGATACCGATCGCTTCGTCTCGTTTCGGCAGCGCGGGGATGTCTTCCTCGACCAGGATCGAGACGAACCAACGGCCCGCGCTGTCGCGCAAGGCGGTCACCGTCGTGGGCTCGGCACCGACAGGCAGCTGCCGGGACCATCGGATGCGCAGCGGCTCGGCGTGTTTGGCCAGCCGCAGTTGGCCCGATCGCCAGGTGAAGCCGGATCGGGTGTACTCGGCCGATCCGGCCAGGCGCTTCTTCCTGAAGCAGGGGAAAGCCGCCCGTCCTTCCCAGAAGTTCGCGTACGCGCTCTGGAGATGCCGGAGTGCCTGCTGGAGCGGCACGCTGGAGACCTCGTTGAGAAAGGCGAGGTCGTTGCGGCGCTTCCATTTGGTCAGCAACGCCGATGTCTGGTTGTAGTTGATCCGCTCGCGGCGGCGGAACCACGCCTTGGTGCGTGCGTCGAGGGCCTTGTTGTAGACCAGGCGAGCGCAGCCGAATGTCCGCGACAGGTTTTCAGCCTGTGCGGGCGTCGGGTAGCAGCGGAACCGATAGGCCCGCTTCCTCGCTTGCACCACGTTAACAAGCTAACATGTCAATCTGTAAGAACCTGAGAGGAGGGTCGGCTTCCCACTTCATCTCGAATGGTGGAGTGTCTGGCCGGCATAGCCTGATGACCGCTGTGAACCTCGGTATTCCTTCGAAACGCCCCGAAATCGAACCGCTGGCCCCACGCCGCCCGACCCGGCAGCTCAACGTGGGCGGCGTCCTGGTCGGCGGCGGCGCGCCCGTCAGCGTCCAGTCCATGACCACGACCAAGACCGCCGACATCGGCGCCACGCTCCAGCAGATCGCCGAGCTCACCGCCACCGGCTGCCAGATCGTCCGCGTCGCCTGCCCGACCCAGGACGACGCCGACGCGCTCCCGGTCATCGCGAAGAAGTCGCAGATCCCGGTCATCGCCGACATCCACTTCCAGCCGAAGTACGTCTTCGCCGCCATCGAGGCCGGGTGCGCGGCCGTGCGCGTCAACCCCGGCAACATCAAGAAGTTCGACGACCGGGTGGGGGAGATCGCCAAGGCCGCGAAGGCCGCCGGGACGCCGATCCGCATCGGCGTCAACGCCGGTTCGCTCGACAAGCGGCTGCTCGCCAAGTACGGCAAGGCCACGCCCGAGGCGCTGGTCGAGTCGGCGCTGTGGGAGGCGTCGCTGTTCGAGGAGCACGACTTCCGCGACATCAAGATCTCGGTCAAGCACAACGACCCGGTCGTCATGATCAGGGCCTACCGGCTCCTCTCCGAGCAGTGCGACTACCCGCTGCACCTCGGCGTCACCGAGGCCGGGCCCGCCTTCCAGGGCACGATCAAGTCCGCCGCCGCGTTCGGCGCGCTCCTGGCCGAGGGCATCGGCGACACCATCCGCGTCTCCCTCTCGGCCCCCCCGGTCGAGGAGATCAAGGTGGGCAACCAGATCCTGGAGTCCCTCGGCCTGCGCGAGCGCGGCCTGGAGATCGTCTCGTGCCCCTCGTGCGGCAGGGCGCAGGTCGACGTCTACACGCTCGCCGAGCAGGTCACCGCCGGGCTCGAGGGGCTGCCGGTCCCGCTGCGCGTGGCCGTCATGGGCTGCGTCGTCAACGGCCCCGGCGAGGCCCGCGAGGCCGACCTCGGCGTGGCCAGCGGCAACGGCAAGGGCCAGATCTTCGTCAAGGGCGAGGTCATCCGCACCGTGCCCGAGTCGCAGATCGTCGAGACCCTCATCGAGGAGGCCCTCCGCCTCGCCGAGGAGATGGGCGCCGAACTCCCCGACGAGCTGAAGGAACTGGCCGGGCCGGTCGTCGAAGTCCACTGACTGTCATGTTCACGACTTACGATCTTCGCTGATTTTCCTTACGCTGGTAGGCGAACGCAGGCCGCGATCCTCCACCGGGTCGCGAAGCCGACCCAGGCGCCCCCCGGGGCGCAAATCGGCTTCGGCGACTCGGTGGATTCGCCGTGCCGGCCGATGCGACGCCCGATAATGACATTCGTGCCGAACAGGCACGGACCTTGTCGCCGCCCGCGAAGGGGGAGCCACCGCCATGGGGAAGATCGTCCGAC
The DNA here is from genome assembly GCA_035765105.1 of Glycomyces sp. GTDB lineage: Bacteria > Actinomycetota > Actinomycetes > Mycobacteriales > Micromonosporaceae > Glycomyces. The sequence continues at coordinate 9,640 of DASTYG010000092.1, forward strand.
AGATATCCGAGGGTGTCACCAAGTACTACTGGTATCCCGGTGAGAAGACCGACTGGATCAGGGCCGCGCTCACCATCGCCGGAGGCGGGCTGCTGTTCGCCCTCGTCTACGTGGTCTCCAAGAACAGCCTCATCGCCGCCGTCATCGCCGGCACCGCCGTGCAGGCCGTCGTCGGCGTCTACCTCGGACGCAGGGACACCGTGGGGATCAGCGAATTCCACGACCCGTCCTCGGAGCGCCGCGCCGCCGTCGCCGACGGCACCCGCGCGGCCTGGCGCGGCACCCTCCAGGGCCTGCTGTGCGCGGGCTCGGCGATGCTGGTGCTGAACATGCCCCACGACGGCTTCCTCGCCGACTGGGTCCTGCCGTTCGTGCCCTCCATCGTGGGCGCGCTGGCCCACTCGGGCGGGATGCTCTGGGAGCGGATGGCCCAGGACCTCGCGGCCGAGGAGCCCGCCGAGGCGGCCAAGGAGGCCGAGGGCGGCAAGCCCTCCAGGAAGGACGCCGGCCCCGACGGGGCGAAGGCCGACGAGGCGGCCGAGGCGCTGGAGGCGGCCTGACGGCGGGGCGGCGGGCACGCGGCCCCTACACTGGGCCGGGCCCGGATATGTGAGCCGGTGCGGAGCGGCTGCCTCCATCACCTGGGTTGGACAGGCGGGGCGCTCGACCGCGGGAGGTGTCGTACACCGCGGTCCCTGCGGAAACAGGGGCCGCGGCACTGCCACGGGAGCTGCGCCCCGCACCGGCTCGGTTTCGAAAGCCTCACGGCGCCCGCGACATCGGAGCGGGACCGGCGAGTCCCGCCCGGCGGACGCCGGCGTGCACCTCAGCATGCTGGGAAACCATGCGGAACGCAAGAGGTTTTCCTGTTCTGGGCGGTGAATTTCGGCGGCGTATCGGTAACGATGTCGCAGACGTCCCACGGGCCCGAGGCGGCACGGGCGATAGGCTTGCCCGATGAGTGTTCGTCCCGTTCTGCGCCCGGGCCGGCAGAGCCCGCGCCGACCCGTCCCCGAGTCCATCGAGCGGCCCGAGTACGTCGACAAGCCGCTCCCGCAGCCCTTCCGCGGCTCCGAGGTCAAGGACGCCGAGACCATCGAGCGGATGCGGGTCGCCTCCCGGCTGGCCGCCGACGCGCTCGTCGCGGTGGGCAAGGCCGTCGCGCCGGGCGTGACCACCGACGAGCTCGACCGCATCGCCCACGAGTACCTGTGCGACCACGGCGCCTACCCCTCCACCTTGGGGTACAAGCGTTTTCCGAAGTCGTGCTGCACCTCGCTCAACGAGGTCATCTGCCACGGCATCCCCGACTCGACGGAGGTCGCGGACGGCGACATCGTCAACGTCGACATCACCGCGTTCATCGGCGGCGTCCACGGCGACTGCAACGCGACCTTCCTGGCCGGGAACGTCTCCGAGGAGGCGCGGCTGCTGGTCGAGCGCACGTGGAAGGCCACGATGCGCGGCATCAAGGCCGTCAAGCCCGGACGGCGGCTGAACGTGGTGGGGAAGGTCATCGAGGCCTACGCCTCCCGGTTCGGCTACGGCGTGGTCCGCCAGTTCACCGGCCACGGCATCGGCACCTCGTTCCACTCGGGCCTGTACGTCCCGCACTACGACGACCCCCGGCTCGACGTCGAGATCGAGACCGGCATGACGTTCACGATCGAGCCGATGATCAACCTCGGCACGGCCGCGCCGGAGATGTGGGACGACGGCTGGACCGCCGTCACGCGCGACCGGAAGTGGTCGGCCCAGTTCGAGCACACCATCCTCGTCACCGACGACGGCGCCGAGATCCTGACCATGCCCACCGGCGGCGGCCCGGCCGCCGGGACCCCGGCGGGCCAGAGCTGACACGGCCGCGGGGCCCGAGGACGCCGCCTCCGGCGTCCTCGGGCCCCGCGCTCGCGGTCGCCCGCTACGTGAGCCGCCGCTCGCTCGGCAGCCGCGCCTTGGTGAACAGGAGCGCGCCGAGGGCCGCGATGAGCGGCACCGCCAGGAGCGAGATCCCGAAGTTCACCCACGGCAGCTCCCAGCCGTACAGCACCTCGAACGGGTAGTTGTTCTTGAGGTTCCGGTTCAGCGCCTCGCTGATCAGGGCGTACCCGATCAGCCCGGCGACGGTCCCGAGCCCGGCCCCGAGCCAGGCGATGACGACCGTCTGCCACATGGCGAACCGCTTGCGGACCCTCGGCTCGGCGCCGACGGCCCCGAGCGTGGTCATGTCCTGCTTCGACTCGGCGATGATGAGGCCGGTCGAGACGGCCGTGGCGCCGAGCGCGACGATGCCGCACAGGAGCGAGACGGCCAGCATGAAGTAGAACATGAACATGTCGCGGTAGTCGGTCACCCGGAAGTCCATCTCGAAGCCGGCGATGTACCCCTGCGAGAACTCGGCCGCGATGGCCTCCTGCACCGCCCCGGTCACCTCGGTGGAGGACGAGACCAGGTACCGCTGGTTCCACTCGGCCTCGGCCAGGCCCATCTCCGCGGCCGCGGCGGGCCCCAGGAACACCTGGTCGTAGCCGAACAGGCCCCGGTCGACCTCCATGGCCGGGAACTCGAAGAAGGTCTCCACCGCCGGCTCCTCGGAGCCGCCCTCGTTCCACGTCTCCTTGGTCATCCGCAGCGTCGCGGTGCCCTCCTCGGTGATCGCCCACTTGTCGGAGACGAGGACGCCGCCGGACTCCAGGTGGGCGATGGCCGCGTCGAGCTCAGCGCCCTCCAGCTCCGAGTAGTTGGACACGATCGCCGGATCGGTCGAGACGGGGAACCGGTCGGAGGCGTACCCGTGGGACGAGACGTCCTCGTCGCAGTGCGGGTCCTCCCGCGCGGCCTCGGCCGCGGCCGCGGTCTCCTCGCTGGTGTCGGTCGCCATCGACCAGTAGACGCACTGGTGCGCTTCGGGGCGGACCAGTTCGAAGTGGCAGTACGAGCCGGTGTCCTCGTCCGCCTCGGGGTCCTCGCACATCGCGGCGGTGTCGTACTGCGTGATCGGCCGGATCTCGAGGTCGTCCAGGTGCCGTTCGAGGATCTGCGTCGCCGCCGCGGTCCCGGCCGCGAAGTCCGGGGCCTCCTCCCGCGCGGCCTCGTCGTACTCGCCCGGGTGGTACAGGTGCAGCGAGAGCGAGTCCTGCGCCAGTTCGTGCGCCTGCCACTGCTCGGAGCGGTGGGAGTCGGCGGTGACCGTCAGCGAGATGGCCACGCCCGCGGCCACGACGCCCATGACGGCCGCGATCGCCGGGGCGGTCGAGCCGCGGTTGCGCCCGGCCTCCCGCAGCGCCATGCGCGGCGTCAGCGGCAGCCACCGCCCCAGCTTGGCGACCAGCGACACCAGCATCGGCGTGCAGGCGACCAGGCCGAGCTGGATGCCCACGATCGCGCCCGCCATCAGCGGCACGCTCCACAGGGCGATCCCGGCGAATCCGGCCGCGATCCCGAGGGCGAGGACGGTCAGCCCGATCACCGGCCCGCGCTTGCGGACCTTGCGCTGCGGCGTGCGGCCCGCCAGGGCCGCGACCACGTTCACCTTGGAGGCGCTCACCGCCGCCGCGAGGGCCGAGAGCAGCCCGGTGGCGATCGCGAAGGCGACCAGGGACGACTGCATCACCGGCATGACCTGCAGGCCCGCGCTGCGGTGCCCCACGAATCCCTCGAGCACCGGTATCAGCGCCCAGACGGTCAGGATGCCGACCGTCAGCGCGACGGCGGCCGCGATGAGGCCGAATATCAGGCCGCCGGCGAGCACGGTGGCCCGCAGGTGCTTCGGCGCGGCTCCGGCGGCGCTCATGATGGCGAACTCGCGTGCGCGGCGGCGGGTGCTGATCGCGAACGCGGGGCCGGCCAGCAGGACGACCTCCACCACGACGACGGTGACGAGCAGCCCGTACACCATGAGCGTGTCCCCCTGAGCGGTCCCGAAGTCGGGCTCGGGGGTCGGCGGGTTCGCGGCCAGGGTGCCGGCCCAGACGCTGATGCCCAGCTCGTTGAGCGCGAGCGCGTCCTCGTAGGTGAACGCCTCGGGGGTGTCGATCAGCCAGCTGTAGTCGGGGGCCGGGAAGTCGGCGCCCATCGCGTACCTGGTGTTGAGGTCCCACGGCAGCTCGACGATGCCGCTGACCGGGTACTCCCGCCCCTCGGCCGAGGTCACCGCGTCGCCGACGCCGAGCCGGAGGTAGTCGGCCGCGGCGCCGGAGAGGACGATCTCGCCCTCCTCGGGCGGTCCGCCCTCGAGGTACTCCAGTCCGGCCGTCTCGTACAGCGGGTCGGACAGGTCGTACCCCATGGTCTCGATCCCGCCGACGCCGTCGGGCGTCTCCACCCGCAGCGAGCTGCTGAAGCCGCTGAGGGCGTAGGGGGCCATGGACGTGCCCTCGGGGAGCGCGGCCAGGATCTCGGACCGGGGCACCTCCCGCCCCTCCGTGAAGTCGGTGTCGGGGTCGGCCGCCTCGGTCCAGGGCCAGTCGTCGGTCCAGGTGCGCTGGACGATCGGGACGCCCTCCCAGTCGAACCGGGCGAAGGCGTCGGCGTCGGCGAGCGTCTGCTCGACCTCCTCGACGTCGGAGAGCGTCACCGTGTCGTAGGCGGTGGCGGCCAGTGAGGCCCCCAGCAGCGGGATGCCCAGCAGGGCGATCGACAGGGCCGAGCGGCCCTTGTACCGCAGCGCCTCCCGGCGGGCGATGCGGAAGGCGAGCCTGAGGCCTGAGAACATCACTCGGCCCCTTCGAGCAGCGACTCCGGCTCGTCGAGCGGCGAGGAGGAGTCCACGATCCGCCCGTCGCGCAGGAAGACGACCCGGTCGGCCCAGCCGGCGTGGCGGGCGTCGTGGGTGACCAGGAGCCCGGCGGCGCCCTCGTCGCAGCGTTTGCGCAGGAGCTTGAGGACGTCCTCGCCGGTGGCCGAGTCGAGCGCGCCGGTGGGCTCGTCGGCCAGCACCAGGCGCCGCTCGCCGATCAGGGCGCGGGCGATGGCGACGCGCTGCGCCTGGCCGCCGGAGATCTCGTCGGGGAAGCGGTCGGCGATCTTCGGGTCGAGGCCCACCTCTTCGAGGGCGGCGAGGGCGGCCTTGCGGGCCTTGCCGACGCCGGTGCCGTCGAGTTCGAGCGGCAGGGCCGCGTTCTCGGCGGCGGTGAGGCTCGGCACCAGGTTGTAGTCCTGGAAGACGTAGCCGACGTGGCGGCGGCGGAGTGCGGCCAGCTTCTTCTTGGAGAGCGTCGAGAGCGCGGTGCCCTCGACGTACACCTCGCCGGAGGTGGGCCCGTCGAGGCCGCCGGCGAGGTTGAGGAGGGTGGACTTGCCGGAGCCGGAGGGGCCCATGATGGCCACCATCTCACCGGCGCCGATGGTCAGGTCGGCGTTGAGGAGGGCGTGGACGGCGTTCTCGCCGTCGCCGTGGACACGGCTCACGCTCCGCAGTTCCAGGACGGTCATGGTGGGATGCCTATCGCTTCTCTTCGACGGGAACGGAGGGTTCAGCGCTGTCCTCGTAGGGTCCGAAAGGGGACGGCGCGGGGAGTTCGGCGCGGGCGACGACGGCCTCGGTGTGGTCGAGCCAGCGGACCTCGGCCTCGGCCTTGAAGACCATCGACTCCAGGACGAGCTTCCACGCGAGGTCGGCGCCGTCGTCGGCCTTGAGCCGGGTGTACTCCTGGAGCGTCCGCAGGGTGGCGGTCCGCTGGCGCTGGATGACGTCGGCGACGTCGACGCCGGGCGTGGTGACGGCCAGCGCGAGCTTGATGGTGAGCTCGTCGCGGGGGCGGTCGGCGGCCCTGACGGGGGAGGCGAACCAGCCCGCGAGGTGGCGCCTCCCCGCGTCGGTGATGCGGTAGGGGCGCTGCCCGGACTCGTTCTCGGGCAGCGCCTCGACCATCTCGTCGCGTTCGAGGCGCGAGAGGGTGGTGTAGACCTGGCCGATATTGAGCGGCCAGGTGGAACCGGTCGCGCTCTCGAAGGCGGCCCGCAGTTGATAACCGTAGGCGGGGCCGCGCTCGAGCAGCGCGAGCAGGCTGTGTTTGACACTCATGTGGTACCTCGCATGGTAGTGAGAGATACCGAGTATCGCATATTCAGTATGTTGCTATGTACCCGGTAGGTACGCTCAGTCGGCGGGCCTCCCCGGCCACGGCTCGGCCGCCGACGACCCGAGGGCGATCCGCCACCGCGCCAGCGCCTTCGCGCACTCCACGAGCATGTTCAAGCAGATCTCCCGCTCGGCGTGGTCCTCGGAGGCCACGCCCGCGCGCCAGGCGGTGGCCAGCCGCTCCTCGACGTCGAGCAGCAGCGCCTGGGCCGTCTCGGCGTCCTCGATCGGGGCGATGTCATAGGAGGGCTGGGCCGGAGCCGCCTCCAGGCCGTGGCCGTCGTAGAAGCCCAGCAGCGCGTCGCGCCGGTCGCGGTGCTCGGCCTCCAGCGCCTCGGCCAGGTCGCGCAGGGCGCCGCTCAAGTGCACCGCGGCGGTCCCGTAGGCGTAGATCGCGGCGTACTCGCCGGCGAGCCCGGTGTCGACGGGGGTCATGCGATCACCGCCGCATGGGCCGCGCGGCTGGCGGCGATCTCGCCGAACAGCACCGCGTAGTCGCCGGTGGTCGTCAGGCACGCCTCGCGGGCCTCGCCGCTGGCCGCCGTCTCGGCCTCGGCCAGCGCCACCGCGTCGGCGATGGGCTCCTCGGCGTCGCCGTCCCCGACCGAGCGGGGCAGGAGCAGCCGCTCCAGGGTCGCGGCGTGGGCGAGGTGGTCGGCGGCGACATCGTCGTAGCCGAGCGCTTCGGCGGCCCGGGAGAGGGCCCGGGCCCGTCGCAGCGCGGTGGTGAGGTCGTCGTCTGAATCTATGATCTTGGCAGGAGTCTCGGTGCATCCGGCCGCTGCGAGAACGGCCGCACCGACGAGGAGTCCGCGTCGGGTCGTGAACACCCCCCCAGTTTCGCAGGCATACTTTCGTTTCTGCGGCGGGGCGGATAATCTCGGCGAAATAAACCGAGGGAGAAGGAGCGCCGATGACGTCGAAGCAGCGAGCCGAAGTGGAGGCGGTCGTCGCCCCCGCCGTGGCGGAGGCCGGATACGACCTGGAGGACCTCACCGTCACCAAGGCCGGCCGAAGGCTGTTGGTGCGCATACTGGTCGACGCCGACGGCGGCGTGAACCTCGACGATGTGGCGGTCGTCTCCAAGGCCGTCTCGAAGGCCCTGGACTCGGACGACGGCACGGGAGGGCCGTTCGCCGGCGCTGCCTATACCCTGGAAGTGTCCTCTCCGGGGGTGGACCGTCCGCTTACCGAGCCCCGTCACTGGCGGCGTAATATTGGGCGCTTGGCGGCCGTGCACATCGGGGAGGAGCCCGTCATCGGGCGAGTCGTGGCCGCCAGCGAGCGGGGGATTGAACTAGAAGTCGACGGCGAGAGCCGTTCGGCTACCTATGCCGAGCTGGGGCCCGGCAAGGTGCAGATCGAGCTCAAGTAGGCATCCGAGGATGCGGAGTTCGCGCGCACGACGGCTCCGGCGAGGACAACTCAAGACTTTAAGGAGAACGGGTGCACATCGACCTGGCAGCGCTGCGATCATTGGAACGCGAGCGCGATATCCCTTTCGAGACAATCCTCGGCGCGATCGAATCGGCGCTGCTGACCGCCTACAAGCACACGCCCGGCGCCGATGAGCGCGCCCGCGTGGTCGTCGACCGCACCTCGGGCGACGCCACCGTTCTCGTGCCGGTGCTCGACGACGAGGACGAGGTCGTCTCCGAGCGGGACGACACCCCTGAGGGCTTCGGCCGCATAGCCGCCCAGACCGCCAAGCAGGTCATCCTCCAGCGGTTGCGGGAGGCCGCCGACGAGGTGAACTACGGGGAGTACTCCGGCAAGGAGGGCGACATCGTCACCGGCGTCGTCCAGGCGCACGGTGAGCGCAACGAACGCGGCATCATCACTGTGGACCTGGGCAAGATCGAGGCGACGCTGCCGCTCAACGAGCAGGTGCCCGGCGAGTCCTACGACCACGGCAAGCGGATTCGCGCCATCGTCATCCAGGTGAACCGGACCGCCCGCGGCCCCCAGGTGACGCTCTCGCGCACCCACCCCGCGCTGGTCAAGAAGCTGTTCGCCTTCGAGGTGCCCGAGATCGACGAGGGCGCCGTTGAGATTCCCGCCATTGCGCGTGAGGCGGGTCACCGTTCCAAGATCGCGGTCCGCGCCACAACGAAGGACGTCAATGCCAAGGGCGCCTGCATCGGCCCCATGGGCTCGCGCGTCCGGGCGGTCATGAGCGAGCTGGGCGGCGAGAAGATCGACATCGTCGACTGGGACGCCGACCCCGCGAAGTTCGTCGCCAACGCCCTCTCGCCTGCGAAGACGCTTTCCGTACGCGTGGTCGACGAGGCCACCCGCTCCACCGAGGTCGTCGTCCCCGACTACCAGTTGTCGCTGGCGATCGGCCGCGAAGGCCAGAACGCGCGCCTGGCCGCGCGCCTGACCGGCTGGCGCATCGACATCAAATCGGATGCGCACGTGGCGGGTGGGGCCAAGGAGGAGACAGGCCCGGCCGGTGGCGGTCGCTAGTCCGGGAGGTAGACTGAACAACGGATCGCAACGCAACGCGCCGACAATCCGCACTTGTGTGGGATGTCGGGAACGCGCTACGGCTTCCGAGCTGCTGCGCGTCGTCGTTCACCGCTCTGAGGGTTCCGTGACTCGCCTGATTCCGGACCCGAAACGCCGCCTCAGCGGCCGCGGAGCCCATGTGCACCACGATTTGAACTGCCTTGACCAGGCAGTTCGCAGGCGTGCGTTCCCTCGTTCCCTCAGAATAGAGGGAGCGGTGGACGCCTCGGCGGTGCGAGCCCATGTCGAGTCGGAGACGGCCGAAAGACCGACTCCCGCACACGAAGCAGGTAGAGACCGAATGAAGACCACGCGATGAAGTTCCTCCGATGAACTGGTTGCAAGTGGAGAGATGAGGTCGGCGGGCGCTGCCCGTGCGACCTCGAAGTGAGGAGAGCAGTGGCAGGTAAGCCCCGCGTACATGAACTCGCGAAGGAATTGGGCACGACGAGCAAGGAAGTGCTCGCCAAGCTCAGTGACATGGGCGAGTTCGTGAAGTCAGCGTCGAGCACGGTGGAGGCGCCCGTGGCGCGTCGACTGCGCCAGCAGTACGCCGACGGAAAGGGCGCTCCAGCGGCGCCGGCGGCCAAACCGGCCGAACCGGCGCAGGAGACGGCGAAAGCGGCCCCGAAGCCGCGCCCGGCGGCGCCCAGCCCCGCCAAGATCGCCCAGGCCAAGACCGACGTCAAGGCCGCGAAGAAGGCGCCCGCCAAGAAGCGTGCGGCCGCCCCGAAGGCCCCGGGCCCCAAGCCCGGCCCCGCGCCGACCCCGGCGCCGCCGAAGGTGAACGAGCCCAAGCCCGCGAGCGCCCGTGAGATCGAGGTCGCCGCGGAGCAGAAGCGCGCCGAGGAGCTGCTCAAGCGGCAGCAGGAGGAGGCCGCGAAGCGGGCCGCCCAGCCGGCGGCCCCGAAGCCCGGCCCCAAGCCCGCCCCGCGCACCGAGGGCGCGCCCAAGCCCGGCGGACCGCGGCCCGGCCCCAAGCCCGGCGGCAACAACCCGTTCGGCATCACCCCCGGCGGCGGCGGCGCCAAGCCGCGTCCCGCGGCCGAGGGCGGCGAGCGCCCCGGCGGCCCGCGTCCCAGCCCGCGCATGATGCCCCCGCGCCCGAACCCCGGCATGATGCCGTCCCGACCCGCCGGCGGCGGGCGTGACGGCGGCGGCCGCGGCGGCGGACGCGGCGGTGGCGGCCGCGGCGGCGGACGTCCGGGCGGCGGCGGTCGCGGCGGCTCCGGCGGCGGCGGCAACTACCGCGGCACGTTCGGCGGCGCCGGCGGTGGCGGCGGCACCGGTCCCTCGACCGCTCCGGCCCCCTACCGCGGTGGCGGCGGCCGTGCGGGCGGCGGCGGCAAGGCCCGAGGCGGCGGCGCGGCCGGCGCGTTCGGTCGCGGCGGCCCCCGAGGCAAGAGCCGCAAGTCGCGTCGTCAGCGTCGCCAGGAGTTCGACAACCTCTCGGCGCCGAAGATGCAGTCGGGCGCGCCCAGGGGCAACGGCGAGACCATTCGCCTGCCGCGCGGCGCGTCGCTGTCGGACTTCGCCGACAAGATCGGCACCCTCCCGGGCACGCTCGTCCAAGAGCTGTTCGGCCTGGGCGAGATGGTGACCGCGACCCAGTCGGTGCCCGACGAGACGCTCGAGCTGCTCGGCGCGCACCTGGACTGGGACATCAAGGTCGTCAGCCCCGAGGAAGAGGACAAGGAGCTGCTCGCGCAGTTCGGCATCGACCTCGACGAGGACGCCAAGTCCGCCGAGTCCCTGCCGCGTCCGCCGGTCGTGACCGTCATGGGCCACGTCGACCACGGTAAGACGAAGCTGCTGGACGCCATCCGGCACTCGAACGTCGTCGCGGGCGAGGCCGGCGGCATCACGCAGCACATCGGCGCCTACCAGGTCCACGTCGAGCACGACAGCCGGGACCGCGCGATCACCTTCATCGACACCCCGGGCCACGAGGCGTTCACCGCCATGCGGGCCCGAGGCGCGAACGTCACCGACATCGTGGTGCTCGTGGTCGCGGCCGACGACGGCGTCATGCCGCAGACGGTCGAGGCGCTCAACCACGCCAAGGCCGCCAACGCGCCGGTCGTGGTCGCGGTCAACAAGACCGACCTGCCCGACGCCAACCCGGACAAGGTCCGCCAGCAGCTGACCGAGTACGGGCTGGTCGCCGAGGAGTACGGCGGCGACACCATGTTCGTGAACGTGGCCGCCAAGCCGCGCATCGGCATCCCGGAGCTGCTCGAAGCGGTCCTGCTCACCGCCGACGCCGCCCTCGAACTCGAGGCACCGGTCGAAGGCAACGCGCAGGGCATCGCGATCGAGGCGCACCTGGACAAGGGCCGCGGCCCCGTCGCCAGCGTCCTGGTCCAGAAGGGCACGCTGCGCGTCGGCGACTCGATCGTCGCCGGCGGCGCCTACGGCCGCGTCCGCGCCATGCTCGACGCCGACGGCAACCGCGTCAACGAGGCGAGCCCGTCGTACCCGGTGCAGGTGCAGGGCCTGGCCTCGGTCCCGATGGCCGGGGACGTGTTCCTCTCGGCCGACGACGACCGCACGGTCCGCCAGATCGCCGAGCAGCGGCAGGCCAGGCGCCGCGCCGCCCAGCAGGCGGCCCGGGCCTCGCGCACCACGCTCGAGAACCTCATGGACCGCATCGCCGAAGGCCAGCGGACCACGCTCTCGCTCATCATCAAGGGCGACGGCGCCGGTTCGGTCGAGGCCCTCGAAGAGGCCCTGGTCGGACTCGAGATCCCCGAGGAAGTGCAGCTGCGGGTCATCCACCGCGGCGTCGGCCCGGTCACCGAGAACGACGTCAACCTCGCCGCGGCCGGCGACGAGGAGTCGGCGACGATCATCGCCTTCAACGTCAGGGCCGAGGGTCGCGTCAAGGACATGGCCGAGCGCGAGAACGTCGACATCCGCTACTACACGGTGATCTACCAGGCGATCGAGGAGATCGAGACCGCGCTCAAGGGCATGCTCAAGCCCGAGTACGAAGAGGCGGAGCTCGGTTCGGCCGAGATCCGCGAGGTGTTCCGCTCCTCCAAGTTCGGCAACATCGCGGGCTGCCTCGTCACCAAGGGCTCGATCAAGCGCAACGCGAAGGTGCGCCTGGTCAGGGACGGCGGCGTCGTCGCGGAGACGACGATCGACTCCCTGCGCCGGTTCAAGGATGACGCCACCGAGGTCCGCGAGGGCTACGAGTGCGGTATCACCTTGAAGAACTACAACAACATCGAAGAGGGCGACATCATCGAAGCCTTCGAGATGCGCGAGAAGCCGCGCGACTAGTCCTTTCGAGAACTGGTGCGACTGCTCGACAGCGAAGCCGCGGCGCGGCTCGGCGAGGCCCGACGGAAGTCGGGTTTCGGCCGGGCCGCGCCGTCGGCCGTCTACGGCCCCGACGCCGCGGCGTCGGCGGCCCGGGGCGACTACCGCGCCCTCCTGGCCGCCTGCGGGGACGACCCGCTCGGCGTGTGGACCAGGCTCTTCACCGTCGGCACGGCCGTGCCGGAGCGGGCCGCCGCCGCCGCGTTCGCGCCGCTCGGCCTGGACGAGGCCTTGGCCTGCGGGCTGCTGATCCGCTCAGGCGACGGCGTGGCCGCCGGTTGGGGCCTCCAGTTCGCGGGCGAGACGGCGGTCTTCTCCGACCAGCGGCCCAACACCACCGGCGGGCGCTCCCGCGACCACGTCCTGGGCGTCGGCGGCGCCTCCGAGCTGCTGCTCGACGCGACCCTTCGCGACCCCGTCGGCAGCGCGCTCGACCTGGGCACCGGCTGCGGCGTCCAGGCCCTGGCCCTGGCCGGGCACGCCGCGAGCGTGACCGGCACCGACCTGAGCGACCGGGCCCTGGCCTTCGCCGCCCTCAACGCCGAGGTCAACGGCGTCGACCTCGAACTGCTCCGCGGCGACCTGCTGGCGCCGGCGGCCGGGCGCCGCTTCGACCTCGTCGTCGCCAATCCGCCCTTCGTCGTCGGCACGCCCGGCGGCGGCTGGACGTACCGCGACGGCGGCCGCGAAGCCGACGGCGTCGCGGCCGAACTCGCCGCCGCCGCGACGGACCTGCTCGACCCCGGCGGCACCATGCAGTTCCTCGCGAACTGGCTGCACGTGCGGGGCGCCGAATGGGGCGAGCGCGTCGCCTCCTGGCTGCCCGCGACCGGCGTGCGGGCGTGGGCGGTCGAACGCGAAGTCCTCGACCCGCTCGACTACGTCCGCACCTGGCAGCGCGACTCCGGCGAGGAGCACGACGCCGAACAGGCCGCGGCCTGGCTCGACTGGTTCGACGAGAACGAGGTCGAAGGCGTCGGTTTCGGCATGGTCAACCTCCGCCGCGTCGAAGGCTCCGGCGAGGTCGTCTGCGAGGAGGCCAGGCACGCCGTCGCGACCCCGTGGGCCGATCGCGTCGCGGACTGGTTCGCCCTCCGCGAGGCCGACCTCTCCCCTGAGACGCTGTGGGAGTCGAAGCTGCGGCTCGCCGAGGGCACCGCCCTCCAGCAGGCCGCCGCACTCGGCGGCGACGGCTGGGAGGTCGAGCGGCAGTGGCTCCAGCAGCGGCACGGCATGCGATACGCCGAGGAGGTCGACCCGCTGATCGTGGCGTTCCTCGGCGCCTGCGACGGCACCGCGCCGGTGCGCCTGCAAGTCCAGTTGCTCGCCGAGACCTACGGCGCCGAGACCGCGATGCTCTACGCCCAGCTCCATCCGGTCGTCCGCCGCCTGGTCGAGCGCGGCTTCCTGGAGCCCGCCTGAGGCGCGCGCCCGGTCAGGACCGCAGATAGGCCAGGACCGCCTTGACCCGGCGGTGGTGGTCGCCGTCCTCGCTGCGCAGCTCCAGCTTCGTGAAGATGTTGCGGATGTGCTTCTCCACCGCGCCGTCGGAGATGAACAGCTTCTTGCCGATCGCGCGGTTCGAGTGC